>NZ_CP006720.1:0-600000 GCF_000565195.1 Spiroplasma mirum ATCC 29335 | reverse complement strand
AATTTATAATCAAACAACAGCATTAATTAAACAGCATCAAATTAAACCAACTGATTTGACTTTTTTAGAAATTGGCGGTAATGATGTAATGCAAATTTTAAAAGAAAGTGCTAACCCTCAGGAAAATCAACACGATAAACAAGAACAAATGATTGACTTGGCCATTAAAAATGAGCGACAAGCCTTGTTTGCCTTAGCTAACCATCAAGAACATCATATTGTGGTTATGAATGTTCCTGATATTGGTAAAATTCCTGCTTTTAATAAAGATAGTCAAAAAAGCGCGTTGGCAACTCAAATTACAAAAGAATATAATCAAAAGCTTTCGACAGTAATTGCTGAAGTTAATGCTCATCATCCAAATACAGTTAAGGAATATGATCTATTTACTGAATTTGATAAATTACTAACCACATTTGGGAAGTTAGATCCAAAAAATAATACCACTGACCAGTGTGTAACAATTAATTTTAGTGATATTGTAACGGGTAAATTAACACCAACTTATGTTTCAGGATGTGATGATAGTAATATTAATAATCATTTTTTCTTTGATGATGTCCATCCAACCGCGTGAGCACATCAACAAGTGGGCGAACAATTATACCAATTAGTAGCTAACTGAAATTAACAAAATTATTTTTGAAAGGCATTTCAACAGGGATGCTTTTCTTTTTATTAAATTTTAAGATATAATATTGAAAATAGGAAAGGGGTTAACAAGTGTCAAATAAGATCTTTCGAAAACAAAAAAACCGTAACTTATTGTTAAATTATTTTAAACCATCAATTTATGTGAAAGATGTTAATAAAATTAATTTAGAATCTTTAAAAAAACATGGGATTAAAGTCTTTATTTGTGATTTAGATAATACCTTAGCCCCTTTTTACCGCCGCATCCCGAATGCGGATAATTTCCAATTAATTCGGAAAGTAGAAGAATTAGGAATGAAGTTTGTTTTATTATCGAATAATGCTCGTAAACGTGTGGAACGATTTGCTCAAAAAGCAGAGATTAAGTATTTTTATTGGAATGCTAAAAAACCATTACTAAAATATTTTAAAGTGATTAGTAAACAATTTAATGTGCAACCAAATGAAATGATTATGGTCGGTGACCAGTTAATTACTGATATTTTATTTGCTAACCGCGCTCACATTGAAAGTATCTTAGTAGTCCCAGTAACTGGTGTTGATGAATCAAGTCGTTTAATCCGAATGTTAGATAATTTAGTTTATAAACGCTTAGAACAAAAGAATATTTTACATAAAGGTTTTTTTGATGAAGGAGAATATGGAGTAGATTATGACATCTTATAATAATAAAAAATGTATTGGTTGTGGTGTGGTTCTCCAAACAAGTGAAGAGAATCACGCCGGGTTTGCAAAAAATATTGAGCAGGATTATTGTTTGCGTTGCTTTCGGTTAATAAATTATAATGAAATTATTGATTATGATGTTGATCCCCACCAATTTTTAGTCCAACTTAAAAATAATATTAACTTACATCATCATTACTTTTATGTATTAGATATTTATGACTTACCCGGAACCCGAAACTTCACTTTAGAAGAAATTATCCAACATAATGAAATTACATTAATTATTAATAAAGTTGATCTAGTTAATAAATTAATTAATGAACAAAAAATAATTAGTTATGTTAAAAGTATTTTCTCCTCTGCAATAATTAACCGCAACATCAAAAAAATTATCTTGATGAGTGCTTTAAAAAATTATCATGTTGACGAATTATACCAATATATTACTCATCAAACTAAAGATCTCTATGTTGTTGGTTGTTCAAACACTGGTAAAAGTAGTATCTTAAATTGTTTAATTAAATTAGTTAATAGGAATAATAAACCAATTGTGGTTTCTAACCATTTTGGAACTACCTTAGATAACATTTCCTTAAATTTTAATTTACCAGTTAAAATTTATGATACACCCGGGGTCATTAACACAACTAATTTATTAAATTATGTTAATAAAAATAATTATAAAAAATTATTAGTTAACAAAATTTTGCGACCAATAACTTTTCAACTAAATGCTGAACAAACAATTTTTTATGAAGGACTAGCGAGTTTTACATATTTAGCGGGATTTAAAACTAGTTTCCATTTTTATAAAAACAATAACATTATCTTACATCGGACAAAATATCAAAACCAAGAACAGTACTGGAAAAATAATTTGAATAAGCTAAGTTTACAATTAAATCATTATGATGACATGCAAATAACTGAAATTACAATTTCTCAAGCAGATAATTATTCCTTATGAATTTCAGGATTAGGGTGAATTACTTTTCAAGGTATTGTTGGTCAAAAATTATTAATTACCACAAATAAAAATATTAAAATTACTTTGGCAAAAAGATTTATTTAATTGGTAATTAATTTTATAATACTTATTGAGAGTTAAAAAGGGGGAGTAATAATGAGTCTAATTACCAAGTATCCTTATATTATTACTGATTTAGACAGAACAATTACCCGCAAAGATTTTACGATTAGTGATAAAACTTATGAAGCATTACGAATATATCAACTAGCTAGTGATTATAAATTAATTTTAGCATCGGGACAATTAGATTTAATAATTAAAGAGTATGCTGATAAATTACAAATTAAAATTCCAATTATTTCTTGCAACATGATTTATGGTCCTGAAAAGACCGATCGGATTCAAATGGTTCTTAATTATAACAAGACAGCATCCAAACCAGAATACCAAATTGAAGTGGACACTACTAGTGATTTTGCTGAACAAGTTCGGCAAAATAAAATTTAACTGTTAAAATTTTATGTGATATTAAGGCATATGATCCAAACCAATTTATTTCATATGGTGATGATAACCATAATGTTATTAAACTAGCGCAAAGTGTTGGTTAACCAGTGGCGATGGGAAATGCTGTTAGTGAATTAAAATAAATTGTCAAGGAACAAAAATGAGATTGAAATTAAAAAAACCAAAATCAATAGCACCAGGAAAAATTAACAAATGATAAAATTACCTTAGGTAAAATAATTTCATCTGTTAAGAAAATTGCTGATTTTTATGATTAAATATAGTATAATTAATTTGTCCGTAAGGACAGTTTCTACGTTTTTTATGCAACGTTAAGGTGTGTTTGGGGTTATTAACCGCTATATAAATCAAAAAATAACTCTACACCCAGACACTTAAAGCGGTTTAGGGTTATTTTAAAAGCCAATTAAGAGGATTAATTAGTTTTTAAAATAACTTTTTTCTTTTTAAATGATATATATTAACTATAAAAATATCTAAGAACAAGGTTTCTTAGATATTTTTAATTAAAGATCGAAATAAAAGATAATGATAAACTTAAAAAAATATTAAAAATGCGATATATTTATATATGATATTATTTAAAAGAAAGCAGGGCAAAAATGAACAAACCAATTATTCTTATTGTGGGACCAACAGCAAGTGGAAAAACTGACTTGTCGATTATGTTAGCTAAAAAAATTAATGGTGAATGTATTAACACTGATGCCACTCAAATTTTTAATGGATTAGATATTGCTACTAATAAAATTTTGTCCTCTGAACAAGAAAACATCCCTCATCATTTATTATCAACAATTGATTTAAATAATAATTATTCAATTAGTGACTTTCAACGGGCAGGACGCAAAATTATTAATGAAATTTGACAACGCCATAAAATCCCGATTGTTGTTGGGGGAAGTGGCTTATATATTAATGCCTTACTAAAAGATTATCATTTTGATAACCATCAGCGTGATCCCCAATTTGCCCAACAATATGAAAAATATTCCAATCTTGCCTTATGGCAATTATTACAAAGCACTGACCCAGTAGAAGCCAAGCGTACCCATTGTAACAATCGTAAACGTG
Organism: Spiroplasma mirum ATCC 29335; assembly: GCF_000565195.1. Lineage (NCBI taxonomy): Bacteria > Bacillati > Mycoplasmatota > Mollicutes > Entomoplasmatales > Spiroplasmataceae > Spiroplasma > Spiroplasma mirum. Next base: position 596,105 of record NZ_CP006720.1, on the reverse strand, counting down.
TCTTACGAGCCTTACAATATTTCCAAGAAAATAAGAGCCTAAAATCAGCCAATGATGATGCCAAAAACAGATGATATTATGAACCTTATATTATTGGTTTAAATCCTGATAAAGCTGAACTACACGAACGAATTGAAACCCGTGTTGATAAACTAACTGCGCGCGGGTTATTTGCGGAAGTAGCAGCTGCGTATGAATATTGTCATTTTGATGAAACTAAACAAAGTATGAAAATAATTGGTTGTAAAGAAATCATTGCTTATTTAAAAGGTAAAATTACTTACCAACAAGCAATTGACCAGATGGTGTATGCTAACAAAATATATGCAAAAAAGCAGTTGACATGGTTTCGAAATCAACTGCCAACTACTAATTGATATGCCTTTTCTTATCAAGATTTTTTAACTGTGACGCGCCAGATTATTAATGATTTAGAAGCTAGTAACTATTTACCTTCGCAATAATTAATATATTAAAATTGTTTTTTAACCAGTAAACTAAATCGACAATCATTTTTACAATTGAAATTCAAATTAAAATAATTAAAATTCATAAAATAATATTTTCTTTTTTCAGATATTTTTTGACAAAAATAGCACCAATTGTCCCACCAACAGTTCCTACTAACATCGGAACTAAGATATTTGTCATCACAAGGGTGTCTAAAAAGTAGTTGTGGTTAACCATTGTGGGTTCAATAATAATTGCTAATAAACTGGTAATCATAATAATTGAGTGCGAAATTGGGGTTGAATCCTTAATATTTAACTTCACAAACAGTAATAAGAAAGGCATAATAATGACTCCATCACCCATTCCGGTTAAGGAAGTTATCATTGCGGCAACAAAAGAAATTGCTGCTAAGGAAAAAAATATTTAAATATTTTTGGGGATTATCACTTAAAACAATATGGTACCATTTTTTAACCAGTTCTTTTTGAACTACAGTTTTCTTTTTTAACAAATACTGGTTAATAATTAATTGAATTGAAATATAACTTAAGAGAACTACAATGATGATCGTCTTAATTCTCTCATTAATTTTATCATTAAGTCAGTTTCCAAAAAAACGGTAGGGATTGTGCAATTATTAACCTCACTAAAATTACGGGATAGTTTAGTTTCTTCTTAAGAGCACTAATAATTTAAATGGTCAAAATACAATTTCACCATTAAAAATGGTCTAAGAAGCGTTAGAAAAAGTTTTTGGGAATGTTATTTTATTGTTAGAAATTACCGCTATCTTTACCTTTATTATTGTAGCCTTTATCTTGGTTGTTTTAATTAACATGACAATTGAAGAAAACAATTATAAAGCAGCAATTATGGCAACAATGAAAGCAATGGGATATTCGAATGGTAAGGTTTTAACCTATGTTTTAGCCTGATATATCTTTGCTTTTGAAAAATTGGACTCGGATTGCCATTCCTAATCTCTTATGGTGCCTGAATTATTATTGTTCGCTTAATCTTTAACATGACGGGAATTCTCTTTACCTTTGCTTTTTCATGACAAAGTATTGTAATTGTAGTGTTAGCATTATTAGCTTTAACCGTGGCAGAAACAGTCTTTATCTTATTGCGAATGAAAAAACAAAACGGTTAATTGACTTAACAAAAGGGCAATAAATACTCCTTGTGAGTGTTTATTAAATAATTTGTCAGTTATTTGACAGTTAAAGGGGAATGTGATAAGGTAAGAATAATTATTTACTAATTATAAATTTATAAAATATTGAATATTTTTATAAAAAACTAATAAAAAAAATAAAATTTTTTGAAAATTTTTATGAATTTTATGAAATTTGCGATATAATGAATTTGTAGTTAAGAAGAAACGGTTAAAACTATGAAAAATATTACTTATTAATTCACGGTCCATGTAAAAAATAATTGATTCTATGTTTAACCTTGCTATCAAGACTACAAAATTGAGAAGTAATTATATTGTTTTGATGAGAAATAATGATAATAGTATAAAAATTTAAGGTCAAATATGCTGTCTGTATTGGTCTGTATTGGTCTGTATTGGATAAATAATTTATTTATATCTAAAAAATGCTTGTTAAAATAATAAAGTTCATTAAACAATATAAGTACTAAAAAAATCTATATGTTGCCTTTGGGGGTCTCTTTTACAAGAGGCTCTTTTTTAATGGGAAGGGGAGGTTTTTCTGAGGATAGGGGAGAAAAAACATAGTAACCAGCATAAAATATTAATTTTAGTTTATAATATATAATGATTAGGAAAAAGGGGATTCAAAATGAGTGATCAAATCGAAAAACATTTCAGTGATAATTTAAAAGGCCAAGAACGATTAATGTTTGATGCTTTACTAAAGAGTTATTTTCTTGATGATGACCAGTTAGATTATTTGCATCAATACTATAAACCAATTTTTACCATTTCGGATAATGAAGATTGCATTTGCTTTAGCGGGAAAAAATACCAAGATTGTTGTAAGCCATTAGTATTAGCAACTCCCCATGCACGGGATGAATATCTGTCAATTTTACAAGCAATTAGTGATTCCCAGTTAAAAGAACAATATGTTTATCAAGAAAAAAAACATTATACTAACGTTCGCAATCATCAACAACAAAATGAATGCATTTTAAGAGATTGTCAAAATCCGGTTGTTCGCAATGATCTTTATAACCCTGAGTTAATTAAAGGGAATTATTTTATTGATCGTTATCAAGAAAAACATTTTTTTAAAAATATTAAGAATAACTTTTTAGCATTAGAAGAAAGTACAGAGGATTGTCCTTATTATTTTTATTTACTTTGTCAAAATCATAGTGATGAATATTTAAATAATCCAAAGTTATTAACTCCCCAGTTAAAAGCTTTATTAATGAACATTGGTAATAACTTAATTGACCACCAGGTTTGTTATGAAACCTTTATTAATTTTTACCAGTTACTAAGTGTCGCTGAACAAGTAATCTTAACTTTAAAAATTCGGAAACTTATTAAACTCCATTTAATTTATGAATTAGAATTATACCGCTTAGTTAATGATTTAGATAATACTAATAAAAGCTATCTTAAACACCAAATTGTACTCAAAAAACCATTAACCTCATTTATTATTAATGATATTTTATTAGCGCAAATTACCCCGATTACTTTTCAAGCGATTAATTCCCCAAACAACCCATTTTTACCAAATAAATTATTATTTGTAATTAACACGGTGGAAAATAACACGGGGGTTATTAACTTTTATTATCATAAAAATAACCGGATTTATAATTTATACTTTAATGAATGAACAGAAAAAATTAAAAATGAAAAAGAATGGTTAACTTATAGTTCAAGTTTAATTATTAACCAAGCTAACCACATATTAATTAACCAAAAGTATTATGATAAATTAAATAGTAAAACAAAAGAGTTAATTAATATTTATTATTACAATCGCTTTGAACAACCCCGCAATAGTGGGGAAGAATTAATGTTACAAACATTTATTAATAATTTTAATAAAGGGATTAATAATATTAAATAGAAGGGGGGGGAACCACATGACAACAATTGGGTGAGTATTTATTGGCTTATTTATCGGATTATCACTAATTTTTCTTGGTTTTTTAATATGGTTTAACTATAAGAAAAAACACCTTATTTTTGAAATTTTTAAAAAATTAGAAGTTGATAACCAAAGTTTTATTAATAATGATTATCCCCAACTAACCGTTAATCCAATTAAAGTTAAGATTAAATTACAACGAAATGAAGTGGTATATTATACAACAGCAATTAGCAGTTATTTAATGCCCTTATTAGACAAAAAACAAGTTAGTAACTATTCTAAATCTAAATATGTAATTGAATTTCCGGGGGGAATTAACGTTGGTTATACCGGGAAAAATCGTTTTTTAAAAAATCCTGTTCCAGTTGTTTTTCAAGAAGGGTATTTATTTATTACCAACCAACGAATTTTAATTGTTAACCCCGAAATTACTACGATTTGGGAGCTAACAAAAATTACTAACTTAGAATTATCAATAATTCGGATTAATCAGCGCTTATACCAGGGATTTTTCTTATATTATGAGCAAAGTAAGTATTTTATCATTAGTAATGATTTAAAAACACCATATTTAATTAAAAAAGTACAAACAGAAGGGGAGTAGCAACATGGAAATTGGATTTATTATTTTCTTTGGCGTAATGGGAATTTCAGTATTGATCACTTTAATTTTAGGAATTCTCCAACAAGTTAAAATTCAAAATTATAAAAAGGTTTATCGTAGTTTCCAAGCGGCAATTACTGATCAACACCAAGAATTAACAATCCCTTTACAAGCAATTACCATTGATTATCAACTGCCATCTGATGAAGTGTGTTATGCTAAAGAAGAAGTTGAAGTATATATCTTGGAAAACACCAAAGAAATTAATAATAATAGTTTTTATTTATACCCTCCGGTAAAGCCCAAACAACCCCAATATAAAATTGAAAATTTAAATGGCTATATTAACTTAAAATCACCGCACCGTGCAAGAAGATACAATGGAAATCTATATGTTACTAATAAACGAGTGCTAATTGATGATATTAAAACTTATAAAATAATCTGGTTAAAAGATATTATTTATTTCTATCCAAGCATTTTTAATCTTAATATTGCGTTTGAAGTTGGTTTTTTCATTAGTACCAAGAATAATATTTATAAGTTTTTAACAAAAAATGTTAAAATATCAATGATCCTATATAAACTATTATTACAACAACAAAAATTAATTACCACAGAGAAGGGAAGTTAAAATGGAATTACATATAATATTAGTTTTTACCTTAATTTTAGCGTTAGCATTGTATGTTTTTAATTTTTTATTCATGATGCAATATCATCGCCAACGGGGTGTTAAAGACTATAATCAAGAATTTCGGTGAACTGCGATGCTTAGTTTTATTTTTATTTTTATCTATGCTGTTTTAACCCCCATTATTATTTTTATTATTGTTGATTATATTTTATTATTAACGATCCCCGATACTGCTCCGGTTTTTTCTTACTTATATGTTATTATTGGTTTAATTGATTATGGTTTAATCTTAATTTATTTAATAATTCAAACCCAATGTTTGAATAGTTTATGAATTAAAGTTAATGACAATGTTATCTTCTTTTTAGATGAAGAAATCCCGCTGAAAGCTATTGTTGGAATTGCTGTTAAGGGAATCACGAAAAAATTAATTTATAATGTTGATGGGGAAACCGATAAAAAAACAATCATTGGCAAAAAAACTTTTTCCTTCTTACAAGCAATAAAAACTTCTAATAATGAATAAAATTTGATTAGATTTTAATCAAATTTTATTCATTATGACAATTATATGATAGAAACATCTACTTCCTAAAAGCGAAAAGATTGAAAATAAACTTATTTTTATAATATATAAAAATTAAATCTAGTAAATATTTCTATAAAAATTGATAAATTTATTAGGAAATTAATTAAAGATTGCCTTATCAACATACTAACTTATTATTAATATTTAGTATTTTAACAATCAATATTCTGGGAATGTGGTGGTTTGTTACAAACCAATAAATAATTTAAATCTCCTATTCTTTTTTTTATTTATTTTTTTTATTAATTGCTTTATTAACAGCAGCTTCAATTAATTTTTCAACTTCATTAATTGATAACACGACAGTTTTATTAACTTCTTCTTTATTAGGTACTTTCTTATTAGTTGTTAATTTTGCTGTTGTTAATTTTTTATTAGCTGATGTTTTTTTACCATTATTATTAGCCGTTTTATCAACTTGAGATAATGGTTTATCCGCTGATTGTGATTTCGATGCAGGAAAACCGGATTTTTTTTGTTTATTAGGTGTTAATTGTTTTTTTGTCATTTCAGGATTTAACTGATGATCTAAATCAGCATCTGCTAAGATTATGGCTGATAAGGTATTATTATTGTCATCTTTATTATTAGGAACATTTTTATTAAAATGACGATTAGCTTGGTAAGCATGATCAATAATTTCTCTTAACCCCGAATTTGACGAATTAAGAGCAGGGGAATTAGCAGCTGGCTGATGACCAGTAATAGCTGCTCTTAAACGAGCCATTTTTGCTTTAATATCATTTTCATCCACACCGGTTGACATCCCCTCTTCTGTTTCTAATCCTAATTTTGATTTTAACAAAGCATTATTTTTTTTGGCATTTTGTAAGATGTATTGAATTGTCCCCTTTTCCGCATTTACTGATTCAACAGTCGCAATTGTTGGATTTAACATGCGACTCATTTTTGCTTTAATTTTTATTTCATTAGCTGAAGATATTGCCCGGTTAGTATTTTCTGAACATTCATGAATTTTTAAATGAATTAGACAAAAAGTTGGTTTTCCCATAAAATTGATTCCCCTTTTCTGTTGTTTTGCTACCATATTACTTAATATTATTATATCCTATTTTATTTTTTTAACAAATTGCGTTCTAGAAAATAAAAAAAAATGCTGCTTTACTTAAGATTTTTCTAATCAGCATTCTTTATAATTGAATTATCTTATTGTCCAAAATAAATGCTATTTAAATTAGCATAATAATAGGGTGATGAACTACATCAGAACGAATATTCTTGACGTTGGAATGCTCAATAGATGTTGTGATCATCATGTCATAAATAGAATCAAACCGCCATAATTTGACTCCCAACAACACTCCCACTTTTTTTACATTCTCATGTGGCGGGTGAAGTTTCGGGATTATTTAAAGCAATATTTGTTGTTGTCGTTTTCATCTTAGTAAGACTGCCCTCCTCTCCTCAGGCATGAACACTTAATGAACCGTTTAAGGTTACATACGGATATTTTTTAACAAAACTATCTCAACTATCAGCATAGTCAAAATAATCTAATAAGATATGAGTTTCCGAATGGAGATCACTAGAAGAAGTTCCATTATAAGACTGATGTGATTTAAAACCAATATTAATTTGGAATGGGGCGGTTGAATTATTTCGTAAGATCATTGTTATTGTGGCATGGCCAAAATATTTTTTTGTGTGGGTTCCATCAATTGTAATTGTTGTTTTAACAGCACTATTGTTAGGAGGAATTTTTGTGGTTGTACTAACAGTAATTCCGGTGGTTTCCACAGCAGCTTTCAGAACAGGATTCATATGAGGATCATTTGTAATTGCTTTAATCAGTTCTTCTTGACTAACACCATTAATAGTATAATCACCATATGTTGAATAATCACCATTAAAGTAACTTAAATCAATTGTACTAGCATTTATTAATAATGTTATTTTTGCTTGCCCTTTATAATGTTCAGTATTATCAGCATTAATAAAAATTGTTATTGGATGGGGGTGATTATCATAAATTAGTTTTGAATCTGTCGTGAAGGTTAGACCTTGTAAGGTTAAAATATTTTTTAAATCAGTTGCTAAACCATTGACTTTTGTTAAGGCATCTAATAATTCTTTTGAATTTAAATCAGGTTCGACAATTGGCGGTGAACTTGTTAAATCTTGGTTTCAATTGGTAATATCTGTTTTTGGATAAACCATTGAAATTAAAATTTTAGCCGTTCCGGTATAATCTTGTGATTGATCGGCATTAATAGTAATTTCAATGTCATGGATTAAATCATCTTGGGGTAATTTCGAATTTGTGGTAACAATTACCTTCGGATCATTAATGGCACTTAGAATCACCGGATTAGTTTGTTTAATTTGTTTTAACGCTTTAATTAAAGATGGTGAATCAACATTAGTACTAATAATGTTTCCATAAGTCGTATAGTTTCCCCCATCCTTACTAATGTCAATTTTACTTGTTTTGGCCATTAGTTTAATTGTGGCAGTACCTGTATAATCTAAAGTTCGATAAGCATTTAAACTAATATCAAGTTCATGAGGTAAACCATCATCTGGTAAATTAGAATGAGTAGCAATTAACAAGTTACTTTCTTTTAAAACATTTAAAGTTGTTTGGTTAATACCCTGCACTTTTTGCAACGCATTTCGTAAACTTTCTTCATCCGTATTTGTTTCAACTACGGGTGGTTTTGCGGTTAAATCTTGGCTGAGAGTGTTAATTTTCATTTTACCAGCAATGGCTGAAATCATAATTGTCAATCTTCCACTATAAGCAAGTGTATTAGTAGCATCCATTGTTACTTTTAATAAATGACATTGACCATCATCCGGTAATTGCGAAGCAGTAGTTAAAATAATATTAGCATCTTGGGCCGCGGCAATTAAATGTTTATCCATGCCTGCTACCGAAGTTATTAAGTAAACTAAGCTATTAAAACTAGTATCATGAATTGTAACTGATGATGATGTTGTATAATCATTTTTTAAATTAGAAATATCAAATTTATCCGAAATTAAATTTAACTGACAATTAAGTTGTCCTTTAAAGTCATTTGTATTATTGGCATCCAGCGTAAAATTAATTGGGTGGGGGAAACCATCATCAATCATTTTTCCCTTAATGTTAATAACTTTAATCCCCTTCTCACGTAAGGCACTTGCTAAATTAGAATTCAAATTGGGTAATAATTTTAGGTCATTTAATAAATTAGTTGGATCAATGTTAGCAATATGAACATCATTATTATGGGTAAAGTTACCATCTAACCAGGAAATATCAAATTTATTGGATTTAATATTCATCGTAATGCTGGTAATTCCTTCAAAAATCTCGGAATGTTGTGCATTAACATTAATTTTCATTAAGTGATATCCCCCATCATATTGGAGCGGATCACTAGTTGTTAAAATTGTGGTATTATCATTAATTGCACTTTGTAAATCAGGGTTTAAATTTGGTATATGCTGAACAGCGGATAATAATTCTTTTGAGGAAGTATTATGAATAATTGCTTTGGTTTTATAATAATCACCCCCATCGTGGGAAATATTAATCCGACGGTCAACATGGGCTTGGGGATGGTTTAAATCTTCAAACAGTTGTCACCCACCAATTCCTAAACCAAACAGTAAAGTCCCAATTAACAATGAAATGATGGTAAAACGATGATTTGATCTTAAAAATAATGTTTTAAAATAATGTTTATGTTGGTTAAAAACATTTGTTTTATAATATTTTAATTGTTGCTTATTAAAAAAATAAGCAAGTTCTTTTTTTGTAGGTTCTAACGAAAATGGTGAACTAACCGGGACAAGAGGTCAAGGTTTGACGTTGACAAGAGAATTTTTATTTACTTTAACATCAAGAATTTTTTTGCTTTCTTTAAACTTCTTAATAACTAAACTAGTAGGTAAAGCTACTGTTTTGGTTTGAAAATTAACTTGCTGCGGATTTTCTCTTAAATTATTTCTTGTAAATAATCCAAAAAAATGTTTTTGACATTTAAAGATAATAACAGGGTTAATTTTATTTTCTTCACTAAAATTATCAGTTGAAGTAACGTTAAAAATAATTAAATCTTTAATATCATTTTTTGTTTTTAAAAAATTAATAATTTTTTGATAACATTTTTTACATAATTTAGATTGATTATGTTGGCTTTCCATTTATTTTCCCTCCTTTATATTATGTAAGTTTTTCATTTTTTTCAGATGTTAATAAAAGAAAAGTACCAAACAGATTAATTTTTGTTTGGTACTTTTCGTACTCTCATTAACTGCTTTTATTATAATTGAAAAAAATAAATTTTGCAATTAATATTTTAGAAATGTTCTCATAAGTTCGAATAAAACTAGTTAATTGTTCTTTATATTCATAAAATAACTTATTGTTTACCTCAAGTTTCTTTAAAGGCATTGGCAAAATTTCAGTTATTTTTTGCATCATAATTAACAGCTCATGTCATTAGTTCCCGCGCATTAACATGGTTGTTAACTAAAAGATTATAAGCTTTTTTAATATCGGCTTTGGTAGCATACCCACTACCAGCTGCACTTGGAGTTGCAGGAAGACCAATTACTAATTTATCAGCTGTAATTTGGGCAAAAATATTGACGCCCCTGTCATTGTTGTCATGAATGAAACATCAATTACTCAACATTTTTCATACTAATTTGATCATTTCATTCATACCAATAACCAACTAATAATGGTTTATTTGCTAACGAATTAATTGAATGACTAGTTTAAAAAAAGATTATATTTTAATTTAATATAATCTTTTTTAATGTTATTTATGTTGTTTTATTAAGATAGTTTTAAAAATTTTATTATATTAATTAAGTTATTTTTAATTTCGATTAACATAGAAGGCAACTACAATTTGGGAATAATTCATTAATTTTTGTTTTAACCCTTCTTGGGAAATTCCAATGATAACATTTAATGGTTTGCCATGTTTACTAACAGCTCCTGATAATGATATTCCTGATACACTAAATTTTTGCTAAGTTAACATTAAAGTTAGTTAATTGTAATTCATCATCGCTAATATTAAATACTTGTAATAAATTAATTAAAAATTTATAAAATACCTCTGCGGTTACTTTATTAGCATCAAACGGTCCTTCATCAGTTCAAACATAAGAACTATTTTGGGGTAATGACGATAATGCTTTACCACTTGTCACTTGTAGCATCGTTTAACGCTCCGCTTAATAACGTTAAAATTGATTTATCATCATTTCAAGTAACATGTTTCATTAAATCAGTTAAGTCGGTATCTTTATTTAAAAAGTTAATTAATTCTGTTTGCACAATATTATCTAAATTAATGTGGGCACACGAATAATTAATATCGAATTCATCATATAGTCTCTGATAATTTGGATTTTTATCAATAATAATATCTTCCCCACTAAAATATTTCATAATATTCCTTGATAACTTCGCCATTGATTCAGTTTGAAATTGTTTAATTTTATCAGGATTATTTATCACAATAAAACTAAAGGTAAACTTATTAATTGAAGTTATTTCTTTATACTTAACTGTATAGTTAATATTAAGTTGGTAGTTAACAGCTTTTAAACCATCAATCCCGACACCCGGATTTAAATTATGTAAATCTTCTAAATTAATAAAATTTAGGGTACTAATATTTTTCTCCAGGTTTCAAGTTAAGGGATAACTGTTAACATATACGTTGGAGTATTCTTGAGCAATTTTAATATTAATTTGGTCTAAATAGTTTTTAAAAATAGTATTAATATTATTAATCCCCTGATTAAAATTACTATCAGCAATATCAATAACCGCAGTTGGTTCTTGTTTATTAACTTTATTGAAGAAATTAGCAAACACCTCTGAACCATATTGCGTAGTATCAACATATTGGTTAGAATTTAAAAAGTCTAAAAAATATTTATTAGTTTTGTTAACAATATTATTTAAAACTTTGGCATCTTTGGTTGTTGTAGCACCTGAAGTAGCATTATTTGTTTTAGAACCGGTACAAGCAATTAGTGTCGTTATTGCTCCAGCTGTTAAACTAATCGTACCTAAAATTATTAATAGCTTTTTCATACTATCCTCTCCTTTAATAAGTTATTTTTGATTATGGGTAATTTTTTGATTTAAAAAATTAAAAGTAAACTCCGCAGTTGAAATTTTAGTGACCGGAATTTTATATTTAAGTGCAAAATTAGTGATATAAAATAGTGATAGGGGGGATGAAATGATAAAAAATAACCGATTAGTATTTTTATCATACCAATTAACTACTTTATTGACTGTTAGGAACCGCGAAATTAAGTCCAGACGTTTACATTCAATAAAGTAAGTGTTACTAAGGTTAAACTGTTTGAAATTACCAGTATAATATTGAGTACCATTCATCACCATTGTAAATTCATCAATATAGTCTTTAATTTCATTTAACAAGTGAGATGAAAAGAAGACTGTTTTACCCCGTAATGTTAATGCTTTTAAATATTTAATTATTTTTTCCCGGTTTTCAACATCTAATCCCGCTTCAGGTTCATCTAAGATTAAAATTTCGGGATCATGGATAATTCCCTGAATAATCATCACCCGCTTTTTCATACCTGAAGAAAATGAATTAACATCTTTGTTTCGTGAATCTCAGATTCCTAAGGACTTCATTAAGTATTCCAATCGATAGTTTAAATATTTCCCATGGATTCCGTTAGCTTTACCAAAGTTTTTTAAAAAACTTCAGGCACTAATATTTTCCGGGAATGTAATATACTCGGGAACATAACCAATTTTTTGTTTGGCGGCAATTTTCCCCGCCTTCTTACCTTCGATTGTAATTGAACCCTTATATCCCTTTAATCCTCCAATTAGCGATTTAATTAAAACTGTTTTTCCACTTCCGGATGCTCCTAAAATAGTATGGAGCTTTCCTTTGGCAACATTGAAATTAAAGGGTCCAATGGTATTTTTTTTAAATTTTCGAACAAAATTATCAACAATAATAACTGGTGCATTAGTTAGCTTTGTGATATTTTGTTTTCTCATACTTCACCTCCCTTCCGTGCTATGTAATATTTTTACGTTGTAAAATTATGGTGGATAAAATAATTAACCCGGCAGCTAAGTAAAGATAAATATTTCGAATCAAGGCAATGTTTAAATAAGACTGATAATTAAGATCAATTTTATTGGCAGCTGTTAACTTTAAAGGAAAATTTTGATAACTCATTAGTAAGTTTTTTTGGTTATCAAAATCAATATGACTATTTTCTAACGGAGCAAAACCTACTGGTAAATAAGAAAGTGAACTTGTTCAAATTTGGTTTCAATGTTCAATAATATTTACTTTCGAAATTAAACTATATTTTTCCGATAATGATTGATATTGTTTTAGATTATTAGTAATTTTCACTGGTTGAGTTTGAATTATTTTATAATCATAAACTTTTTGAATAATATTTTTTTCAAGTTCCTGAGTTACAAATAAAACTGGGTTTTGAAAAAAATCTTTAAATTTTTGTTTAAATGTTTGATCATTAATAACATAGTAAGGCAGTGACCCACCATTATCTTGTTGATAAAAAGTTTGAAAAATATCAATGGTGTTAATACCTTTATCATTAATTGTTGGTTCGGGATCACAACTACCATACACATTAAAATAAGTTTCGTTGGGATCAAAGGTTACTAAAGAATTAAAATAAAATAATCTTAAATTATAATATGTACTTCAATCAAAGTTTTGAGCATAATAATTAACTAATTGTTTAAGTTCTTGTTGGTAAGGATTATCATCTAATTCCTCAATCGTTTTAAAAGCAAACTTGTTAGTAACTGTAACATTAATATTAGTATCTTTTCCATTGGTAACATTCGCAGTGATAATAGTACTAATTGATTGACCATTAAAAGTTCCCTTTCAAGCTGAAACATCAGTTCCCGTTAGTTTATTCAGTTGCTGAGATTTTGTTAAGTCAAAAACTTGATGGTATAAATTATCTAATCGTTCAGTGTGAGAATTATTATCATCATTATTTGCAAGAATTAAATTTATTGTTGGAAGATCTTTTTGCATGTAAAAATCATAAATTGCTTTTGAGATTTTTGGATATTTAACCTTTTCTTTTTCAACATTTTCATGAAATAATAGCACATTTTTAATATTCTTGACTTGATAATCTTGGGTCACATTTTCAAAATTTAAACTAATGTTATTACCAATATTCATAATTAATGAATATGGCATCCCCCCGATTAAAAACAAACTACAAAAGATGACATTAATAATTAATACCACTTGGGAATTTAAAAAAGTTGAAGTAAAAATTGTTCCACTAATCGTAAAGTAACTTAACAACAATGAATAAATTAATAATTTTAAAATTAAATTTTTATATAAATTAAAATAATTTTCATTATTAGTAATAACTTCGCCAAGATAACCAATTAAAAACGCGATTAACATGTTAGAACCAAGGAAAAAAAATACCATTAGCCATACTGACAATAACTTTAAAAGAAAAATACTAAAACGAGAATATGGTTTTGATAAAATTAATAAGTATGTTCCATTCACAAATTCTTGACTAAATATTTTCGTAACTACTAATAAAATAAATAAGATTAAAAAGATATTATTAAAGATTAACACCCCATACTGAAAATTAATTATTAAACTTTCAGCTGTTGAAGATGATAAAAAGAGCATTAAACCAGTTCCAATAAATAGTGCGGAAGATAAACCCAATAAAACTCAAATAATAATTGAACTTTTAACTCGTGCAACTGCAAATTTAATAATTGAAAGATTCGAAGCTTTTCGCTTAAATTTTTTTGTTTGTCCAGCGAATACTTTTTCTTTTAGGCCCATAGTTTTATCCTTTTCACTTTTTTATTTAATAATAAGACTTGTTTTTAGAATTGCTGTTCCAAAATAGTTTTCTGTTTGTTCCCCATTAATTTTAACCTAAATTACATGTGGTGCCCTATCATTAGGAATTGGTTGGTCAAAGGTAATTATAATTTTGCTATCTTGTAAAGTACTATATAATGTTTTGGAAATATTGTTATAGACAAGCGGTGAACTTAATAACCCTTCTAGAACACTTTGAAGTGTTCCCGATTTAATTTCAACATCGCCTAAACTACTAATGTCTTGGTTAAAAATACTAATATCATTTTTTGCCCATAACTTCATCCTAACAGTTGCTGTACCAGTATAATGATAAGTATTATTGGCATTTATTTCAATTCGTACATTATGGTATTTGCCATCATAAGATAAAATATATTTAGTTGTTAAAAATGAGCTTGGATCATTAACGGCCATTTTAAGAGTGGCATTTAACGTTGGAATTGATAACACTGCTGTTTTTAATTGCGGACTAGAAGTATCATCAACAATATACTACTAATCAGTATATCGTTGATTCTTGTGTACATGTTTAATACAAAAAGTTAAGACTTATATTTTTTATAGTTTTTGTCCTTTGGTTTAATAAATTAATAAATCCCTTTATATTAATTAATTTTACACAAAAAATAAAAAAAACAAGTTATTTTTGTAAATATTTTTAAAAATTTTTTTGGTATTATAACCACCTGTGTTAAATAACTTGCTTATTTTAAGAAAATATTTGATTAACTACTAAATGTAATATTATCAATATTAAAAATATAAGATACTCCTTCATTACACAACGTAGAATATTCATTAATTATATATTTTCAATAAAGATTATGTAGTTGAGAAGATTCATAATAATTATTATAAATTTCAAAAGTAAATTGGATAACCTGGTAAGCTGCAGCAAATTGACCGCCAACTTTTAAATCAATAAATGGATCTGCATGACGTGCTATGATACTAGCGGTTCAAACATTTAAAACACTAAGATATTTTTTTGACTTTAAGCATAAAATTTACCAGAAATATTAATTGTTGTTGGATATTTTTTTGAAAAACTATCCATACTATCGGCATAATCTTAAATAGTCTACAAAATTTTTACTCTGTGTCGAATATCAGGATCAGGGCGAAGAAGTCCCATTAAATGATTTTGACTGGGTCACACCAATCTTAATTGTTTGTAAAAGGATCATTGGAATTATTTTTAACGGTTAATTTAATAATTGCTTTGCTAAAATAGGTTTTAGTATTAGTTGCATCAATCGTAATTTGCACAACGGTTGGTTAATTATTAGGAAGAATTTTGGTTGTTGTTGTAACAATAATACCTCTCGAGGCAACAGCAGATTTAATCACTGGATTCATCTTAGCATCACTATTAATTGCGTTAATTAATTCTGCTTGACTAGTATAATTTATTGAATAACTTCCATCTTGGGAAAAATCACCACTAAAATAAATTAAATCAAGTGTTGCTGCCACTACTAATAAAGTTATTTTTGCTTGCCACTTATAATGTTCAGTATTATTAGCATCCATTGTTACTTTTAATAAATAACTTTTACCATCATTAGGCAATGGTGGGCAACTAACAACACTAATCGAATTTGTTGCCACAAAACTAATTACTCCTAAGATTGCTAATAATGTTTTAATTTTGTTGACTTCTTTGAAAATATTATTGCGAACCTTATAAATAATAATTTTATTTTTTTTACTCTCTCCTAAGAATTTTACCATATTGGCAGAATAAAAATTTATTTTTTCGTAATTAATCATTCAACATTGGCGCTGATTTTTTCTGGTGGTCAGTTTAACCATTCGGATGCTTCAATTTCATCAATGGTTGCTTGGTCAAAACGACATTTTAAAATTTTAGCTAGATTAGATTCATTTAATTTGGCACCGGTTAAGAGAATGTCTTGTTTAAAATGGTAATTAATTTTTTTAATTAACTTTTCAGTGTCACTTGTTAGGGAAGTTGTTAAAAAATTATCCCATGCTAACTGTTCTTTTAAATCATATTTATTAATAATTCCCACTAACCCCACGCCAATTAAGCGAATCGGTGAACCGTTTCATAATTTTTCAAAACAATTAAGGGCTAATGGTAAAATTTCATTAATATCATTTGTATAATGTGACAAAGTAACTTGTTTTGATTGATTTAATACTATTATTTCCTAAATTAATTTCATCATTGCCTTCGCCATTCGCATGGGCCGTTTGGCTGCCAATTAGTTTAACTGGGCAATCGGATTATCATAGTGGGCTAAATCCCCTATTGTTTTAATATTTAAGGTTGCTAATTTTTGGGTGGTAACTTTTCCAACACCTCATAATTTATTAACTGCTAAGGGATGAACAACTAACGCAATATCACTATCACGAATAATAGTAATCCCCATTGGTTTTTTTAAGTCACTTGCTAGTTTCGCCAGAACTTTATTGTAAGAAATCCCAATACTATTACTTAACCCAAGATCTTGGTAAATTTTGCTCTGAATTTCTTTCGCTAAGTTTAAAGCACTATGAAATTTTGGGTAAAGCTCTGTTCTGTCACATCAAGATAACATTTATCAATGGAAGCAACTTCAATTTTATCGGTATAGTTATTAGCAATATAATCAAATAACTTTTGCGCAAAGTTAACATATAATTGGTAATCAAAGTCAACAATCACTAAATCCCTACATAGTTTTTTGGCTTGATATAATGGCATCGCACTTTGAATCCCGTAACTACGAGCCACATAATTAGCACTGACCACAATTGCCCAGCGGGATGGTGAACTCACAACCAGCGGTTTATCTTGCAGGTCCGGATTAATTACACTATGCCTTATAAGCCAAATGGTCCCGTATATTTATAATTTTTTTGAAAGATTCAAGAACAGCCAAATGTATAGGTAAAATTGATACTACACGAATAACGGCGAGCAATTCCTCAATCATAGTATAACTCAGGAAAATCACTTTTTACAAACTTTGTCATTTTTTGTTCATACAAATTCTCTAAATTTTGTTTTAATTTATTATTAACTCCAATTGTTAATAAAAATAACCCAAAACAAATAGTTGCTAATAAGGTAAATATATGAAGTTTATTAATTATATAAATAATATTATTATTTAATAAATCACTGCGAATTTTGACTAATAAGTAAAAAGCAACTCCACAGGCCACAAATAAGTAAAACAAAATATTAAAAATAACGGGTGCTCAGTATAGTCAAAAGCTTAAAAAGCGAACCTGTTTATTCTTTTGGTGAATTTCACTCGCATAAAATAATCTCCCCAACACATAGTCTAACCCCAATCCGGTTAAAGTATATGAACGATTAAAAATTTGTAAATCATTAATTACAAAGGTCTGACGACGATAACAGCGTTTAATTTTAAGCATTTCTGGATGGCTAACAACATTTAAATTAGTAATATTATTCTTTAGCAGATATCTATCAATAATTTGGAGCGCAGTTGTATTTTTAGATGAAGAATAATTTGCATTTGGATCCGGAATTATAATTTTTTGGTAAGTAATTAGTAAATAAGTTAAAAAAATTGCCTGGATAATAATAAAAGCGATTAAAATTGATAAACTAAATTCATCATTAAACAAGAACATTTTTTTCAACTCCTTTGTTTAATTATAACTTGTTTAATACAATAATAGTCCCCTATTTTTTTAAAATTAATGATCTCAACTTAAACTTAATTTAACAAAAAAAAGGATTATTGTAAAATCCTTAGAAATATTTTATTCTTCATTATAATGCATTATATTTACTTAAAATGACATTTTTATTAATGCTTAAACTGTCATCCCCAATTAATTATTCTTCATAATGTGAACTATATACTAAATTTTCATTATTTTGACAATAATCACTTGGCAGTTGGGTAATTGTTGAATTTATAAAATAATAGTAAGTATTATTTGGTATTAGCATTGATAAATCCTTCTAAATGCAATGTTTTGAAATTTAAGATTAACTTTAATTTTTCATTATGATCAATTTTTAAGTGAATAACAATAAACTTAATATTATTATAATAATTTATTAACCACAGAAATTCGGAATGGTGATTTTTTAATTCTAATTTACTAAATAATAGTTGTGGCTTTAAATTTTTCTAGTAATTCATTAATTGACTTTAAAAAGTGGTTGTTTAAAATTTTATCAATTGTTTCCATATTAATCTCCTGGGTAACTCATTTTTGACAATTACCACAATGACATCATAATATTTTTTGTTTCTCATATTTTTCCATACTTTCCTATGGTAATTATAGGACATTTAAAAAAAATAAATATTTATTTTTTATTATCATCACCATTTTCGTTAGCATCTTCGACTAATTCTAACTCCCCATTTTCAAGTTTATGTAAACGTTCTTTGACAACCTGGGATAATGATCCCATTACTCCCCGGTTTAACTTCATTTGTAAAATTTGTTTACGTTGTTGGTCATTGGGATCATTTGCTGCTTTTAATAGTTTTAACCGTTGAGCAGGAGTTAAATGATCAGGGTCAAGAAAATCATCATTATTAATAAAAATTGCTTCTTTGTTAACTTCTGCCTTATTTTGTTTTGCTGCTTGTAAAATATTTTGCAATAATGGATTAAAAGCTCTTCCTTCCTCATTGAAAGAATTAGTTTTCACTTCCTCTGCCATGTCTTCTTTATCCTGATTCTGAACTTTTTTAATTAAATTCGGATTATTAAAAAATCGTCGTTCACCAAAAACTTCATTACTCCCAGCCGTTGGAGTAGCATCAATTACCACGGGATTTGGTTTTTTGATAATATTAGTTAAGGACTTGGGAACTAAAAAATTATATTTTTGTCGTCCCTTTATTTTTGGTTCTTGGCTACGATGACGCAAGAAATTTAATCGTTCTTGCACTGAATTTTGTTTATTGGCTTTTCAACGCTCATGCATTTCATTAACATTTAAAATTGGTTGGGGATTATTATAATTAGTTTCATCATCATTCACAAAACGATTTTTATTTCCTAAGTTTAATTCATCAAGCTCCCCTCCTAATTCTTCTATCTGGTCAATTTCAGCATCTTTAAAATTACGAAGCGGATCAATTACATCATCTTCGGCTAGTTCATCATAGTCACTACTATTAACTTTATCATCAATTAAAGTTGCTGAATAATTATAGTAATCATCCCATGATTCAACATTATTTTCAATTTTTCGTTTATTATCATGCAGTGGTTCAATAGTTGGCTTTTTCATTATTGAAGTTGGTCTTTTAGCAGGGTCAATGTAAGAATTATCATCATCATTTCAATAATCAATAACTTTTTTATTTGACACTTGTAACACCCCATTTAATTTTGTTTTACCATACTTTTAATTAAATATATTATACTATAAAATTGCACTAAATTAAAGATATTAGAATGAATTCTCCATTCAATCGTCTTATGTTGGGACTGGTTAGCTTTGCTGATGCGTTAATTGAAAAAAAATAGGATAATATTACCAACAATAACCATTCTAAAAATTTAATACTAAAAAAAATTAAAACTAAAAATTTATTTAATTTTAATAATTAGTAAAATTAATTTAGGCAGCATTAATTAAAATAGATTACAAGAATAAAATTAAAAATTACAAAATTAGCATTATTTTAAAATGGAGATTATTAATTTTAAATTATATCTAAAATTTAAATTTATACACAATTAGCTCAATTAAATTTAGTCTTAAAAATATTTAAATTAATTAAATTTTAGTAAAAATAACTTAAAAAATTAAGTTATTTTTTTATTGTCTTGTTTGTTCAAAAATAATTTGCATATTATCTAATAAATTTCCTTTAATATATATTAATTCATTATCTAATAACCGACAAGTTGTTTTAACATCTTTTAAGTTATTAACTTTTTTAATAATTTTTTTAAAATCTTTAGCTTTTAATTTATGATAAATATCATCTAAAAACGGATAGTCATTAAATAATGCCAGAAATTTTTTGGTGATCATTTTGTTATGAAAAATTTTGCTCCCATGGCGGAGATAATCTTAATATTCTAATTTAATTATTAATAATTAAATTACTAATAGTTTGTGATTTTCCGGTCCCGTGTGGGCCTTGAATAATTGTATTTTTTTCTAAGGCTTTTTTAATAGCTACTTTTTGTGAAATATCATAATTAATTAATATCCAGCACTGAATTTTCTAATAACTCTGCTTGGTATGCTAACCGATTTTCATCCCAGTCTTCTTCAAGTTGATATTCATTTTTAAAAAGATGGTCAATTGAATTATCGCTAATCTTTTCTAAGTCACAATAATCACGATATAACGTTGTTGATGAAATATTATACATTCCTAAATAACTATCATAAACAATTGCTAACTGACTGGCATCAAAAAGTTGAGAGATATTTTTTTCATAATTGAAAGCATGATCTAATAATAATATTAAATCTTTTTGTTTATAATAATTTAATTTAGTTAAATTATTTAAAGCATTTTTGTTTTTAATTTTGAACGCTAATGTTTGTAAATCTCCCACTGCTTTGGTAAAAATATCATTTGTTAATTATAAAGAATCAAAATTAAATTCAGCAACATTATAATTTCCATCTTTGATTTAACTTAACCGAATAGCAGAGTTTAATAAAATTTCCTCGTGCTTAGTGGCTAATACAATTTTATTTTTGGTGCGACTAATTTCATTAACCGGTCATAATAATAAGGGAGCGCAAAATACTTTTTGGGATTGGGTTAATCCTTCAATGTATGGTCACCAAATATATAAGGGATTAACATCTTTTTCTAATAAATATAATTTAACGTCTTGCAGAATTCGATAAAATTTAGTAAACATTTTATTAACTTCTTCATTAATTAGATTTTCTAATTTTAATAAACTTGCTTTACTAATTTTTTTATTTTCTTTTTTAACAAATAGTTCAAAACTAGAAGCTAAAAATTTATGATAATGTAAAATTGGATATTTAGCAAAACCATGTTGGTTTAAATGCAACAAAAATTCTTCATCATTTTTACTTTTATTAATAAATTCCTCCCAGATAACCACAAATTTCTTTAATCATTTCCGGGTTTTGATTTGATAAAAATAAAAGATCTAAAAAATTAACAACATTTTTGATATTCGACTGGGGTTTTGTTAGAAAAATATATCCAACTGATTTATCATTTAATAATCGTTTTTTATAATCAATTTAAAATTGCTAAAGTATTTTTTCATATTTTGTTTCTTCCTATTGTATATATATTGTTTAAATATTAGCATATTTAAAAAAGGATGTAAATTATTTTAAGATTAATAGTTGGGGTTAAACCAGCAATAATTTTATTTTAATATTTATCTTCTTTGCAAAAATTATTAAAAATAAACTTGTGAAAGGCTTAAAAAAATTAAATTAAATATCTTTTGAAGTTGTTATGATTAAATTAATAGATTTGAAACAGCATTTCTATCACATTTTAAAAAGTTATAACTAACTTTAGAAAGAAGAGGAAACATTATGAAAAAATTAATTATTCTTTTAAGTACGTTAACAAGTGGAATCTTAATGATTAGTGCAACTCCTAATCTAATTAACAATTATCTGTCTGAGCAAAGTAATCTTTTCTTTCAAAATTAGCAGACTCAGTAGTTTTAGTTCTGAATGCCCCGTCAAATTGAAACTACTTAACTATTAATATTATCTGGAACAAGTAGTAAACAATTGTTGCCATCTAGTGGAACCACAATGTATAAATTTACAAATGACTTAAAAATGTTTTTAAGCAAGTTCCCAACATGAAATGAATTTATAGCAAGTCTCCCTGTTCACGGTTTTATTGAACAGATTCTTGGATGTTTCAGCATATTGAACATGAATGAAAAATTGATGACTTAATTAATGCCGCAATTGGTGGTTGCGGAATTATTTTTAATTATAAATTTGCTGTTTGTTAAAAAAAATATAATTTTAGAAAATTAAAAACATTAAAGTGGTTAATTATAATTACTAACCACTTTAATTTGATTATTCTACATAAAAAAATATCAAGCTCTAAGTCTAAGTAATTAGAATTTGATATTTAAATATTTTAAAAAAATGTAACCTGCTTGCTTCTGTATGGTAAAAATATTATTTAAGTAGTATACTCCTTTCATATTAATTATATGCTAATTTTACTACTCTGTTATTTCTATATTTTAAACTAATTAAGAGTTTATTTTTTAAAATTCCATTTTAATATTTTTTTGCTTAGTGCTTTTACCTTTTTATAAAACTATAAAATATTAATGAGCATCTTTAAATTAACGATCTGATGTTAAATAATTTTTATCTTCTTTTATTAATTTTGAATCTTTATTATTCGTTAACAAAAGTTGTTTTTCGTGATTTTCTTGTTGTTTTTTTTAATTAGTTGTGCTTGTTTAATATTGCGTTCCGATTTTGTTTCATTAATGTCTAAAGATGTCTTTACTGGTGGTTGCTCAGGCGCCGGATTGGCATGGTTGTTTTTTGCATTTTCTTGGTTATTCAATTCATTTATTAAAAAATAAATTATTTGATTTTTTTGATTTAGTAATTATGTTTATAAAAACTTTATAAGTATCTATTAAATTTTTTCTCGTATCAATATCTAAATTAGGTTATTGTTGGCTGGTAATTAACAATTCTCATAAATTTTTTAAATCTTCATAACTAATTGAATGCTCGATACCATTCACTAAATAAGGGCTGGTTATTTCATAATTTGCTACTCAACTAATATTTTTAATAAAAAATGATGTTTATTTTGTAATGATTTTTTTAACAACCATTATGATTTTTAATTTTTTTTAATAATAACTCTTTGATTTTTGTTTATGCCGTTAACTTATGATTAATTGGAATGTTTTTAACTGGAATGGTCCCTTTTACAATGGAGATTATCCGCAGTTTTGGAATTAGCAACAAAATCAAAGTTAACCCCACCTTATTATTTAGTATAATTGGTATTATCCCAATTATCATCTCCTTTTTATGCTTTTATTTTCTTGAGCAAAATATTTTAAATATTATGTTAATTTGTTATTTTGGCTGCTTGGGGTTAGGATTATTAATAACAATTTATAGAAATCAAAATATTATGACTCATGAAATTACTTTTGCTACTAATAATGGAAACTTTAAAATGATTTGAAAAAATAAACTATTCTTGGCTTATTTATTCCCATCCAGTTTTACTTATGGGTTCAATGAATTTATTGGTTATCTCCTTCCCGTTCTGGTTTTTGATCAAACAATTTACTGGGTAATTTGAATTGGAGTCTTTTACTTCCTACGAAAACTTAGTGATCTTAGTGGTAGTCTGCTTACGATTAATAAACAAAAGGTTTATTATGCCAATATTATTAGTAGTGTCTTAGTTGTCATTAGCATGGGATTATTTTTGGGAATGCTGATTATGAATTATTATAGTATTAATTCGCTAGCAACTCACTTATATTTAAATTATTGGGATTGGGGTTAGTCAATTCCTAATTGGGATTACTTTAGCAATAATCACAAAAACCCAAATATTATTGTTAATAATGCTAAACCAATGATTTTCATTATCTTATTAAGTTGTTTTACAATTATAAATATCATTAATTTAATGCTCATTAGCAACAATAAAATTGTTATTAATTCTTAATGTAAAAAGTAGGAACAAATAAAGGTTCCTACTTTTTTTCTTATTAATTAAGGGTTTTTATAACTCAAGGTTCAAGTAACTCCAAAGTTATCTTCAACTATCCCTAACTTTGCTCCTCAATATTGGTTGGAAATTGGCATAGTAATTTCACCATCAGCTGCTAAATTATAAAATAAACGTTCAAATTCTCATTCACTATCTAACGATAAACAGACGGAAACTGTTGATCGATTACACCGTACTTCTGAACATTTTTCATTTGCCCTGGGAGTAATTTTATCAGAAATAAAAATTAAAGTTCCTTTAAAATTTAATTTAGCATGAATAATTTTATTACGAAGAATTAAAGAGTATGGATTATTAATTGGTAACTTTTCACCAGTTAAGACTTCAATGATTTCCGCGCCTAATGCTTTTTCATAAAATTTTATTGCTTTTTTAGCATTTTGAATATTTAATTCAACAATAACATATTGTTTTGAATTATCTTCTAATTGCATTCTTGTAAACCTTCCTTTATAAAATCTAATTGTTTTTAAGCACAAATTAAGTTGGTAAAAACACTTAAAAACTCATAAGTTCGTTGTAAATATTTTTGTATAAGTTAAATCTTACTATTAAATTTTCAAATTTTGAAAATAAAAACACCTATTATATCTTAACAATGATTGGAAAAATATAAGAGGTGTTATGTACACTCAAGGGGTTTATATTTACATTCTCATTTTATATAAAATATCATAGAGGTCAATAATGCTTTCTAAACATTCTCAATGTTTGAAATCCTTATTAATTAGTTTAGTCGTTTTTAATGTTTAATCCAAAAAAGAGCGGGTAGTAATATAATTCACCCCGACATTTTTTGACATTACACAGGCAACAACAATTCCAATTGGTGGAACAAACCACCAAGCAATATAATTTTCTCACTTAAAATGATAAATTTGAAAGACAACAAAAAACCCAATATAAATTAAATGGCAAATACCCCCCCGTTAATCAAATAATTAATTGTAACATTCTTAAACCGTGATCACCACAAAAACCACTAATTACAAAACAAGTCATAAAAATTGTGGGAATAAAATTATTTAACGTCGGGTCCTGTAATTCTTTTACCAAAATTTTAGGAGTAAAGATATAGCGTAATAAAATTAATCCAACAATTAAAATAGCAAAACTAATAGTAAGATATTTTAACCAGTTACAAGCAAAAGAAAACGCAATTGTGGTTTGGTTAAACATTCCTCAAGCATTGCCCATTGTTGCTGTTCCTAACGCCGCACCCGCCGCTACGCTAGTGCAAGTGGTTGCTAAAAAGCATTTCAATAAAAATTTTTAAAGTTTTCATCGAATCTCCTTATAGATAATTTTTTCCTTAGCTTATTATCATATGATTATCATATAATAAATTTTTAAGTTTTCTAAACTTTTTTAAAAACTAAAAAGTAAGGAGGATATTACTGACCTTATACTTAATTAGTTTGAAATCTTAATTTAAATTGTAGGAAAAATTATTGTTGATTTGGAATCCCCGAACTTGTCATAATGCTTTTGGGTTCATGTTGACTCATTCACTGGCCCCAACTTTCATAATGGTTGAGGCAAAAGCTGATTGTTCAATGTAGATTGGACCATTGACTCCGACCGGAATTCCTAAGGCAAACCAAATTAAGAAAATTGCGGTTGAACTAAGGAAGAAAAAGAATGAATATGGAACCATTAACGACATTAACGAACCAATTTTGAAATCAGCATGGTGTTCTTTTTTAATTCAGTTTTGACCATACATTAAAACTAATGGGAAATAGGTCATAATTGGAGAAATAATATTAGTGGCACTATCTCCTACTCGATATGCCATCACTGTTGCCGCGGGATGAATTCCTGCTTGTTCTAAAGCAATGGCAAAAATTGGACCTAATACAAATCACTTGGCACTTAACGAACCCATAAATAAATTAATAAAAGCAATTAAAACAACAAAGATAAAAATTGTTAATGTTGGATTAATTCCTTGAATTCCTTGACCTAAATAATAAGCACCAGCCATATCTAACTTTGTTTTACTTAAAGTAGCAATAAACTGTGACATTACCAAAAAGATTACTAAGGTACTAGCTGATCGTTTTAAACCAAAAGTTAAGGTTTCGGTAAAGTCATCTTTAGTTTTAAAAGTTTTCGCAGCATAACCATATGCTAAACCAATTCCTAAAAATAGAAAAGCAATCACTAATACTAAATGTGGTAAAATGCTATACTGGTTAGCTAATCCTGGGGCTTTAGCATTTAACGTGGCACTAAAATCAGGGTTAAACGGTGCATTAAACGGCGCATAAGGGACAAACATCATTATTAAAATAATTGTTAAATAAATTAAACTAAATCCTAGCACAAACCACATTCCCCGGCGTTCTTCTTTAGTTAACTTGAATCGTTCTTGCTGAACACCATTAATTTCAAATTCATCAATGGTTGTCATGTGCGCATAGCGATTAATAATTCTTTTTTCAACAATCTTATCGGTTACAAACCATCCTACTAAAGTATAAATGGGAATTAATAAAATTGTAAAATATCAATTTGATAAAGCATTCATCACTTCCTTGTTAAAAAATGAATTTGTTGAAGAAGTTAATAAAAATTCACTAGAAGCAGGAATTAGGTTACCAGCAAACCCGGCGGATACTCCTGCAAACATCGCCACAATTCCAACTAGCGGATGACGATTAGCTTTATAATATAATACCCCTGCCAACGGAATTAAAATTAAATAACCTGCATCACTAGCAACCGAAGAAATACAACCAATTAAAATACAAACTGGGGTTAATAAAACTTTTGGAACTCGTGATGCCATTTTTTGTAACGACACATCAATAAACCCGGATTTTTCAGCAACCGTAATACATAAGGTAGTAATTAACACAACACCAATAGTAACTAGCCCCGTAAAATTAGTAATGAAATTAGTAAGTCATCAGATAATCCCTTCCCCACTAAATAAATTAAAGAATTTTAACTGATAAACTTTTTCAACTTGTTGATTTTCACGCACATAAATATTGTAAATTGTAATTCCCTCCGGAAACACAAAATGCAAGATCATCGCGAGTACCATGATAATTAATGTTAAATATATAAATAAATAAAATGGTTTTGGTAGCTTATTTCCTAACCACTCAATCCCATTTAAAGTCTTATTTCCGACCTTCCCAAAAATAGCATTAAATTTTACTCGAAACTTAAGACTCCTCGATTGTTCTGTTCTTTCTCTCATAGTTATTCCTCCTTATTAAATATTATACTATATTATTTTTATAATGCAAGAATTTTTTTATGTTTGAATTGACAGATAGTTAAAATAAATGCCAACTATTTTTATTAACTTCTTCAACAAATTCATTTTTTAACAAGGAAGTGATGAATGCTTTATCAAATTGATATTTTACAATTTTATTAATTCCCATTTATACTTTAGTAGGATGGTTTGTAACCGATAAGATTGTTGAAAAAAGAATTATTAATCGCTATGCGCACATGACAACCATTGATGAATTTGAAATTAATGGTGTTCAGCAAGAACGATTCAAGTTAACTAAAGAAGAACGCCGGGGAATGTGGTTTGTGCTAGGATTTGTTCATTAATTTTTGTAAGTCCTTCATTAGATATTTCATTTAATTTTTCCACATTATTATTTTGTGCTTCAATGTTTTTAAAATAACTATGAAAACTATTTTTTGTTAGTAAATAAACAAAATTTATATCACAAATCATGTTTGAATAATTTTCATTAATAAATTTGGTTAAATTTTAAAAATGTAATTTTATTATTTCTCTTTTTACTAAAATTATTCTTTTATTATTAATTAATAAAGTTTAAAAAGTTTTTCCTGTGATTCATAACTTTAAATCATTCAAAACATCAATTAATTCGTTAATTAAATTGTTAATTTTAATAATATTTCTTTATCTAACTTAGGTTTTTCATATCTTATTTTTATTTTTTCAAAATAATTAAAAAAGCAATTAATAAATTTAAACAAAATAAACATTAAAAATTATTATTTTAATAAGAACTAACTATTTAAATTATTAAAAAACAGATAATTGCTTATCTGTTTAAAATGTTTTAACTACTTTTTTAATTTGGTCATCATATTGATTAATTAATTCTTGTGGAGTTAATAAACTAGTTGGAGCAACTTTTGTGCCAGCTACTAAAATTGGTTCGTTTACTTTGGCACCGACAAATTCTCAAGTTCCTTTTAAATATTCTGTATGATTACCTCATGGGTATCATCCAAATGGTGCTCCTTGGGTTGTTAAAATTTGGACTGATAAATGGGGTAATAATCCAATAGCATCCCCTTTCTTTGAATATTTATATGAAAAAGTTTTATTAGCAACTAAGACATGGTCTAAGTAGTTTTTTACTAACCCCGAAACATTAAAGTTATTCATTGGACAAGCCATAATAACTTTATTAACTTGTTTTAATTGGTTAATATACACATCAGAATCTTCTTCATTAAAATAAGTTGCAAAATTATCGACTGTTAATGTTTTTAAAGCCATTGGTGTTTTGTTTAAATCTAAATGAATAATTTCATCATTTGGATTTAATTCTTGATAATGTTTAATAAAACGATGCGCCAATTCTTTTGAATATGATTTTTTATCTGGGCTAACCGTTCCGTAAATTACTAATACTTTTGTTGACATTGTAGTTCCTCCTTATTTATTGGTCTTTATTTTACCATAATTATAACTGAATCACCATTAATTAGGAGGGAGAAAACTTAAAAGTTTAATAATTAGGTTATATATTTTGATAAATAAACTTTATCTTAAGCCTAATGTAGCAACCCAAGATAAAGCAATGTATCTTGTACGATGAAGTAGGACAAAACGACTCTTATTAGAGTTGTTTTTTTATTTGTAAACAACTTTACAACTTAATATACACCGATATGCGGTATATAAAAAGCCGGCCAAGGCAAGGGTGAAATTCCCTATCAGAAATGAGGAAAATTGGGGTTAGTAATAACCATAGTCGTGATAAGTCCAAGTATCAACATCGAACGACAATAAATTATAGAGATGGTGACTTTATAAATATTTATGCGTTAGTAACTGGCTCTTTCGTGTTGCAAGCATGAGTATTTTAAAAAAATGATAGTCGCATTAGTTTGCAGAGGAGAAAGAGGTGGATATCCACGGCGTCACAACAATATAAATAACTACATTATATAGTTATTTTAGTTAAAAAAATTAATAAACATCGGAGGTTTAGATGAAAAAAATACCTAAAAAAATAACTATTAAAATAGATGAATTATCAATCTGAAGTTCTTATGTTACTACACAAGAAGTAAAAGATGAATTATGAGCACTTGGTAAAAAGAATTAGAAGAAATAAATTATGTCATATTGTATTAGTGATTAATTAATTGTATTAGTGATTAATTAAATGAAAAATGAATTAATAATAAAGTATTAAAAATTAATGATAAAGATATCATTTATGCAGAAGTGAAAGATAATGATTTAGATTGAAAAATAAATTTATATACCAAATTTAAAATAGATTATTAATATGTTGAATGCTGCATGGGTTCTGTTCAATTACCAACAAACTTTAACTTAAATTTAAAATGATATGAAATTGATGAGGTTAAAGATCTAATTGTTTGACTATTTAGAAGTGGAACCAAATTATGAGGTGATTAATAAATGGAATTAAAAATTAAATACGATAAATTATTACTGCTTAATGAAGATAAAAATCAGTTATTAGATTTCATTTTGGCAAATAAAAATACTAGTGTGTATTGTGAAAAACATAATAAGAAAATGGAATATTTAGATACTCATCAAAATAGATTATATTGTGAAGACTGTTTAGATATTCAGTTAATTAATAGTGAAATTAATATTAATAATGAAAATAGAATTTTAGATTATTGTATTGATAATGAAATTGTAATGTTAGAAGAATGAAAGGAATGATATTAATGACTAGTGGAGAAGCAAGTTTATTAGCAAAATTAGAACAAATTGAACATAATCAAAAAAAGATTATGATAGCAATAACAATATTAGCATCTTTTCAATCAGTAAATTTACATGATGAAATAATTAATAAATGATTTGATGTGGATAAAGAATTAGCAGAAAAGAAACGATTAAAAGCACAAGCAAAACAAAATGGTTATACATTAGCACAATGAAAGAAGAAATTGGAGAGTGATAAATAATGAATAAATTTATTGGAATTGGTAGAACAACAAAAGATATTGAAATTAAAAAAATGCAAAATGGAAAAGAATATACAATCTTTAATTTAGCAATTACTCGCCCATATTCAACACAAAAAGAAACTGATTTTATTCCTTGCCAAGTTTGAAATAAGCAAGCAATTACTTTGCAAAAATATTGTAAAAAAGGTAGCCAAATTGCAATTAGTGGTATTTTACAATCATATAAAAATAAAGATAATAAAATTGAATGAATAGTTCAAGTATCTAATTATGAATTTTTACATACAAACAATAATGTATTATCAAAAAAACCACAAGAAAATAATAGCAATAAAAATAACGATTATATTGTTTTTAATGGCGATGATGCAATTTTATGAGATTAGATGTAAAACCTTTATATATTTATAATGATGCATTGCATAAGTATAGTATTTTAATACCTAGTGTTAGCCAAATTGTTAATATTTTAGTGCTAAAAGATTTTTCCCAAATTGATGAGAATATTTTAAAATTAGCACAAGAACGTGGTAATTGTTTACATAATATGATTGATTATTGAATTAAAAATAATTTTAATGATGAATTAATTGAGTTTGTTGATTGTAATATAAAGTCACATCGTGAATTATTTAAAAATTTTATAAAACTATATCAAGAAACTTTTAAAGATATTCAATTTAATAATTATGAAACTGAAAAAAAATACTATACACCTATTCTTTGTGGAACAACTGATTTTATAGGTAAAACAATTAATAATGAAATAATTATGTGTGATTGAAAAATTACAAGTTCAAATGAAAAGATTGATATTGAAAGATATATTTGACAATTAAAACTTTATTACTTATTAGAAAAAGATTTTAAAATTGATAATAAAAAAGTAACGTTTATTATTATTAACCCTAAATTAAAAAAAGTTATTAAAGAAAAAATAATATTACTAAACAAGATTTAGAACAAATAAAAGATGCAATTTTAACATGACAAGAAAGTGAGGAATGAGAAAATGCAACAAGATAATAACTCAAAAACATTAATTGAAAGTATTGGAGAAATTCAATCTAATATAAATATTTTTGTTGGTAAAAATGCAAGAAATGAGTTTAATAAATATAATTATTTTACTGAAAGTGACTTATATCAAACTTTAAAACCAAAATTAAAAGAACATCATATAACTTATACTATTCAAGCAATTGGCGAGCCAAAATTTATGGAATCAGAAAATATTAAAGGTGGAAAAATGACAAGTTATTATTCAAAAGGTTTATTAACTCTTTATAAAGGTAATGAAAAATTAGAGTTAGGAATTATTTTATCAGCACAAAACTCAGACATTGCAAAAGCAATTGGTAGTGCTTTAACTTATGGTGCTCGTTATTGATTATGTAAAACTTTTGGAATAGCAACTGATGAATTAGATCCTGATAATACTGAAATAAGTAAAGAAAATAGTAATCAATCTATTAAAGAAACTAATAAACAACAAATTAATAATTTAAATTCAATGAGTTTAGATCAATTTAATAATATTAAAACATTTTTTACAAATAAAGATTTAAATTCTGATTATATTGAAGAAGCTAAAACTTGAATTAAAGATAAATTAAAAATAAATAAAATTGACCCATCAATAATTAAAAAACAAAATGAAAACTTTTATATTAACTTTAAAGAAAGGTTTTTAAAATGACTATAATAGAATGAGAGAGTGAAGAATAATGATTAGAAAAAGATTGATTAAAAAAGTTTTGAAATTTCGTGGGGCGTCTATTTATGAAAACAAATAAGTAATGTTTGAGGATTGAGCACATTTATTTCTTAAAAAACTTGATGACGCAACAATTTCTGATTTAAAAATTGCTTTAAAGAAAAAAATATTTGAATATACACAAATTTTTTTACCAAAGAAGACAATAAATATTGATTATGAATATCACACATACTATTTAAAAAAATAAATATCAAAGAAAGGAAAGTGATAATGACTATAACAAAATTAATAAAAACATATGATGAGCTTAAAAAACTGAAAAATGATTATATTCCATTATATGAATGAGTAGAAAGCAATACAGATTATTTAGAAAAATTAAAACAACAACAATTATTTAAAGAAGATTTAACGATTATTAACGAGACCCGAACTAAAATAATAGTTCAAATGAATAAAGAAAAATACAATTTATTAGAAAGTAAAGGTGAAAAATAATGACTGAAAAGAAAATATTAGAATTTATGAATAAACACGGATTAACAAAATGCGATAAAGTAATTTTAGTATTAAAAGATAATAAGGAAGAAGAAAATAATTCAGAATATTAGGATAGTAGTACCCTAAATATATAAAATCTATAAAAAGATTAAAAAAAATGAAAATGTCCCAAAGAATGGATTACCAAATTATAATGATGTTGTAGAATTAAGTAAAAAATATAAAAATCATTGACTTGATTATACTTAATTTTCTATATATGATGAGAACATAGATTTTAGTTATAATTTTGCATTATGATATTTTAAAAAAAAGAATTTATTTTTGAGGAAAAAACCACCCAAGTTCTGATTGATCTGTAAATGAAATCAATATTTTTATTTTAAATTATGTAATAAATTTATTAAAAAAATGAGGTTATTTAGATATAAAGGAGGATAAATAATGGCGAGGCATAACAAATATGATACTTGTATTCAATGTGGCGAAAATTATTGAGATTGTGAATGTGGTGGAATTGTTGAATGTTGTATTGGTTGTGAGAATGGAGGAAAATGTTGTGGAATTTAAAATAAAAAAACAGTTTGCAGATATATGCAAACCAAAGATAACTTTACTAAAACTATTGAAATTAGAAAGAAACTAAAATAATGTTTCAGTTATCATACAAAAAAGATAGAAAATTATTTCCTTGTGAAACAATAACAAAAAATATTATCGTTGGTGAAACAATATTATCAGTTAACTTAAAATCATTAGATTATTGTGAATATTTTAAAGAAAAATATGGAGCAGAAAACATATTTATTGTTAATAAAGAAAAACAACAAGTTTTTAAATGATGAGATATAGAAAAGGAGGTTAAAAAATGAAAACTAAATTAGGTGAATTAATACTTAATGATTCATTAGAATATTTAAAAACAATTCCTGATAAAAGTATTAATTTAATATTAACTGATTCACCTTATCTTTATCCAAATATTGCAAAAAAAAAAAAAAACAATTAATTAATATTCAACAAACATTATTTGATTAGAATGGAGGTTAATAATAATGTCAAGAATAAAACCAAATAGAACAATTAGAAATGTTAATATTCATTTAACTAATAAAGATCAAGAAAAATCATGAAATGAGTTACCTGAATTATATACAAATTCTCAAAGAGTTCAATTTTTTATCAATTATTATATTGTCCATAATAAAAAAAGAGATTAATATCTCTTTTTATTTTTTATAAATCATTCATTAATTCATCCACGGCATTAAGATATTTTTGCTGTTTTTTAACTTTTTTAGAATGTTTTTTAACAACACCAATCTTATTAATATTTTTAGCAAGTTCAACGGCACTATCACTTCCATATAATTGTTTTTCATGTTTAATTAATGCTTTATTTTGGCATTCATTAATTCGTTTAATTACACAAATAGCTTTAATTAATCCTAATAGCAATAAGATAGCAACTACACCAATTGCAACTGCAACACCAGTTACTGCATTTACCATATTAAAAACCTCCTTTCTAATGTTATTTTTTATTAAGTTCTTTTTTAAATTGTTCTTTTTCATATTTAATAAATTCTCGATATTCTCGTTGAGTTTTAAATCAATAAGTAGTTAATATTAATATTAAAATAGGTAATAATTTTAAAATTCAATTTAAAATATATTGCATTTGTTTTTGAGGGAATCAATATGGTGATTTTTGAATTATTCTTCCCACACTAGCTGGTATTACAAACATTACTAATCCACCTGCTCAATTATGTTGTCATGATACATCATACATTCCTAATTTTGCTCATTGTAATCAATGTGGTAAATCAACTAAACTAGGTAAAGTTGTTCAAGAAGTAGACAAAGCAATAAATATAAATGCATTAATGCCATCAATCATCTTATATTGTTTTTTTCTAACCTTTTCAGATTTTAATAAAAACTGATCTTCATATCGTTCTAATTCTCTACGATAAAAGCGAGCTGGTTTAGTTCAAAATAAATAATATGCTCATTTAAATTCGGGTCTAGTTATTTCTTTATTTTCATTCATAAAATTAAATCCTTTTTAACTTACTTTTTTTCTTTCCACATGAATAGAATGTAAATTTTGCGGTATACCATCTTGATTTTGATTATAAACTTTTCCTTTATAATTAAGTAGTAATGCTATATAACTTGGCTTTGGTAATAATTCAATAGAAACATTTGATATAATACCTTTAAAATTTTTATAACTTGCTACTGAGCCCAAACGAGAATTATAGGGTCCAGTTAAACTAACAAATACACGATATTCATAATTTATTTTATCGAAATTTTTAATTTGATAAGTTCCGCGGATATCAGGTGCAAAATCACTAGTATCTACAACTTCTCATTTCATATTATTAATTTCTTGATTAAGACTTATAATTTTATTTTGTAAATCTAATATAAAATCATTAATATTTTTTGTTTCATTATTAACTGTTAATAAAGCATTTTTAACTATATATTTACTATCAGATTTATCAATATAATCTTTATTAAACATTTCATCTGTAATTACATTATCAGGAATATTTCCTAGTTTTGCTTTTCATAAACCATTATCATAATAAATTGTATTATTATCAAAGGGAACAACTAATTTAATATACTCATTATAATCAATTTTACTAAAATCATTTTTTGTAGAATAACTAATATTAATACTATTATCACTAAATAAACGATTTTTTAATCAAAATAATAATGTTGGATAAAATGTTTTTTTAGATATATGCTTATATTTTTCTTCTCATGGATGAGCATAATTATCTAAAACATAATTATATGGGCGAGTAAATGTTTTAGCAGAAGTAGTATCAATTATTTCACCAGCTAATTTTAAAGCATTTTTAACATCCTTAGTAATATTTTCATTAGCTTCTGGATCATTAGTTTGTGAATATGCAACACCACCTTGCGATATACTAGCACTCCCCCTTAAATCATCTACACCTTTTGGCAAATATCAATTAATAACAGCTAATAAACAAGCAGATTGAATATAATTTAATCATCTATTATAATCAATTAAACCAGTTCCATCTTTTTTAACTCATGGAAATAAATCTTGTTTATTAATTTTTTCTGAAACTGTTGCACCAGCTAATCTATCAATTCATAAACTAGTTTTTAAAATAGAATTATAAATTAAATTATCATTATAAGTAGATTGCTTACGATCATTAATAGGTTGTCATAGGGGACTTTTTTTAACATCTTCAACTGTTATAAATAATAAATTATTTTCCATGTAATACACCTCTTATTTTGTTTTATATCTATTTTTAAAATTAACTGGTTTATAATAATTAAATTTTCTTTGTACTTTTTTAGCATTTTGAACAGTTTTATTAGCTTGATAAAAAAAATTATTAACTGGTTTAATATAAGAACTTTTAATATTTTTAACAACATTTCTACGCTCTTGATATCATGATTTAATATTAATTTCACCTTGAAAATTAAAGTTAAAATAACCTTTTTGTAAATCATAAATAAAGTTTTTAATTTTATTTAATTTTTTAGTAGTTTCAATTGTTAATTTAGTTGATCCCTTAGGATATTTTTCCTTTAATTCTCGTGGTAATCGACTTTTAATATATTTTCTTAAATGACTAGGTAATCATTTTCTTAATCAATATCTTCAAAATAATGTTCCTGCATTTGATACAGCACTACTTAATACTTTTCATACTTCAACTGGGACACCAGTATATACATAAGGTCCATATCATTTAGGATTTTTTTGCTTTTTTTGTATAAATTAATAATATTAAATTACCTGTTAAAGTTAATTTATTTGTAATATTAAACAGACCACTATCAAGCCAACTACTATTTAAAGATTGTCAACTTGTATTAATATAATTTTCATTTTCAAATTGTTTTTTATTTTTAAGATTATTTTCTTTTTCTAATTCATTTAATATTTGTTGTATTTGTTTTTGATGACCTTTTTTAATTAAATTAACATATGTTAATGGATTTAATCATTGATAAATATCTTCAACTTTACTAGATACTTTTTGAAGAGGATTAGAATAGTAAGATCTTGCTTTATTAATTAAAGTAGTAAATTTACTTACTATTTCTTGATTCTCTATATTTTCTACTAAAAAAGTTATAATTCGTAAAATTAATAAATTCATAATTATTTTTAAACCTATATCATTAATTTAACTTGATAGTCTTTATTTACTTTTTTGTAGCACTTGGCATTTGAATATGAATATCATTTGTTGAGTTACCTACTAACCAATTTTTACCATTTAAAGAAATTATAACCTCAGTTGGTACTGATATATCATATCTTGCTTGTGTATTAAAATCTGGTTTTTTAATGATAACTTCATAATCACTATCTTTTATAGTTTCTTTTAAATCATCATCAACACTTTTTATAATTTGAGGTTGTAATGCATTAATTATTTCATCTTTTACTACATTTTTAGGGTCTTTAACTTTAAATTCTGTTGGATCATCAACATCATCATTAATTACATCACTTAAATTTTGCAGATTAAATTTATTTAAATGTATATTAAATATTTTTTCTCCCTCAGCATTATTTTTTCCTTTAATATTTAAAATAAAATTATTACTATTACCAATTAAATTAATATCATTTTTACCATCAAAATAAGGGTTTATTTCAAAATCATTTTCTGTTAAACTATCATTAATTTTTTTAATTTCTGATAAAACAGATTTTTTATAAACATTACTTATTTCATTTTTAGTTGCTGTTTTAGGGTCTAAAACATTCATAATAAAATCATTTTGCGATACTGTCGGCTTAACAATATTACTTATATTTATTTTCCTAACGGATGGTCCTGGGTGTGGGTGATGGAATAACATAATCAATAGGAACACGATAAGTTTTATTTAAGTTGTTATATGCTTGTGTAATTTCATCTTGTGTTGGTTGTTTTTCTAAAATAATTTTACATGTTTTTGGATATAAAATTGTTGGTGTAGCATATTGTACTTTACCAATTCATTTAGGGTTAGCAGTATCATTATCTAAAACTTGTTGAATAGTATCCATATTAATTGGATATGCTCATACTTGTTTATTCATAATAATACCATTTAAGTTAATAAAATTATAACCTCTATCACGGTTAACTTGACCTTTAGTATATGCTTTTTCTAAATTAAAACTTTTAGTTACTGGAATACCCATTGCAGTATTTTCATATAATTCACCATTAACCATTGCTTTTAATTGTGCTTGTGAACCAATTACTTTTAAATAAGCAGGTGTTAAACCTAAATATGCTCTTCGTCCTAAAACTAAAAACATTTTTTCAGTAGATAAACCAAAATATAAATTACTAATTTGATTTGTAGTATCAATAATACTTTCATTTAATTTAAAAAATACTTTATTTGCATCATCAGCATTATCTGAATTATAACTACGCAAAGGCATAACTTCATATTGTCCATCTGCTAAACAATAATCATAAATTGCTTGAATTAATTCACATTCTAAATTAACAAATTTATTTTGGACAACACTTGAAATAGCATTAGCAATCATTCCATTTTTAATATTTGCTTCAATCATTGCTAAATCAAATGCTTCATTCATAAGTTTTAAATTAAATCGTTTATCAATTGGTACTGGAATTCTTGTTAATCCCATTGTTTGAGTTGTTCCACCATTTGGTAAACTATAATCATCTTGTCATACAACACGATGAGTTAAATTATATAATGCTTGACCAGCATTAGGTAATCATGCTACTTGTTCTGCAGTAGCAGTTGCATATTGAAAAATACTTGCATATTCGTTATATAAAGGTCCACGCAATAATGCATTAACCATATCAACATATGCTTTTTGATCTTGTTTATTACCTTCTAATGTAAAAGGTACTTGTGGCAAGTTAATAGTTGCCATATATATCTTCCTTCCTTATTTATTTAAGGGTTTTAAGTGTATATTCAGATATTTTTTTTATTTCATCAGGTGTATAAGCACCTTTTTCTTTTAATTTTTCAATTTCATCTTCTTTATTATCATGTGATTTCTCAATAAATTCTTTAATAATATTAGTTGGTGAAATTAATTGTTGTTCTTCAATAAATAAATCAGGTTTTAATTCTTTTAAAGTATTAACTTTTTCTGTTAAAGAATTACCATTCACTTTATCTAAATTAGTTTTAATATCTTCAATTTTAGTAGATGGAATATCTTTAAATGCTTTTAATTCATCTAATTCACTAGATAATTTTAAATATTCTTCTCTTGATACAACATCTTCTCGTTTTTGTAAACTTTCTCTAATTTGTTTTGCTTCATTATTGAATTGTGAAATAATCATATCTGATTGTTCTTCACTTAATCCTTGTTTAATTAATTTTTCTCTTGTAAATGCCATTTTTAAAATCCTCTCTTTTTTTATTCTTGTTCGATTAACAAATCAGCTAAACTCTTTTTAAGGTGGAAAGCATAAACCAAATAACGCTTTTTTGTAAAAGATTAAACCATGTAATATATATACAATGTTATTATAACTAAATAGTTTAATAATACAATATATAAAATATACAAATACTAAACAAATAATATAAAAGTGTTATAATTAAATTAATAAAAGTAGAGTAAGTCCCTTTTTTAAAAGTAATAGGCTCAGTGGATTAGTCCAGCTTACTCTACTTTTTTATTTAACTAAAATAATATCATATAGTTTACAAATATTATACTTTTAGTATTAATATACTAAACTAATAAAAAAATGTCTAATTTAAGCCTTAAATCGCTTATTTTAATATAAAAATGTTATAATTTTTAGTACATTGGAAAGTGCCTCAATTTGGTAGAGCACTCCGTTTTGGGCGGAGGGGTTGCGGGTTCAAATCCTTGTCTTTCCAACCATTTTTTTATTTGTTTAAGTAATTAATATATATTATAATTTAATTAAATAGAAAAGAGGATTAATTGAAATGAAAAGATTATTAAGTATTATTGCTGCAATCACATTAATAGGTACTAGTTCAACAAATTTAGTTGCATGTAACAGAGATAACAAAGTATTACATAATAACCACTTATATAAACAGTGAAAAGGAACAGATGTAGATCAACAATTTTTTTAGAAAAAATTATGATGGTAAAACTTATTTAGTAATAAGTAATAATGTATTAAGTCCAAATAATAGTTGACATGGATCAATAATAGCTAAGGATACACCTAAATTAAATAATTTTGTTTTAGAACCTAATTGAAAAGTATATATTTGAACAAGTGAAACTGATACACCATTTGTCCCAAATATTGATAAAACAAATGGAAATATTATTAAGGAATAAATACTAAAAAGGAGTAAAAGTATATTAGTTATCCATGAATTATTATTGTTCCTTGTACTATTTTTTAAT
The DNA here is from genome assembly GCF_000565195.1 of Spiroplasma mirum ATCC 29335. Classification (NCBI taxonomy): domain Bacteria; kingdom Bacillati; phylum Mycoplasmatota; class Mollicutes; order Entomoplasmatales; family Spiroplasmataceae; genus Spiroplasma; species Spiroplasma mirum. The sequence goes on along the minus strand of NZ_CP006720.1, from coordinate 556,251 downwards.
TAATAATAATAATCATAGTATTTTTAGTTATAACTGCAAAAAAAAATAATGAAATTAATGGAGTTGTTGAAAAAGAAATTAAAGATAATTTAAAAAAATTAAATCATGAAGAATATATATGAAAAAATGAGAATAATTATATTAATTTAAAAAGAGAAGTGTGGTAATGTATTATGGGTAACCGAAAAAAAATATCCTACTATAACAAAATCATATAATAATAGTTTCCCAATAAAATATAAAGAAATTTACAACATTGTAAAAAATTATTTAGAAATAGATAAAAAATTTAAAAAAGAGGATTAATTTCTCTTTTTATCTTGGCAATATATTTATATCAATATTATCTGAACTATTATTTAAGAAATTTACTGAAATGTCTGATGTTTTAATTTGTATATTTTTATCATTACCAAAATATTTTCAATTAGATGGGCTTTGAGGTAGAAATAATGGTTTCATTGCTTTTGATATTCTTATTTTTAACTTCATATCATTTGTATAATAAGCCTGTAAATATATTTCTCTTACTTTTTTACTTTCTCAAGTTGTAGTCTCAGTTATTAGAACAGTAAATAACATCCTTGAAACAGATAATGTGTACTCATTGAAAGAAACATTTTTAGCTGGTTCAGTTGTATTTGCAGTTGAAAATGTTTGAATATCATTAACTTTAATATTATCAGTATATAATGTAATTTTATTTTCAAAATTAACATTATCAATTTGTTCTTTTCCAATAGAAGTTAAGGTAGCATCTGATAACAATCCTAAATTATTATCACAGCCATAAACCCCACCCCTTAAAGTAATATTTCTATTTGGTATAAAATCCTCTATATTCGGCATCTTACAATTAACTTGTAAATTATTAAGGTTTGTTATTTCTATTGTTTTATAAGAAGCAATAAATTTATCGATACTTTGAATTGTAGGATCAATTTGTTTTAAATCAACTTCTACTTCATAATAACCATTAAAAATTTCATCTTGGAAAAAATTAGTAGTTTGAATACATTGTGCTGGTGCAACAAAATTAGTATAGAAAGGATGTCTAGTATTTCCATAAAATAATGTTTTAGTATATGGTTTATAGTTATATGGAATTGGTGGGAGAACATATTTAGGGTAATCAAATGTTGGTATTTCATAATCATGGGGGATTAAGAAACTAGTTTTATAATTAGTTGTCATATCCCGTAAATAATTATTCAAATAACTTTTTGTTTTACCACGAAAACTCCATACAGATAATCGCAAATAATCTTCTTCATTATTCGTATATGGATTATCAGCATAAAAGATAATTTCAAAATTACCTTTATACAAAGCTTGAATAGAAAACATATCAATTATATAACTACAACCTGTTCCATTCGGTGTTTGTAAAAATTGTAAATCATTATCTTTTTCACTATCACTAACTGGTGTCTGAGCATCAACTGCTTTTGTATTTTCATTAATTAAGTAAACTCTATTAGTTTTTTCATTTAATTGTTTTAAATTATATGTTGAATATACTAATTCTTCTGTTGGTTTTCCATCACTTGTTAAAACAGTTCCTTTTAATTTATCTGTTAATAAAGTAGTAAACCCCATACTTGTAGCATTTGCACCAAATATAGCACCAACTTTATCATTTCCTTGTTCTCTAAATATTTCAAAAGGTAAATAACCATTACCCTTAGCATTTTCACTCCAAAATGCATCATTATAAAAGCTATATATAGTTGAACTCATAAAACCATTAAGTCATTGAAAATTAGGTCAAGTTGTTTCATCTTGATTAATTACTCATCCTCATGGGATTCCAAATGAAATAAAATTTAAGAATTTACCAACTCCACCCGGAATAGTAAATGGATTAAAAACTAATTTTTGAGTATAGTTTAATGGTAAAACTGTAATTTGGCGATTAATAAAATTATTAATATTTAAAATATCTCAAACATTACATTCACCCATTTTATTATATTCAAAGCGAACAATACCAACAGTATTACCAAAATTATCTCTTCTTCTAAAATATGATGAAGCTTGCGTACTAAGAATATTATCAACAGATCCATTATTTACTTTTAATTTTTTTGGTGGAGTTATTTTTCAATTTTTAGACCAATAAAATTTAGAATCTGCATTTTCAGCATAAATATTTCTACCAACACCACTATTACTTGCAGCTGTATTTGTAGGGTCAGTAATAACAATACCCTCACTATTTTTTTGACTTCAAAAGTCATACCTTGACTCCATATCTCCTTTTCAATCTTTATAACCCGTTATCATGGTTGGTTGAATTCCTTGGACATTATATCAACTAACATCCGGTGAAACATAAGTATTTATCTTATCAGGTGAAGCAGGATACATGTTATACATTAATAAATCTCTTGAATTCATTACTTTTTCATTAAACTTACCTTTAATAATTGGTCTTCCAATTACTGGAACATCGAATAAAACCGGGTTACCATAAAATTTAACAGACATAGCAAGAACTCCTACATCTTGTAATAAAATAGGGTCTAATTCAACAATACCTTTATTTAATTTTTTATCATAAGTAATTTTAGGGAAAGTATAACCTTCACCAGGCGCACTTGTTTGAATAAATTGTCTAATTGCTAAACCACTATTACTAATTTTGTCATTAATACTTGAAAAAGTAATTTGTTGTCATAAAAAACTACCATCTCATGGTGAATAATAATTAATTACATTTGATGGATATAATCATTGTCTATCTTGGGGAATCGAATTAACATCACCACCACCAATATTTAAACCATGATCATTAAATACAACATAAAAATTATAATAATCATTAATATTTAATCTATTAATATCTTCATCTAAAATTAATAAAGTATATTGCCGTTCTGTTGATTGCTGAGTAAAAATCTGCTCAAATTTAGCTTCTCCAAATTGAATATAACTTGTGTCATCAATTATATAAGCATCTCAATATTTACCAACTTTAACTTCTTTGGTATAAAAATTATCAGCTTTATTATCATTATTAATAAAATAACTTAATTCATATTGATCTAAAAATTTAAGCATTTCATTAATATCATAAATATTTGAACCATCAAATATTTTTCAATACATATTATTATTTTCATCTTTTAATTTCATAGCAAAAGCAGTTTCATTATTTGCTCATACTGTTGAATTAATAGGTTGATTTTTAAAATTATCAGCAGTTAATAGTTTAATTTCTTCACCTTTATATTTTTGTACTATTTTTAAAGATTCTTGTCATTGAGCAATAGTACTTTCCATATTATCAAAAATTCGTGAATAACTACCATAATCACTTGGTTTAGAATTATTTGGTTTTCAACCAGTTTCTGTATCAGGAATATATGAAGTATAAACATTGAATGGAAATACCATTCAATGGCGATTATCTTTTAAATTTTCTCTAATATCTATTAAAGTATCATGTGCTTGTCTTCTTAATTCTTCGATCATTGCAGGATTAATTCTACCCATTTGTTAATTCTCCTTAATTTCTGTTCTACCCTGTAAAGCGTTTTTATTATTACCAGTTTCATCATATTCCATTAATTTATTATTATGTTCTATTTCTTTTGTCTGCATTTTATCTTGTCATTCTTCCACTTTTTCATAATACTTAGTTGCTTCCAATTCATTTAATTTATCATACCAACTAATTGCTCTAACTGGTTCTAATGTACCATTATCTAATCTAGCAGTAATAATTTCATTTTCTCGCATTTGATCTACTAAACTTGCACTTATAAAATCTCAACTATATGGTCTTTCACCAGTTCCATCTCATAAACCATAAAATTTTAAAACAGCATCAAATACTTTTGTATAATATGATTTACGATATGATTGTAAATAAGATTGTTTTTCTAAATCTTTTGTTTTTGTTAATAATGATTGTGTTTTATTTTGTTCACTATCTGATTTATCACCAAAAGGACTTGAAAAATGACATGCAATATAAACTTGTTCAATTATATTTTTTTGATCTTGTGTATATGTCTCTAATGTTGGAGTACCTTGTACAACTTGTAATGATTGTGATAATTGCCCATCAACCACCGTTTGTCCAGATTGAATAAAAATATCATCAAAAATACTTTGATAAACATTCTTATTACCCTTGTTATAAGCATCAATCAAACTATTATCTAATATACCATATCAGTGAGTACGATTAGCTCATCTTTCTTTTGATTTAATAATAAAACTATCTTCTAAATCATATTGTAATTTATAACAATTTGCCATAGTAGGTCATGGATTTAAAGTTGTTGAAGTTGATAAAAACATAGGATTAGGTTCATTAATCATTTCTCAAAAAGGAACTATACCCAATTTATTTTTAAATTGTTGTACTAACACTGGTTTAACATTATCTGCTATTTCAGTTTTACTTTGTCCAACAATTACTTCATTATTTTTAGGTCAACCTTTAATAACTATTTTATCTTTCGTACAAATTAAATTTAAAATAAAACCACTATCTGATTGATGATAATTTAATCAAATATCAGCGCCTTGTTCAATTTCATTAATTTTAGAAACTCTGGAAGTAAAATTAAATGGATTAATTCATAAATCAATATTTCCATCATCTGTTTCTAATAAACCAAAAATAGTTTTACCCATTAAACTAGCTGTAATTTCATTTTTATCTAATTTCTCTTTAATTTTATATGTTTCATACCATCAATTTAATTTATCTAATATTGTTTTATCATGTGAATTAAATAAAATAGTCTTCCCATTAACTAATCGCATTTGATGACGAGCAATAATATTTGCTAAATTAATTGTTCATTCATAATTATAAAATTTTAATACACTATTAACATCATTTAAATTTGGTAAATTTGGTAAACTAATCATTATTTTGCTCCTTTATTTTAAGTATTAATTCATAATTAATTACTTTAACAGTTAATAAAGTATGTTCATTAGCTAATACTTTAATACAAACTTTAATTTTTTGATATTTCTTAATATATTCATTAAATAAATTTAATTTACATATTGCAATATTATCTTTCTTTAAATCTTTACAAAATCTTTTTTTAACTTTGCCACAAACTGACATATAAGGTCTTTTTGCATTAATAACTCTTTCATCATCAACTACATATATATCTTTTTTCATTAAGTCATTCACTCTCTTTCTTTTCATAATTTATAATCTGCTGAACTATTATGTTTAACCATATTTACTAATTCAAAATGTAATGCATAAAAATCACTATCAAATGTATCATCATATAAATCAAGCATTCTTTCTTCTCTGGCATCTGGTTTATCTTCTCATTGAATTAATTCATATTGAAATTTACTTACAGGACATTTTTCTCATAATCATTTTAATTGATTAGTATTAATTAACATCGTAAATGCTTCAATACGATGTCTAATTTTAAATTTTTGTTTTTGTGCTGGTTGGAAATGCATAAATTGACCAAATTGATATTTTTGTTTTTCTCTTTGTAAACTTTGTAATGTTGAATAAGCACTATCATCAACTTGAATATTAATACCTTGTTGAATTAATATATAATATTTATTTAACTGATTATTATAAAAATCTAAAATATCATGTACTTGATCTAATTCAGTTTTAAATTGTTGAGTTGCATTTGAATGTGTATATTCAGCAACTTTATATGATTTTTTATCAAAATTATTAAATAATCAAAAGCTTGCAGCTGTAGTATGTCCCTTAGGACTTGTCGCATTAGCAATATCAACACCACCTAATAATTTAGTTGGTTGAATAATATCTGTTGCTTGCATAATATCAATATATCTTGCAAAGATTGAACCACTAGTATTACCAGGTAAACCTCAACTTCATACTCTTGCTCTTTCAATATCTAATTGTTCTAATCTTAATTGTTCATTAACTTGGTCTTGTGGTAATAAATTATTTAATCTTCAACTAGAATAATGAATAATAATTTTCATATTTCATTTTTCAATATAAGCAATTTGTTCCAATTTACTAAGCATTATTTCTTCATTAAAAGGTAATAATTGATTACAATAACCAACAATATATCTTTTTAAACTTTCAGGATTACATGTGTTTATAACTACTTTATGTTTATAACCTCTTAAAGCAAATGAAATATCACTTAAATCTTTTTGGTCATATTGGTCACATTCTTCACGCCAATCAATTACTAACTTATATTTATTTAAGTCAGAAAAGGCTTTTAATTTTTCTCTTTTAGTAGTTGAATGTAAGCCATAACATACTATTTCACTACCATTTGAAAATTTAAAAGAATGGTTACTTAAATTAACAGTAAAAGGAATATTATGTTTTTCTAATGTATTATAAATATTTGTAAAAATACTTTTTCTAACATTTTTATTCATTTTCATACTAGCAAAAATAAAAACAGGTTCATTTATTAACATTGATATTTTTATTAATTCAGCAAACATTTCTAAATTTGATAAAGTCTTACCACTATATCGTGTACCAATCTGATTAATTTCATTAACTAATTCAAATTTCTTAGCAAATGGATATTTATAACCAATACTACTATTTTGCAATAACCAATAAGGAATTTCTAATAAATAAGTAAAATGATTAAGCATTATTATTTCCCTCATTATTATTATTATTATATTTTTTAATATCTCTAATATCAGTTTGTAGATTAACAATTATTGGCTGTTGTTGATTTAAGTTTAATTCTTGTTCCAACTGTTTTTCTTGTAATGAATATTTATAATTAAATGCTCGCTGCCAATATAATTTAGCACCATCAGGAGTTTTCATCATATAATTAATTATTTCACTTTCAATTTTATCAACTTGCTTTTTAAGTAAAGGAACTATCTTTTCGCTCTTGTAAGTTTCATATCTTCATCTGTTAGAAAGGTTGAATTCATTGATTAAATCATTCAAAGTATATGGTTTATTAGGTGGTTTATTTTGCCAAAATTCTTCTATTTTACGATAAAATGTTCGTAAACTTGCTGTTGTTGGATTAAATTCTTTCATTTTTTTACTCCTTTTTACACAATAAAATTGTAATCGATATAATAATATGATTAAATATATTGTGTGCAGGTATAAAATTTGAAAGAACTTAAAAGAGTTCTTTTTTACATTATATTACAAAAAATAAAAAAAAAGACTTTTTCAAGTCTCTATTTTAGTAATTTTTTAAACAAGTAATTAAGAGTTAGAAAATCATACTTGTATTAAATTACATCACAATTCTAACATCTTTTTATAAAATGTCAACAAAATTTTAATTTTAATGTATAAATATTTATAAGAAAGGGTTAGATAAATGAAAAAGAAAAAATATAAACATTTTAGTCTTGATGAAAGATATGATTTAAAAGAACATTTAGTATTAGAAAGATTTAAAAAGAAAAATGGTACACTTAATTATTCTAAAATAGGAAAAGTAATGAATAAAAGTCGTAATACAATTAGATTAGAGGTTAAAAGATTACAAGAAGAATATAATCCTGAAAAAGCACATTATGATTATAAAAAGAAAAGAAAAAAATCTATTAAAAAACCATCTAAATTATCAAAAAATAAATTAGAATGGTTAAATCTTAGATTTAATAAATATCATAATTCACCCGTAGAAATTATTAAAAGATATGAAAAAAAATTTGGTGTTAAATTTCCTGTTTGTCTTAAAACATTGTATAAATGAATTTATTTAGGAGTATTTAATTTATTAAAAGAAAATTTACCTAATCATGGAAAAAAAAATAGAACAAAGAAAAGAACTGACAATCGGGATAAATTAGATAATTTTAGGTCAATATGAGATATTAAAAATAAAGTTTCTAATGTTGGTTGATTTGAAATGGACACTGTAATTGGTGAAAATCATCAATCTGCTGTTTTAGTTTTAGTAGAACAAAATAGTAAGAATTATTTTGCTATTAAATTAAAAAAAATAAGTGCTAGTGAAGTTATAGAAAAGTTTAAAGATATTGTTAGAGTAAATAATTTAATCGGTAAAATTAAGGGAATAATAACAGATAGAGGAAAAGAATTTAGTAAATGAAGAGAAATAGAAATATTTGCTGATACACAAGTTTATTTTTGTGACCCTGGTTCACCAAAACAAAAACCATTAATTGAAAGAATTAATCGTGAATTTAGACATTGATTGCCAAAAGGAACTGATTTTAACTATATTTCTCAACAAAAAATAGATTGAATAGTTAATGTTATAAATGCAAAATTAAGGCCTTGTTTAAATTGAATAAGTGCAAAAGAGATATTTTTACAGAATTTTAGATAAGTTTATGTGTGTAAAATTTAATAAATTATTTTTTAGTGTGCTAAAATTACGGTAAATTTACAAATAATTTATTTTTTAAAAAAAATAGTTGCATTTTTTAAAAAGAGTGTTATTATCAAATTAATAAGAGTTAGACTTGTCCTACTTGGATTTACATAATATATTAAATAAAAAAAGACCTTAAAGAAAAGGTCTATTTTTTTTCTTTGTGTAATGTATGAGCATTACAACACGAACAATATTTTTTAAGTTCTAGTTTTTCTTGATGTCTTTTCTTATCACGTTTCGCAATGTAGTTTTCTTCTTTACACTGATCGCAACGTAAAATTATTCCTTCACGCATTTTTAATTTAACCTCATTTCTGAATATAATAATTTACTTGTCATTTTACAACATATATATAATAACAAAAATATTTAAAAAATAACATAGTAATTTTAAGTTTTTTCGTAAATAACAGGACCAATTAATTATCTCATTTAAATAGTCACAGTGTTAAATAATAAAAGATAAGTCCAATAATTGATAAACTAATAATAATGATAAAAAAGATCCCAATTCCTAATGAACTTGTAAAGATTTGTTGGTAATTATGCCCAAATAAGAGTGGAATTCATGAGGCTACCGCAAAGGAACCCCCAATAAAAATAACACTTAAAATCCCCGTTACTAAGGACTGAATTGTACGCGAATTAATTAAAACCAGTGTTAACAGTAAGATTCCCATTACACAAAACACTGTAAAAATCGAAACAATAAAGAATAATAATAAAGTTAGGTCATAAATTAAACTAAAATCAAAGCCAAGCGCGCCAACCGTGATTAAACTAGTTATTAAGACAAGGATGTCCGAAACTACAACAAGGGTTATACAATATAAACTTGCCATTAGAATAAAACCAAGGGGTTTAATCCCTAACAAGCCAATTCGCTTGTAAACAATTGAAACTTTTAAATCAATTAAAAATCCGAGCATCATATACATCGAGCAACTAGCAGTGGTGGCAATAAAGGAAATCCCAATTCCTAAACTAATTGATCCTGCGGAAATCCGGGGGTTATTTAAAATGGCATCCAGAGTAATCCCAATCGGAATTAAAATCACCGCAATAACAAAAACAATTTTTTGTCGTTTTAGATAATTTAGAAAGAAAAAATAAAGCGCAAAAATATTAACATTTTCTGTTACAAGGGACTTATTTATCTTTTTCTTTATCAATGTATTTTGTTCAACTTTTTGCTCATTTTTCATTGCGGAATCCTTCCTGGTAGCTCGCATAATTTTGATTATAACAGCCAATTTGATATTCTTTAAATTTTGCTTTTACATATTTTTCAACACTGCCATATTCAGCCACCACCGTGGCAACATCAATGGTATTAATTATTTTACCATTAACCATAAAAATTAATGTTTTACAAAATTGTTCAATCTCTTCCATATTATGGGAAATTAACAAAAGTCCCTTCTGAGGTTCTGTGAGAAAATCATTAATTAAATTATAAATTGTTTCTTTAATTTCTAAATCTAACCCGGTCGCTAACTCATCTAAAATAATTAAATCAGGATTAACAATGAGTGCCAATAAAATATTAATTTTTTGTTGTTGCCCACCCGATAACTTAGTAATATCTTTATTAATAATTTTTTCAATTTGTAAAGCTAATAAAATCTGGTAAATTTCTTTTGGATTAATTGGAATCTTATAAGCTTTTAAATAAAGATTCATCAGATCAAAACCAGTGATACCCTTTGGATAGCGTGATTCTTGAAGTTGCATTCCAATGCGAATTCCAAATGGTTTGTTCACCTCACCACTACTTGGTTTTCGCAACTGCGCTAAAATTTCACAGAGCGTTGTTTTTCCGGTACCATTAGGACCAACAATACCAATGCGATCACCACGTTTAACGGTTAAATTAATATGGTGGAGCACTTCTTGATGACGATATGATTTTGTTAAGTCAAATGCTTGCACTAAAATCTCATCTGTTAATTGTTGGTTATTAATATCTGCCATATTGGTCCTCCTTATTATAATTTACTTACATTTTATCATCATATTAAATAAAAAGAGCAGGGAAATTATGATTTCCCTGTTTTTATTGATCATCATTATTTTTTAAAATGTCATTAATATTAATTTGTAATTCCTTTGTTTCTTCGACAGCTAAATCATGTTTAAACTTATTTTTATCAACTTTTTCATTTGGTTGAGCTTGAAATTCTCCTGTTGTCATTTCTGGTGTTGATCCACCAGAACTAACTTTTTGTTGTTTTTGTTCAATCAATAATTCAACCGTTGTTTTTGCTTGACGAATATCTACTTTAGGAGTAGAAGAACCAGCATTGTTAGGTTGTTGCTCTGGTTTTATATTTTTTACTTCCGTGGGATTCTTTTTTTCCGCTAGGCTTTTTTTATTAATTAATTCAGGAGATTGGGTTGGTTTCATAACCTTGGTACTTTCTTTTGAAGTTTTATTATTAGTTGAAAGCGATTTAGAAACATCCGTGTTGATTTCGCTATTCTCACTTGGTTGGGAAGTTGGTGAATTAGACTGGGTGGTTCCAGTTTTACTAATTGCTATTTTTTCTACTGGTTGTTGAACTGCAGAAGATGAAATTACCGGAGCTTCTTGTGGTTTTGACTTTGCGGATAATTTTTGTTTTTGTTGTTTTGCCTTAATCTTTGTTGATTTAGCAGCGCCTTTTCTTGTTGGCGCTGCGTTTGGTTTTTTTATTACTTTAATAACCGCAGGATCCTTGGCAACAGAATTCGAATTATCATTAGTTGGAGGTGTTTCACTAGTTGGAAGTTCTTTTAAATTATAATATTTAGGAATCGTAATCTCATCAATATTTTCAATTCCCAAAGTTTCAAGAGGAGCATCTAACTCTTGCAACGCAATCTTGTCAACATTAAACATTTCAATTTTATCATTTGGATGTAAAATATTTAATGTTTCTTTTTTATTAATAATAAATCCTCATTTAATTAACTGGTCCAGTTTTTTATTTAATTTAAATAACCGTGTTCCCTTAATAGGGCGCGTTGAAACGGGCAGTTCTTTTAAAGCAATTTTTTTAACCATATTTTGGTCAGTAATAAAGATAAGGTTTTCTTTTTGACCATAACCAGCGCCGACCACTTCATCCTCTTTTAGGTTAATTGATTTAACCCCACTGGTACGTAAGCCAAGACTTGGAATTTCTTGTTGTTTATATTTAACTACAAAACCATTTTTGGTAAAAATACTAACATATTGTTCGTCTTTAACTAGTTGGCTGGCAACTACTTCATCATCAGCTTTCAGGTTAATTGCTTTTATCGCTTTACTAATTCTAGTTGCTTCAAAATCAGGCACGGAAACTTTTTTAATCATCCCATTTTTAGTAGCGATCATAATTGCCACGTTAGGTTTATTAAAACTATCTAATAAATAACTAGCAATAATTTTTTCTTCTCCTGGTAATTCGGAAATGGTGTTAACATGTTCACCAATATCTTTGATTTTTGACATTTTAATTTTATAAACGGGAATAATTACATAATTCCCCTTTGAAGTAATTAATAATATTTTATCTAATGTGTTCGCTGAAAAATTAGCAACTCATAAATCTAATGGTTTGCGGTTAAATTCATTCGCTGTTATTTTTGCTATTTGACTATTATCTAACGATTTTAAATAACCATCTCGCGAAACTCAGATATTAACATCTTTTTCAATAATAGTCTCTGTTTTTTCAATTTCAATTAATTCAATATCATTTTCAATGACACTTTTACGAGGAGAAGGAAATTTATTTTTAATTAATTCTAATTGTTCAACAATGACAGCTAATAATTTTTCTTCTTGTGCTAAAATTACTTGTAAGTTCTTAATTAAATTAGCTAACTCTTGTTGTTCTTTTTGTAATTGTAAAATATCAGTTGAAGTTAACCGATACAATCTTAATTGGACAATTGCTTCGGCTTGAACTTGGGTAAATTTAAATTTAGTACATAAATTATTAATCGCATCCGTGCGATCTTTGGAATGACGAATAATGGCAATTATTTCATCTAAAATACTAACCGCCTTAATTAGTCCTTCAACAATTTCTTCTCGTTTTTGTGCTTTTGCTAATTCAAATTTACTTCGATTGGTAATAACTTCTTTTTGGTGGGCAATATAATAATCAATTAATTCTTTTAAGCCTAATAATTTTGGTTGTTTATTAGCAATCGCAACCACGTTAAAATTATAGGATACTTGTAAATTAGTATTTTTTAGTAAATACTTGCGAACAGTATCATAATTGGCTTGTTTTGATAATTCCACCACAATTCGTAAACCCGTACGGTCAGTTTCATCCCGAACTTCTTTAATATTTAATCCTGGCTCATTATATTTAATGTCATCAATTTTTTTAACTAAATCTTGTTTAACAACTTCATAAGGAATTTCAGTAATCACAATATTATTATCTTCGTTTTCAATTTTACTGCGAATAATAATTTTTCCCCGTCCGGTGCGATAAGCATCAAGAATTCCCGTTTTTCCTTGAATAATTCCTCCGGTAGGAAAATCAGGACCCTTAATATATTTTGTTAATTCGTTTAACTTACTATCGGGATTTTTAATCCGATGAATGGTTACATTAATAACCTCTTGCAAATTATGAGGGGGAATATTTGTTGCATATCCAGCAGCAATTCCTGTAGCACCATTAATTAATAAGTTAGGGAACATGGCTGGTAAAATAGTTGGTTCTGTTTCCGAGTCATCAAAGTTTGGGGCAAATAATACTGTTTCTTTATCAAGATCTTGTAATAAAAACCCGGCAATTTCACTTAAGCGCGTTTCGGTATAACGCATTGCCGCTGCATGGTCCCCATCAATTGACCCATTATTTCCGTGCATATCAATTAACGGATAGCGAACTTTTCAACTTTGACTTAACCGCACCATTGCATCATAAACAGATGTATCACCATGGGGATGATACTTCCCAATTACTTCCCCCACAATCCGTGCGGATTTTTTATAACTTGAATTAAAAGTTAGCCGGAGTTCATTCATCGCAAAAAGGATTCTTCGTTGAACCGGTTTTAAACCATCCCGAACATCGGGTAACGCACGCTCTTGAATAATATATTTGGCATAGCGAGCAAAGCGATCGTCCATAATATCATTTAAAGTATAAACTAATTCATTATCTGTTTGTTTTTGATTACTCATCTTGCTGTTCCTTTCTGATTTATAAATGGGGATTAATAATTTTTTCAATTGTTATTTTTAAAAAAATTTCAAATCCAATGGCGGTTAATTTTCATTGATCCTCTTGACGATAATAATTTAAAATAGAATTTTTAACATCTAAAATTAATGTACGAACAAATTGTAAAATTTTGTCATTAGTATAATAAAATTCATAGACTAATTTTAAACTATCTTGTAAAGCGGGAACATCATTTTTGTTAATTACAATTTGATGACCAGGCGTTTGCGTTTGGTCTTCAGCATTTTTAAAACAATATGTCAAAACTAAACCATTAGTAGTTTCTGTTAATTCCAAATAATAATGTTTAAACCATGCAATATTATTTAGTTTTGAACTAAGACTTTGTCCTTTGGCACTTCATTCTTTAATTTTTGTAACTAACTGATTTGGATTATCATTTAATAAATTATCCGGAAAGACTACTTCTCCCGCGGCTTTTAAATTAAATAATAAGCCAGCTAAATCCCAGTTAAAATATCTTAGTTGCAGTTCATTAGAACCTTGACTAAAAAACTTTTCCCCTGCTTTCGTTAATAGATAAAAATTTGTGCTAGTTTCTAAACGATACAAATCAGGATGCTCATGAATACTTGTTTGAATAAAATTATTTTTTGCCAAGGTTTTTTCTAATAATAGTTGGCTAATGTAAAGCATCGTGTTTAAAGCTTGGGGGTTGTTTTTCGCAACTGTTGTTTGAGCAATAATTTTATCTTGTTCACTACTACTCAAATCAAATTTTCGGTAAACAAAAATTTTTAACTCAGCGGTTGTTTCTTCATAACGCAAAAAATTTCAAACAAAATTTTCATACTGGCTAGTAATCGCATTTACTTTATTAACATTATCAAGATTAATTTTAATATTAAAAATTATATTTTCCATCATTATTGTCCCACCACCGGTTGAAAGTCATCTTCTAAAGTAAACTTAACATTTTCATCAATTCAATCTTTGCGTTTTTTAGCATCATCGCCCATTAAGGTTACAATCCGTTTTTCCGCAATCGCGGCATCATCAATGGTTACTGCAATTAACTGACGAGTTTCGGGATTCATTGTTGTTTCTCATAATTGTTCAGCGTTCATTTCTCCTAACCCTTTGTAACGTTGTAGTTCAAACTTATCTTTCAGATGTTTTAGTTTTGTTTTTAACTCGTTTTCATTTCAGGCATAACTAACTTTTTTACTTTTTAAATTAGTAATTTTAAATAAGGGTGGCAAGGCAATATAAACACGTTTGTCTTCAATTAACGGACGCATAAAGCGGTAGAAAAATGTTAATAATAAAGTTTGAATGTGGGCCCCATCAGTATCCGCATCAGTCATAATAATAATTTTTCCATAGTTAGCATCTTCCAAATCAAAACTATTACCCAACCCAGCGCCAATAGCATGGATCATTAAATTAATTTCTTCATTATTCATTAAATCTTGTAATTTTGCTTTTTCTGCATTAATAACTTTTCCTCGTAATGAAAGAATGGCTTGAAATTTCCGATCACGTCCTGATTTCGCGCTTCCCCCCGCGGAGTCCCCTTCAACTAAAAATAATTCATTAACTTTTTTATTTTTATTTTGGGCAGGAGTTAATTTTCCTGTTAATAACCGTTCGCTATTAGATTTTCGTTTATTGCCACGGGCTGCTTCCCGTGCTTTCCGTGCTTCTTCTTTTGCAGTACGGGCTAATAATGCTTTTTCAATAATTGCATAGGCATTCGTTTTATTTTCTAACATCCAAAATTGCATTTGTTTAGCAACAATATTTTCAACTGCCATTTTAACATCACTAGTTCCTAATTTTCCTTTTGTTTGGCCTTCATATTGAATTAAACTTTCAGGGATTTTTACCGAAATAATTGCTGTTAACCCTTCCCGGGTATCAGTTGAATCTAAGTTCTTATCCTTTTCTTTTAATAAACCTTCTTTGCGCGCATACTCATTAATAACTTTTGTTAATCCCGTACGAAAACCAACCACATGACTTCCCCCGTCACTTGTTTTAACATTATTAGCAAAACTTAATAAGTTTTCGTTAAATTCAGTTGAATATTGTAAAGCAATTTCAACATCAATGTCTTTTTCCATTCCTTTAAAGATGATAATTGGAGTAATTGGTTTTTTCCCCTCATTCATATAAGTAATGAACTCTTCTAACCCATTATTAAATAAATACTCAACATACTTATCAGTGCGTTCATCTTGGAGGGTAATTTTTAACCCACTATTTAAAAATGCTGATTCCCGGATTCGCTCTGAAATTGTTGAAAATGAAAAATCAATCACTTTAAAAATTTCGGGGTCCGGAACAAAATAAACGGTAGTTCCCGTTGTGGTTGCCGAACCAATTGTCGTTAATTTTTGGGCTAATTTTCCCCCATTATTAAATTTAATTTTACTAATTTTTTTGTCCCGATAAATTGTGACATCAAACTCACTTGATAAGGCATTAACAACTGAGGAACCAACTCCGTGCAGTCCTCCAGATGTTTTATAACCATCACCACCAAATTTTCCCCCGGCATGTAAAATTGAAAAAATAACCTCTGGTGTTGATTTTCCACTCGCATGCTTACCAATTGGAACTCCCCGGCCATTATCTTTAACCGTGATACCATTATTTTTATGTATTATAATATTAATTTCACTAGCAAATCCTGCTAAAGCTTCATCAATTGAGTTATCAACAATTTCTCAAACTAAATGATGTAATCCCCGAATATCAGTTGAACCAATATACATTCCTGGGCGTTTACGAACAGCATCTAAACCTTCTAGGATTTGAATTGAAGATTCATCATAATGTAAAGTTTTGTTATTATTGTCCATTGTTTATCCCACCTTTATTAAGTATTTGATAATCCTTAATATCATACAATAATATCCGAAGTTTTACAAATAAAGATTAAAATAATTTATTTTTGTAAAAACATCTGTAATAAAGTTAGTCTTAATTTCATTAACTAGTAAACTTTATGTTGGATGTTTTTTCAAATAATTAAATTATGCTTTTGTAACTTTTAGACTAAATTTAGGTGTTTCCCCAGTGGCTTTATTACTTTTTGCTTTAACAAAAAATTTAAATGCTAATAATTCTGTTGGTGTTTTTCCAACAACAATTTGATTTAACTCTTCAATTGTATAATCTGTATTGATAACTAACCCTGATAAACCAGAAGTTCTTTTAACAGCATTAATAATTATTGTTTGTAAAGCTGTAACATCCCCAACGACACTTGTATCCCCAGGAATTGTTTGGTCAGGAACTGTAATTGTTACTTTTGTTAAATTAACAACTACTTGGTTAGTTACTGTTAATTTAACTTTTAAACTCTCTTTTAACTCTGATCCGCTTAAGGCTTTAACGGCAATAATAATTTTGTCACCATTTTTAAATTCACTATGATGACTAGTAAATTCAGAATTTTTTTCATCTAACACATTAACTTGTAACTTAGTTCCAGTTAAATTGCTTATTTGTGAAATTGATTTTAAAATATTAATTACCACACTATTAATAGTTTTATAACCACCTATGTTTTTACCAACTGCTTTATTAGCTGTTTTTGCAATGGCGTTAGAAACTGCTAAGGCAATTTCTTTTTTGTGGGCGTCACTCACTATATGAAGGTAAATTTTTTTATATCTTCTTTTTTTCTTCCTTGTTACATGCCACAACTGATGAAGCACCAGTAGCTGTCAATCCAATTGCGCCTAAAATTGCTAATAATTTCTTCACTATTTTCTTCCTCAGTTTAGTTTAGTTAATTAATTACGAAAATATACAAAATAAACAACTATTTTTGTTCTTACAAATTGCTATTGCTATTGAATAATTACCTATTTCATATGCCTTTTCCATATTTGTATTCTATAAAAAAACAATTTATTTCTTTTGATTAGGAAAAATTATTACTTATTATTAAAAATTATTGATAAAATTGCGACAATATTAATTTTTTGCAAAAAATATTGTTATCCAAGATTTATCTGGGATATTCATTAAAAATACTTCCATTTAGGTTATAATAATTTAAGAGGTGTTTAAATTAATGAATCTATATGGTTATATTGGAACAATCATTGCATGTATTTTAGCTTATCTAATTGGTTCTTTTAGTTGATCAATTTTTATTGGTAAGTTCTTTTTTAAAGTTGATGTCAGAGAATATCATTCTAAAAATGCCGGGGCGACTAATACTAGCCGGGTATTAGGAAAAAAATGAGGATTTGTTATTATGTTTTTAGATATGTTAAAAATAACAATTGTCATGTTTATTACCCTAGGAATTAGCTGTATTGCGGTCGATGATGTTAATTTTGGCTCAACTAGTTATTATGTTCCAACATTTTTTGTTTTATTAAGTCATTGTTATCCAATTTATTATAAATTTAAAGGTGGGAAAACAGTTTCTTCTTTTTTAGGATTATTATGAATGACAAACCCCTATTATTTCTTAATTGTCGCAGTAGTTTGATGAGTAGTCTTTTTTATTTGAAGAAGAGTATCATTATCATCAATTATAAGTGCAATTATGGTTGGGGCGTTATGTTGAATTCCCCAACTAAGTGGGATCAATGTAATTAACTTTGATGGCCAGTTATTAAAGGATAGTAACTTAGTTTGGTTTAATCAATTTCACAATCTTAATTATGACAATTATTATGATAGTCTTGCGTTAATTAATATTATGGCTTCACTAGGAGTTATTTTACTAGTCTTTCGACACCATGAAAATATTAAACGGTTATGAACAGGGCAAGAAAAAAAATACGATATCCATAAAAAAGCTGATATTAATAAACTAAAAAAACTGGAAATAACCGAAAAAAGTAACAAAATTAATCAGCAAATCAAAACTAGTAAGTTAAAACAAGCTGAATTAACAGAAGAAATTAATGATTTAAAAGCAACAAAAAACAAAACGAAAAAAAATTAAAAAAATGTTAATTTTATTAACATTTTTTTAATTTTATAGCATTATTTTGCCCTTTTCATGGAGTTCATAACTTTTTTAATATCAGCTTCTGAAGGTTTTCTTCCCATTTGCATATACATGGCACGAATTTGTTTTTCTGTAATTGGGGGATTATCACGTAATTGTTTTTGGACAATTTTTTTTGTAATAATAAATCCTAATACCCCACCAATGATTAAACAACCAATCCCAATTATTAAACCTGCTCATCATGGTATCATATGATTAATTTACCTCCTCTAGTCGTAATTTATGACAATTTATCAATAAAACTAATAATTATTAAAAAGAATATTAGTTATCTACAATATTTTAACATAATTAAGAATTTTATTGAAAAAATTTCGTAACTTCTCATAACTTTTTCAGCAAATTAATCATGCAAGTTATTTTTCGAAAGGTTAATTTTTAATTAATTTGTTTTCGCCTTCACACTAATGGTAATGAATGCTTCGCCAAAATAATTTTTAGTATTATTAGCATTAATATCAATTTTCATTGGATGGTATTGACCATCATATTGTAATTTATCGGTTGTTGTTAAGTAAATATTGGAGTCTTGTAATGCTCCTTTTAAATCAGGATTTAAATTAGGAATGGCACTAATAATTGCCCTAACTAAGGTTGGTAAATTAGTATCACTAATTTGAGCTTTACTGTCTAAAAATTCACCCCCATCATGGGAAATATCAATAATACTTGTCGCAATTGACATTGTTACAGCTGCTGTTCCTTGGTAATTTATGGTATCACTAGCATCAATAATAATTTTCAAAGATTGATATTGACCATTATAAATTAAATGGTCATTAGTTTTTACCACCACATGGTTATCATTTAACACTTGCAAAAGATCAGGTTTTAAAGTAGTAATTGTTTTTAAAGCTAACAATAATTGATCTTGCGAAGTATTAGTAACTTTAGCTTTGTTACTAGTATAATTACCCCCATCATGGGAAATATTAATCCGGCGGTCAACATGCTGATGAGTTTTTACTCAATATTCATAGATTTGTCATCCTCCAACACTAACCCCCGCTAATAAAACTGTTCCAATAATAGATCAGATAATTATTTTCTTCTTACTTTTTTTGCTCGGCGTTACCGGCGTCGTTTGGTATTGAATTGCTTTTTTCATATTATTCCTTCTTTCTAATTTTAATAAGTTTGTTCAAATAAATAATTCTCTTGATAGCCAACCCATAAGTTACCATTAATAAGCGAAATTGTCGCTGCGTTAATGCTTTCGACTTGCGATTTTTAGTTATTATGAGAACTATAAATTTTATTTTGACAACGTAAATAAATCGCATCTTCATTCACTAAAATTTGACTGATTGATGATCCTTATTTAACAATTGGGTGGTTAATTTGTTTAAAGTTATAGAGACTGCTATCGTTAGTTCAAATTAAAAAACTATCTTGATAATTAACAAGTAGTGCGGATGTAATCATTTTTTTAAAATTATAAATTTGGTGGTAGCCAAAGTTCACCGGATTATATTGTAAAAGACTACCTTGGCTCATAAGAACATACCAATGATTATCATTTCCTGCTAAAAAACCAACCCCAATCCCGCTATCAGTTGGGAACTTTGTTTGGGTATGTTTTGTTGTATTATAAATTCCAATACTAGTAACAATGACATCATCATTATTAATGATGCCATCATATAACATTCGCGAACAATATAAATTATTATCAAAAATATCAGTTGTTCAGTCTGACAATAAAAACTCTTGAATCCGGGAAATTGCAATTCCAATATTAATTATTACAACATGTAAAATATTATTTTGGTCAAAATACATATTATCTAGAATATTATTAGCTGCTTAATAATTAGCAAGTGACTTTGCTCAATTATCAGAACAATAGATTGTTCCTTGCACAGTTTCAACATAAATTTTGTTGTTATTAACTAAAATTTTACTAATTGAATTTTTTAAATTAGCAATTTTTGTTCAACTTTGATCTTGTTGTTAATAAAGATCACCCGCGGCAGTTCCGACATAAGTAATTTTATTTAGGTTGGTTATTGCTTCAACAGAACTGTTAAATTTTGCTCGTTGCTGTCCATTAAAATTAGCCCAAATGGTAACGCTCGTTTTTCCATAAAACTGGGCTGTACTATCCGCATTAATATTAATGGTAATTTTTTTTACCGATAAAATTAGTAGGACTATCTGGAGAAGAGATTTGAATGTGCGGATCTTTAATGCCGGCTAATAAAGTTTGCTTAATTCCAAAGTTTTTTAACTGTTCTATGTTCTAATCCCGCTAATAGTTGTTCTTGACTAGTATCTTGCAAAAAAAATAACATTTTGGTATTGTGAATAATATCCACTATCGTTGGTAATATTTATTTTATTAGATTGCATTAAAATTTTGACATGGGCAGTTCCTTCATATTGTTTGGTATATTGAGCATCAATAGTAATCTTAATGGAATGTGGTTTATTATCAACTTGAAATGGGGAATCAGAAGTAACAATCACTTGGGGATCTTTAATGGCTGCTAAGATATTCTCATTTACAATTGTGGGTCCTAACTGATTTAAAGCAGCAATTAATGTGTTAGCATTTAAATCATTCCCAATCGTAACATGTTGATTAGTATAATCATCACCATCGTTAGTAATATCAATTTTAGTAGACTTCATCATTATTGAAACAACGGCTTGGCCAGTATAATTCGGAATCGCAAGCGCAGTAATCTTAATATCAATTTTATGCGCAAGACCATCATGGTTAAGAACAGAATCAGTTGTTACTTTAATTCCAGACTGGTCAAGCAAATAAAGTAAAGTAGGATTAAGACCTGTAACCTGTTTTAACCCCGCAATCAATTCATTTGGTTTGGTATCTGGTTCACTAACCGCTGGTTGGGAAGTTAAATCTTGGTTTAAATTAGAAATATCAATGGTTCCGTTTTTTGCTTGTAGTTTTACTAGTAACGTTCCCGTATAATTTTTTGTTGCATTGGCATCCACAGTAATATCAATTTCACTTGGTTGGTTATTTGGAAGAAGCGTTGAAGATGTTGAAACAAAAATATTCGGATCATTCACCGCAGTGGCTAAGTTTGCGTCAACACCTTGAACATTTTGAATTAAATAAATTAGATTATCATGGGTTAAATCACCAACTACAACCGGGGGACTAGTTAAATAATTACCATTAATATTACTAATATTAATTTTTGTAGCGATAAAATAAACACTGACTGGTAATGTGCCCTGAAATTGTTTTGTTTGATTAGCATCTAAGGTAAAATTAATTAAGTGCGGGCGGCCATCAGAAATTAATATTGAAGGAGTAATGTCACTAATTTTTAACTGGTCATTAGTGAGGAGACTAGCTAAGTTAGGATTTAAATCAGGAATTGTTTGCAAGACATTAATAATGTTCTGATTGGTTAAATTCATAATTTTTAAGGGAGCTAAGTTACTAAAGTTACCATCTAAATTAGTAATATCAAATTTTGCCGCACGAACTGCTAAGGTAACATTCGCAATTCCCTCGAATTGTTTGGCATGGGTGGCATTAACCGTAATATTTATTAAGTGATATCCCCCATCATATGGTAAATGATCACTAGTTGTTAACACCGTGGTAGGATCATTAAGAGCGGTTAATAAATCGGAATTTAACTCACTAATTTGTTGAACAGCGTTTGTTAGTTGGTCCGAAGAAGTGTTATTAATAGTTACCCTCACATTGGGAAAGTATCCCCCATCATGGGAAATATCAATGCGATTAGTAGCATGAGCTGTTGGTTGATTGAGATATTGATATATTTGTCAACCCCCAATGCCAATGCCTGCTAAAATCACCAGTAAAACCACAATTAGAATAATAAATTTATAATGGTAATGTTTTAATAATTCTTGTAACTGACTATGATATTCATCTTCAATTTCTGGATAAAAAACATCCGGGTTACGAAGATCAACATTGTTTTTAATGGTCGTAACTAGTTGGTGTTGGGAAGGTGGAATAATGGTTGGTAAATGGTTTTCAGCAACGGTGAGGGCAAGGCTTGGTTGAACATCAGGGATATGAAAGGTTTTGGCAAAGGTCTGGGCTGATAAATAGACAATGTTATTAATAACATTGGGTTTAATTTTATTGTTACAATATAAATTTTTTTTATTAAATAACCCATAATAAACATCCCAACAACGAAATACTAAAAATGGTTGAATATCATTATCCATTGTTGAATCAAAATTAGTTTCAGTTTTAATTGGTAATAATTGTAGTTTTTTAATTAATAAGGGGTTTTCTTTTTTAATTGTTTTTAATAAACTCTGTAAGCGTTTCTTACAATTATTACAAATAACAACATGGGGTTGTTGATTGGCATTATTCATTGCACATCCTCCTTTCTAGTTTATGTTGATTGCATATTTAATAAGATTTTTGCTACTCCTTCATATTGACTCGTATTAATAGCATTAATTGTAATATTTATTTCATGGGGTTTTTTATCAGCTACAAACTGACTGTCAGTAGTGACTATAATATTTTTATCTTTAAGTGCGGCTAATAAATTAGAATTCAAAGGTGTTAACTTATTTAATTGTTCCAGCACATTTATTAAAGTAGCCATATTAGTATCATTCCCATTAACTGGTCCAAATTGAATAAAACTTCCCCCATCACTGGTAATATCAATTTTACTTGATTTCATCATAATTCATAATCTGGCCTGACCAGTGTATTGGGGAATTCCTTCGGCTTGAATATCAATCCCAATTTTATGGGCTACCCCATCATGGGGAAAATCAGATAAGGTTGAAATATTAATTCCTGGTTGGTTTAGTAGACCTAATAAAATTGGATTAACATTCCCAACTCGTTGTAAAGCATCAATTAATTCAGTTGCTTTGACGTCTGGTTCGATGACAAGTGGTTGGGAAGTTAAGTCTTGACTTAAAGTACCTAAATCAAGTACACTATTTTTAACTTTAACTTTAATTGTTAAAGTACCACTATAATCAATGGTTTTATTAGCATCAATGGTAATATTAAGATCATAAGTTTTGCCATCACGAGGAATTTTTGGTTGCGATGGGGTTAAGACAACATTAGTTTCTTGAGCGACATTTTTTAACTCTTGGGGCGCATCAGGTAATAATAAAATTAACTGAATCAAACTTTGGCGTTCTAAGTCATTAACAGTATTTACGGAATCAGTAGTATAATCATTTTTTAAATTACCGATATCAAATTTTTGGTTAATTAAATTAATTTTGGCATTAATTTTTCCTAAGTAGTTTGTGGTATCATTAGCATTAATAGTAAAGGTTACTAAATGTTTTTCCCCATCTTCCGGAATTTGACCGCTAATATTTTCAATCTTAATTTGGGGGTCTTGCAGCGCTGTTAGTAAATCTTGGTTAAGATTAGGAATTCCTTCCAAAACTTTAATAATACTAATTTGGTTTAAAGTTGTCGTTTTGGGCGGAGTTGTATTTGTAAAATCACCACTTAAAAAGGAAATATCAAATTTTTTTGCTTCAATATTCATGGTTACTTTCGTATGGCCCTTAAACATTTTGGCGTTATCCGCGTTGATATCAATTGTCATTAAATGGGGTTGGTGGTCATATTGTAGAACATCTTGAGTTGATAAAACTGTTGCTGAATCAGCAATTGCACTTAGTAAATCGGGATTTAACACCGAAATTTGTTGAACGGCAGTTTTTAACTGACTATTTGTTGTATCATCAATAATAGCTTGGTATTGTCTATAAGTTCCCCCATCATTTGTAATATCAGTTTTGACAACACTAGTAGTATGAGGTTTATTTAAATAATTAAATAGTTGTCATCCCCCAACCCCAATTCCGGCAAGGATTAAAATAATAATTACAAACAAAAGAACTAATTTCCGGTTAATATTGCGCATTACATATATTAATCCGGCTGCTTGGCGGGTTTCCGCATTCAAATCAAAATTCCGAGCATTTAATGGGGGATCAACAACTTCTCCCACCACCCGCTGACGATGTTCAACAAGTTCAGTTTGCAGGCGCGTTGTTAATGGTTGCTGGCGAGCAGTTACTAGTGGTAAGTTTGAAGTTGTAATTTTCTCTTTAATGTTATTTAAATTAGCACTTTGCTTAATAGTGGCCAAGGATAAATAAACCGTATGATTTTTAATGTTCGGTTTAAGCTGGTTATTATTGATCAGATTTTTTTTATAAAATAATCCAAAATAATTTTTTTTACAATGAAAAATAACAAAGGGCTTAATTTTATAATCACTTTGTGCACTATTATTTTCCCCAATGTACACATTTAAAAATTGTAATTGTTTTAATAACATCGGCTTTTTTTGTTTAATTTTTTGAAATAATTCTTGTAAATTACTTTGACAATTTTTACACAGTTGATTTAAGTTATTATTTGATATCATTTCATTTGATCCCTTCTGGTAAATTAAATAAAATAAAAGTTAGAGAATAAAACAAAAAGTACCCAACATTTTAAACTTGTTAGGTACTTTAAGTACTCTGTTAACTATTTATTTACACTTTTAGTATATCATAAAATAATTTTGATATATTTACCGGACAAATGGCATCCTTGCTATTTTTAAACATTTTTTTTGTTAAAAAATAAATAAAATCTGGGCTAAACCCAGATTCTAATCTTATTTTCCTAATTTTTTAATAATTTTATTACTAATATGTTCAACATTAAAGTTAAAGTATTCTAGAACCGAATGAAAGTTTCCAGATTGACCAAAAGTATCAATTCCAATATTAATTCCCTCGTTACCAGTATATCTTTCTCACCCAAAAGTTGTTCCTAATTCTAACGAAACCTTTAAAGCTTTTTTTTCTAGTAAGGTTGTTTGATAATCTGCTGGTTGTTTAGCAAATAATTCTCAACAAGGCATTGAAATAACTTTGGCGGAAATATTTTTTTCAGTTAATTTTTTTGCTACATTAATTGCT
Source organism: Spiroplasma mirum ATCC 29335 (assembly GCF_000565195.1). Taxonomy (NCBI): domain Bacteria; kingdom Bacillati; phylum Mycoplasmatota; class Mollicutes; order Entomoplasmatales; family Spiroplasmataceae; genus Spiroplasma; species Spiroplasma mirum. The sequence continues at coordinate 530,734 of NZ_CP006720.1, read as the reverse complement.
AAGCTAACTTCACTACCCGTGGCCAGGATATTAACATCATTATTATGATCAGCCCCAAAAACTTTATAGGCTCCCTTATTAACATCTTGAGCACTAGTTGTTTCTAACTCTGGTAAATCTTGCCGTGTAATTAAAATTGCACTTGGAGTGTGTTTTTGTTGTAATGCTTCTAAATAACTTCCTAGGGTTTCTTTAAAATCACAAGGACGGAAAACATTTAAGTTTGGTTGACTACGAAGCATTGCTAATTGTTCAATTGGTTGGTGGGTTGGTCCATCTTCACCAACCGCAATTGAATCATGGGATAATACATATAGCACTGGAATTTCCATTAGCGAACTTAACCGGATTGCTGGTTTTATATAATCGGCAAAGACAAAGAAACCACCAGCAAATGGTAAAATCCCCCCATGGGTATAGATTCCATTATTAATAGCTCCCATGGCAAATTCCCGGACCCCATAGGCAATGTTCCTTCCTAACCGATTATCAAATTGGTAATTACCATCGGCGCCTTTTGCTTTAGTACTCCCAGTTAAATCTGCACTCCCCCCCATTCAGTTTGGTAGTAATTCAGAAATGCGATCAACAATTTTACCACTGCTGACACGGGTTGCTTGGGGTTTACTTGGAGCTAAATCTAAAAAGTCTTGTGCTTTAATTGTAAAATTACCGTGGATAGCACGTTCTAATTCTTTTCCTAGGTCGGGAAATTCTTGCAAATATTTTTCATAAAGAGCAATTCAACGGTCATATTCTTTAATTCCCCGTTCTTTAACATTGGTTTCAAAGTCTTCATAAACTTCTCCCGGAACATAAAAATCTTTTTCTGTTCATGCTAATACTTTTTTAACTGTTTCAATATCAGTTCCTAATGGTGAACCATGCACAGCGGGCGTTCCTTGCTTAGTTGCTCCAAAACCAATCACCGTTTTAACTTCAATTAAAGTTGGCTTATCACTTGTTTTTGCTTGTTCAATGGCCTTATTAATTGCCGCTGTATCATTCCCATCTTTAACTAATAGATAGTTTCACTGCGCTGCTTTAAAACGATCAGCAATATTTTCGCTTTGAGCAACACTAACCATATTATCTAATTGGACATCATTTGAATCAAATAAAACAATTAATTTATTTAATTTTCAATGACCAGCTAGTGAAATTGCTTCTTGGGCAACCCCTTCTTGTAAATCACCATCTCCACAAATCACATAAGTATAATGGTCAAATAAATTATAATTAGGTTTATTATAGCGCGCACTTAAGTGAGTTTCCGCAACTGCCTGACCAACTGCCATCGCAATCCCTTGCCCTAATGGTCCGGTTGTAACATCCACCCCAGGGGTTAAGTATGATTCGGGGTGACCAGGAGTAATTGATCCTAACTGGCGGAATTTTTTTAAATCATCAATTGTAATATTAAATCCTGATAAATGTAATAATGAATATAATAAGGCGCTCCCATGACCAGCTGATAAAATAAAACGATCACGATTAATTCATTTATCAACTTCGGGGTTAACTCTTAAATGTTTAGTAAATAAAGTATAGGCCATTGGCGCAGCACCTAAAATAATCCCGGGATGACCCGAGTTTGCTTTATTAACTGCTTCAATCCCTAACATTCTCACAGTATTAATTGATTTGTTCATATATATTGTTCCTCCTCATCAAATATTTAGCGAACTTTATACTTATATTTTACATTTTTTTTTATAATTTATAAGCAAAAATCAAGAAAATCTTATTTTTTCTTTATAATTTTAACTAACCAATAATTATTAATTTTGTAAAAATAACCTAAAAATATTAAAATAAGTTACGGGAAAAAATTCGTTTTTTTTTTTTTTGTTATAATTAAAAACAGAGGAATATATAGAAGACTTTTTCATATGCTTTATTGGATTTGCGTGCTGAATCCCGTTAACAGATACTGTTAAAATAAAAATTAAAAGTAACCACTCAACAAAGAGTGAAGGAGCCGCTGTTTTAATTTTATCAATTTTTACAGTCTTTATTATTTTTATGCCTTTTGGGATTATGAGTGGGGTTTGGTTAAATAAAAAACGGACCAGTCCCAGCAAAGAGAAAACAATTGACAATTAGCAAACTAAAAAAGATATTAAATTTTATCATCTTTTTTAATGCTTTTAATTTTTTGATTTTGATGGTTTAATTTTTTTAATTTCTCCGGAGTAACATCCTCTCCTTTTTCATTAACTACCTTAATCGTTTTTAATTCATTTAAAAATTTTTTTCGAAATTCTTCTAAGTATTGTTGGCGAAGTTGATGCTGTAATTGTTTTTCATTGTCAGTTAAAGTTCTCTCTTTTTGCTTCTTAGCTAGTTCATTAATTTTTTTTAATAAATCATTAATGTTCATCAACTAATTTAATTCCTAATTCAGTTAATTTTTCTGCTGTTACCGTACTTGGTGAACTAGTCATCGGGTCAACCCCCGAAGCATTTTTAGGAAAGGCAATTACATCACGAATTGATTCACTATTTGTTAATAACATTACAATGCGGTCTAACCCTAAGGCAATTCCCCCGTGGGGAGGCACCCCATAGTTAAAGGCATTTAAAAACCAACCAAATTTTCCGGAAATTTCAGCAGGTGTTAATTGTAATGATTTAAACATTCGTGCTTGGATATTACTATCATGAATCCGAATACTTCCCCCCCCAATTTCATAACCATTTAAAACAATATCATAAGCTTCAGCGCGGGCAGTTGCTTGTTCTTTATCAAAATTATCAATGAATTCTTTGGTTGGTGAAGTAAATGGATGGTGCGCTGCCGTATAAGAGTTTATTTCATCTGATCATTCATAAAGTGGCCAGTTAACAATTCATAAGAAGTTAAAGTGATGCGGGTTCGCTAAGTTATATCATTTTGCTAACGTTACACGTACCGCACCTAAAGCTTGACAAGTTGACAGATATTCACCACTAATTAAGAAAAATGTTCCTTGGGAATTGTTAGCCATTTTTAAAAGAGCATCTTGTTCAGTCTTACTTAAAAATTTGGCAAGTGAACCTTCTCATTCCAAATTTAAATTATAACGAATCCATGCTAATCCTTTAGCTTTATTTTGTTGGGCAATTCTAGTTAACTCTTCAATTTCTTTTTTGCTAACTTGGTGCGGAATAAAGATTGCTTTGATAACTCCCTTGTTTTGTAAGACATCTTGAAAAATTTTAAAAGTACTATTTTGGAAAACTTCATTCATAGAATGTAATTTTAAATCATAACGGGTGTCAGGTTTATCACTTCCATATAAGTCAATAGCCATGTCATATTCCATTCAAATAAAGGGGGTTGTAATGTCACATTGAATGGTTTCATGCATTACTTTTTTTAGTAATCCTTCAATTAAAGTAATAATATCTTCTTTTTCAATAAAACTCATTTCTAAATCTAACTGGGTAAATTCTGGTTGGCGATCACTTCGTAAATCTTCATCGCGAAAACATTTTGCAATTTGAAAATATTTATCAAAACCACTTAGCATTAATAATTGTTTGAACAATTGGGGTGACTGGGGTAAAGCATAGAAATGATGTTTATTTTGGCGGGAAGGTACTAAAAAATCACGAGCCCCTTCGGGAGTTGATTTATTTAAAATTGGAGTTTCGACATCAATAAACCCATGGTCTTGTAAATAATTGCGAATAGTATGGACTAGTTTATTGCGTAAGAAGATTTTTTGTTGCATAACTGGTCTTCGTAAATCTAAATAGCGGTAAGTCATGCGGACATCTTCTAAAGCATCTGTTTCATCCGCAATAATTAACGGGGTTGTTTGGGCTTTTGAAAAAATCTCTAACTTATTTGCTTTGATTTCAATATCCCCGGTGGGTAGCTGCGGGTTTTTACTTTTGCGTTCGACAACTGTTCCCCGCACAGCAATAACATATTCATTACGTAAGCTATTTGCTAGTTCATAATCCGCTTGGGCTGGTTCAAAAATAATTTGGCTAATTCCACTGCGATCACGTAAATCAACAAAAATTAAGCCACCCATACGTCGGCTTTTTGCAACTCAGCCGGTTAAAATAACTTCCTGGTTAACATCTTTTAGTCGTAGTTCTCCACAAGTATGTGTTCTTTTCATGTTACTTTTCCTTTCCTAAGACATTAATAATTTTTTCAAACTTAACTTCTTGTTCTTTACCAGTTTTTTGATTTTTAATTTTAACAACATTTTTTTTCAATTCCTCATCACCAATAATAATAGCATTATGTGCATTTAACCGTTCAATTGATTTAAATTGGGCTTTGACTCCCCGCTCTAAATAATCAGTATCTACTTTAAAACCACTCGTACGTAACATTAACATTAATGAACTAGCAAAATAGCGGGCATGGTCTGACAAACAAATAATGTAAGCATCTAAATAATCTTCTTCACTAATTTTAAGATTATTATTTTTCAATGCTAATAATAATCTTTCTAATCCCATCCCAAAACCAACGGCTGGATAATCTAAACTATTATCTAACTCATGAATTAAATTATCATAACGCCCCCCGCCAATTAAGGTTAAGTCTTTTTCATGATCATCACTAAAATTAATTTCAAATACTAACGCTGTATAATAATCTAACCCTCGTACTAATTTATGGTCTAATTCAAAACTAACTTCTAATTTAGTTAACACTTTCTGAATATTGTTAAAATATTTTGCTTCTTGCTCAGTTAAATACTCGTAAATTTTTGGTGCCTTATCAAATTTAGCATTATCAATTTTACAATCTAGCACGCGTAAAGGATTCTTTTTAATTCGCGTTTGACAGTCGGCACATAAATCCTGACCACTTAAAAATTCTTTTAAGTCATTAATGTATTTTTCTTTGTTAACACCGGTTGTTAGACAATTTAATTTTAAAGTTAAGTTATTTAACCCAACTGCTTTTAAAATATTATAAGCCAATAAAATTGTTTCAACATCTAATAAGTATGTTTTCGCCCCGACAACTTCCACCCCGAATTGATTAAACTGGCGAAGTCGCCCATGTTGGGGACGCTCATAACGAAACATACTACCAATATAAAAAAATTTTAAGGGCATTTCATATTTACCATATAATTTGTTTTCAATAATACTACGAATTGTGGGAACTGTTCCCTCTGGTCGTAACACAAATTCACGTTCTTTTTTATCTAATAACTCAAACATTTCCTTGCTAACAATATCCGTTTCTTCTCCCACTGTGCGGGTAAATAAATCTTTCCCCTCAAAAATAGGTGTTCTAATTTCATGATAATTATACTGGCTCACAATACTTCGTAAAACTAATTCTAAAGCACTCAACTCTTCGGCTGATTCATAATATAAGTCTTCAGTTCCCCGTGGTTTTTGAATTAACATTTTTTTCCTTCTTTCCTTTACATTTAAAAAACTAAAAGATGCGTTAGGAACGAATTATTAAATTCGCGGTGCCATCCTAATTCATAACTTTTAGTTTATGCGCTCTCGTTAATATTTTATTGTAGAAAATAAATTTGTCAAATAATAACAATTATTAATAGTTTGCACCAACCACTATCTCTCTAAAAATTAATTGGTTATTATCCTTTATTTACTTTTATAAATAAATTATACCGAAAAAACGCAAAATATTAAGAAAAATAACTTTAAATAATAATGTTTAAAAAAGAGTAAGTTCTAAGCCCCCGGTTATTTTCCAATCAGAGTAAAATAAAAGTGACCAGACAGGTAACCATTATAATAGACCAAAGGAGGCTAATTATTATGCCAAGTCAACAAATAGATGAAAAAACTCCATTAATTTAAAGTTCGCAAGCATTACATTGAATTAATTGAAAAGAAATTAAAAAACACTCTAAAAATATCTTCGCTAGTTTTCCAACTTATAAGATGCTTTGTGCATATGTGAAAACTCTCCTATTAATTTCTGCCACTGGTACCGCCAAAAAATTTTACTACCGAATAGTTCCTGAGAATAGTCTTAAATTAAGAGGGACAGAATTATTAAGTAATTTAATTAACCCCGCTGTGAATGATTATTTAATTCGGGATGAAAATCTCCAGGGGGCAATCAATGCCAATAATTTTAAAGAATTAATTTCCGATGCCAGTAAACAATGAATTAATTCGTTCATGACTGTATTATGATTAACAAATATTTTCTTTGATATGTGACAAACATATCATTGTTATGAAGAACCAGACCAATCAATTTGTGAAATATTAATCGGTTCTTATTCAGTATGATTTACAGCAGCCAGTGCTTGTGATGTTATAAGTTGTTCATTAGAATGATGACGAATTAAAGAAAGCAAAATATTAAATAATACCTGAGCAAAATGATTAATTACCCCAGTTAAATGCCTTGCTAATTGAGGAGGATCTGGATTTGGGTCATGAGCTTGAGGAAAAGTAACTTATAAATTTTGAATGAAACCAGAAAAAGATTTAAATAATTTAATGGAATTACTGTTCTCATCTATTCCGGCTGCAAGTGGAGCTTATCTAGCAGTAGCAAATGAAATTATTTGACCAACTATAAAGTTCCCGATTAATGTTTATTTTATAATGTAAGTGAAGAACCTAAAAGTATTGAAAATTGTGCTATTAATAATTAAGATGATAATACTGATGGCTTAAAATAGCGATAACTGTTGATTCAGAACCCACAACTAGTCTTGAACCTGATAAAATAGATATTAATATTCAAAGAAATTATTCTCAATTAACTCCGTAAACATGTTCTTATTTAAATTAGTTAGATTTTGATCCAATTATTGAATGTTCCGAATCTTCTGATGAGGAAAAAGCAAGAAGTTGTAATGCCATTTCTGCTATTGGCCAGCACAGAATTAATGATAGAAGGGCAGCACCCCAAAAGAAATTAGATAAATTAGTAAAACAAAGAAGCAACTTATCAAAAACTAGTTCTTTAGAATTATTATGTGCGTCAAATGATTCTTTATCATCACATCGGACAAATTCTTTATCAGGAACTTCACTTGAGATTACTTATTTTTCTGATAGTGAAGGATTAGAAGATGAAACCAACAATCATTATATTTAAATAATTTAATTAATTAAAAAATATTTAACAATCTTCATAGATGTTAAATATTTTTTTCTTATTTATCAGTTTTATAATACTTATTTCACGAAGAAGTTGTTTCTTCTTGGTTAATGGTTCCTAACGATGGACGTTTGGATTGTTCAAGATCTTCTTTGGGAGTTTCATCTTCGCTATTAGATGTTAAGAAATTATTATCTGGTTTTTTCCGATTTTGTAATGATTCAATTTGCATTCTAATTCTGGACATTGATAATTTGCGGTCTTTAAATTCAACAATTCACTGAATTGGTAAGGAACTAGTCTTAAATTTATCAGTTTCGCGAATTAACATTAATAACATGTTAATAAATTTTCCAAAGCCTTCTTCCCCTTTTCATTGTCCTAGTTCTAAAGCATTATAAGTTAAATCACCATCAACAATATCAAAGTTTGAATAATGGAATTCCGTAATTTTTTTAGCTCATTCATCTTCGGAAATTAAATAAAAATTAGTTGATAAACTACAATTAAAAATGTGTAAATCATTTTTAAAAATCGAAAAATTAAATTTATCAACAACAATCGCACTAATACTAATTCTTAAATCTGATAAATCTGCTACAGTTTCCATTCAACGAAAGATACCTTGAATATAACGTAAAATAAATTTTAATTTCCCAGATGAATAAATAATTATTTTTCAACTTTCATAATCAAATTGATATTCCGCATCATTGCGAACTTTCCAAATATTATCATCTGGTACCAAATCAATAAATTCTTGAACTGTTAAAGTAATCATATCTTTTTTCATATCTATAATCCCCCCATTAGCCGCAATATTTCCATCTTTTGTCATCACATACTGGTTTGTAATATGAATATATTATATCATAAATTAAGGTACTCTCACAATTGCTATTGACTGTTAATTAGGAATATAAAAAAATTAAGTTATTTAATTAAAAATAACTTAATCAAAAATTTATTTATTTCATTTTTTTGAATAATTAACTAGTTTGGTAAAACCAATTTTATCAAAGATGTTATAAAAGAAATCCCGGACTGATTTTCGCGAACTACAATATTTATAATTGAAGGTATTAGTAGTTGCTAATAATGAATTATCAATGTTATTATTATTTAACTCTTGTAAAAATTTTGTTTTACTAAAACGTTCTGGCGTTGGTGCTGGCTTAGGAGTTTTATTTTCTTTGCCAGTGGTGGCTGGTTTGGTTGTTACATCTGATTGAGCTTTCACTGGTCGATCATCGGGTGTCGGAATTTTGGCTAAAAAACTTGGTCGTTTCGCCGGATCAACAATAACAGTACTACTGTATGTGCGACGGGAAGCATAGCGTGGTGCCTTAGTTGTGGTTGTTGGTCGTGGTTCTTGTTCAACCTTGTTGACTGGTTGGTTATCACTAGTTTCGGAAACTGGCAAACTTTCCTCTGGTTTTTTAGTTGATTGTGCTTCTTGCATTACATAAATTCCCTTTTGAGAATCATAAGTAATCGTTAGTTGTTCCATCTTAGCATTCAAATCATGAATATCAATAACATCTTGCTTATTAATATTTTTACTTGGTGATTTTTTCAACGCTAATTTTTCTAAATTTTCCTTGGCAAAACGATCATAAGTAATTTTTTTCCCAGGATTTAAGCGTGGGTTAACTCTTGTCACTTTTTGATGATCATCTAATTTTCGTTTTGTTTCAGCAAAAATATTATCATATTTTGCTAAACTAAGATTATAAATACCCCCCTTCGCCGCTTTTTCTCGTTTTTTACGAGCTTCTAAAGCTTCTTGCTCACGGCGCAAATAATATTGTTCAATCATTTTATTGGCTGGTTTAACTTTCCCACTATTACTATGTCTTAATAATTTTTCAACAGTAAAAGAATTAACTCTTTTATCTAATAATTTAACACGGTTTTTAATTGTTGAATCTGTTTTAACGTTATCTTTAACACTAACTGCCATGTTTTTTCACCCCATTTAATTAAATAAAAAAATCATAAATAATTAATATTGCTATTGATTATTTATAAACGTAAAGGTTTATGTCCTATACTGTAAGTCGGTAATCACTATGGTAATTACTTATTTCAAGTATAATTATACTATATTTTAATAAATAATTTTAAAAAACTAATTTTTAAATTACACATTTTTAATTAATTTCGTGAAAATGATTAATTAAATCATGTTTAATAAATTATTTTTTTGTTTAAATATTGATGCTTTTCTATTTTTTCTAAATAAATTTAAATCAACAAAAATATAATATTAAGTATATAACACTTATACCTCTAAATCTTTTAATAAAATGTTTAAAACGAGAATGTAATTGATCTATATGTTTCATATGTTAACTCCATATCACTAATTAATAATTCAATGTTTTTTAAATAAGAATTTAACACATAATTGGTAATATTTTGTTTTAATTTTCCAAAATATGACGGAGTTAAAAAACAAATTTTATCATAATTTACTCCAGTGATAATATAAATCTTATATTTAGAAGTTTCTCGAAGTTTTTTATCATGATGCTTTTGATATTCTTGTTTTTGTATTAATCTTCTATGCTTATTTTTTTCTTTTCAATTTCCTTTATATGTTTCATTAATATAAGTTTCATCTAATCAAACTATATTTTCCAAACTAATTTTATTAAGTTTTTTAAATATTCATTTTGTTAATTTAATTCTGTTTTTTCATGAATTTAATATTGAAAGATTTACTAATTCAATTGTTTCTTTACAAGTTAATTTTAATAAAAAGGATTGAATATAAGTTGCTCATTGTATTAATGTCAAATGACTTCATGATAAAAATGTGCTTGTTTTAAAATTAAAAGTTTTTCGGCAATAACGACATAAATATCTTTGTTCTTGTATATATTTACCATTTTTGTAAATTGATTTTCCTTTACATTGTGGGCAATAAATGCTTTTTTTCATTTAACTTTCTTAAATTCATTATTTGATATATTAATTAGAGTTACTTAATCATAGTTTTTAACTTTCTTTTGAATTAATTCTGCTAAAATAATCAAATTATTTTTACTTAAATTATCAATTTCTTTTTTAATTTCCTTTAGTTTCATAACTATCACCTCAATAGTTATTTAACTAATGGTTATTAATTTTTATTTTTTTTTCACGAAATTAATTAAAAATATGTTAAATTATAAAAAGAAAAAATCAAAAGATAACTATTAAATTATCTTTTGATTTTAAAATTATATTAATAATAAAGTTTATTATTATTATTATTATAGTATCAAGCAAAATCCATTATTTTAAAAGCATGAGTAGTTCAATCATTAAGACCAGCAAATGTTCCTAACATTCTTGCTTCATCATCAAATTCAACTATATAAATATATTTAACTTGGCCACTATTTTTTAAATAATCTGTTCCTTCACTATCATAGGCTTCTCAATCAGATTTTTCTCAACTATTGTTAGGAGCCATATTAGGGACATCCACTCTTGCTTTTGGGTTACTTGGATCTCAATCTGCTTCTGGACGAGCAGCAGAATTAGTATAACCCAACGGTTGATGATGTTCTAAATCAGTTAAACTATCTTTTGATCCATAATAATCTAATTGATAACGAACGCCGACTAGTTGGCCATCTTTGTATACTCTTCCTAAGATTGTTCCATCAACTTCAGTTCCTTCTGCTGTGATATTTCAGTTTTTATTTAAGAAAATATTATCAAACCAATCATTCGCCATTGCCTGGTCAATATTATTAAATAATTTTCCTAAATAACCTTTGTAGGAAGTTAGCGTATTTAAAATAAATTGGTGCATTGCTTCATTATCAGGGTTTGAACCATCGCCCACCATGCTCTCAAGTGTTAATCATCTTAAATAATGAACCTTTTTCATAATCGATGCTACCACTTTGGGATTTTAGACCAAATTCTTGTAAAACTAGTTCACCATATTTGCTTGTCGGATCAAGACTACCTAAATTAGTGCTATAACCAGCATATTGATTAGGATCAGCATTATAAACTTTTTCTACATGTTTAACATTATCTGCATTAACAACAAAATTATCACCTCCTTGTTTAAAAATTCAACTAGTAAAGCCACCAATTGCTGGTAATAAATCATAAATATCAAAACCAGGAAAATTTAACATTTGAATAACGGTTCTAATTAAATTTGTTGCTTCATCAAACATTGTTCCAACCATTAAATTATAAAGGGGATCTTTTTGTAAATTATTAACTTCGTTAGCAATCGCTTTAGAAATAACTGCATTAAATTGTTGACTGTTAAAATTCTGATTAATTTGTTGTTTGGTGGCAATTTCTTTTTTAAATCAAGCGTTTAAAATAGCATACCACCGTAAAAATAAATCTTGGTGTTTAGAATTAGTTAAATCTAAATATTGTTTTTTATTATGACTATTAAAATAATTAATTACATTGATTTTATTTAAAATATCATATAGTCCAAAGGACTCCGGAGTTGTTGCATTCTCTTCTTTAAATGTTATTTTAGTATCATTAATTGTTGAAGTAAAAAGTAATTTTTTCATTTTTAATATTCTCCTTATTCTTTAAAAATGATAACCCAATAAAAAATAATCAAAAAAATGATGATTTAAGAATATTAAAAATTAAAACATTATAAAAAATGTTTTGTTTCCTGACCAAAATAACATTTATCCTAAAATTTCTCTCTCATCTTAATTTATTGACATTTATCATTTTAATAAAAAAAGCAATAATTATTAAATAATATTCCAAAATTTTCCGAAACTAATTAACTATCTTTAAAGAAGAAACATTTAATTTCATAGTATAATAGTTAGAAATAATAGATTAAATTTTAATAATGTTATTATTTAAGACCAAACTTAATGGGAGAACATGAAATGTTATTAAAAAATTTAATGAAAATTAACCCAGGAGTAGTGATTAACCGCTTTGAACATTTTGCTGTAAAATTTCCAAATTGTGATGGCAACACCCCTACCTACAACTTCATATCAAATTTGGTAAAATTATCAGCGTGACTTTTGTCGAAAGATAGTTCCAGAGTTGCTAACCCAAGCTGGCGATTTATTAATCTATGCCAAATATTCCTTTACAACTCTAATTATTAAAAAAGAAAGTGAAATTAAAAAATAAGTCCCTTCTAATTATTATATTCTCCGTAAGTTAAATACGGATAAAAAAAATTAGTATTAGTAATTTACAAAATATTTTAAAAGAAAAATTTATTAACCCCTATGTTAGCATGACGAATGATAATGAAGAATTAAAGAAATTAACAATTAAAATTTTAGAATTATCAGAACTTAATATTACGGATACGGATTATCTTTCTCTTATTACTGGCCTACATTTTAGTCAAAAAGTTCGAAACATTTTCTGATGATTTTTTTCCACCATTATAATATTATTTATTATTCTAGGTTTATCATCATTAATTACTTAAATAATAAACCATTATTATATACTAATTTAGGAATTAGTATTTTCTTAGGGTTTTTTAATGGGGTGTTACTAATTATTTTAATTACCTTCTTAGGGATTGAAAACCATTGGGGAGTGAAAACTAAGTTAAAATTAAAAACAGTCAAAGATCAACCCCACGAACAGAAAATAAAAAAAATAATATATTATAAAGAATTATATGATCAAAATTTAATAAACCTCAATGAATATAATTTAGTTAAACAAAAAATTTTAAAGCTAAAAAAGAAATAACTTATTATAAGTTGTCATTCCTTAAGAATAACAAGGAATAACAACTTTTTTATTGCCAGTTTAATAAAATTAACACGAGGAGGTGCTCATTGCATGAGACAAAATATTATCGAAGTCAGTCATCTGACCAAAAAATTTAAAAAATTTATCGCGGTTGATGGTATTTCATTTACCGTAAAAAGTGGTACTATTTATGGTTTTATCGGACCCAATGGGAGTGAGAAAACCACAACAATTAAAAGTATTATTGGAGCAATTATTTCGATGATTTATAATGCTTCTAATAATTCTCGTATGTAATATGTATTTAAATAATACAAGTAACCTGGGGAAAAATTATTATTAATGGTTTTTTTAAATACTAACCCACAAGCGAAAAAATTAATTGGATATATCCCTGAATCAGCTCGGTTTCCCAAGGAGGGTCGCTGGGTACTTATTTAACTTCAATGTCATATTTAAATGGCAATAGTAAAATTGTGACTAAAAAAATTAATTGCAAAAATATTAACAGCGTTAGATTTATAAAAATTTCAAAAAAAATCACCACTGCAGTTTTCATCCGAAATGCAGAAAAAAGTTTTATTAACACAAGCATTAATTAAATGACTCCCAAATTTTAATTCTTGATAAACCAACTGCTAATTTAGACACAAACGCACGGTTAGAAGTTTATGAAGATTTAAAAAAACTGCAGCAGTTGGAAAAACAGTCGTCATTTGTACCCACATCCTTTCTGAAATTCAACACTTAGTTGATGAAGTAACAAATTTAAACTTTAGTAAAATTGTTTTTTCAGAACCAACAAATGGAAATGATCTTAATAAAATTTATACTAAAAATGTGTTAAAGAATACTACTAATCACCAACAGCATTCAGTAGTCGGAGGTATCTATAGAAATTAAATATTATCAACCTAATAAACAAAAATTAACGGAGAAAAAATGTCGAATTTCTTTTTTCTTTTATACATATAACAAATTAATTAAGTCAATTTTAACAATTGTCTATTATAGTTTAGGAGCCACCGCCAGTATTGCAATTAGTTGTAGTATGATGTTGATGGCAAAATTAACAAACGAAGTTAATACCCTGGTCTTTAGTTTAGTAACTTCTATGGCATTTGATTTATAGTAAGCACGGGGTTAATCTTATTATTTAGTGCATTTAAAACCGTTCAGACATTTCGTGATGAAATTGATGATGGTACCATGTTAATCCTGGTTTCTAAGTCATATTCGCGATGACGAATTTTTAGCGAAAAAAAATGTTAGCATTATATTTAATAACTTTTTATTTTATTATCACAATGACAATTTTACCGCTAAGTTTTGGTTTTATTAATTATTAACTTTATAATTTACCAACTAGTAAATTTGCTGTTTTAAAATGGTTAGCAATGTTTTTAACTATAATAATTATTGCCTTTATTCTAATTGCCATCTTCACTTTTGTAAGTTTCTTTTGATCAGCAAAATCAAGGGCATTTCCTTCCGCTATCAATGATGGATATGATTTTATAATCAAGTACTACAGTTGCCACCCAGTTGGTTGCGAACCAAAATATGAACTTGCAGTTTAATTATGAGATGTATGAAAAATATTATAAAAATAACACATATATGATGGATATTATCCAACAAGGTGAACAACAAAGAAATTTTGATAGCTACTATTAAACTGAATTGCCAAAATTATTAGCTGTTTGTGGAACAATAGTTTACAAACCCAACAATGAAATTGATTTTGATAATTTATTATTAATATGTCAAACTGATTTAACTCCTCTATATAAGGCATTACAAGATTCCCCTGCCCAACTAGATTTTGTAAAGCTAAGTTTTGCTTATGGAAATTCATTTACTTATAAAATTAAAAATACTAACTAAAAATAATAATAGTGCTAGTTTATTAGCAAGTATTATTACTTTGTTAAATAATTACCAACAAGTAATGTTCTTACAAAGTCTATTAAATCAAAATATTCTAAGTGATGAACAACTAAATACGGCAATGAATCAGTATAACCTAGTTTTAACCTTAAACAGTTACTTAAATCTGTTCAAGCAATGATCATTATGATACCATGAATTTACTGGTCTTACTGATAATTTAAATCAAATTCAAGGTTTTTCGAGTTTATTATATAAATTTACTTATCAAAAAAATAACAACTGTGTTTATCAAATTGTGTGAAATAAAACAAAACCGTTAATTAACTTTACTCTTTCCAATGTTGTTTGAATTTTTATCGAAATTAGCTTTACTTGAGGAAGTTATTTAGTTTTTAAAAACGAAATATTAAATAAATTAATAATATATAATCTTAAAATTAATTCTATCTTAAATTAAAAATAGTAAATTATTAATGATAAAAAGAACTAGGGTGACCTAGTTCTTTTAGTTACTTAAATTATTTCCTAATGAAGAAAATAACAAAATAGATTATATAATTTATTTTTATTAATTAACTGATATTAGTAACCACGACCTGCTGAATTTTCTAAATTATCAGCATGTTGTTGTAAGGATGCAATTTGATTTTGTTGTTTTTTAATCTGTTCTAAACGATTTGCATTTTCTACTTTTTTAGCCATAATTTTATCCATCTCATTTTTATATGACTTAAATAATTCAGCTGTTTTACGTAAAATAAATTCACCAATTGTTTCATGTTGAGGTTTTTCTTTTAAATAAATTTCCCCAAGTTTTTTTAATTGCTGTTCAGGTTGCAGTTTAATATACAAAGATAAGACTATATTTTGGTTATTATCTTTAAAATGGTCGTCTAATTCTTTGACATATTCGGTTTTTAAATTCTTTGTTTCTTGATCTTGTGGTTCTAAAATAGATGAATTACATTTTTGTAAAAATTCGGCCAAGGTTTTACTATTAAATTTTATGGAAATAACTTTACCGACCTGATTTTTTTCTAACGTATATAATGTGGGGAGATTAATTGTTGATTCACTAGGTATAATATCACTTTCTAGGTGCGGTTCTTCAAAACTAACTGGTTCATTTTCATCCAAATCCCCAAAAAGTCAGTTAAATGATTCACCATAATCTTCATCATCAATAATGTCAGCAACTGCTGGATTATTATTTGGATCATTTCCCATTCTGCTTCCTCCTTTCTAGGCAAAAAAGCAAAAAATACCATTGAATAATTAATTATTTGATGGTATTTTAAATACTCTTATATATTCTAATTTTTGCCTAACATATTTATCATATACTAGACAATAGTATTATACCAAGTTTAAGAATAGTTATCTACAAATGAAATTAACATTCTCAAATAGGAAAGATGTTTAAATAATTACATTTATTAACATCAAAAAGATTAGTTTAAATCTTTAGCAATTGTCAATAAATTAATGACCTCCGGAACTTCCGGGATTGTTAATATTTCATATTCTTTGTGCATTAATAAATTTTGAAAATAAGGGATATCTAAAAATAGATTTTCCTCTAAACTATGATCGTTCAAAATTCGTTTAAAATAAATAAATTATTTAATATTTAAGAAGAAGTTTTTAACAATTTTAAAAATCTTGTCATTATTCTAAAAGCATTTTATAATTCTGACCAAGATCTTTTCGATATGATGAAAACAATTGCTACTGCTCCATGTTCATTCAAAAAAAATGATTTATTAACAAATATTCAACTTCAATTTAAAAACTATTTTAATAATTTGAATAAAGAAAATCTTCCAGACTTTGTAGTGTCTAAATTTATTAGCATTATTTTTTGAAGTCTTTATCAAACACAAACATAATTAAATTATTTCAATTCTAGCAAAAATTTAGAAAAGGCATGCAAAGATGCATTTGAAACTAATAAAATAGCTTTCTTTCAAATGGATAGTTAATATTTACTAAATAATATTGATTATTTTATGAAAACTATTAATCTAAAACATTTAAGATCTTTTAATAAATAAAGAAATATTTTTAATAACTATCTTAATTTTAAAATCTTAAATTATTATCCGCTCTCTCTGACAAATCAAATATTATTGGAACAAAATCCTGATAAATTAACAATTTGAAATTGATTTAAAAATACTAATACTAATAATATTGTTTTATCTATTAACGAACTCTGTAGTTTTTTAAACCTTCATTCTAATTTTCAAAATAAAATTTTTACTAATGAATTATTTGAAATTCTTCAAAATAACCAATTAATAACAAAAAAATCCGCAAAGTTTGCAAAGTGTTCTCGGAGATGAGCAATTAACTGGCCTCTTAAAAGCACAAGTGCCCATTGCATACCAAACTTTAAATGATTTAAAAGATATTTTATGTTGTCACCCACAGTTATCTCTTTATAATCAAGTAAATCTTACTTGTGTTTATAAATATTTAGAAATAAAAATTTTAAAAGATGTACTTGTTAATAGTAACCTTGAGGTAAACTTAACTAAAATACTGTAACAAGAGCTAGCGATTAATCAAGAGCAACCATATAATCAAAATAATAAGCGAAATATAAATAACAAAAAGCAAGAAAACTCCAATAAGAAAATTAAGTTAGAAAGTACAGTTGGTCATCCCCAGCCTGGGTTCATCAACCTCACGTTAGTTATTACATTATTAATCTTTAATTTTAGTGTTCTTTTTCTTTGCTTGCCATATTTTAATTAGATGCTGTCCATATTTTTTTAAATAATAAAGTGGATAACCCGCAAACATAATTACCATCGTAATCAAACAGTTTCATAGTTCTCACATATTTTTGGTAGTTTTTCCATAATAATACATAGCAATAACAGCTCCTGTAAATGTTATTAAGCAGGCATTTAAGGAAAGAATAGTTAAGATAATAAAGACCGGATTGGAATAAATTCGCTGACAAGTGGGATCACAATAACGTAAATAAATGATAACTCCTATTGTTAATGTTTTTAAAACACTTACTGCTAAAATAAAATAGTTAGTAACTTGAAATAACGAAGATCATAAAATATAAATAATGGTTAAAACAGTTAGCAATAACATTGCTAAATATGGCATGTTAGTTTTAGCTGTTGTTTTTTGAAAAAATTTAAACAGATCCCCTTCTTCACTCATCTTAAAAATTAATCGTGAATGATAAACTAAAAAGGAATTTAATGACCCAATAAAAATTAAGGTTGCTAAGCCGGAAAACAAATAACCAAGAAAATTTGGAATCTTCGGATTATTAATAATTGCATAATATCATACATTGGTAATATTGCTATCGGGAGCTAACCAATTAAGAGGATTATTAACAGTTAATAATCCAAGCGCTAAGATTACATATAAAATAATAATCGCAATTGTGGACCAAATTAAAGCGCGGGGAATATTTTTTCGCGGTTCCATAACTTCCCCACTAATATAAGTAATCGCTTCCATCCCCGAATAGGCAAACATTGTCATCGCGGTCGCTGGTAACAATAAAAAGGAAGATAAATAAATTTGGCCAAGATTTTGGTTAATCGTATCTTTTTGAAAACTATTGGTATTACCATAAATCATGGCAATAATAAGAAGCAACCCAATTGGTAATAATTTTAAAATAGTAAACACAATTTGTGATCAACCCGTACTTTTTTTAATAAAAAGTTGCATTAATAATAGTAATAATAAAATAATAATCCCAAATAATTTGGCATACCATTCATTTTGTAAACCACTAATACTTACAATAATGTTACCAAATGCTAAACAAGCAGTTGCCACGGCAGTTGCACTGACAAATAACACCATAATTCAACCAAATCAGAACGAACATGCATTTCACTTGGCTCTTTTAATTCAATAATAAGAAGTTCCATTTTCTGGATAAGAAGTTGCTGCTTCGGAAAATAATAGCATTTCGGGGATTACTAATAATCCCCCTAAAATTCAGGCAATAATCATCAGAATTGGATTAAACTGGGCTTGAAACCCAACTTGGCCAAACGAAACTAAAATGGAAGTTCCTAAGGTGGCGGAAATTGCTAACATTAAAATTTGTCAGAAATTATATTTTTTTTGTAATTTCATTTTTTAACTCTTGCTCACTTTCTAAAAATTTTTTAATTTTTGCTAGGTAAAGATCATGTCCTTTTGAAATTGCTTCCACATGGTCTAGGATTGGAAGAGCCACTAATTCACTAATTTGTTGGAATTCATATTTTAATTTCTGGTTAATAAATTTTTGACTCATAAAAAACGGCACAAAAACATCTTGTTCACCATGGAATAATAAAAAGGGAATGTTTTTAATTCGCTGATGTTCTTTTAATAAGTTATATTTTTTAATATCAACTCCTAATTGTTGCTTAAAGATTCTACGTAAGTCTCAACTAATTAATCACCATGGTTTTTGGTAGCGATAAGTCATTACATAGCGAAATTGGACTAACAAGTTGATAAATCCACAATCACTAATTATTCATTTTAACTTTGGATTTTGATAACCATAATTAAGAGCATACGAACTAGCACAACTAGCGCCCATACTATTACCAATGACCCCAAATTCACTAACCAGATAATTCTTCATTAGTCATTGGGTCACATCTTCAACATTTTGCGCATTCAAATAACCAATAGCACTATATTGACCATAACTTAAGCCATGGGCCACACTATCAAAAGTCAAGATATTATAACCTTGTTGATAAAAATAATAAACTTGCCGCAGAGCTAAATACTTATTTTCGGTTCATCCGTGTAAACCAATTACTCATTTGTTAGAAGCCGGGTTTTCTAAAATTAACATACTAAGTTCATCACCATTATGATTAAGAATAGTCAATTCTTGAATTTGTTGTTCTTCTTGGGGTGAAAAACTAAAATTAGTTAATTTTTTGTCTGCCAAATCAGCATGGTAATGTTCAAAACTATTAAATTCGACAAGTTTATCATTGATTTGAAGTTTTCCTGATCTTTGGTAATCTTGCGTAAAATTAAAAAATAACCGACAATATTTTTTTGATCAGTAATAAACAAGTGGAAATAAAAATATTAAAATTATTAAATGTCATCAGTGGTAAAAAAATTTTTGATATCCCTGTTTTAAAACTTTCGAAGAGGGATTTTTATTGACAATTAGCATTTGTTCTCCTTTACTAATTTAACTCCTAAATTTAATTTAGCGGTAATGAAGTAGTTGTGCCTTTTACTTCAATATATTTTTCTTTTCCATTTTTATCAAAGCTTAAAATGTCATATCCTAAGCCATCTTTTGAAACTATCTTTACTTTTTTGGAAAGATCATGTCTTTTTCTTTAATTAACATGTTTTTTTTGATATTCTAAAGCTATTTCTTCAGCTAATTTGCCTGTTTTCTTATTATTCTCTATTTTTTCTCCTCATATTTTGATTTTAAAATTCCTTTATTAAAAAGTATCTCTAATTTCAGATTTTTTACCTTAATTTAAAAAAATGGTTGATTCTCATTCATCATACAATCTTTATTTAAATTACTAAATTTTAAATAATTTTTTTAATCAACTTTTTAAAGCCGTCAATTTTTTTATACTAATTAAGTTATAACTTATATTATTTTTGATTTTTTTGGTGCCTATAACTTAATATCAGATTATTTTGAATTAAATTTTGACCTTTTTAAAAATATTAGATTTTAACAACAAGTTATAGTCAATTTGAAGAGAGATAATTTCTTTTTTAGAATAAATTTTATTTTTTAAAATGGATATATATCTATCACCATATTTTTTTAGCTATTTCAAAACTCATGTAAAGTAGAAATTACATATATAGTATTGTTAAAAAAGAATGTACTCTAAAATTTCAATTAATTCTTCATTAACTTCCACTTTTAAAACTATTTTTTTGCTTTTAATAAACTAGTAACATTTAAAACTGAATACACTGTATAATCTTACAACTTCTTTCTCTAATTAATAATATAATATATTTTAAAAAAATTAATAAAATTATGCAAAAAAAATATAAAAAATTCTTTTTAAATAATTTTTAAAAAGAAAAAATTAAGAATTTAGCTTTAAATCATATATTTTCCCATCATCAGTTAAGATATAAAGCCAATTACCAAAAGTTTTAACATCAATAATACTATTTTTCTCAATAATTTTTAACACCTTAATTTCACGATTATCAATTTGGTAAATGTTCCCCTTATCATCCCCACAATAAATAAAGTTATTATTATCTAATGCAATATTAAAAATTACTCCTTTATTTAAGCTATTTATTAAGGTTCAGGTATTATTTTGATAAAAGTAAAATTTACTTGCCCCGTGATCAGTATTATCTAAAATTGCTAAGGTATTATTTTGGTTGATAATATTATAAACTTCCCCATTAACATGGTAAAATTTTTGTCATTGTTGAAGAAGCGGATCATAAGTTTCAAGATCACCATTATTAAAACCAAAAATAATATTTTCATTGTGGTGATTAATACTTAGAATACTAGTATCTGCAAAATTATTAATTAAGTGAGCAGGTTCAACCCCAACCTGACCGGTATAAACATCGCCATTACTAGCCCCAGCATATCATATTCCTTCATAACAATAAACACTATAGATTTCAACTCCCTTCCCCGTAAGCAACTTCGTAACAGTTGGATTGTTGAAATTACCAGTATAAACAAAACCATTAACAGTACCAAGATACCAGTTATTACTATTTAAATCAACAAATAAACTTAAGATTAAATCTGATAATTCAATTATTTTTAAAATTTGATGTTGATAACCAATAATTAACTTACTATTACTTGCAACATACCAATTATTACGGCTATCAATTTGTAACCGGTAACCCTGCTGAGTTGGAACGGTTGTTAATAATTCAAAATTGGCACGAACAGAACGAGGATGGCAAGCAAAAAGGTTAGTACCAACCATTGTGCTAAAAACAAAACTAGTTAAAATCTTTAAAATTTTGTGCATAATAAAAGCTCCTTGTAATTTATGTAATTATTTTTATTATAATAAAGAATTATTTTAATAATTATTGTGTAAATTGTAAACCAAATGCAACACTTTATGAAAAAATAAAGTGTTTTTATTTTTATATTAAAAAACACAAATTTATTTGCATTATTCATCGGATAGTATCTTTAAATTTAGAACTTTTATCATAAAAACAGATTAAATTCTGTTTTCCCTACACACAAAATAAACGATATTTTTATAAATCCTTTCAATAAAGCTATTATCCGATGAATAATGCAACTCTTAAACTTAATATTTTGATGCTTAAAGATGGATAACTCATCTATGGCACGAAGCTTTAAAGAAAGTGTGAAAGCGAATGTATTTATTACTCCTATTTATTTCTTTAATTCTCGGCAAGATTAATAACTTGTGAAATGTCAGAGCGCTTTTTTTTTTTTTTTTTTTTGCTTGTTTTCATAAAAAGAGTGCTGTTAAACCGAAAAAAACAATATCGGACACTAAAAAACAAGAGGGTTGGAGCTCCAAAAGGTTATTTTCTTTAATAATAAAGTTGTGTAGGGATGGATGAAGCGTAATTAATAACTGGGTAAAATTGTTTTACTTCCGTTGGGGGATAAACTCTGTTTAAATATAAAGTTTTATGATCGCCACCAACCACCACCGAAGTGAGATGGATAGCGAATTAACTAATTAAATCAAAATATAAATATTCTTAATAAATATCAAAATATTAACCAACAAAGAAATTTTCTGTTTATTTAAAAAATAAAAGAAAGGAATAAAATATTATGCAAGAATATAAAAGTAAATATATTAATAAAACTTGAAATGAAATAACAACTTCGTTTGATTGAGTTAATTGTCAACCAATTGATTGTCGTATTTCGCATCACAAAAATCATTATGATTTACAATGTTTAGAATGAGCAAAAATGTATTTAAACTTATTTGAAAATAAATGAGATGTTATTAATTCATATATGCAACATTATAAAATTAATGATATTTTAGATTTGGCTACCAAGGGTTGAAAGATATTACAAATTGAGAAAAAAATCAAACAAATAATTTAAAATATATTATTGCAATTGATCCTGCCGGAATTGGACAAACTGGGATTATTATTTATAATGTTTTGCAAAAGAAAATAATTAATAATATTACTTTTCATTCTAACTCTGAAGAAGAAGCAATAAATAATATTTACTTAGTATTGAACAAATTTAAAAATCAAACCTATTCTTATTTAAATAAAGTTATTGTAATAATTGAAGATTATCAACTTCATAAGGGATTAAAAATAACAAACCCATTATCTACTCCTAAATTTATTGATGGTTTATTTGAAAATTGAAAATTAGACAATCCAAGTGAATTATATAAAACATATATAAAAAGATTTAAACAAATTATCTATATGCTTTCAAATTATACATATAGCAAATACGCTATTAATAAAGGTTATAATGATGATGTTAAGTTATTTGCACCATATTATTTTGAATTGGTTTCTACTCCGAGAATAAAAAAAGAATATTGAGAATTTGAAAATTGTGTGGTTGAATTAAATTCATCATATTTTAATTTTTCTGGTGGTGGAATTGGACCACCACCACTGTTAAATTATTGAGAAGAAGTTTATGCAAATGATGAACCATTTAATCAAGTTGATAATAAGTATTATTTTGTTGTTTGAAAAAGTAAAAATTGAAATATTACAAAATTTAAAAATGATGAAGAGATAAATTCTTTTAAAATTTTGAAAGAAGATGAAGGATATAAACTTAAATTACATCGTTATAGTTTAAATTATGAAGTTGATTTAAATGATTATGAACCTTCTAGTGTAACAAACTGACCTTGAAGAATAGACAAAGGAGCTTATTTTAAAACAGTTTATCGTTGAAATTTAGTAGATAACCCAGCACCTAATTTAATGATTGATAAAGATGGTATAATAAAAGTTAATGAATAATAAAAAGTCATTTATTAAAATGACTTTTTTATATTTCTAATGTAATTAATAATAACTTTTCATTATTTTTATTAAATATTTGTAAATTATTAATACTAATTTGTTCTTTTATCGCTGGATAATAAAATATTATACTATTTAATTGTTTTAAAAAACCAACAACAACAAAATAATACTTATTATCAACTTGATTAAATGGTTTTTCTTGGGGTGCTATTCATTCTAAAATACCATCTTTTGTATTTATTTTATTTTGTTCTTTTAAATCTGCTAATTCTTTTTCAGTATATTGCGGTGTATTACAAGAAACTAAACTTGTAGTACTTGTTCCAATTAAAGTGATTGTTCCTAAAATACTTAATATTTTTTTCATTTATTTATTTTAATTCATCATGATGATTTTTTCAATTTTGTACACGACTAAAATACAATCCAATTAATACTAAAATTATATTTCTTTGATTAAATTCAGCAAGATTATTGTTTTGTTCTAAATAATTTACTGCATTTTCTGAAATTCTATTTCAATTAGTTATAGTATCAAGAAAATTTGTTCTTCAATAAAAGGTAGTATTATTGCTTTGAGAAAGATTATTTCTTACTTCTCTAAATCTTATACTTTCTGCTGTTGCTAAAATAACACGAGCTAATGCACCTCTAATTACTGCAATATTTCCTTGATAATTAGGTCTATTTGCATAATTTACTAAATCATTAAATGCTTGTACTATTCCTGGTCAAGTAATTGTTGGATTAGAATCTCCAATAAGAGTTGTATAATTTGAATTAAATCTTAAATTATAATATTCTAAATTATTGCGCCCAGATATCATATTATCAAATTCTGTTTGTCCATTTTCATTTCTTTCAATTTGAACATCAGAAAAATGATAAAATATATCTACATTATTAGATCTATAGATAAAGCCAGATAAATAAAAATCATTACTTCTAAAAACTAAATCAATTAATTTTCAATGCCCATTATCATCTGGCACTGATATTTTTATAATAAAATAATTAAATTGATAATTTGAATTAATTATATACATATTTGGATTATTACAGTTTAATTCTGGTGTACTTTCTGTTACCGAACTAATAATATTATTTTCTAGCATAGCAGTAAGAACATTATTACATAAAGAAACAAAATATCTCTTAGAATCTCAACTAAGTTTTAAATTAAAAATTGGAAAAGTATTATTTTGTCTTTTATTTCTAATTAAATTTTCTGAATTATTTTCTTCTTTTTGATAAGGACTGGCCGCAATTGTTGTTGGAACAGCAGTTGCACTAATTGTTAATATACTTAATAAACTTAGTAATTTTTTCATTTTGTATAAATTTCCTTTCTTTCATCTTGAAACTTTTTATCAAGATCTATTAACATTATATATATGCAAGTCAAGCATTTTTAAATTTATTTTAGAAAGGAAACTATTTGATATGATTATTATTGTGATTATTGTGTACTAATTCTGGGCTCGCGGTGATTTTCATAAGTTTGTGAAAAATGCCTTAAAGTTTAAAAAAATTTTTTTCCGGTATTTTCAAAGTATTTGGGAAAAATTATAAGAGTTAAGCGAAGAATTTTATAAAGGTTTCCAAATTTGTTTGAAAGAACCTCAAAACTTTTTTTAACTATTAATTATTTTATCACAAAAATTTAAGAAAATCAACCGCTCACCCAATTCTGCAAATGATTTTTATAGTCTTAATGATATAATTAAAGCATTTAAAAAAAGGAAGTATATTTAATTTTATGTATAAAAAAGGAAATAAAGTTAATGTTAAAATAACAAACATTACACCTTATGGTGCTTTTTGTAGAGCAGAAAAGGCTGATGGTTTAATTCATGTTAGTGAGATTTCAGATTATTATGTAAAGAGATATTAAAGATTTTTTTCACTGTTGGTGATAAAATTGAAGTTGAGGTGTTAGATTTTAATAAAATTAGAAAACATCTTAAATTAAGTTATAAAAATTGTCATCCTGAACTATTGAAAAATGATGATGTAATGAAATACAAGAAAAATCACCTAGTTTAGAAAAAACATTAAATACTAATTATTTAATAAATAAAAAGTAAATAAAATTTATAAATTTTAGAAGGTTTTTAAAACCTTTTTTATATTCCCATTTTAAAACGATACGGATAAGAACCATAAA
Source organism: Spiroplasma mirum ATCC 29335 (assembly GCF_000565195.1). Classification (NCBI taxonomy): domain Bacteria; kingdom Bacillati; phylum Mycoplasmatota; class Mollicutes; order Entomoplasmatales; family Spiroplasmataceae; genus Spiroplasma; species Spiroplasma mirum. The sequence goes on along the minus strand of NZ_CP006720.1, from coordinate 504,878 downwards.
ATAAAGCATCATATGGGTCATGGTACATTTTACTATCGGGTGTGTTTGTTTTGGTATCACTAAATCTTAGTTCACTAATGCACTTATCTAAAAAAAATGGGAAGTTATCTAATATGCCATATATTTTGCCTTGCACAAACATTTTTCTTATTCATGTTACACGGTTAATTATTCCCGCTTCTTTATTAAGGGATGTCTGATGTTTTTTGGCTTTAAACATTTTAATTTTATATCCCAAATAAGGGCAAATATCTTCTTGTAATTTTTGCATAAAGTCGTGGGCATTTATATCATAATGAAATGTCGCATACTCAAAACCATCAAATTTATCAAATGTATTAATTATTCATTGTCCGTAATGTTCAACTATTTCATTTAAATTCATTACGTTTTTTGGTGTAACAACATTTTCTTCAATTAAATATTTATCATATTCATTATTTTCATTAATTTTATAACCACTAAATAAAAATACGGTATGATCTTCACTACCATTAGCATAATCAACACCAATTGAATAACTATCAAATTGATACTGTTTTGTATTGGAATTGTAAAAATCTTGTAAGTTATACTCTTTAGTATATTTACGATAATTTCGCAAAACATAAATACTGGGATCATTGTCATTATATTCAAAACCATAGTATTCAAGTTCAAATAAATCAGGTCGTTCTTCTTTATTTGTTAAAACAAGTTTTTTAGTAATATCAGGTATTTTATTTCAAACAGTCCCCATTGTTAATCGTAAATTAAAAACACCTAAACCATTAAATGCTTGTTTGTTTTCTGAATATACTTGATTGTGTTCTTTTAAAATAGTTTTAATTCTTTTATTTAACGGTAAATATGGCGTTACGAATTTTTCATAAAAAACATGATATTTATCAAAAGAATTAAAAGTAAATTGATTAGAATATGTTTTATGAAAATATGTTGTTACTGTTATGTATTGTTTTGCTATATTATCTCATTCTTGAAATGTCCAAGATAATTCTTTAACTGGGATAGGATTGTCTAAATTATATTGTTCGTTATTATTATCGTCTGTGTATTTTACGTAAGACACTTTTAAACTTTTTGAATGAAACATTGAAACTCTTAAATTATTATATCTTTTATCTAATTTTTTATCAGTTAAGATTTCTTTTTCTTCCGCATGAATCATTTCATCTGTTCATGCCGATATAATGCCACTACCTTTTCCAACTTTACCCATAATTTTATTACCATTAGCATAGCCAACAAAAGCAATACGAACACCACTAGGAAAAATAATCTCTCCACCTTCTTTAACATTTTTCGGTCACACAATTCCATTTTCGTTGTCGGGTCCGATATCAATACCATATTTATCATATAGATAATTACAGACATTAATTGTATCGCCAAATGTAGTATCTTCGTGGGTGTTGGCATATCTTCGTAAAATATTAGATGAAGCATCAGCAAAATTACAAGCAAAAAATAATTTTTCAGCTAGATGATTTCATGTTTTATTAGTGCCACGACCCGCAGATACAAACTTAAAAAAACAATTCGTGGTAAAATATCGCGCATAACTATCACCAACAAAATCTTTAAATACTTCTCAATCAAAACCAAAATTATAGTCACTAAAATTCAAATCATATTTTTTATTTAAATGTTCATAACTAGTAATTCGTTTTTTGTTATTAATATTGCTAAATTGATTCATAATAACCTCCATTTTTTAACGCAATTAAAAATGAAAGGAATTTATAAATATGAAATTAAAAATTTTTCATCATTTTACTTTTAAAGAAAGAGTAATGTTAAAAGATTTATTAGAACTTGATTCATTAAAAAGAAGGAATGATCAACCTAATATATCTGAAATAGCAAGAATATTGCATAAAAGCCGTTCGTTATAAAATTAAACGAGAAATAAAAAGGTTAAAAAATAACAACTATGATCCTAAATTAGCAGAGGATGACTATTGAAAAAAGAGAAAAAAATGTATTAAACACATTATATTTTCAGATGAAAAACTAAGATGATTAGACAAAAGATTTAATAAGTACCATGATACACCAGAGCAAATTTGTAAAAACTATGAAAAAGAATTTGGCAGTAAATTTCCTATATGTGTTAAAACTTTATATAAATATATTTATTCTGGCCTTTTAAATTTATCAAAAGAAAATTTGTATTTTCATAATAAAAGATTTAAAACAAAAAATAGAAAAGATAGCCGTGGAAAAATAAGAAATTTTAAAACTATTGAGCAATCAAAACATGATAAATATGAATTTGGTTGATTTCAAATGGATACAGTAGTTGGAAAAGACCATCAATCTAGTTGTTTAGTTTTAACAGAAGAATTAAGCAAAAAAAACTTTCTGTAAAAAATTAAAAGAAAATTCAATCGTAGAAGTTACAAAAGCAATAAAAAAAATTTTAAATAATAAGATTTTCAAAACCATAAATATTAAAGGAATTATTACAGATCAAGGCAAAGAATTTAGTAACTGAAAAGAAATAGAAAAAATTGCTTGTACTAATGTTTATTTTTGTGATGCTGGAACTCCAACTCAAAAACCATTAGTTGAAAGAATTAATAGAGATATTAGACATTGATTTCCTAAAGAAACAGATTTTAATAATATTAGTCAACAAGAAATAGATTGAGTTATTGATGTTATTAACAATAAACCAAGGCATTGTTTACAGTGGTTAAGTTCGCAACAATTATTTTTAAATTTATCATCACATATTTAATAATTTTTTATTGAATTACTTAAATAATTTAATAAATTATTTTTTAGTGTGTCAAATTTCATAAATTTAGATAAAAAAATCATAATTTTAAAAATAAAATTATATTGAATACTTATTTTGTTGTATTATAATTAAATTAAATAAAGTGTGGCATTTGAATTTACAATTTACATTGTTAAAAATAAATCTTTTAAATGTTTAAAAATTAATGTGGTATCTTTCTTTGTCTTAGTTAACTTGGCAAATTGATAGTTTACAAAAAATAACGTATAATTAATTAAAGGAATGGTGGAAACATATGCGATGATTAATTAAGTTATTCTTTAACTATTTTAGTTGGTGATTTGACATCCCTAAGTGCTTGTAAAAATACTGCTAATTCAACAACTAGTCACAAACCAACACCCCCACCAATTGATCCGGATGATAATAATAATGGTGAAGATGAAAACCCTCATGAGACGGTAGTAATTCATTCGGAGATTAACGGCTATGACCAAAAAAAAGAAGCCTTAACTAAGTTTACTAAAACAAGTTGCTTTTAATAATGCTTTTGAACAAAACTAAAATCGTAGTTTAAGAACAACAGCCGTTAGAAGTTTACGCACCCTTTTATATAATTAAATCTTTTATAATTATGATTTTCAAAATATTAATATCGCAGGAGTGGCCGTTGATTTAACTTCTTTTATTGAGCAAATTAAACCAACCGTTAGCATTACTAGTAACGGTAGTGATAAAGAATATAGTTTTACTAATTTAAATGACTGAAAATATATTAATCCAATATTTTAAAAATAACCCTAATTATTGTTAAATATGAACAGCCGAATGAAAAACTAATAATCCGAGTGCCCAGCAAATTCAAACAAAACTCTTTAACATCTTAAAAAATTTTATCTGCCCTTCTGTGATGAAAAATAATCCTTATTTTATTGATCCATTAATATACCATTATGGTGTTTATAAATATGGTCCGGATGATCAAGACCAAGAAGAAACAAGCGATGAAGATATCGCTGGGCAATTTGCCCGTTCATATAAAACAACTTATGAATTTTTAATGATCCGTGAAACTTTGATGATTTCTTTCCAATCATTGAGCAGGATTAGCAAGCAATTTATTTTTCTTATGAAGCAAATTTTAGTTGTGAAATTAAATGCTTTACAACAACTACTAGTTTCTTTTTTAATATTCAATTTTCAACAATTATCAATAAAAAATAATTATAATCTTGTATTTTCATCAGAGGAATCAATTAATTATTGGTGTCGTGCTTCCTCTTCCCTAATTTGTTGCTGAATTATTTGGGATTTTTGTTGATTTTGTTTCTTTACTTCCTTACATCATTCTTTTAATTTAGCAGTAGCAGTCTCAACTTTTTCAACTTCTTCTTCAGAAACTTCCGCACACGGTGGATTATCAACTGGTGATGGTCCTAACTGTACATTTAAATTATAATCATAAAATTTTAAAAAATCACTCTCTGTAAAATTAAGCATCTAAAATTCCTTTACTAACTAATCATTTGAAATATCAAAGGGTGCCATTCGAACATAATTTATTACATTCGAATTTAATTTATTACGATCATAAGCCACAACTTCCATATAGTTGTCTCTAATATTAACTGGCGTCATAATATTAGAATTTCACCTGGTAACAAAGCTTAGCATTTCGGGACATTGTTTTTTTAAACTTCAATAACATTAAATGATAAAAATCAAATCAGCGGTGAAAAAGACAATCGCTTAAAAGCAAGGTTAGTTTTCAAGTTAGTTTTTCATTAATTCGAAAATTATGGGTTGATTTAGGAACTAAGCCGTGTAATTTTCAGTTGTACAAATGTCTTTGGCATCATTGCAAAGCTCTAAAAAAGTTTTTTAATCCTCAGGTGTTAATTTTAATTTTAAATAGTCTTGATAAAAATTAGCCTCATTAATTCTGGCTATTTCGTTAGTTACATCCGGAATTGAAGTATCCTTTTTTCATAAAAGTTTTAATCATTCAAACATAATTAATTAACCTCCTTGATAATTTAAAAAGTACCTAAAATAAATAAATATTTTAGGCACTTTGCGCATTCTTTTAAGTTGCTAATTTAATTTTAGCGAAAAAAAATAATAGCACAATAAAATAATTATTAGTTTTAGAATATTAAAATGACTAATTTTTCATAAAGTTGGTAAATATGATAGAATAAAAGCAACAATAAAAGACTAATAAGGAGAATTTTATATGAATTTAAGTATGTATAAAAAAGCAGAAATGCATCCAATGATTTAAAAAACAATGGAGTTAATTTTACATATTGGGTTACCAATTATTGTCAGTGAAGTTGCTAGCTATTATTTAGAAACGTTAGAATTAGCAAGTGGTTATATTTTAATAATTAAACTAACATTAGTAATTGTCTCATTAGTCCTTTCTGCTTTCTTAATTGTGCTGTTAATTTATTTGGCAGTAAACTTTAGGTTATTTTGGTTTATTAAAAAATTTAAAACCCATACTTTATTTAATTATAATAATAAAATTGCTAATAAAGATTTTAATGAATTACTAAAAACCTTATCAATTGATAATTATCACCACATTGTGCAAAAAATTAAGGATGAACGAAAATTAAAAGAGTTATTACCAATTACTGATTTAGAAATTAAATACAACTAACTGGTTTAATGGCAAAATAAAAAGCTTTGTGTTTGTTATTCGTGATTATGGGCGCATTAGTAAGTATAACAAAGAAATTTATTTAGATCATAAAAATTATTTAATTTTATTAAACATTAACCACTATATTAAAACTAATTTTTTATTAGATACTATTAAAACTAATGATTTCCATGGTACAAACTTAATTACCTTTAGTTGTTTTACTGGGAAGTTAAACTCCTGATATTATTTCACCGATGCAACCCGTCAAGAATACGGAGTAGTTGTTAACCAAGCTGAATTTTTAGGAGTGCATTCGTATTTAAAAAAAGATTATTAATTAATAAGAAAGAAAAAAAGGTTTAATTATGTTAACATAATTAAACCTTTGTAAAAACTAAATTTATAATTTTAAGCAACTAGTGAAAACTCACGAACACTATAATCAGTTTTTTCAGTAAATTTATTTAAACGTTTTTTGTAAGTAATGATAATGTTTTTAAAGTTATCAAAATCAAATTCTGATTTTAATTTATTAGCCACATCATCTCACGCAATACAGTGCACTTCATTACCATTATCTTCAACTCAGAATTCGAATAAGTCGTGTGACCCACCATCTTTTGAGTTAACTGTTTTAAAATTAGTTCCTTTATCACCCATAATTGGGAATTGAACATTTGAGATTATATCATCGTTTCTTCTTTGAAAGTTGTTATTACTTCTGTTATTGTTGTACATCTTTTCCTCCTAAAAATCATTCATAATGAGTATATTTAAAAAGTATTTTTTAAATCGTTCTGGAAATTTTAAGATTATTATGTAAAAAATAATTGTAAAATTAAGCCTAATATCAAAATGAACTCTTTTTAGTATATCGCGGATTTTAATAAAAAGCAACTAATTTAAGAAAATTAGTAATTTTTATTGGTAAATTATTAGTAGTAAGAAAAAATATCATAATTACTAAATTAAAAGGCTAATTTTCAATAATTGCTTCCGGATAATTACGATCTAAAATTTTAATTTCACAGTTCCCTTATAAATTAGTTGTAATTAATATTTGTAATTCTTGTAAGGCATTCATAAAATCCTCTTCACGAGTAAATTCTAAAAATTCAATGCATAACACCGCATCTGTTGTTTGTTCGGTTAACATAGTGCGGGTTGCTTCCCGTCAATTTAGACACCGACAAATTGCCCCCGCTTCATCCTTATCCTTATAAACAATTTCCCCTTCGTAAGATTGTTCTTGTTGTTCAGAATCTAAGTTAGTAAAATCCTCATTTCCGGTTGCTTTTGTTAATAACATCTCCCAAAACAATTTTAGCAATATCTTCACCCCACAGGGCATCCCGTATTTTAATGAAACTGAATTATAAATATCAACTAACGAGTTAATTGTTCTAATTTCATTATTATTTTTAACGTGTTTTAATAAGACTTCAATTGATGAGCGAGCTCCCTTTTTAGTTTTAAATTGTTGGTAAGCTTCCCGTCATGTTTAATTACTGAATTAGCCGTAAATTTTTCAGCGCTAATATATTGGGCGCGCAGTTTCTTGGGCAGCACTTAAAAACGGTTGGTACTGAGTTGCATCTTGAATATGATTATTAATATTATGGGCAATTACTACCCCAATTTTAGCTGCTGGAAATATTGCTTAAAAATCATCTTTAATAATTATTTTCTTCATATATTATTCTCCTTTTGAATTTGTAAATTTTTATTAATATAACTTTTAATTCTTTGTACAAAAAGTTATCCTAATCATTTTACCAATAAAATATTAAAAATTAAGGAAATCTTTCTTAAATTAACCAGTAATAATAATTCGTTTTTTATTTTTTAAACCTTTTAAAAGTTTATAACTAATAATAAGAAGGTAAGACAATGCCCCCCATTAACAGTTTCACTGATTTATAAATGAAAAAATTCTTGAAAACCAGTTGCTAATAAGGTAAAGGGGCCCGAAAACTTCACTTCATAAACAATATTATGATGTCATTGTTGTAAAACATAATTGGGATCAGCGGTTAAAGATAACAATTGACTTCCCCCAATTCCTAGTAAAATTAACGCAATAATAAAAATAGCAATTGTTAAAAGGAAAGTTGTTAATAAAAAGGCTTTACTAATAAAGAACTTTTTCATTTTTAGACTAAAATTAATTCTCTCTTAGCCTCTGTTAAGAGCTGATGACCATCTTCAGTAACTAGAATATCATCTTCAATCCGCACACCCCCCAGGTCAGGAATGTAAATCCCTGGTTCCACGGTAATTACCATCCCTTGTTTTAGCGGAACATTACAAAATGGTGATACCCGCGGAAACTCATGAACTTCAATTCCTAGCCCATGGCCTGTTGAATGGGTAAAATATTCCCCATACCCCTTTTCTATAATATAATTACGACAAATATCATCTATTTCTTTTGTAGTTACCCCTGGTTTAACAGCAGCAATCCCTAATTTTTGCGCTTGATAAACAACATCATAAATTTCTAACATTTTCGCGCTTGGTTGTCCTAACCCAATTGTTCTGGTAGTATCTGAACAATATCCTTGGTAAATACATCCAAAATCAATTGTTACTAATTCATTATTATTAATAACTTTGTCTGAAGCTTTCCCATGGGGTAACGCCCCGCGGATTCCCGAAGCAACAATTGTTTTAAAACTAGGTTGTTCAGCCCCCATTTCAATAAAGGTATTTAAAATAATTTGTTCAATTTCCCGTTCTGTCATTCCGACCTTAATTTTTTTAATAACATTCGCAATGGCAGTATCACCAATTGCACAAGCTTTTTTGATTAAGTTAACTTCCTCATTATCTTTAATTGTTCGTAATTCGGTAAAATCAACTGGTTTTAAAGTAACATCTCCTAACGCTTTATCAATCATTTGGTAGTAACTATAAACTAAAAAATCACTTTCAAAAGCAAGGTTCTTAACCTGGCGTTTTTTAAGTACTTCACTTAGGGTTCCAAAAAAACCATTGGCATTATTGGTCACCATTAGTTCAACTCGCGTCACATTTTTTGCGTGTTCTTTTCCCGCGGTGATGTAGCGACCATCTAAAAATAAAATTGACTCATCTTTAGTATATAATAAGTATCCTTCTGATGAAGCAAATTTAGAAAACCATAGACGGTTAACGGGAGAATGAAATAAAATTGCTTCAACATTATGCTGCGTTAAATACTTATTTAAAATTGCATTGCGATCTAATTTAATATTGATAAATTTTTGCATTGTTCCTACTCCTTTATTCTTATTTATATTACCTTAATTAAACCTTAATTATAAAATAAAGCAACCAGATAGTTAAAGATTTCCGAAATTTTCTTTGATAACATCCTCGGGATTAAGCGGATTTTTAATTAATAACCCATGTTCATAAGCATAATGTTTAATATTTCTTAAATCAAGATTAGGAAAGGCACTAATAATATTACTAAATAACCCCCCTTGTTTAATAACATCCTCATAAATAATAATTTGGTGATATTGGTGGGCAATAATTTCTTGTATCATCTTTTCATCAATTGGATTAATAAAGCGGGCATTAACTAAGTTAACTTTTGTTGATAGTTGTTTACTCATAATTAACTTTTTAAAATGTTCAACATTATTCCCATAAGTGATAATAAGGTACTGCGCACTTGGAAAAAATAAATAATATTCTCATTCCCCAATGTTAAAAGCCGCAGGGTTGGTATTATAAGTAATTCCCATTTTAGGATAACGAATAAAAAATGGATCATGGTTGTTAGCTAATGCTAACTGCAGCATTTGGTTAAAATCTGCATTATTAGCTGGTTGGGCAATGATTGCAATCCCCCCCATACTATTTAAAAAACTAATATCATAGATACCGTGGTGACTAACCCCATCCGCCAAACTTAAACTGGCACGATCAATTAAAAAGATTACGGGTAAGTGGTTGCGAACAACATCGTGTAAAATTTCATCATAGGCTCGTTGTAAAAAAGTTGAATACATACTAACAACAACTTTGTGATGGTCAAGAGCAAACCCACTCGCTAAAGTAACCCCGTGTTCTTCGGCAATCCCCACATCAATACAATAATCTTTATTTTCATTCATAAATTCTTCTAAATATAAAGAAGATTGCATTGCCGCTGAAATTAAGTAAAATTTTTGATCTTGAAAAACTTTTTGGAGATGTTGCGCTACATAATAACTTCATTCACTTTCTGGTTTTGTTACTAAACTATAAGAGTGACAACTTTCTGAACCAGTCAGATTTTCTTCTTGGTAGCCCTTCCCTTTTTTGGTATTGACATGGACAAGGATACTACCCTTTATTTTTTTGGCATTTTTTAAAGCCCGCGTTAACTTGCGAAAGTTATGACCATTAATTTTCCCAATATAGTCTAAATTAAAACCAGCAAATAAACCCGGAATCGCAAACCGGTGAATTAGTTTTTCGACTAATAAATGACATAAATATAGTAAGGTAAAAGGCGGAATATAACGTGTTACTTTTGAAACTTTTGCCATCATTTTATAAAACCAACTAGCACGAAATTTACTAATTGTGGTATGTAAAATACTAATGTTTTTTGAAATACTCATTTCGTTATCATTTAAAATGATAATAACTTTGTTGGCAATTGTTCCTAAATGGTTTAACGCTTCAAAAGTTAACCCATTGGTAAATGCGGCATCCCCAATAATACAAACAATATTTTGGTACTTGGGATTATAACTATAAGCAATTGCAGTTGAAAGAGCAGTTCCCGCATGACCATTGGCAAGATAATCATACTTACTTTCCTGGGGGGATTGAAAAGCACTTAGTCCGTCCGGTAAACGAATTGTACTAAACTGCTCCTTGCGATCAGTTAAAATTTTATAGGGATATGTTTGGTGACCAGTGTCAAATAAAATTAAATCATTATTATCAATATCAAAAGATTTTAATAAACTAATTGTTAATTCAACGGTTCCTAAGTTACTTGCTAAGTGTCCACCATTTTTCTTTACAGTCATAATAATGGTGGTTCGTAAATCTTCAGCAAGTTCTGATAGTTCTTTGGTGTTCAAGGTTTTCAAATCATAATGATTATGATAATCTTTTAATTTCATTTCCTTCTTATCCTTTCTAATTAATATTTCTGTAAAAAATAATTATTATATTGAATAAAATAATTAAAATAAGCAGGGGTAATATCGGCAATGGCATAATAACACTGAGAAGTAACTAATAATTTAACCTTATAAACTTCAACATTTTTAGTATCATTTAAAATTTTTTTAATAACATTTAAATTAATTAACATTACTAATAAATACCCATATTCATAATAAAGCTTACCCTGGGGATGATCTAAAAAGGGTTGGTAAAAAACATTGGCAATTTCGGCATATAAAAGATGATATGGATAATATGGTTTTACCCGATGGTGATGATGATCAATTGTGCCAAACAATTCTGTTTCATAATTAACATTTAAACGGTAAAGAATAATCTGCGGCGCTAATTTATTAATTGCTTGTAAAATTTCTTTCCCCTGTTTTTGGACTTTCTGACGTTTAATATAGTGCATATGATAGTAGATTAAAATCAATTTAATCAGAACAATACTATCAAAATATTCTTTCTCAGCTCGATTATTTAACCGCAATAAATAAACATAATTCTTAATGATAATATCTTTCCTATCAAAAGTTGTAAAATATTTAAAAACTGCGCGATTTAAATTTAATTCTAATAGTTTTTTAATAATTTTACGATTATTTCTTTTAACTCACCCTTGGTGTTCAAAAATTTGCCCCATTATTCGTTGTCAACTTTAAAATCTGTTGTTTTATTATCATTAACAATTTTAGTCACCTTATCTTTGATATCTTGTAATTTGATTTCTGCTTGTTTTGTTAACTGAATTCCCGCTTCAAAGGCATTAATTGCCTGGTCGATTGATAATTCATTTTTTTCTAATTCATTAACTATATTTTTTAATTCAGTTAAAATGTCTTCAAATGATTTTTTAGGTTCCATTATTTCCCCTCCTCTTTAATATCGGTAACTTGTGAATAAACAAGCCCATCACTTAACCTTGTTATTATTTTATCATTATTCTGAACTTGCGATGTTAATAATAAAATCTTTTGCTTACTATCATAAGTCACACTATACCCTCTCGTTAAAGTTTTTAAGGGACTTAATAAATCTAACTTAGCAATTAAATTATTTTTGTGGTGAGTTAAGGTTAGTAAATAATTTTGGATAATTGTTAATAGTTTCTGGTAATAATAACTAACTTGGTTTAGATTATGATTAATAAAATTATCAGCGATTTGGTTAAACTTATGTCTTAAAACTTGGTAGTTATGAAATCGTTTTTCGTATAAGGCCTGGGGGGTTGTTAACCAGTAGTTATTTTTTAAATTATTTAAAGTAACTTGGTAATTATCAACTTTATTTTTAATTAAAGTAATTAAAGTTTTATACTGCTGGTGAAGATAAATTAGTAATTCCTTTTGATCAGGAGTTGCTAACTCAGCAGCAGCTGTTGGGGTTGGTGCGCGTAAATCAGCGACAAAATCAGCAATCGTAAAATCAATTTCATGGCCAACAGAAGAAATTATTGGGATTGGACATTGATAAATTGCCTGGGCTACTTCGAACTCATTAAAAACTCATAAGTCTTCAATACTTCCCCCACCACGACCAACAATTAAAGTATCTAATGGCACGGTAAAGTTTTGCGCAACTTCAATCTTTGCTTTAATATCATATTTAGCCTCTTTTCCCTGGACTAAACAAGGAAACAAATAAATATTAGTTTGGGGGAAGCGCCGATGAATAGTGGTAATAATATCCCGAATGGCAGCGCCACTCGGAGCGGTAATAACCCCAATATTACGTGGAAATTTGGGGATTGGTTTTTTAATTGCTTGGGCAAACCACCCTTTTTGTTCTAATGTTTGTTTTAATTGTTCATATTGTAAAAATAAATCACCAATGCCATCTAAACTAATATTAACAACTTGCAAACTATATGTTCCTTGCGGTTCATATAGTTTTACTGTTCCCACCGCAATAATTTTTAATCCTTCTTTTAATTTAAATTTTAAATTTTTTGCATTAAAAGAAAACATAATTGCTCGTAACTGGGACTTTTCATCCTTAATAGTAAAATAAATATGCCCCGAAAAATGATTAGTAATGTTGGAAATCTCTCCCTGCACAGAAATATTAACTAAATTATGATCTTGTTCAATAATATTCTTGATATAAGCATTAATTTCGGAAACTTTAAAAATATTACTTGTCATGATTCTCACCTTACATTTTCTCTTAATCATTATATAGTTTTTTTCTTTAAATTATTACTATTTTTAAGATTTTAAAATAATAAAAAAACCTGCCAGAGGTTTTATACTTGGTCAAGAACTTTATTAAGATAACTATAATCTTCATCTTCCCCATATTTTTTAACAATTTCCAGGGCTTCATTAATTACAATTGCCCGAGAAGTGTGTAATTCTTTAATTTCATACACACTATATACTAAGACGGCTTTATGATAATTACTTAACCGTTCAAATACCCACCCTGGTTTTAAGTTTTGATTAATATCCGCGATAATTTGTTCTAAATGGTCAAGAATTTGAATAACTTTGTTAATTTCTTCTTCAGTGCGAACACTTTGGGAAAAATCAAATGATTCTTGCTTTGTTTGACTAATTGAATTATTTAAAACAAAATGACGATATAATAAATTGATAATATCAATTCGAATTTCACGTTGAGTCATTACTAGCTCCCCCTATATAAAATGATACAAACTATATCAAAAATGACGATCATATTTTTTATTAACAGCATTGGCATGGGCGGTCAACTGGTGATGTAAATATAAGATACTCTCATCTGATATTTTATCATAAGTTTGCTCATCGATTTGTTCAATCTGCTGAATCACATCAAATCAAGAATGGTTGGTTAAATTTAAATACCGAATATTATGATTATTTCACAAATTATTAAAAGTTAATTCATAACGAGTATCAATAATTAAAAAGTTAATGGTGCAAACAGCCAAGAATTGTTTTGATTTTAATAATTTTAAAACCCGGTTAATCATAAATTGTTGGGTAACAATTGGTGAGGTAATTGTTTTATTATTAAAATTTCAATATGGCTGGTGAATATCAACTGCTAACGGCGATGATAACTTTTTATACTTCAGAAAATATAAATTCTTGCGGGTTAAAACAATCCGGTCAAAAAAATAAGTTAAATGGTATTTTTCATCATAAAACGCCACATTTTTAAAATACCATAAATAATTAACTTGTTGTAAATATTTTTTCATAATGCGATCTAGCGACGAATAGTTTTGCCTACGAAACTCTTCTTTTCACGTGAGGCGAGGCAATGATAATTTTGCCCGAATCTTAGTTAATTTTTTTGTTGCTTTCAAAGAACCATCATTGCTCCTGTTCGTTTAAAATACTTTCTTAATAGTAATTATATCAAAAAAGGACCCTAACTTAAATGTTCTTGGTTCCCAAATTCGCAAAGAAAAAAGGTTCTGAGAACCTATTATTTATTATTTTTACGAATGATTTTAAAAAGTGGTTTTTTCTTTTGGGAAAATTCAGCTTCTTCTTCATCTAATAAGCGTTGAAGTAAATCATCATTATACTCACGGGTTAATTCTTCTTGTACCGAAAAACTCTGATCAGCTACTCTAATATGGGTATTATTAACAATTAAGGGATGATTAATATCACTGGCCGGAATAATATTAACATCCGTTGAATGTAAGTATAATAATTTACCTTCTAACTTAACATTTGATAATAACAAGCATTCATTTTTTTTGACCAAAAATTCCCCTAGTTGATCTTCTGTATAAATTGGATATGCTAAATAATTATGATTAGTTTCTTGGTTATTAAATAATAATTTGCTTTTGCTTCCTCGATGAATTGAAATAATTTGACCATTTTTTAAAACATATAAGTAACCATTTCTAATTTCACTTTGTTCCAATGTCAGCCCCCCAACTTCATTTTAATTATACCTAATTTTTTAAAAAAGTATAAAAAATATCATAATTTTTCTTGAAAGTTCTTGAAAATTTATCTTAAATCTACCAAAATTTTGCACTAAAATTAAAAAGTACTGCTTGGCAATAATTTTTTGTTATTTTTTAGCACGTGCTTCTTGGGTTAATTTTGCTTGTGTTCGTAAGGAAGTGATTAATAAATCACGATTTTCTTTAATTTCTTCGCGGATTCGTAATAAATCTTGAAATTCTTTTTGTTTTTTAATAAAATCTTCAATATTAGCTTTGGTTGTTTTATTTTTTAATAATTGTTTATTTAATAAACGAATTTCAATATGTTGTTTCTGGTTTAATAACATTACATGACGACGTAAGATTGCTGTTGATTCATCCCGGTTCGCTAAAATTCGTTCTTGTAATTCCGTATCAGTTGTTTTAATTGCTTTTGATAAATTGATTGCCCGGTTAAAATCCGCTAGTTCTTGGGATAGTTGTCGGTTATAACCTTGTTCATATTGCATCTTAACATTCATTAAATACTGTGTCATCCGTTGTTCATAAGCTAAGCGTTGATCAAGATTTGGTTTTTTAGCTTCATCAAATTGATGATTATAATTAGCTTTTTTATAACGGTCTTTAGCAATTTGGGCTTGTTCATGTTCTCATTCTTCATCAACCGGGGGCGACAAGATTTGATCATCACCAGTAATTTTCTCAAATTGTTTTTTTGAACGGTTATTTTTAACCGCCATTTGTTGACGTAAAGAATTTAACTGTTCTTGTTCCTCGGATGTAAGTTTTTGGAATTTCCCTTTTGTTTCTAAACGTAAAATAACACGTTCTTCAATTGATAAATCATCCGTTTCACTACGAATAATTTTAACCGGCGTTGGTTTGGGTGGGGCTGGTGCTTTGGGCAAGAATTCCCCGGGGGCCAACTCTGATTTCTTTTGCGTAATTAATCGAACAAGAATTTCTTCATCATTTTTTTCAATTTCAATTTTCTCTTCCGGATTAATAACAAAATCAACAACAGATAATCCGTTTCGTTTAATTTGGGTAATTTGTTCAGAAAAAACTGGACGTAATTCTCTTTTAATTTCCGTTGTTTCTTCTAACTCATGGCGACGAATAATTGGTTTTTTAACTAGTTCATTTGATAAAGCAACATTAGAATTTAACTTGTTTTTAAAACTGCTAGTATCAAGACTACTTCATGATGAATATACATCACCTGGTTTCAAAATTTCGTTATCATCAATCGGTGGCTTAATTAGGTTAACTGGTTTTTTATTTGCAATTGGTTTAGCAGTCGTTTTTTCAAGGGCAGTTGGTCTAACTGCTTTTGGTGTTTTAACTTTTGGTTGTGGTGTGGTTGCTTTTTTTACCACTGCTTTTTTGGATGTGGAAATTTTTGCTGTTGAATCTTTGCTCGCTGGTGATTTAGTTTTTGGTGCTGGTTTTGACTTTGCTGCTTTTTGCCCAGCTGGCTTTGTAATTGCTGGCTCAACAACCGAGGTTGCGGCAGGTGGTTTTGATTTTTCAGTTAGTTCCCGATAATAGCGATTAATGAACTGACTTTTATTACGTGCCTTTTCCCAATGACTTTTATCATTTAAACGAATCACCCCTGGTTTTTTAACACTACCCACTTCTTGTTGATATTGTTTTAATAACGCTTTATACTCTTCACTATCTTTGTCCATTTGTCCTAATAAAACTTTAATTGTTGCTGGTGTAATTTTCTTTTCTAATAATTCATCAGTGTTCCGATCTGGATTAATAATATTTCCATAACTAACTCTTGATGTTACAATTGATTCTTCATTCATCTTGTCTTTTGCCATTTGTTTTACCCCTATCTTGAATATCTGCCTATTCTGTATGTCTCCATATAATTATATAAAATTTTTAAAACTTTTTAAATACTTTTTAATAAAAACTTGATTTTTAAGATATTTTATTTATAATATTATCTTATAAATTTTTAATTCATAATTGTAAAAATAAAAGGATAATAAATTATCCTGGCTACCATTTTGATTTCGGACCTTTACGATGGCGAACCCGAATTTTTTTTATTTTCGGTGGTTTATTAACAACTACTGGCGTTGCTGAAACTGGCGGGCGATTATACATCTGATGCTCGTCATATAAGGAGCGCGCAATTTCACGCATTAAGACTGTTCCATAGTTATCATTATTATCATGTTCATCATCAATTTTTGCTAAATCAATTTGTGGTATGGTTTTTAATTCATCATCAATTTTTACATCAGCATTTAACATTTTTTTGTTTACTTTTGGTAATTTCCCTGATGTTCTCTTTAACTGTTCTAAATATTCAGCACGCTTAGCTAATTCTTGTAAGCGAAATTGATGAATTTTGTGTAATTTTGCTTGCTGAGATAATTTGGAAGAATGAAGCTTTTGATATTCCGATTTTTTTAACGCTAGTAATAACTCCCGCTGGGTTTGTTCATCCATTTGCTTTTCTCATAATTCTTTTTCTTTTGCTCATTCTAAAACAACTCCGGGACGCTTTGTATGATCAATATCACTAGAAGTAATTACTTCATCAAAATATTTACTAATTAATGTTTGTGTATCTTCATCGTGCGGATGTTTCATCCTAGTCAACTCCTTTGCTGACCAAGGCAATGTTAATAAAGTTTACTTTAGTCTTGGTTTTTATTCTCATATTTTGCTACTAAAATTTGTGGCAATGGTTGGTCAACTGGTGGTTTTTTGCGTTTTCGACTTAATTTTTTTTGTAACTTTTGTTCTTTTTTGATATTTTTACTAATTAATTTTTCTTTATATTGTTTTTCTGCTAAAATTGATGCTCTACGTCGTTCGATTGCTTTTAACTCATTAGGATGATAACCAGCCGTTGTATATTTAATGGCGGTTAAATCAAACTCTAAATTTGGACGTTTAGATTCATCATAATAATTAATACCATAATCTTTTAATTTTTTATGGGATTGCAAAACTAATTTTTTTTCGGCAACGGTTTGTTTTTTATTTTGGAGTTTGGTATCAATTTTAGCGTTCGCCTTTTTTTCATTTTCCTCGCTAAGGTTAAAAAAATTTTCACCATATTTTAGTTTTTTAAGATTTGGTCGCTTTTTAGGATCAATATCAGAAATATAAATTTCTTCTTTTAAAACTTTTTTACGTTTTGGTTTAGTTTTTTTAACAGGTTCTGGTTGCCCTTCATTCACGGGTGGGGACGGTTTTACCACTACCGGTGGTGAAGTTAGTTTTGGTTGCGGTGGTGTTTTTGGTTCAACGACCTTTGCCGACTGAGCTAGCGGATTAATTTGGCTAGTAATATCAGTTGGTAAAAAGAATTCTGTTGATAATAATTTAACAACTGGTTGTTCATCGGGAATATAATTTTTAATGACTTTATCTCCGACATTAACTTTACGACCTAATCCTCAATCTTGCACGGTATCTTTTAATCGCTTGCGGTGCTGTAAAATATGGTCAGGATTTTTAAGTGGTTTTGGTTTATTAGTTGCCTGTTTTTTGGCCACAGACTCCATATATCTTTTTCATTCTTCAGCATTTGAGTTTCGTTTTAATAATAAATTTAATTGTGATTTACTTAAATTTAACTGATCCCGGATTTGTTCAATTGATTTTGGTTTGGTATTTTGAACTTTTGTTAAATTATTTTCCGGGCGATAACCTTCCCGCGGAGCATTATTATATAAATTAGCTCCTGGTTCTTTACTATTACGACGTTTTAGTAATTCTAATTGCGTTTTGTTTAACCCTCATGTTCGCGAATTTTCTTTTACTTTTTCATTAAATAACTGTAACTTGTTTTCTTTATTAGTATCAATAATTTCATCCGCTAAGATTAAATCTTCATTATTAGGTCCACGTTGGACATCACGTTGACTTAGTAAATTTTTTTGTGTGGCATTTAGCCCTAATTCCGAAAGACTATTAATAACAACTGATTCTTTTTTTTCAACATTATTAATTGCCTTATTTTTTCAAAGATCAGCTGGTGAAGTATTTCGCTTATCCAAGAGTGTTTTTTGGGTTGCGGATAATACTAAGATGTCGCTGTTAAAAGGATTGTTTTTTGTTTTCGCAACTGCTTTCTGTGCCGAATCTTGTTCTTCAACACGATAACCCTTAATTTCCCGGTTTGGGAATAATTCTTTGGGATCTGTTAATTCCCGTTTTTTTAATAATTCTATTTGTGTGCGGTTAAGTCCTAAATTATTAGGTCCTTTTCTCCCCTTTGTCTTTGAATTATTCATCTGTGCTGCCCCCATTGACCATTTTAATTCATTCTTTTAAATTATATCATTTTTTGATTGATTTTAGTATAAAAACTTGTACAATGTATTTTTATTATTTATTAATTGATAGCCTTACTTAAATGATTAATATAAGTATACTCCTATTTTTAGCAAATTATTATCATTTATCTCATAAAAATAAAAAAGTAAATTTACATTTACTTTAATCTTATTCTTCATAATTAGTCAACAACTTTTTGGGTTTTGGTGGGGCTGGTTCAAGAGTACGAGAGTTTCGTAAATTACTTAGATAATTTAAACCTGTGGCAAGAGCAATAATTCCCACAAATAATGCGCCCACTCCTAAAAGTACTAGTGGATAACCAACCACCCGCGGATCTAATTGTGTTCATATGGGAATGGGGTAAATACTTCCTGGTTTTGGGGTGGGAATGATATTAACATTACGGCTCTTAATAAAACATAAAATAAATAAATTGCTAAGTGAATGGTGTTATACCAACTATACTTTTTAAAATAATCCTTACTATTAATTATTGGTGTAATAAAAATAAAATAAAAACCAATAATTAACAATGGGGTAACCATGTTTTCAAACACAGATTTGATAATATTATACCAAGTATTAAAACCAACAACATTGGTTGAAACTAATAAAGTTACATTATATAAAATAAAAGCTAAAACATTTAAAGCGGTAATCCGGCGTTAAATTATTTTTTCCTGTAATTCAACTAGGCATATTTTTAGTGTGGATATTAATTTAATTAAGCAATCTATAAACAAATGTTGCTAATGAAATTCACACGAATAAGTAAATAGACTGGTTAATTATTGAAAAATCAAAATTAGTTGTATAATCACCATATTAAGGATCAGGTTGGATTGTCAAAAAAATTAGATCTAAGAAAACACATAACAACGGAACAATTGTAAATCAAACATAGAAACCATATTTAAGATAACTTTTTTAATTAGCACACTCCTAAGCTTTTGTAATACCATTGCTGATATTAATTTTATTTTAAATATTAGTGAACAATAATCTTAATTTTCCGCTTAATAATTTTTCCATCGCTATTTTTCCATAGTCTTATCAATAACATTACCAACAGACTAAGTTAATTATACAAAAAAAAAAAAAAGAAATTCAATAAATTATTTTAAACTAAAATAACATCTTCAATAAGATGTTATTTTTGATTACTTAAATAAGTCTCTAAAATTAATTGGGCAGCTAAACTATCTTTTTTTTGCTTGCGCTTAGCACGTGATAAATTCGCTTCTAACATAATTTGGTGGGATTGTCTTGTTGTTAAACGTTCATCCACTAAAATAATTGGAATTACCAAATCACCTAGTTTTGTTTTTAAAATTGTAATAAATTCTTCAACCATTTCAACACGGGGACCAATGGTATTATTCATATTTTTAGGATAGCCAACAATCAGATGACTAAAGTTTTCTGTTGTAATTAAATTAACCACTTCACGGACTGCTTGCAAAAAATTTCCTTCCGGAAAGGTAATGACTCCCCGCCCGGTCGCAATAACTCCGTGGGAACTTGCTAACCCAATCGTTTTACTACCAACATCAAGGGCCAAATAATAATTATTCATCAAGATAGGTAAATAAGTTTTCCATAATAGTTAACATCATCATTTTATTTTTAAATCCACATTGGGCGACACTCGGATTACCCCCACCATTACCTTCAATTAACGGGTTTAATTTTTTGACAATATTCCCCGCTTGGTAATGGGGTTGCAAATCTTTGGAAACCCCAACGACTAATTTGTAATCATCCTGGTGATGGAGATCAACAAAAAATACTAGAAGATTGTCATATTTTGCTTTATAGTTGTCAACCAATGCTTTTAAAGTTGCTAAATCAATTTCAACATTAAAACAATGATAAAGCACATTAATATTATTTATTGTCTTAACTGGTAAATCTTGATATTGGGTTAGTTGTTCTTGCATGCGGAAATTAGCATATTTTTTATTTCATTGTTTATATTGTTCTTTAAATACTAAAATTAAATCTTTTAGTTGTTTTAAGTGTTCTTTTGAAACAGCTAAATCATTAATTTGATTTCATAAGCTTTCTAAGTTTTCATCTTGTAAGTTAGCTTTGCCTTGGTTATACTTATCAATTAATACCATTACCTCATTTTTTATTTTTAAAAATTCATCATTTAAATAAGAGGCAATTGTTTTGTAACTAGTAATGGCATGTACACGATAAGTTCCGGCTCCTTTTGATTCCACACCGGTTACCATTAAATCTTCAACTTCTTGGGAGTTAGCAACATGGGTTCCTCCACATAATTCACAAGAGTAAGTTCCAAAGCGTATAATCCGCACAATTTCATCATATTTCTCAGTAAAGAAGGCCAGTGCATTATATTTATTAAGAGCTTCATCCATATTAGTATAAATAACCTCACAAGGAATCGCTCCTTTAATTGCTTGACTAACTGAAGCTTCAACTTTACTAATTTCCTCATTGGTAATATTTTGGTTATGGGTAATATCAATTCTTAACCGTTCTTCATCATTATAAGAACCAGTTTGCATAGCGTGGATTCCTAAAACTTCTCGTAACGCAGCATGCAATAAATGGGTTCCCGAGTGATTTTTACGCGTGTAAAAACGTTTGTCCTTATCAATTGAGGCACTCACTTCGGTTCCTAATTTAATAGTGCCATTAACAATAACATGGTGAATATTTTGCTTATTAGGACCTTGCTGAACATCAACAACTTGGATCGTCGCGTTTGCATTAGTAATAATTCCGTGGTCCGCCGCTTGCCCCCCTTTTTCAGCATAAAAGGGAGTGCGATCTAAAATTAAATAACCTTCCTGATCAGTTAATTCCGTTACTTCTTGGTTATGGACAAACATAAAGACCACTTTGGCATTTTTAACTTCTTCAACTTCATAACCAACAAATTCACTAGCAACATCTAACTTAGTAAATAATTCATTTTGTAAATGCATTGCTTTAATATTTTTTCGATTAGTTCGTGATAAGTCTTTCGCTTGTTCTAAAAGTTGGTAGAACCCGGCACTATCAACTTTAATATTATTATCAGCAGCTTCTTCTTCAATTAGTTCAATGGGAAAACCATAACTTTCAAATAATTTAAAGACATTTTCCTTGGTAATTTCCCCGTATTTTTCTTTTAACTCATTAAATAACTTACTTCCTTGTTCTAAAGTATTTAAAAACTTAACTTCTTCATCTTTAATAGCCTGGGTAATAACTTCTTGTTTAGCAATTAAATAATCATAAAACGGAACCATTACATTAATAACTTCTGTTACTAGTAAATATAAAAATGGATCATTAATTCCTAGTTTTTTACCATATAAACTAGCACGCCGAATTAAACGACGAATAACATAACCACGATCCTTGTTGCTAGGAAACACCCCATCGGCAATCGCAAAAGTTGCAGCACGAATATGATCAGCAATTACTTTAAAAGCGGTATTAATTTTTGTTTGTTCACTTGGTTCTTTTCAAAAATCATTAGGATCATATTGATACTTATTATTAATTATTTTTTCAGTAGCCTTAATGATTGGTAAAAATAAGTCTGTTTCAAAATTAGTTGGGGTTTCTTGAATAATAGAAGTAATTCGTTCTAAACCAGCACCTGTATCAATATTTTTACGGGGTAATTCACTATAAGTACCATCCCCATTATTATTAAACTGTGAAAAGACAATATTTCATACTTCTAAATAACGATCATTTTCAATATCTTCTTTTAATAAGCGTAAGCCAACATGTTGGGGGTCATATTTTTCCCCACGATCATAAAAAATTTCAGTATTTGGTCCACAGGGGCCTTCACCAATTTCCCAAAAATTAGTATCTTTGCCACCCTTAATAATTCTGTCATCACTTAGACCAATAGTATCTTTTCAAATATGATAGGCTTCTTCATCTTCCTCGTAAATTGTAATATACAGTTTCGCTGGGTCAAACCCAATTCATTGGGGGGAAGTTAAAAACTCTCAAGCAAATTCAATTGCTTCTTTTTTGAAATAATCCCCAATTGAAAAATTGCCCAACATTTCAAATAAGGTATGGTGACGAGCAGTATCACCAACATTTTCAATATCATTAGTTCGAATTGATTTTTGGGAGTTAGTTAATCTTTTGGCTGGTGGTGTTTTTCGCCCATCAAAATAAGGTTTTAATGTCGCTACTCCTGAATTAATCCATAATAATGATGAATCATCAACAGGAATTAAAGAAACTGGTTTTAATTCATAGTGGTCTTTTGATTTAAAAAAATCCAACCATAATTGTCTAATTTCAGTTGAAGTAAGTTTTCGCATTAATATTATCCTTCCTAATTAATATCATTTCTTAAAGTCAATTGAATTATAGCATATCAAAAAATAAAATACTGTTTAATTGATTCAAACAGTATTGTTTTTAAAGGCTATTTTGAGAATTATTCAATAAATCTTTAATACTTAAAACAATGATTCTTTTTTTTACTAAGTTTTCTGCTGATTTTTTTGCAGCTCTTAGTTAGTGAAATTGATTAGAAAATTCTTTATAAAATTCTTCTTAATTTTATTTTTAATATTAATTTGATAAGTATCTTGGTAAATTTTTATTTTTCTTCAGTTAGTTTCCACTGCATTACTAAAATTAAGATCTGAATTATTTTTATACATTTTGATTGTAATAGATAAATCATCATATACCTCAAAATAGTTATCTAAAAAGGCTTCTAAATTTTGGGTTAGTTTAAGGTTACAAACTTTCCGATATTTTTGCAATTGCACTTGGGAATTATATTTATTTTTAATAGCTATAATTTTTTGATAAAATTCTTTTTGAAAATCATTTTTTCAATTATTTGTTTTGTCTGAATTCTCTACGCCTAATGTTGCTGCCATTTTCTTTTTTCACTGAACTCAAGCTTCAGGCATGTTATTTTTATAATCTTTACCTTCACGATTAGTAAAATTATTAATTAGTTTAGCATAGATATCAAACTTATATTTTAATTGTAAAAATGTTGTTAATGGTGTCATCGGTGGATTTGCCATATTTTTTTCCTTTCTAATAAAATAATAATTAAATAAAAAAGACCTAACAAAAAAATGTTAGGCACTTTAAGTACTCAATTATTATCTGTTTAATTATACTTAAAAAATTATTTTTCCACAATAATTATGCCAAATTTTATTTGTATTTTTACTATACACATAAACATTATTACTTTGATCTATAAGTATTTGGGGATCGGGATAATTTAAACTAGCAATTTTAGTAGCTGCACCACTTAAATCTCCCATACAAATATTGCCTTGGGCGGACGCCCCATATCAATAATTTTGATGATCTAACTCAATTAAATTAATATTTTCGTTTAATTTTGTTAAGGGTTTAAAATTAGCATTGGTGTTTCCAACATATAATTCTTTTCTCTTCGTTGCTACATACAAATGATTATTATCATCAATATTTAAAGCAGTGATTCCCGTTAAAGTTCCTAAACCTTGTGGCTGTTGACCTGGTCCTTTTTTAAATAATTTTCCTAGACCAGAAGCAATATAAAAATTTGCATCATCATCCACAACAATATAATTAATTCCAAAATCCTCACTAAAATGAGTTACTATATATATCAACAGAAGAATTGTTACTATTAATTTTTCAAACATTATGCTTAAAATCACTAAAATAAATATTTTTGTTTTTTGTTAATACAAAATTAGAAATTTTAACAGACTGTTTTAAATCTTGTAAGTTATAATTTCAAATTTCATTAAGATTATTAGTAGTTTGTTTAACAAGAAATAATTTATCGTCTTAATTAATTCCGACAGTTGAAATATTATTGGTATTAAAAAATGTCTTAAATTTATTTATATTATTATTTTTTCAAATTTTACTATCTTTAGTTAAGACATATAAACTATTATGCTGATCAGAAGTAATCCCTCAAACTTTTTCTTGAAAACTACTTTATTCTTGCAAAGTAATAACCGGTTCTTTAATAACTATTTTGTCTAGGCGAAAGAAAAATTATCAAACCAACCCTCCCGAGGTCGCTAAGATTAAAATTACAACTAAAATTCAAATTACAATTCACTTTTTATATTGTTTTTTAGTTGGCAATAATTTTGCATTAAAATTAATATTATTAAGCTTGGGAGAAGAACTTAAAGACGGTTTAGGAAGAGTTGTTCTTAATAATGGATCACGTTGTATTTTAGTAATTTCATTGTTAGCATGATGATGGAAAAAATTGGATGGTTTATTAATCTTATTAGCAATATTATGAAGATGGTTTTTAATAAAGAGACCACAAATAATTTTTGTTACAATAAAAAATAGCTAGCGGTTTACTAAAATTGCTTGACTGTTGTTTTAAAATCGAATCATTAAAATTAATTAATTTTAAATTTTGCAAATTAAAAGTTGGATTATTTAGTCTAAAATTAATAAGAACTTTTTTAACATTATTACAGCACCGTAAACATAAACCTTGATAACTATCAACAAATAAATTTCCCATATTGTCTCGAAAAATAATTAATTCTATTTTATAAAGTCATGGGTGATAATTTAATATTATGTTGCTATGGTAATTATTGTAATAAAGTCTTAAATAAATTAATTTTATTGTATTAATTATATAAAAAAATTGCTGATTTAACAAGATAGTTTCTTAAAGTCATAAAAATATTCTGATGTTGAACTAACCCTACCAATCTCCTCTAAATCTTCATTAATTGTAAAATAAAATCTTTGATAATAATGCTAGCATATTTTAAATTTTCTTTAAATTGACTAGTTGAGGCGGTGGGATTATGGAGATAATCACTAATAACTTTGATTGATAACATCGGGATGTTAAATTTATAAGCTGTCTGGAAAAAAGCAGTTCCTTCCATATCCACAATATCAATTAAATTATTAAAATTTGCTTGGAGATATTTAAAATGATGTTGTTGATTAATAAAAATATCACTTGTTCCTAACACCACTTTCCGCAGATTTTCATCATCTTTGGTAATTTGGTTAATTAATTGGCGGTCACTGGTAAAAAATGTTGGTTCCTGGGGGATTTGACCTTTTTGATAACCAAATTCACTGGCATCGGCATAAGTATATAATGCTTTTTCAACAATTAATAATTCAAAAATTTCATAATCAGGTTTTAAACTGCCCACGGTTCCAATATTATATATCTTTTTAATGGTATAGTCATTAATTAAGGTTGTTAGAGCAATAGCCGCATTTACTTGGCCAATTTGTGAAATGGAAAATAATCATGTTCCCTTTTGAAATAATTTAATATGGTCATATTTAATAATTTCAATTGGTTTAATAGTATCTAACAAAACTTGCAGTTCTTCTTGCATTGCGCCAATTACTAAATTCATTATATTTTTCTCCTTTATTGATCAGTAATTCAAGCTTTGTATGTTTTTAAAATATTAGTTCCTAAATTATCCACCCCATGTTTTTGACTAACAATTTCATACTGACGTTTTAACATCTCCTTAAAAGTTAAGGTTAAATCCTCGTTAGCTAACTTTCGTAACTCTTCGACCCCGGGATAATTACGTTCAGCACTAATTTTATCAGCAATAAAAATTAACATTTCAAAGAGTGTCATTTTGGGATGACCAACCGTATGTCATTTCACAGCATTCAAAATTTCTTCGTCTGTAAATAACAAATCATATTTTAAATGTAAAAACCCGGTATAAGAATGCCAAGTAGGCACTGGCTCAGTTAAACCTTCTGGTCAATATTTTATTAGCATATCACGTTGACGCTCTTCACTTCAACGTTTCGTAACATCATGAAAAGTTCCGGCAATTAAAGCTTTATGATCATCTAAATGGTGGATAATTGCTAATTCTTGAGCTTTTTTACCAACATTTAAACAATGAAGGTACCGTTTTTCATCCATTTGGTCCTGAATTCGTTCTTCAAAATATAATAAGTGGTCATTAATATAATTATTAATAGCTGGTAATTGTAAATCTAAATTTTTTCCTTCCCGGACCAGGGTACTTGATAAATGTGTATTATTTTTAAAAGTGACACTAATTGCCTGGTATTTAGTTAAAATCTCAGGAGTAACATCTCAGTGATTACGTTCAAAAATAATAAAAGTTTGCAGTTTTACTAATTCATTAATATTATTTCACTTATCTAAACTAGCTAATTGGTCAGAACCAATCATAAAATAAAATTGGTTAGTTGGGTCTTGTTCATACAAAGTCTTCACAGTTTGGTAAGTAATGCTAGGAGCATTATTTTTTAATTCTAAATCATTAATTTTAACATAGTCTAAACCTTGAATGGCAAGTTTAATCATATTTAAGCGATCAGTAATTGGTGATAATTTTCGTGTTTTAAAGGGGTTTTGATTAGTGGGAATAATTCAAACTTCTTGAATATCACAATGTTCCTTAACTAATTTTATCATTTTTAAATGATCACTATGAAATGGATCAAAACTTCCACCAAATAATGCTATTTTCATTATGTTTTTTCTCCCTTTTTATTATCATTACTAATTTATTTTATCTTAATAATAAAAAAACACTACCAAAATGTAATGTTTTTTTCAATATTTTTAGTTATTCACTATTATTTTTAATACCTAATTCTTTTAAAACATCTTCAACGGTATCTTTTAAAATCTTGCGAAATTGGGTAATTGATAAGGTAATTGTAATATTATCATTTTCATTTTTTAACAAATCTTCCTGGTTAGAATAAGCAATTGGGGTAGTTTTTTTATGAGAAGAATTCTTTTTCTTTTGGAACACCTTTTCACCCAATGGTAAAATTACTACTTCTTCTTCCCCCAATTCATCATCTACTCTATTAACAACAATTTCTTCGCCATTCGCATTTAAAGTTAACTTATCATCATCACGGTGAGAGGTTTTAATCCGTTTCATAATATAATCCATCCGGTCATTAAAATTACGTTCCTTAATCCAGTTTAATAATTGTTGAAACTCATTGGGTTGAGCTTGCGAACTGTCGCGCAGTTTTTTTAAGTTTTCCAAACGTTCTATCAAATTATTATGTTCATTTAAACCGGGTTCATTTTTTAACTCATTAATTTTTGAACGAGCATTTTTCAAAATTGCGTGGATATTACCTTCTGGAGGGCTGTTTGTAAATGAAACTTCACTATCTTGGGGATTATCTTCAACAATTATTTGTTCTTTTGGTGGTTCATCCTGCACTAATTCATCAGTTAATTGAATGCCACTTACTGATTCAATATCATCATCATAACTCAGATGATTTTCTAAATTAATTGCTAAATCTTCGTTCGGTGGTGTTTTCTTTTTTCGTGCCATATTCTGATCCTCATTTTCATTAATTCTTTTAAATTATATAATAATTTTAAAATTTTAGGAAATGTTCTCTTTCAAAGGTTTTAGTTAGCTACTTTCATAATTTGACAGAAGAAACATAGCGCGCAAACTACTAGGAAACAAGAAATTGTATCAAAACATACTGAGGTAATGGTTCCCCACCAAGAAATATATTCATTAAAAGTTAAGGGAAATAGCGTAATTAAGCTAACCACCCCAAAGATTAATCCGCCAAGCCCAAAGATGAAGTTTAATAAGTCACATCGAAAGGCTCAACGTTTATACTGATAACCAAAACTTTTTTTATTTTGCATTGTTGTTTTTTGTAAATTATATAAATTTGGTTCCTGACCGGTAAGCAACAAAAGCACTTAAAACACTTAAAGTATCAAAAAAGATTGATAACAAGGTAAAAATAAAAGAGTGCGTATTTCTCACTTTTTTGTTTGGATTTCAAAATGGTTCTAATGAAATTACACTTAAACTCCCAAACATAATTCTAAAAAAAACCAAAAATAAAACTTAAAATATCAGATCAGACAATTTTGTCTTTGAGTTTTTTCATAGTAAATAGACTCTGTTTTATAAATGATAACATAACCAGAATTATACTCTTTTTAAATTTAAAAGTAAATCGTCAATATTTTTCCGAAAAACTAGTAATTAAAAGCGGTTCCGAAATAATTGCTTAATTTTTTTATTAAACTCTAACCAAAAATCAATTAAATAATCTTTAGAATCTAACTTTCCTTCCGCAATTTGGTCTAGTCTAATACCTTTTCCATATTAGCAGTATAGTATTCATTAATAATGCTTTGATATGCTTTTTCTAAATAATAAATGGTTTTAATCCCTTGTACGGTTGGTTCATATGCTTTTTTGTTTAAAGTAACATATTCACGAGTTTGTAAAATTTTAAAAATGGTTGCATAGGTAGCCGGACGGCCAACTCCAAGTTCTTCTAAAACTTTAATTAAACTTGCTTCAGTAAATAATGGTTTTGGTTTCGTAAACAATTGTTTTGGTAAAATTTCATCAAATTTAATTTCACTTCCAATTTGATAAGTATTCTTACTAGTTAATAATTCTTCCTCATCTTCTTCTTTATCATCTAATAATTTTTTAACCACCATTGGCGCAGTACTTTTATCCACACCCATTAAAATTTATTACCTCTTTTCCCTATAATTAAGTTTAAAAGTAAACAAAACAAAAAAAGTTTCATTATTTATTTTTAAAATTAAAACTTTTTTTATTTTTTTAAAAAGGTATTTTGTAAAATATTAGTATAGTATTCTTCTTTTGAGGCAATAATTTGTTCATAAATTAAATCTAACACATATAGCATCGCATAACGTGTTGACTTTGTAATTAAATAATTATCATTCGGATTATAACTAAGATTTAAATTATAATCTCCTAGTTTTTTTAAGTGATTCTGCAAATATTTACTAATCGTAAAAATAACAGCATGGTTTTTTTTGGCTTGCTTAACTAAATTTAAAACACTTTTGGTTTCCCCCGATACCCGATAAAGGATAATGCTAAGACAACAAAATCCTGGTCAATAATTTCACTAAAAATTAAATTGTTTTCATGGTCTTTATTAAAATAAGTTTTAATACCTAGTCGCAATATTCTTGAATAAAAGCTTTCCATTCATAAAGCTAATTTACCATAGGCAAATAATAAAATTGTTTTATTACTATTAACATAGTTAACAAATTTTTAAATAATTTCAAAATTTAATAAGATGTTGGTTGCATCTAAATTAGTTTTAATTTTAGTTAAAGTACTATCTAGTTTATTATGATTATTTGGGTGCTTATTAGTATTAAAAGATGTTAAAATAATGATTAACTGTTTATAACCTTGTAGGCCAATTTCTTTGCACATTCGAATAATTGTGGCCGAAGAGGAAAAAGTTGCTTTTGCTAATTGGTTAATATTATAATTATTAATTTTATTCAGATGATTAATAATAAATTCACTGATAAAAGAAAATTTATTTTCATTATTTTTTAAATTTTCTAATTTATTAATTAAGTTATCATAATTCATAAGTCCCATTGTCTCCTCATTATTCACTTAATTACCCCTTACTTATAAAATTATCATAAATTATCATAATTATTGTTTTTTTTTTTTTTTAGTTACTAATATTATTTATTATTTTTAAAGGTTATGTTAGAATGTTTTAGCAATTGAAAAATATAGTTTATTATTTAATAAACTTGAGAAATACTCTTAGAACCTGATTTAGTTAATACTAGAGTAGGGAGTTCAAATTATGACGAATTAATTTTATATTCTATTATTTTGTTTTCTTTCTCATGTTAATTACTATCTAATTATTGTGTAAGGATTTTTTTTATGGACCAAACTGTTGAAAATTTTTATGATGCCAAACAACAAAAAATAATTTTGTGGACCGCTAAGATCATTTGTATAATTCCCATTGTTTTGTATTTAGTTTTTCTAGTTTTAACAGCTAGTTTAAAGGCAACGATACTTAGCAAATTATTGCATATTAACAACGATGAAAACTTGCAAAATATGCGGTTATTTTTAATTTGCTTTTGTAGTTTTGGATTAATTTTTGCGATTTTATACGCGGTGAGTTGTTGAATTTGTAAATACGATGAATATTTAAACTATAAAATGCAGTTTATTTTACTAAGTATCTTTAGTTTAAATATTTTAAATTTAGTTTTAAATATTACAATTTATAGTCAAGAATTAAAACCACAAGATACCATTTTTAAAAATAAAAATAAACAAAAAAAATTTTGACAATTATTTGGAATTAGAAAATGGCATACCTTTGATTATGTCATCATTGCGTTATTTGTTGGAATTACTTTAGCATTAAATTATATTGAAAGTTATATCTTACCCCAATTACCAAATGGTGGTGGCGTTGCTTTAAAATATATTCCGTTAATTATCTTAGCTTTTATTCATTCAAGTTTAGCAGGATGAATTTGTGGGGCAGTTAGTTCATTATTAGCAATTTTATTTATTCAATCAGGATTTATTATTTCACCATGATCATTTATCCTAGATTATTTTTTACCAATGACAACTCCCTGTTTAGCAGGATGAATGCGATTCAAAGTTACAAATGATAAAAAATATATTACTTATATTAACTATTTAATTATGTGTATAACAATTATGCTAATTATTTACTTTTGACAAATTTTATCAGCAGTAGCAGTCTGAAACGTGTTATACCCGTATGCAATTTGAAAAGGTTATAGCGGATGATTATATGCATTTGTTTATAACTTTATTCATGTTTTCTTATTTACATATCCGCTGATCCAAATCGTAGTGCCGATTGCTCTACGTGGGTTAGCTCCCGTGTATATAAATCGTTTTCAACAACATTATGGTTATTAATGAAATATTATTAATAACTAAGAAAAGTTTAAAAAGGTTATTAATTAAATAACCTTTTTTATTTTATAATGAAAATGAAGAAAAACTTTTTTTCGGAAAGGATGCAGAAAACATAATGAAAAAAATAATTAATTTATTAATGTCCTTAATTATCAGCGGCGTCATGACCGTAAGTTCAACTTTTAAAAACCAACATCACAGTCATGATCATAATTCTTTGAAAGCATTTAACCAGCATTTAACAAAACTGGGGAAATTTACTTTTAACAAAACAAAAATTAGTGATAGTAAGGTAGTTACTTACGAAATTGGAAATAACAAAGATTTATATTATCTTGACTTAACAAATCCAACTAATCCTATTAGTAAGTTACTCTTTAAAAATCTTGGAATTGGAATGTATGAATTTGTTTTACCAAATGATAATATTTTAATTGGTTATCAAATCGGAGTATTTCCAAGTGCTTTACAATATTTTGATTTAACCGATGTTAACCATCCCATCATAAAAAATTTAAATTTTACTAATCATCACCAGCCAGTTTTAACACCACTAAAAATTAAAATGAATAATATAAATGAAATAAATAATATTTTACCATTAACTAATAATACTTTTATCATTAGTGATCTGGATAATAATATGTGATATTTAAAAATTAATAATTCGCAACCCGAATTAAGTGCTTTGCATCTTAAAGGATTAAGCTTATTAAGTAATTCTTTTATTGCAATTAATAATCATAGTATGTTTTTTTGTAGCACCAAATAATTTAACCTTAACATATGTTGATTTTACTGATTTAAATTATCCTTTCTTTAATTACTTATCAACAATATCAAAATGTTTCTCAAATTGTTAAAGTTGATCAAAATGGAATTTTAATTAACCAGATGACAGGTAATCTTACTTATCTTGCTTGATATTAGTAATTTGCAAGATTTAAAACCAACAAGTTTAACAAAACAAACCTTAAATATTTCAATTCTTTTGTTAACAAATAACAATTGACTGATTGTTAATGAAACAGGAACTAATTGGTTACTCTATAATAATTAATAAAATAAAAACTCTTAATTAATTAAGATTTTTTATTTTTAGCTCAAATTGATGATACTTCTTTGATTTTCATATCTTTAGCTTTAATAATTTTATTACTTTTAACATTTAGTGGTTGTTGAAATTCTTTTTTATTACTTGATTTAATTTCACTGTGCACTGCTACTTTTCAATCATTTAATGTTTCCTTACGTGCTTTTGCATTTTTTCAATGGATTGCTAAACTATTATTAACCTCAACTTCGTCACCTTTTTCAACTGGTAATAATAAATCAATTACTCGCCCAAATTCTGTTTCCTTATTAAATTCAGTAATTTTAATTAAAGTTCCGGCAATATCTTTATGAAATAAAGTATTATTTCGCCCCCCGTACCCGTACGTAGGATGAGTGTTATCTCATATCTTTCTTATTTCTGGCTCGGTTAATTTATAATTTTTTGCCATAAAAATATCCTCTTTATATTTAAAACTATTATATTAATTATATAATATTTTTTGCATAAAATATAGCGACCACCCCCCCCCGCCCGGTTTTCCAAAGGTTATTCACCGGAAATTAGGGTCTAACATCATAGTTAACATTTTTTACTTAATATTTAACTAATAAATAAAAAATTATTTATTAAAATTTTATTTTGGTGCATTCAGGCTACCTGCTTTGCGAACCAGAAAAAAAATACTTTTAAAGCAATCACTGCTAATAAACCACTACTAATATCAATGATAACTGCTAAAATAGTGGCAAAATAAGAGAAGCAAACATTTTTTCATAAAACAGTTAAGAATACTAAACTAAGAATTTCAAAAATTAAACCAATAAAAAAACTAAAAAAATCTAGTTGGAGTGAGGTTTTTTCTAACTTCAAAATTTTAACTGTCTCATGTTTATCTTGCTTAACTTGTAAATGCTTAGTTCCAACAATAAAAGCAATTAAAATAAATAACATACTAGCAATGTCAAAAAAAATTGCCCCAATCGTAATATCATAAGATAAAATTGTATTATTTCAAAAAGGTTCAAGGGATAGCAAACTAATAATTCCACATAATGAACCCACAAATCCTAATACAAAACTAGCAGTATCAGTTAAAATAATAACATTCCCAAGATTTCTAAAGATTTTTTTCATGTCTTCCGGTATCCTTATGTTCCTTGCTATTAATGTAAATAAACCTATTTTAGGATTATAATTATTTTTAAGAAAGAAACAAGCACAGTTTTTACACCCGAAAGATAAAAATTATTTAATTAAAGTTATTTTACAAAAAAAAACGCCCATATTTTAATAAACGTTTTATAAATTAAAAATACTTTTTTTTTTTTTTGATCATTTATTCTTAATTAAGTTAGAAAAGTAATTGGCAAAATTATAAAAAGTTCTGGAAAGAAAAATATTTCTTGCAAAATTAAAACTTTTTTTAAGAGTCACGTTAATAAAATGTAATATCTTAATGAGCTTGTCTTGTTATTAAATTAATATTTTCATCAATTATATTTGCATAATGCTTAAAAAATAATAATTTATAACTTAGAAAAATTAATAGTTAAGAATACTTTTATTTTAAATAATATTATTTAACAATATTAATTCTAACTCTAACAGGGTCATCTTTAAACTAACTATGTTGCATTGGTGTTACAATAAGAATAGATTTAATTCTAAATAATATTTATTACAAATTAATTTTAATTATAATTTATGTTTGGCAAATAAAGAGTTAGCAGAATTAAGGTGGAATGGTTTTTACTTGCTTGAATAAAATTACAAATAATGAATCGTATTATTTTTAAAAGTATGGTCTTGGTCACTATTTTTCATTTGTAAATAGGTAAAAATAATTTAGTTAACTTAAATAACCAAATTGATAAAAATTATTAACTTTAATTTGTTACCTATTTACATCTTTATTTTAACTCTTTTATATTTAAAAAACTTATTTTTTTAGAAAAATTTCTACTAATTTTAGACATTTTTTCTATATAAAAAATCATATTTTATAAACTATGCATTAGTAACTTTTTTTAATAAATACAACATCCTGCAGATTAAAATTATCCGGGATATCAATTAACTGATAATGGTATTTTCTTCAATAATGTCATAAAATGGGAATTAAAATAAAGAATCAAATTGGATTACCAGTTGCAATACTTATTCCATAACCAATCGCTAAGAATGGCAAAGCAATTACTACCGAGCGTAAACTATTAGTAAAAGTAGCCATCATTGATTTGTTAATTCCTTGAAATAAAGTTAAGCATATAAAAGTTAACAAACATGTTGGATAAGCCATAAAATATATGACAACTCATTAATGGTATTGCGCTTCATCTTGGACAGGAAAAGCAAACAACTTAATCATATTACTCACAAAAATCATAATTAAAATAAAAATTAAATAAAACCAGATTATTAAAACTAAACTAACTTGTTTTAGAACCTGTCAAATCCAATTATATTTTTCCGCACCATAGTTATAAGCAATAATCGAACGGACCCCCTCCCCTGGATTAACCCGAAACCAACGGAAATAATAAAAGTTATTCATGGGTTAAATAGCAGATATTAATTGTTGAAGAATAGCAATATTATTTTTATACTTTTGATTAGGTAGTAACACTGCTAAACTAGTAGCAACATAAGAAGTTAACATAAATGATAAACTAATAATAAAATTAGGTAATCCCGCTTTTATAAAGTTAACGACATTACTTCATTTTATAAAAAATAAATCATGCATACTAAAGCGAGTATTACTATGTTTAAAGCAAAAACTATAGTTACTCCCCATACAAATTGGACAAAATAAGAAAGTATAGTTCCTAACATTTAAGCAACCATTTGTAAGTGAAGTGACAAACTTTTCATAAAGAAAATGCTTTCCGCACAATTTATTAAAACAGAGGTTAAAATTGACATAATAAACAAGTTCATTTTTCCTTCACTGCGTAGCATTGATAAAACGAATAACTTAAAAACATTAAAGATGTTGATAATAAGACCGGATATAAATAGCTCCAACATAATTGTTCTGCGATTGGTTTGTAATATGATCCCATTTGACTAGTAATTAAAATATCATGCCATTACGTAAAAATTATACAAAAAATTACAAAAGCAACAATAATTGAAAAAATAGTTGTTGTAGCAAAACCATTCCCAGCAATTTCTTTCATTTTTTGACTATTACGTTGCCCATAGGCAATGAAAAAATTCCTCGTGCATCCTAACCCAATCATAATACTAAACGGTAGAATTAAATTATTTACTTGCATTGAATATTGGGTAGCAACATTAATAAAAGCATGCATCTCATTATAAGGAATCATTGTCACAGCATCCAGTCTATGAAGATGATTAATAATATTATATTGGTTAACATATCACAGATCATGCATTAAGTCAGGAGTAGCATATACTAGCGCTAATTC
This sequence comes from Spiroplasma mirum ATCC 29335, assembly GCF_000565195.1. Lineage (NCBI taxonomy): Bacteria > Bacillati > Mycoplasmatota > Mollicutes > Entomoplasmatales > Spiroplasmataceae > Spiroplasma > Spiroplasma mirum. The sequence goes on along the minus strand of NZ_CP006720.1, from coordinate 468,849 downwards.
TTTATCAATAATATTATAAGCACCTTGAATTACCATAATTAAAACTATAATACTTAAACCGGTATTTAAAGTGTCTAATAAATGGGGTGCTACTTGATTATCATAGTCATACTGCCCAGTAATTAGTTTTAACAACCAGGGAATTTCAAAATAAAAAATAACAGAAATTATGATCCCAATAATAATTGCCCCCACGAGAACATAGTATCATCGTCATTCCCACATTTTTACTTCGGTTTCCCAAACCCCTATTCGTTTTTGTCAGTGGTACCAACCAATAATTTGAAAAGGTAAAAAGAAAAAGATGTTTAATTGTGCGGTACCATTATAACCTCAGGCAAAGGCAAATAACCCATAAATAATCACATTAATTGTTCCCCAGAAAAAATTTGATAAGCGCCCAAAGGCAATTAAAAAAATACAAATAATCCCCGTAAAACTAGCAATCCCACTTAGTGATAATAAGACAATTTTTCACCCAGACGTATGATTAGCAATCGTGCCACTAATTACAAATCATGAAGAAGAATTATTGAAAAAATAATTAAAATCAATAAATTATAGCACTAATGTTACAAAAGCAATGATGATAATTGCAATTTTAAACTTCAGATTTAGTTCTTTTAAATCTGATTTAATATTTTTATAATCTAGAAAATTATTAATAGTAAAAGCCTCCTTTAATAAAAAATGATATTTTAGTAATTTAAAATATCATTTCAATTTTTTATAATTTATCTAATAATGTATAAACCTCTTGATAATTTGGTTCAGAACTAACAGGGTTTGAAATTTGTAAATAAATAACCTCATTATTTTCATTTAAAACAATGACACTACGAGCTAATAAGTTATTAAAATCAAAATATAAATTAGTTTTATTACCAAAATCTCGATAGTTAGTATCAGATAATAAAATATGATTTGGATTTAAAAAAGATTCACAACCTCTGGTTAAGGCAAACGGAAGATCACGTGATATTGTAATTAACTGCACATCAGGATATTTGCTAACTAATTTATTATTAAATTCTCGAGTTTGTAACATACAAACGCTAGTGTCAATGCTGGGAACTGCGGAAATTAGTTTGTATTTTTTCTTAACATCAGTCAAATTAAAATCTTCAAATTTCGTAGTATCTGCTTTAAAAGTTAATTTATCCCCAACTTTTATATGGTTTTTAGGAAGTAATGTATAAACATCACCTTGCATAGTTTTCAGAGCCATTTTTTCACTTTCCTTTTCTATAATTGTATTATAACTTGTTTTTAATATTTTATCAGAATTTAAATTCTAATATTTTTATTTTATAAATTATTTCAAGCAGTTGCAATAACTTCCTGCACTTTTTGGTCAGTTATGTTATTAATTGGTGTTGAAGTTTGTTGTAATAAACAAATAAATTCAATGTTTGCTTTTTTATTTCCGGTGATTGGTGAATAATCAAGATCTAAAAAACTAAAATTATTTTGTAAACTTAATGTCATAATTTTTTTAATAACTTCATAATGAATTTCCTGGCGGTTTATTTTTCCCTTATTAACATTTTCGCGGGTAGTTTCAAACTGTGGTTTAATTAATAAAACCACATAATGATTTGGTAATAAAATTTCTTTTAAAACCGGGATAATTTTATCTAATGAAATAAAAGAAACATCACAACAAGCAAATTGAATGTCATCTGTAAACAGTTCTTTGCTCGCATAACGAAAATTAGTTTTTTCCAAACTAACAACCCGCTGATCACTGCGTAATTTTCAAACTAATTGGTTGCTTCCAACATCGACAGCATACACTTTTTTCGCATCATTTTGCAACAAACAATCAGTAAACCCCCCAGTAGATGCACCAATATCCAAACAAACTAATCCCCGCAAGGGAATTTGAAATGTGAGAAGCGCTTTTTCTAATTTATAACCAGCTCGCGAAACATATTTTAATTCATTTCCCCGAATTTTAATGTCATCATTTTCATTAACTAATGTGCCAGCCTTTAGAATTGGTTCATTATTAACTAACACATTATTACTTAAAATTAGCGCCTTGGCTTTTTCTCGCGAAGGAGCTAATTTTTTATTAACTAGTAACTGATCAATTCTTATTTTCATTTTTTACCTTCATTTCTTTTTTCTAATGTTGTCATGGTCACAAAAATGTTTTATTACTTTTTTAGGTGTAGTTTACGTAATAATATCACTAATGCAATAATAATTATAGTAATAATCAATAAAAAAATTAAAAAACAAATTTAATTAGTTTTTCGTTTTAAATAACGCATTTCTTCAAAAGAAATAATATCATAACCATAATAGCAAATAATTTGACCGCTTGTTCTTTTAGCTAATAGTAAAGATAAAATGTGAACCCCAAGACTGATTAATAAAACGATACTAGTAACAGTAATTTTAGTTTTTAAATTTTTAACATTACCAAGTTTTCAAAATCCTAAAATAAATTCTTTCTTGCCAATGTCGTAAACATGTTGTAGAGCAATTAAAATCCTAAGGAAATTAACCCTAATAAGTAAATTAATGTTGCTAACCAATTGATAATAATTTTACGCACAATACTTTTTTTATAAATACTAAAAACAAAATTAGAAATAGTTTCATGACCGGTTTGAAGTTGTTGATAATATCTTTTAACTTCCCCACGAATAGTTGATAGTTCAAAACAACCATAAAAGAAAATCCCAACAGCTAAAATTAATAAAGGAATTAGTAAATATGGATATGGTATTAATTGTACTTTAATTTTAATATTGACAAAAGATGCCTCCGCAAATTTAATCCCCAGGGGATTAAATCAGATAATTTTTGCTGTGAATTAGAAAAATAACCTTTATTTACTTTTTGCAACATAATAAATTGTAATAAAAAATGCTAAAATAATAATTCTTACCAAACCAAATAAAAGATAACAACTAGCACGAAATTTTTCTCAAATTATCTTTTGTTTAATAAAACCCGGAATTTTATCTTTTATTTCATTATTATTAGCAAACCCTAACGGTGGTTGCACTAAGTTCGGGTTATTAACTTGATTAAGTGGTTGCGAATAATTTTGCCCTGTTGCTGGGGAATTATTCGGTTGGGGTTGTTGCGGTGGTAAATGTGGTTGATAATAATTATTAATAAATTCATTACCTTTATCTTTTTTCATTTTTTGTCTCCTCATTATTCTTTTTACACTATAATTTTTTAGCACCGGCAAAAATATCAAAATGTTATTATTAATAAATTATATATAACAAAATTTTAACATTTAAACTGTTTAAAGATAAAATAATATTTTTCTAAAAAATGAAAAAATCCTAAAGGTTCTGTTTAGGATTAGCAATTAAATAATTAATTTTTTGCACCCGTTTTTTAGTATCCCGATAAAATTCTAACGTCTGGTCTTCTTTCAAAATATAATTAGTAATTTTTTTAAAAAAATATGCCCCATACGTTTGCGATCATTTTAATGAAACAAAATCATTTGTTAACTTAGCTTCAATCATTTTTGAATAGTTGCTAATAATATAATTACTTTCTAATAATAAATTAGCGATATTATGGTATTTAAATAAATAATAGTTGGTTTTTGGCAACTGGTATTTTTGCACCAGATTAGCAAGGTTGGCCGGGATAACCAAATGGTGAGTGTTCAAATCAACAATAACTTCTTGTGGTTGTCATAATGGGACATAATGAACCTGGGCTTTTAACTTTAGCATTTTATGATACTCTGGTTCAATCATCCATCTTCGCGCTCACTTATTATTTGCTCAATTATAATAAGAAAATTTATCAAACATTACCCAAGTCCTCCTGGTTAACAGTCACCACTACTATTTATTAACTATGATCGGTATCCTTTAACTAACATTGCAAAAGAAATAATTAAAATATTAACAAAAAAGAAAATTGTAATAATTGGGACATAGGCTGGAAATTGGAAGAACGCTTTAAATTCTGTTCACATTAAGATTTGCCAAATTAACCCAATAACTAACCAAATTAGCATTTGTAAAAACATTAATAAATTATAAGAAAATTGCTGTAATTGCGATAAGCGGTATCACATAAAGTAAATTGGAATTAAACTAATTGCCATTAGTAAAATTGAAATAACCAATAAAATGTAATTTGTTGCGACATACTTTTTTGTAGATATAAAGGCGGGAAAGATCATAATAACAGCAAACCCAATTCCTAAAACAATCATTCCAATGTTTGAACGCATGCGCGCACGCAGTTCTTTTTTGGTTGAAATGTTAATAAATCGTAGCCATGCTAAGAATTGATTATTTCCTCAGTATGATGAAGAAGATGGCATTAAGATGCTAATGGCCATTCGTAAGGCAAGACCAATAACTAATAACATCAAACTAATTGGGTTTAAAAATACTAAAAAAATTGCCCCCGCTTTAATGGTACCATTTGCTAAGTTAAAAATTCCATCCAGACCATCTTGGTTCATAATAATTCCAAAAATTGAAAAAACATTTGGTTGATAAGGTTGTCCGTTCGTTCAATGGATTACCCCATCATCAATATTTGTTCCATACCAAATTTCTTTATAGCCATTAACTGTGTGGGAATTATCCGTAATTGAAATTAAAAATAATCCTAAAAATAAAGCAATATAACAAGAAACAGCGCCGATTCATAAACAAAGTTTTCCAACTTTTAAGCGGATATTTCATTTTCAGTGGGGACTCTTAACGTTCAATAATAATATTAAAACAAATAACCCGGTTCCCGCCGAAATAATTCCAAAGATTGGTAAGAAAATATATAAATCTAAAGCTCAAAATTTAAATAAACTAAATCCATCTAATGCAAAAATTCCTTGAAATGAAGCGTACGACAATAAAAAGTTTAAAAGATTATAAGCACTATTAGCTTTAATATTTGGTAAAGGGTTGTTTATCATCCCTTCAATACTCAAATTAGTAATAATATTGTTTTTAATTGCACCCACTTGATTATTTAAACTTGGTGTAACTGCAATTCCTATAATGACAAAAATCACAAAGATAGCTCAAATTGCCCCAAATTTTAATCAAGATGTTAACGCCATTAAAAGTCCTCCTATTGTGTTCTATGTAAAATAATTTTTGATAAGCAAAAGTTTTCCATTGTTTTAATTATACCAAAAAAAGTTAATGAAATTAAGACTAACTTTAAAAGTTCCGTAATCTACATTATAATTCTTTCCACTGCTTTAATATCAGGTATTGATAATAAGGAAGACTTCACCTGATTTAGTTTATCAACATTCGCAACTTTAATAATTAATTTAATGTTAGTTGTCATTAAAGATGGTACACTATGAGCATTAATCATTTGAATTGCGGCGTTTAAATGACTTAAAATTTTTGTCACATCTACTAATAAAGCCGGGCGATCAATGGCTTCAATTTTAATTGCGCAATCATATTGTTTATTTTTAGAAACACTTTCGTTTCAACTAACTTCTACTTGTCGTTCTTGTTTTTCAGCAGTCTGAATATTTTTGCAGGTACGCAAGTGAACTTTAATTCCCTCTGCTTTTGAAACATAACCAACAATATCTTCATACGGAATTGGTAAACAACATTGGGAAATCACAACCTTAATGCTGGTAACTCCTTGCACAATAATGTCATCTTTTAACTGGGATTTTTTATATTGTTTATCTTGCAGTTTTTTTTAAGATTTTTTCATTTTGACTTGTTTCATTATCTAAGTAAATTAAGTTAACGGCTTCTTCAATTGAATATTCATCATTAGCGACATCTAACAAGAAATCTTCAATGTTATGATAATTAATAGCTTCTAAGCGTTTTTGCTGCCCTTCTGAATCAAGGAGTTTTCATTTAAAATCTTTTTTCGCAATGTAGTCTTCAATGTTAGCTTTGACTTTCTTAATCTTTTCTAAATTAGCTGATTTAGTATCTCCAGTTGTTTCGGCAATTTCGCGTTTTAAATATTTTTTAATTTTCTGACGCGCTGATGAAGTTTTAGCAATTACTAACCATGAATGGTTTGGTTTCTGGGATGGTGATGTTTTAATATCGACGACATCCCCCGATTTTAATACTGTTGCTATTGGCGAAAAGAATCCATTAATTTTAGCCCCAATCGTTTTTTCTCCAATTTCCGAGTGAATCTTGTAGGCAAAATCTAACACTGTTGATCCAAATGGCAGGGTCACAACTTTTCCATTCGGAGTTAACACATAAACTAACGAAGAAAAAATATCATTCTGAATGATTTCTTCCATTAGTTGATCCGAACGATAGGCTTCTTGTTGAATTTCATCCCGTTCTTGGACCGTAATATTTTCTAAATCTAAGATCCGTTTAAAGATGTCTAGTCGTTCATCAATATCTTTTTGTTTTTTTGCAACATCATAATTTTCGCCTTCTTTGTATCGTCAGTGGGCCGCCACTCCTTGTTCGGCAATTTCATCCATTTCTTCCGTACGAATTTGTACTTCAAAAATCGTCCCATCACTAGCAACAATTGTGGTGTGTAATGATTGGTATAAATTATTTTTAGGCGTTGCAATATAATCCTTAAAACGGTTATTAAGTGGAGTAAAGTGTTGGTGAATATAACCTAACACCTTATAACAATTATCAACAGAATGGGTAATAATCCGCACCGCTAAAATATCATGAATATCATCAAAATCTTTTCCAAACTGGTTCATTTTCCGGTAGATTGAATAAATTGATTTGTTCCGTCCAAAAATACGAACGTCCATCCCCTTTTCATTAATTAAAATATTTTTAATTTCGGTAATTTTCTGGGCCATTTTAGATTCGCGTTCTTTATTACTCCATTCTAACAAGTGGACAATTTTGGTATACTGCGTAGGGTTCATAATTTTAAAGGATAAATCTTCAATTTGTGATTTAACTGCCTTCATTCCAATCCGGTGTGCAATTGCTGAATAAATTTCTAAACTTTCCTTGGCAATAATTTGTTGTTTTTCCTGAGATAAATAACTAATTGTTTTTAAATTATGTAAACGATCTGCTAATTTAATAATAATAACCCGAATATCTTTGGCCATTGATAAGTATAATTTTCGTAAATACTGTGCTTTAATTTGGGTACGGTTTTCTTTGGCAAAATAACTAACTTTCGTAACGGCTTCCACTAAATCCGCAATTTCTTTCCCGAATAATTTTTCAACTTCTTCAAAAGTAGCAGGGGTATCTTCTAAAACATCATGCAACAACCCAGCAATTAATGTTTTAGGCCCCATTCTTCACTGCGCTAAAAAAAAGGTGGTTCATAAGGGATGAATAATATAAGGCGTCCCACTTTTGCGAGTTTGACCTTCGTGTTTCTCACTCGTATAGTGGTATGCTTTTTCAATTTCTGCTAAGGTGTTATGATCCTTAATGTATAATTTAATTTGATCTAACACCGTGGCAAATTTTATTTGTTCATCCATTATAAACACATCCTTTTTTATCTTTGCGTCTATAATTATATAATTTAATTAATTAATATTCAATAATAGCGCGGTGGGGATAATCTTTTAATTGGTTACTACCTTTTAAGAAAGTTAAGTTAATTAAAAACATCATTCCAACCACTTGCGCTTGTTGGTCAGTTACTAACTCACAAATTGCTTTAGCTGTTCCCCCGGTTGCTAATACATCATCAATAATTAATACTTTATCATTAGGTTGTAAATCCCCCGTATGAATTTCTAAAGTATTAGTTCCGTATTCTAAAGCATACTCGGTTTTCACTGTTGCGCGTGGTAATTTATCGGGTTTGCGAACGGGAATAAATCGTAAATTCGCGGCATAACTAACAGCCGGTCCAAATAAGAACCCACGCGCTTCAGGTGCTAAAATAACAGTTGCGCCCACTTCGTGAGCATAAGTAACCATCTCATCAATTACTGTTTTAAAAGCGGCGGCATTATTTAATAATGGCGTAATATCTTTGAAAATAATTCCTTGCTGTGGAAAATCAGGGATATCAATAATATATTTCTTTAAATTCATTGTTCTGCTCTCCTTTTGCTAGTCATTAACACCAGCAACAATTTGTTCATCAATTTCAACTCGCTGCGAGTCTAAATAATTTTTAACCCGGATTTTATTTAATGCCCGATATTTTTCTAACGCTACTCAAATAGGAATCGCCAAGAATAACACACTAAACATCCCAATTGCTAAACCAATGAAAACAGTAATGTTAAAACCAAAGACACTTCCCGAAAAGGCAGATAAGATAATTAAAATAATTGTAAATATGGCTCCTAGGGTTAAACAATGACGTAGCATTTGTTTAATTGTTAAATTAGCAATTTTTTGTAAAAAGTTATGCGTATAATTATACTTACGAAATTCTTTATTAATTAATTTAATTTCTTTTTTATTTTTAGCTGCTAAATCTTTCGCAATTTTTCATTGGGTTTTTAGATGTTCAGCAAATTCTTTCTTCACTTCTTTTTGTTTTAAATTCAGGTTGGCAATCATTAATTTTTTAATTTCTTCTTGCATGTAAACTTTTTTCGCCCGGCGCAAACGGCGGACTTGGGCACGGTGCTCACTCATATATGTAAAGAAAGTTTCATATTCTTTAATATTAACCAGTTTTTTGTTTTGTTTTGCCCAGGCCATTACAATCGCTCCCATCGCTCATGCAAAACCAAAGATCGCAATAAAGGCAATACTCATTTCAAAGGTTAAGAGAATATGGGCAATTACTATAATTGAAACACTAACTGCTAAGGTAAAGACAGCCGCAAATAAAATTCCAATAAATTGTGCTCAGTCTAATCGGAATAATGTATAAACAAAGATGCAAGCAATTCCAATTGCTAAACTAATCCCCGCAGTTTTTAAAATGTAGGTTTCCATCACCGGTGATGTTTTTTCTAATTTAAAGACCGGATCCTCGGGAGTTAGTCCATAATATCCCGCAATTGATGATAGTAATTCGCGGGCAAAATTACTTCCAGAAATATTAGTACTAATAACTAATAATTGTTGGCCCATTGACATATCATCGGCTTTAATGACATATAAATTAAAACTAAAATTATAACCACGCGTTGCTTGTAAATGTTTTAATTCTTGAGTCATCTCTTGAATTTCCGCAGCGGCATCATCGCGATGACGTCAAATATCACTAGCGACGGTAATATTAGTTCCCGGTTTAATCGTACTATCAATATTTGCTTTTCCGGCAAACCCAATAATTAATGCAATGATAATTAAGATAATTCCCACAATTGGTGAATATTTAGTAATATTATATAATGAAAATTTTGGTTTGAATCTTAACTTGTGAGGTTTTTTGGGTTGGTCTGACTCACTTGGAGTTGCTTCGTTAACATCGGTTGTTGGTAAGGCAAAGAAACAATCACTTAGTAATTGGCCTTCCCCATTTACCACTTGGTGCGTATGTTTTTTTTGTTGGAAATAAGTCAACAATGAAAAGCGGGGAATATCTAACCATGTTACTTTTTCTTGTCAACGAAGTTTAATAATAATCCAGTACATAATACGAGCCACAGCAAAGACCATTACTAACGAAATTATTAAGGCAACTAATAAGATTGTGGCAAATGATTTAATATTGTTAGTTCCTGCTCAGAATAATGATAATCCTAATACTAATAAAACAACTAAGGCATCCACAAAAACAGCAACCGTTTGTTTATTGGCAATTTTCATCGCTGGCTCATAAGGCAAGCCATTTTGATATCGCTCACGCTTATAACGCGAAAATAACAAGAGATTTCCTTCTAAAGCGATTCCAAAGGCAATTATAACAGCGGTGATACTTTCCGGAGAAATTTGGACTCCTAATAAAGATGAGAAATATAAAGTTAAAATAATAGTAAAGGCTAAGGTTAGAATTGCCACAAAACCAAACAAACGATAGTAAATTAATAAATAAACACAAATCGCAGCAGCAATAATTCCTAACACAATCATTGAAACATTTAAAATGTTGCGCGAAACAACCGGCGGAATTGTGGTATGACCCCGAACAACAAATTTTAAACCACTTAGCCCCCCATTAACCAAGTTGCTAATTGTTCGTGCTTCGGTATCAGTCGAAGTCGCAATTTGGTTTGAATTTAAGCCTGGTGTTGCTCCTTTATTAATGGCATTATAGTTAATAATGTATTTTTTATATTTATCTTTTAATTGCGGAGTATAGTTGACAATTCCAGTTAAATATTTTCGTAACGGGTCAATGTATTGATTTTTAATTGCTTTCTTATCATTGGGATCAATTACTAGTTTGCCTAAGGAAACAGTGGTAAAGCGGAAACTATCTTCTTGCATTACTTTAACTAATTCAGGATGACTCATTCCACTAGTTGCTAAATCTAGTAAGTTTCGATAAACAATAATTCCCCCTTGCCCAGCATCTTTGTAACTAACATCAAAAATACTACGAACATTGATATTATCAGTTCCGCTTAGGTTGGGTAAAATGTTAACATTAAAATTAGTAGCAATCGCTTGAATATTATCAGTATCATGGCGCAATTCATCGATAAATTGGCCAATATCCGTTCAAATGTATAATGGTTCGGGTGAACCTTGACTTGGAGTTAAGCTTTTAATAATAGCATCTCATTTAGCCTGGTCTTTAATATTTAAATTAATAATCGGATGACGAATTTTATCAATCCCAGCTTCTGCTCCCGAAATAACATTACTTAACGGTGTACGTTCTTTATCACTAACCAATAAATCGGTGCCATTCCCTTTCATTAAATAAATGGCCCCTAACCGTTGAATATCAGTTTTTAAATCAGCATAAGACTTAAATAAATCCTTCCCAGCAATTAATTCTAACCCATTATGTCCTAATGTTTGCAAGTATAAGTTAGAATTATTTAACGGGTCAAGTTTGTTGCGTAATAAATCTAGCCCTTTTTTATTATCTCCGTTGGGGGTTCCATCGGGATTTTCAACAGTGGTATCAAAAACATTAATTTGAACTTGATAGCCTCCCGAATAAGCAATTCCTAATTTATAAGAATAAGAAAAATTTTCACCTGAAAAAACGGCTCCTACGATCATGGCACACGTTAAAATTAATAAGACAAAAATTCTAACAATTAATTTTGTTAAAACCTTTCTATTAACTGGTTTTTTTATTGTCTTTACTTGTTGTTTTTCTTTCACAATAACACCACTCTATATTCTTATCATTATCCATATATTTCTTGTTTTAACCTTTTTTATTAGTAAACATATCTTTAAAATCATCTAACTTTACATCTTGATTAATGATTTTTTCATTATTCATAAATTCAATAATGCGGTTCATTTTAATATTAAAAATATAATAGGCGCTGTCGCTAACATCAATCACTTTCTTATCAGCCAAAATAACTTTTAAAAAGTAATTAGCAACATCAACTTCGCTAATATTGGGATTAGCTAACTTAAAATCAATGGTTTTTAATCTGATCATTTTAATGATATAATCGGCTGTTTGTCGACGGAATTTTTCTGTATTTTCCATTAAGCTCCACCTTATTTCAAATCAATTACTATTATATATTAGTTCTTTTGAAAAATTAAGTAAAATCTGAAAAATATTTAAAAAATTATCAGGTTTTTTCGCGTAATTGCGCAATAATTGCTAACCATCATTGGTTAAAACACGACCCCCAGGGCGTTTTTAGCAATAAGCCTTGTTGCAATAAATAAGGCTCAATTACATTGGTAATTGGTTAACAATGGTTCATTAATAACTTGACTTAGGGAAACCAAACCAACCGGTTGGGTCGGTCCCAAAAAGCTCGTTAATTGTTAATAAATAATTAATTTCTAAGCGGTTTAACCCGGCGGGCGCATAATTTAAATTAGTTAAAATATCTTGTACTTCTGGTAAAGTAAGGTTGTTTTTATTGACAACTAAACTATAGTCATGGACATATTTTAACAGATTAATGGCCTGGCGAGGATTATTGCGCGTAAAAGTAGCAAGATAAGCAATTACATCAGCTGCTAAAATAAGGTGGTATTTTTCCATTGTCGTGGCAAGAATTTGACAAATTTCTGCTGGTTAATAAGGACTGAGGTAAAAATAGTGGAGAAAGCGTTTTAATAACGGGCTGGCTGGGCAATTGGTGCACTAAGGTGGTTGCCACAATGAGGGTAAATTTTGGCAAATCGAGATTAATAACACGGGTATTATAATCTTTGCCAATCACTAAGTTTAGTTTATTATCTTCTAACACCTGGTATAAAATTTCCCCAACTTCTTTGGCAATTGAGTGGATTTCATCAATAAAAACAATTTCATAGTCGTGCAACTGGCCTAAACAACTAATTAAATCACTTGATTTTTATAAATTTGGGTCGTCCAAAACATGCAATTTACTATTAGTCACCTTGGCAATTAAATAGGCCAAACTCGTTTTTCCTAAACCACTAGCCACCGCAATAATAATGTGCTCGAGGGGTTCTTGTTTTAACTTGCTAGCCTTAATCGCGAGGGTTAAATTCTTTTTAATTTATTCTTGACCGATATATTGGGCAAAAGTTTGCGAGCGGAAATTATAAGTAGACATAAGAACACGCTTTTTGAAGAACTTGCTTTAAATATTGGTCAACATTATCACAATGATGGTTACTTTCATTAATTGCTTTATAAATAATCGGGAGCAAAGAACCAAGTATTTTTAAACAATCAATCACACTATTTTGGAGATTGTTATATTCCTTGAGAAAATAAATTTTTTGCAAGTGCATAATTAAAATGAGGGCGATGTGGGGCTTGATTCCTTTTAACTTACTCAAAGTTTTAATGTTATTTTCCTTAACATAACTTAATAACTGGTCAACCCCAATCTGGGTAAAAACATTGTAAGCTGTTTTTAAATCAATTGTTGGTATTGTTAATAAATCTAAAAATAGTTTTTTGGTTTCTAAATTATAAAAGCTAAACCACTGGTAAGCAGCAAACTCATTATTAATCAAACAAGTGTATACCTGTAAAAAATCCTTTTCATGTAGATTAATTTCTTTGGGGATAATTAACGTAATTTCATAACCATAATTATTAATTTCTAATAAGATTTGCTGGTTTTAATTTAGACTATATTGAGAAAATTAATGGTCATAACTTTCGCAAGTTAACGCGGGCTTTAAAAAATGGGCAAAGGATTTTAAACTATGCTGCTTTTTATTATTAATTGATCAGTTTAAATGATATTGGTAGTTAAATTAACTCATCCAGAGGTTTTGTTTGTAAAACATCCAAACTGTTAAGAACGGTTGTGCCAATTAAAAACGGTTTTGAATGACTGTCCTGCAGATGGTCATATAACTGATAGCCCTTGCGAAAGTGATATACTTCAAAATCAAAAGCGAGCATTGGAAACTCAAGGTTCCCAATAATTTCTTGTAAAACCTGTGGATTATATGTAATTGTAATTCTGTTTACGACATGCTGTGCCATTTAACTGCTCTTTTCTATATTATTATTTAATTATGATAAAAAAGGATAATTACCTATCCTTTGCATTGTGTTAATCCCATTGGGCATTATGATAGACTTGTTGAACATCTTCATCTTCTTCTAATAAATTAATTAATCCTTCAACTTTTTCTTTGGTACTACTATCCACTTCAACAAATTGAGTGGGATTCATTGTAATTTCCACAACATCAAAATCAAAGTCATTAATCTTTTTCACTTCGGTCAGGAACTTTTTCACTTGCATTAATTTATCCGGAGCGGTTGTAATAATAAAATTATTATTTTCCACTTGTAAATCTTCGGCTTCGGTTTCTAATAATCATTCTAAAACTTCATCTTCGCGAAGCTGGTTATTGCTAAAGGCAATAATTCCCTTACATTCAAATAAATAAGCCACCGAGTTCGTTTGTCCGAGACTCCCACCTTTTTTAGTAAAATAACTACGCACATTCGCGGCTGTCCGGTTACGATTATCAGTTAAACAATCAACAATTACCGCCACTCCGTTTGGGCCATAACCTTCATAACGAACTTCTTCATAATTATCGGTCGTTGTTTCCCCGGCCGCTTTTTTAATTACCTTTTCATAATTATCCTTTGGCATATTATTTGCCCGGGCTTTTTCTAATACTAACCGTAGCGACGGATTAGATTCAATATTTGGTCCTCCTTTTTTAACCGCCACGCTAATTTCCTTGGAAATTTTAATAAAAATTTTGGCGCGTTTAGCATCTTGGGCATCTTTCCGGTGCTTAATATTAGCAAATTGTGAATGTCCTGCCATGTTGTCCCTCCTTAATATCTTAACATCTGACATATATACTATATTATATTTTAAAGGGTTTTTAATAATTTGAAAAGAAAAAAAATAGCAAAGATTAGGAATTTAATCTTTGCTAACTTTTATTCTTCATATTCTTTTTCATTTTCCTGTTCTTCTAATTGCTGGTGATGGTCAAGATCAGAACGCAATTTGTGTCTTAATTGTAAAAGAATGTGCTGGTGATTCTGGTAATCCTCGTTAATATTTTCATCGCTGTTTAAATAATTACTCAGGATTTTACAAATTTTAGCTTGCACAAAGTTTCAGTCATAAATTCACATAAATTCTTGATTTAGCCAAGTTTGATACGCCGGATTAGTTTGCAAACAACGATGATATTGGCGATAATAATAAGTAAAATAACAAATTATAATAAATAAGCTGACACCACTAATAAAAAATAATTCAACAGCACCCCCACCCCCACCCAATTAGCTTACTATTAAATTCAGCACCATGGAGAATTACTAAATCATCAATTAATGAATAATAATGTCAAAATAATGTAACAGCTAAAATAACACTGATAACGGGAAAAATAATTCATTCCCAAATTGACATTTTTAGTTTTTGTTGGGCACCTAATTTTAAGACCACAAAAATAACCATCAAATAAATAAAAATTGTAATAGCTGACAAAGAAGAAGTTAAGCTCGAAACATTTAATGGTTATGGATAACAAAGACTCTCTTGGAGGGTACACATAAAACCATCCTGACAAGTTAAGGTAATTCCTTTAATTAGATCCGGAATAATTAACCAAATAAAAATAATTCCTAGTGTTAACACAATATTTAACTGAATTGCCCGCGTTAGTAACCCATCACGATTTAATTTTTTTAAGGACACCGGTAAAAAACCTTCACGGGCCAAGGGTTGCAAACTCGTTTCCCCGTACAAATTACCCTGAACAACAAGGTTTATTTTCAACGCGATGGTGCTAATAATCATCACAGCTCCCCCAATGAGAATGATGGGATTATGAAAACCATTTCAAGTTCCCATGTTCATATTTTGATAAAATGAGTGAGTGAAAAGCGACAAAAAAGATTAGCGCAATTACAATATGGTTTAGAATATTGAGCAATAATACAATATTAATCCCCCAGCTAATATTTTGTTTTGCATAAGCAACATTCCGCCTGGCCGTGGCAAAAATTTCAAACCCGGTGAAGAAATTAAACATGAATTAAAAGCTTTTATATAACAATTTAGTGTTCCGTGACTATTAGTAGTTCAATAATGTAAGTTAGCATTACCATGCTAACGTGCTAATACTAACCCCGCTAAAATTAATAGTCCCGCTGTTGCATAACGAATAATGCCCATACTATTGGTAATTTTTTTATATAATTTTAATCCGCAAAAAATAACAAAGGAAAAAATTAGATAAATAACGACCCCAATTAAGTCTAGTCATAAATCCGCAATTGTTCCCCAATTAGCAGCATACCAGGGAGAACTGCAATGTTGATAATGTGTTCTGCACTATCCCGTGTAATTGTGAGACTCATTCCGTGCCAAAACTAGTGCGGATTAAATTTAAGATTTGAAAAATAATCAAAAATGGTAAGGAAACATACTGCATAAAAGCAACAAAGATTCCTCAGAACCGTCCACAGCTAGTTCACACATAAATATAGGCGCCCCCATTATTATGGGAATGGTGAAGACGAGCTAGTTTCGTACAAGCATATGCACACATTCCCACCACAAAACCCAGCAGCGGAATTAGCCATAGCATATGAGTCCCAGTTGCATCATCCCGGCGGAGTCAAGGTTTGATAAGACCGCAAAATTACCTAAAAAGCCAATATTAATAACATAATTACATCCCTTTCAAATAAAATAGCCTAAACTAACTTTTTGTTGTTTTTGTTTTTTGTATAATAAAAATTTATTGTCCTCCTCTTCTGTAATGTTTTGACAAGTTTCTCATATTATTAATTCATTATTTTACTAATGCATCTTGTTTTTATTTATAAAAATTATAAATAAAAACAAAAAAAGTTAACTAAATAAAAAAACAAGTTTTTTAAACTTGTTTTAAAAAATATTGATAATGACCAGGTAATTCTTAATCGCGAATTACTAATTCATTTTGTAAAGCTAAAACTTTTTCCGCCCCTAATATTTTATCGGCAATTGCTAAGGCAAAATTCATTGTTGATCCGACTGAAGCACCCGTAATAATATGCCCATCGGTAATGGCGGCCATTTCATCATTGTAAATTGCTTTTTCCATTCCACTTGTACACCCTGGATAACTTGTTGCTTCGCGGTTATCTAAAATTCCTAGATGTCCTAAAATTTGGGGAGCGGCACAAACAGCAGCAATGGTTTTTTCTTCTTGGTTAGCTCGAATTAACCAGTCCTTAACAATTTCACTTTTCATTAAATTTTCAACACCAACGCGCCCCCCCGGAAGAATATAGCCAATATATTGTTCATATTTAACATCCGCTAATAATTTGTCGGCTTTAATAGTAACATCATGCACTGATTTTACTTCTAAATCATTAGTAATACTAATTAACTCCACATGTTCCCCCCCACGTCGTAAAACATCTGTTGTAATAATTGCTTCGCCTTCTTCAAAACCAGGCGCTAAAAATAATGCAAATTTCACCCAGAAACACCTCTTTCTATTTGTTAATTATATTATATTTTTATATAATTGTTAAGTAAAGGATTATGACAGAAAAGAGTGAAAAAATGGGATTAATTGGGAATTTCTTATACCGTTTACGGAAAAAAGAACAAAAGCATAAAAAACATTACCGGCAATTTCATGAAGAACATTTATTAATTGTTAATGGCATTATTAAAAATGTGAATATTAAAACAATTCGCACTTTTCGCGATAAGTTTGAAAATCTTATTCAACCAAAAGACATTAATGTAAAAAATGGTTATTTAATTCGCAAAGCCCATGCTTTTAATAGCTTTGGGATCTTTTATAAATTAGATGTCGTTTTTTGTAATAAAAACTTTCAAGTTATTAATTTAATTCCTAATTTTACTAGTCAAAAAGTTAGTTATTACTTTCCCGAGTGCTATTTTATTTATTGTTTTGCGCCCGGAATGATTAACTTCTTAGAAATTAAGCAAAATGATATTGTGCGAATTAGTTAAAAATATCGGGGAAAATTAATTATTAGGATATAATAAAAGTATTGAAAGATTATTAAATAAAAAGGAGAAAAATATATGGCAAAACTAAAATATGCTAGTGTCTCAGTTAGTATTACCTTCCCAAAAGTAATGGTCTGGGTGACAGGTGTTTGGCTATTCTTATTAGCAATTTTAAATGCTTGTGGAGTTCCTAATACTAATACCGCAATGTACCAAAAAAATAGTACCACTGATCACGGAGCCATTGTCTTAATTAGCGCATTTCTATTTACTTGTGTTACAACTTTTGTTAAACATAAAATTGGTAAATTAATTGTGGGAGTCGTCTTCTTAGCCCTAGCGGTTGTTGGGATTATTGGAGTGTTAGTTACTTCGACTTCAAGCACTTCAACATGAGTAATTTTCGTTGCTGAATTAATTGCAATTATTGGATGTATTATCTGAATTCTTGAGGGTATTGGTATTTTAAAAATTACAAGTACTAAATAACAAAAAAACTTTGCAATTAGCAAAGTTTTTTTATTTAAGTAATAATGTTACCTGATGCTTTCTTCTACTGGATGGGAAGTACTTGTTTTACCTGTTTTTTGTTGGGTTCACATTGTTGTTTTTTCCTTAATAATATTTTTCGCTAAAATTTGGTATTGTGCTTGATCACTTGATAAATCATAAACCATGTTTAAAGCCAATAACGCACGTTTATGCAATAATTGGTTTGCTTTATTGTTTTTAACTTTTAAATATTCACCTCATGTTGCTAAAACTTTTGTTTTTAAAATCCGATTTTGTTTTTCGAGGTTTTCTATTTGTTTTGTTAAATTTTCTTGCTTAATATCATTGATCAATGGTGTTCGTAAAACGTCCGCAGCATGTAATTTTGCAATTTTAGCTTGGTTTACTTTAATTTTATATTGGTCCTCTACTAAAACTTTTAAAAGTTTCCCAATTTTAGGATGCTTAATTCAATTTAAAATATCTTGGTAAAAGGGATAACGTTCAATTTCAGCATTTGTACGATCCTGAAATAAATCCATTCGAATAAACATTTGACATTCTCACCAGATTTTCGCGGCTAACGGATAAGTTAAATCAATTTTATGCTCCCCTTCGCGTTTACATAATTGTTGATATTGACTTTTATTATACTCATCAGAAAAATCAATTAGTTCTCCTGGATAAGAGCGGTCAACTTCTCAAGTTTTTGCTGCTTCTAATAGTAAATCATCTTCATTGCTGGTTAACAGTGTCGTTGTACTAGCACAGAAACTTAACACATTATATTCTGATTTTAAAGCCGCAAACAATTTAAGATATTGTGGTTGTTGATATTCGGCGGGGGTTAAACTTTCTGCTTTTTTAAATTGTTGGTAAAAACGTTTGAAGATTTTATTTAGTTTTTCTTTGCTAACAGCAGATGGTAAATCATTATCCGGAGCACTCGCACTCGGTAAGAAACTATTTTTTAAATCTTTACATGCATTAACTAAATCTTCAACTGCAATTCGTTTTTCTAAGATTTGCATTTTAGCGTTTAATAATTCTTGGAGAGTCTCAAAATCGGTAGTATTTTGACGAATTAATGCTTGTTCAGTAGCGGTAAAATAATCTCCGGTTTTATTTGCAACAATACTAACAAAAAGTTGGGTAAAATTAATTTGAAACATATCATAAATAGCAACTAATTCAGCATAGGATGCCAGTAAGTCAGCATAATTACCTTCTAAATTAATGCTCATTTCTTGGACTTTTTTACTAGTTGCTTGGAGATCAGCACTAAATTTATGGATTAAAGCAATGTCACTACTGATTTTGGGAAGAATTTTATATTTAGGGGTAATAGTTTTTTTAGCTTCTAAAAAATTATTTTTAACAGTGTAATAATGTTTAACTAATTTTTCATATGCTTGTTCTGCTTCTTTATCATAAAAGCGGGCTTTGATTTTTAATAATTGTAATTTTTGTTGCTCAAATTCGGCCATGATATTTTCAAAATTGGTTCATATTTTATTATATTCAGTTTGATCAAGAACCGAATTATTTTCAACTAAAATTAATAATTTTTTAAATTCTTCATTTTCAATTCTAGTTAATAACGCAGTACTTTCAGCAATTAACTGTTGAAAAGCCAGATAATATTTTTCTAAATATTTTGTTTTTACTTTTGGATGTAATCCGGCAATTGGTCAATTACTATGTTCTTCAAACAGATCGGCATAATTAATTTCCGGTGTTTTTTGTTCAATATTAATATTATTAATGGCAAGAATCTGTTTTAAGAAGTTATCTAAATATTGGTTTTGACCCGGACTAATTTTAAAATAATCATAATATTTTTTAGTTAAGACTGTTGTTAAGTTAGTTGCTTCTAAGCCAGGATTTTTTAACATTTCTTGGATGATGTCATCTAAAAAAATATTAGTATTTTTTACATAAAGTAAACCATAACTTTTTTGGTCAGCGGTTGGGACCATCTGAAAATTAAATGGTAAACCACTAAGCGGTTGCTTACTTTCATCAATTACTTCAAGATATGTCTTAATAAAATCTTGGTAGTTATAACTTTTAATAGTATCAAACAATAAGGTTAATTTTGAATTACTTGTTATTTTTAATAAAAAATTGTAAATTTCTTTAATCATTGCTTGTAGCTTTTCAAAAAAACGCGGGTCATCTTGGTTATATTTATAAATTTCATTATGTGCTAATTTTTCAAAAGGATAAGTGGGCACTGCCAGTTCTCGACAAACTTTTTCCTGCAAAAAATACGCTGGGGTTATTATTGGCTCAGTAATATTAGGTCGCAAGCGAGCAAAGACTTCTTGCAAAGTTGCGGTGGAAATCGGAGTTAGGGTCATTCCACGTTCTTTAATTTCTTTAATCCCCGCCTCATATTGCTCTTGTAATTCCGCTAATTTTGTGGAATCAAAAAAGATTTCATCGGTACGTAAATTTTTAAAACTTGACTGATTAGCTAAGAAATTTAGGAGATGATTAATTAATTCTGGTTCGGATAACGTTGCTGGTGATTTCGCAATAACTGCTAAGAAACTTTGTTTTAATTTTTCTACTTCCGAAGTAATTCCAAATTTAATATCACTAAAATAACAGTTAATTGCTTGTAAATATGAATTATGACTAACAAAATTTGCTTTAAATTTAGCAATGCTTGCTTTAATACGTGTTGTTACATCAGCAAGTTCTTTGAGAGCCATTTTCGAGTTCCCAGGCACCCTATTGCGCAATAGATAAAATTCTAATTCATTAGCTAATGTTGGGTCCAATACGGCAAGATATTTAGTAGTTGCCTGATATAACTCTGAATCTACTGTCATATTTTCTCAATTATCAAAAATTGCATATTTTGTTACTAAAGTATTAGTTAACCATTTTTCTAATTCAACATATTTATTAACAAAATTTGAAAATTGTTCATATGACACAAAACTATTGGGAAGTAAACTAAAAGGTTGATCTGCAATTCGTGCTTGGTATTTTTCAAAAGTCTTTGTTAGAATTACTTGCTCAAAATAAAGATATAATTGTAAAACAAAATGATTATAAATATTAACTTGCTTAATTAAATTTTTTGCTTTAAACTCAGCAATTTGAGCAATACTATCATTGCTAAAGTTTGTACAATTAACTAAATTAAGAGTATTGTGGTCGAGATCTAAATA
Source organism: Spiroplasma mirum ATCC 29335 (assembly GCF_000565195.1). Taxonomy (NCBI): domain Bacteria; kingdom Bacillati; phylum Mycoplasmatota; class Mollicutes; order Entomoplasmatales; family Spiroplasmataceae; genus Spiroplasma; species Spiroplasma mirum. The sequence continues at coordinate 447,750 of NZ_CP006720.1, read as the reverse complement.
TTGCTGATATTCAACGGGAATTTGTTGTCAATACCAACGATATTTTTGAATGTTCTGAACCAAACTGCTAACATCAACTGTTGATAATAAGTGAACATCTAAATTATGATAAACACCATGATATTTTTTTAAAACAACATATTTTAAAATATCAAATGCTTCATTCGGTGACGTTTTAAGCGTTTGACGCAGATGCTCATTAATTTGAGGGGTTAAGATTTCTGCATCTTCATCTAAAAATTTAACATTAGCATTAATTTCTAGGGCTTGTAACTTTGTTTGCACCCTTGTTTTCAAAGTATCCTCATCTTTTTTTAATTCGTTTCAAGTTTTAATTTCCTTTGCCACCAAAAATCTATAAGCGTTTTCACGAAGTGAATGTTGATGATCGGCAATATCAAGTTGGGCTTTAAATTCATTTCATAACTCACGGCACTTTGTGGTTACTACTTCGGAAAATTCTCAGTAATTATTAGTTTCATCATTGTTTAATAATGTTGTAATAACATAGTCTTGAATAAGATTACGGAAATGATCAAAGTGAAAATTTATTCAAACATTAACCTGATAGTCTGGTAATTTAATAGTTGACAGTTTAATTTGTTGAACTTCTTCTTCACTAGGTTCTTTACTAATTATATAGTTAATATTTTTATCATTAATAGTTGTCTCCTGATTATATTTTAGGTATGAAGATAAATAAGTTTCAATTCTTTCGAGATTCAACTCATCTGCTAACGAGGGATTAGTTACTAAAACATTTTCTTTTAAAAATGTTAAATAAAGTTGTAATGTTTGACAATATAAACGGTGTTGGGGCGCTTGGGTTCATTTCTTTTTTTCTAACTCTTGTTGCATAACTAAAAATGAGCGTTTTTGCTTAGTAATTGTTGTTTTTAAGTTTTTTAACTGCGTAATAGTAGTTAAAAAAGTGTTATTTTGCCTTGTTAAAAAATCAGCACTTGTTGTTCGATCAGGAGTTGTTACTGTTGGGTTCATCGCAGTTAACACAGCATCAACGGCGGATTGGTCAGTTACACTCTTATGTTCAGTTGTTGGATTGATAATCCGGCGCATAATTTGATTTAATGAATTTTCAATTGTAAGATATTGCTCTTCTAAAAATGAATGGTCTAAAAAGTCACTTAAAACAGCGGTATCTTTATATCTTAATAATGCACGATTATTTTCATACGCTGCTTTCATTAAATTATCCATTTTTGTTAATAATGTTGCTCTTTTTGTATCACTAAAAGTTGCTGGAGGATTATCAAAAACAGCTTGTAATTCTGCAATGGCCGTTAAATTAGCAAGAAGTTTAGTTAATAAATTATTATATTTATTAATTTTGATGGTTACTTCGGAAAACCGATCAAATTCTTGTTGAAAACTAACAAGTTCATCAATATGTTCGTTAAAATTAATTAATTTTTGAGCTAAAATAGTTAATCCTTCATTAAGCTGCGGATTTGTTTTCATAATTTTTTTTTTATTTAAGAAATTGCTATTTTGTCTAATGATGTCTTGCATTTCTTTAATATTTTTATTTATATGGTCCATCGGGATTGCCTTCTTTCTTAAAAATAAAAAAATTAAAAAATGCCTAATAAAAAGTAATTTTTATTAGGCATTATCTATGCTCAAATTAAATTATTTCTATATAAATAAATATTTTTATTTATATGGCTTAATTATAGCATTGATAATTTAATGAATAAAATTATTCTAGTTTATTTTTTTTGAATAAATTAAATGTTAAAAAAATCAAATAAAATTAATTATTTTAGTTATTTCAATCTTAATGACATTTAAAATTAGTTCAGCTATCATTTGGGGCATAAAAAATGATATTGCTTTAAAAATATAATAACTACTAGTTATATATAATAAAACTTTGATTATTGCAAAGTTTTATTAAATTTTAATTACCTACTTATATTTGATAAGCTTTTTTTCATAATATTTTGCTCTTTAAAAGGTGGGTTCTTTCTTTTTTGGTTCAAAACATTTTGATATAACATTTGATATTTTTTATTATCTTCTTCTAAATTATTAATAATATTTAATGCAATGAAAGTTTTTAAAACTAAAGATGAATTACTATTTTTAAAATCACAATAAACTTCCCATCTATTTAAAATAAGTTTTTTAGATTTGAGATTTTATGCTTTAAGATTAGCTAATTTTTTACTTAGGATTTTTTTGATTATCTGTTTACGATTCGTTTGGTTTTACTATCCCTATTTTATTAGTTTAGTTTTTGATAACTTCGTTATTTTTTAAATTTGCTCTGTCTCCATTATTATATCCGCCAAGGGATTACCCATTGTAGAAATTCAAGTTAAAATGCCATTATAAAAAGGAAAGGAATTTTGTAAATTAGTTATAGTTTGATTTTTTGATCATTATAATGCTTTCTTATACAATTGGCAATGTCATTATATTTTTGCTTCAAATGGGTAATTGAGGAATAATCTCTCCTCTTTTCGAATAATTGTAACATAGGTTTTGATATAACTCGTCATCATAAAATTCAGAAAAATTTATTATTTCTGGTTCACAAACAATAGAGTTAGAAATTATTGAATTTTGGATATTTTTTATAAATTGTTTTTCTTCTTGAATCTCTAAATTAATTAGTAAATTAGGAGTATTTTTAATTCGGTAACATAAAATATTATAATTTTTCTTTAAATCAGCAAAAAAATTTTTGTATTGAGGAGTTTTTATTTCTTCTTCACTTAGTTTTGTTAATATTTTAAATTTTGTAAAAAGAATTTTTAAATTTTGTTTAAGTTTTTGAATGTTTAGTAATTGCATATCGTTACCTACAAATATATTATTTATATTTTTAAAAGAAGTTATTATTTCTTCAAAAACCATTATTTTTTCTAAAGTCCACATTTTATCTTTTATTAATTCCTGAGTGTTTTGAAAAAAATGCATTTTCACCAAATACTTGCTGTTCTTTAGCATAAAAATATTTTGTGGTTTCATTTTTAGCCAATTCCTGGTGAATTTGTTTGAAATTATTATCAATATCTTTACTAGTTTTCTCTAATCAATTATATATCTCTAATAATTTTGAACAATGATCATTCAAATCAATTGTTATTTTATTAATTTTCGTAAAAACATCTTGAATTTTAACATGGAAATCATTTATTTCCTGAATATCCTTACTAATTTTATCTAAATTTTTAAGTTTTAAAAGTATTATTTTTTCGACTTCTTCAAACTCTTTTTCTAGTATTATTACCTGATTTTTTAAATTAGAATATTGAGTTGATTCTCGGCTAGGAGAAAAACGATTATTTAGTTTTGCTAATTCATTAATTTATTTGTAAAATCTTGTCAAAGTTTTTTATATTTTAAATAAATTTTATTATATTCCTTAGGCACTAAAACTAAATTTGTTAAAGTTAAAACTAATAATTTAGGTAGTTCTTTATTTTTAAGTTGTTCTGCTAACGGATTAACATCTTTTATTAATTTTTCATAAGAAGCATAATATTTTCTATAATAATCATTTCATTTTTTTGTTTCATATCAACAAGCTTAATGGAGTTATTCAAATATTTTTTCTTCTAAATTAAATTTTGATTCTTTTTGCTCTATTATTGGATTATTAATTATAAAAATATTTTTTAGAATATTATCAAGATATAAATTTTGATTAGGTGAAATGTTAAAATAGTCATAACATTTTTGCGGAATAATTCCTTGTAAAATTTCAGCTTCTAATTTAGTGTAATCTTTTAAGAATTCTGTAATAATTTCATTTAAAAAATTATTTAAATCTCTAACACCAACAAAACCATAATTACTATTTGCAGTTATAATTTTATAAAAATCAACGAGAGCTCCAATTACTGGTTGATTTTTTTCATCAATAAAATCAAGATATGATTTTGTAAAATCTTGATAATTATCAAATTTTATTTCCTTTCCCCATAAATTTGCTTCTAAATTATTAAATATCTTTAATAAAAAATTGTAAATTTCTTTAATCATTGCTTGTAGTTTTTAAAAAACGCGGATCATCTTGGTTATATTTATAAATTTCATTATGTGCTAATTTTTCAAAAGTAATAAATAAATAATTCCAAGTTCTCATTCTCAGCAATTTTTTCTTGTAAAAAAAGCTTTGGAATCAACATCTTTATACTCAGGAATAGTTGTTAGTAACTCCTTACATATTTTATTTAACAACGGTTTGGAAATTTCAACATATTTAATATCTTCTACATCAGTTAAAATTTTAATATTATTATCATATTTTGCTTCTAAATTAATTAATTCAGTTTTTTCTAAATTTTCATTAAAATTAGCTTTAAAATTTTCAATTTTTAGTTTAATACTATCAACGAATCTAGTTAAATCCATTTTAGGCATTTCATCTTTATGCTTAGAATTACTAGCAGCATAAGCCTTTAAATCATAGTATAATTTTTTATGAATATAATAAATATACTTTTCATTAATATAAATAATTCTGAATCACTTGTAATATTTTGCTAATCATTAAAAATAACATATTCTTTATCTTTAATATCTTGCAGTCATTTTGGTAACACACTATATAACTCAATATAATGTAAAAAGCCACTCATAGCCAAAAATATATGTTGAAGAATCCACAACGGCGGGATTAGTATTAATTGTATTTTCATGATTCATAAATTCTTGCGGAATTAATATTTGTTCATAATATAGGTACAATTCTAAAATATAATGATTATAGATATTTATTTCCCTAATGAAATTTTTATCTTTAAAATCATTAATTTTGTCTATATCAACTTTTTCAAAATTTAATCAATTAATTATATTAAGATTTTTTTAATCTGAATCAAAATATTGATGATATTTTTGAGGAATTTCCTCTAATTTCAATTTGGGAGATTGCATATTTGTAATAATTTTGCCAATATCAAGTGAAGATAATAAATGAGTATCTAAATTATGGTAAAAACCAGGATATTTTCTTAAAACAACATACTTTAAAATATCGAAAACATTATTATTTAATTCTCGTATATTTCAATTAATATATTGATTAATCTGAGGATTTAAAATGTCATGCTCTTCATCTAAAAATTTAATATTAGCTTTGATTCCTCGATAATCTATTTTTTTTTTTTTTGAAAATTTACTTTATAAACTAATTTTATATTCTTGTAATTCATCAAAAGTCATAATTTTATTATCTATTAAAAAATTATTAGCCATCTCACGTAATGATTTTTGATTGACTAGAGAATTTAAGATTTTTTCAAAGTTACTTCATAATTCTTTGCAGTTATTAACTACAACACTAGAAAATTCATCAAAGTTTTCCGGATGGTCATTTTCAAGGAAATTAGCAAGAACTTTATAATAAATAAGGTTTTTAAATTCAATAAAATTAAAATTTAGCCAAAAATTAAGCTTGTAATAAGCCATATGACTTGTTGAAATTTTTATTTGGGAAAGTTCTTCATCAGTTAATTCTTTACTATCAATATATATATAATTAATATTTTTTCCTTTAGTCTCCGACATACTATTATATTTTCGATAAGGAGCTAAATAAAATTCAATCTCTTCAATATTTAATTTTTTTATTAAATCAGGGTTATTTGTTAAAATATTTTGTTTTAAAAACGCTAAATAAAGTTGTAATGTTTGACAGTATAATTGGTATTAAGGAACTTGAGTTCATTTATTTTTAATCAAATTTTGTTGAGTAATGAAAAAATCTTCTTTTTGTTTTTTACCGGCATGTTTGATTTTAAACTTTTTAAAACACCAATAATTGGTGATAAGTTAATTGTTAACAAATCAGTTGGGAATAATTCAATGTTTAAATTATTAGCTTTATTTTTCTTAAAAAATTTATTTCGGTTTGCCTCTTCTAGCACTTTCCTAAATCTTGGTTGGCTTCTAATACCAAGCATAATTTGGTTTAAAAAAGTTTCAATCAATAGTAAGGAATTTATCAATTAGTGATTTATCTGGAAATAAATCATTATATAAACTATTATTCTTAATTTTTAAAAAAATACCATTAAGAGTATAAGCCTTGGTTATTAATTCATCAGCTTCATTAATTAAAGTACTAATTTCATCCTTGCTTTTTTAACCAATTCTTCAGAATTAGAAAAAATATTTTTTAAATTTTCAATTGCAGTTAAATTATTAATAAATTTTTCTCACGCATTGGAATAATGTATAATTTTTCGGCGATCATTTGCTAATTTATTATGTTGCTGTTCCAAATCCTTTATATATCAATAAAACCGAAGTTAAAATTAACTAATTTTTGTGTTAATATTTCTAATCTTTCAATAGCTTTGGGATCTATAGTTGTGGCTTTATTTAAAACGTCAATATTTTGGTTAAAAATATTTTGTAAATTATTAAAAGTTGATTCAATATGTTCCATAAATAGTTTCTTCTTTCTTTAAAAAAAATTTAATTAAAAAATGCCTAATAAAATAAAAATTCTCTTTTTATTAGGCATTATCTATGCTCAAATTAAATTATCTTTACATAAATATACCTTATTTATATATTTAATTAAAGCATTTAATTGGTGGTATTATAAACTTCTCATTTTGTTTTTTTAAATAAACTAACTGTTAAAAAAATCAAATAAAATTAGTCATCATCAATTTCAATAAAATCATTGTATTTTTCAATCGCATGGGCAAATGACTCAACTTTTTTCCCATTCCCATGATAAGTTTTGTTTTTAATGCGACGAATTTGATCTTCCATTTTTTTGGATACTTGCTCAACACCTTTATAAAAATCATCGGTAGTTACTTCTGCTTTTAAGAAGTTATTTTTTCCTTTTATATCAATTGAACAATTAATATGGACTTGATTTTCTTTATAAAATTCAATATCCATTTGAACTATATCATTAGGAGATACTTGACTATATTTTTCTAATTTATTAAATACTGTATTAATATGAACTTGCATTGCTTGAGTTACTTCAAGATTTTTGCCTCTAATAGTATATTTCATACGACATCCTCTTTTCTATTGACTTAATTATAATCTATTTTATTTAAATTTGGTAAAGTGAAACAAAAAAATAATTATAACATTTTGTTGGTTATTAGTTTGAAATAACTGGTCAAGTTCTTTTATAAGTGAATCAAATTTTTCCATTTTATTGGTCATCTTGGGTTTAAAATTTTAACTTACTAAATGCTCGCGCAGGAGCTTTTGCTAATTTTCTTTTATGTTCAGAAATAGTATGTAATTTTTTAATTTTTTCACTAATGATTGAACTTGTCTCAAAACCTTGTAAATAATTATCAAGTTCTTGGTAAGTAAAACCCAATTCATCCTCATCGGTTTGGTTTTCTCATAATCCCGCCGTTGGTTTCCGGGTAATAATTTCTGGACAAACACCTAATAATTTAGCTGCCTGGCGAACTTCCCCTTTTAGCAAATGAATAATCGGCACCAAATCAACTCCGCCATCACCATATTTAGTAAAATAACCAATATGTCATTCATCAGCATTATCAGTTCCTAACACTAAGTATTGATGAGCTTGTCCTAAAGCATATAATGTTGTCATTCGTAAACGAGGTTTAATATTGGCTAGTGCTAATTTATTATTTGGTGATAATGATAAATTTTTCACTAGTTCATCATAAGTAGTTGTTAAATCAACAAATTGGGATGTTAACTGGTGGTTATTGACTAGTTTCATACTATATTCCTGGTCAACCGGATTAGAATGACAAGGCATTATCACCGTTAAATGGTTATTAGGAAAGGCTTTTTGTCCTAATAATGCTACAAGCGCAGAATCAATCCCCCCCGATAAACCAACAATAACCCCCTGGCAATGAGCGGCTGCTACTTCTTGGCGAATTCAAGTAACTAAATAATCTAAATAATCTTGTAATTTTTCCATTTTAACCATCCCATTCTAATTCATAATCAAAAATTTTAACTGTATCGCCGGGTTGGATTCCTTTGGCACATAACATTTCAAATACTTTGAGATCTTGCAATTTTTTATTAAATAATAATAAGTTATCATAAGTTGAAATTGGTGTTTTATGGTAAGCTTTAAAAACGCTTTCACCCTCAACTTTTCAAAGTCCATTTCCTAAATTAATAATTTGAACATCTGGTTGTTTTTCTTCATAAGTATAATATTTATAACTAGCATCACTTGTAGGTTCTGCTTCTCCAAGTTGTCATAACGCTTTGTTTTCCTTAATTTCGGCTAAAAAATCCCCAACCCAGTTTAATAAAACATCTAAATTTTGGTTTAATAACCCACTTGTTTCAATAATATGAACATTTTTAATTTGTTGTTTAAATTCTTGTAAGTTTTCGCGAGCATTGTCAATATCCATTTTATTAGCAACAATTAATTCTTTGCGAAGTTCTAACTTATAATTATATAATTTTAATTCATTTTGAATTTTATGATAATTGGCAACCACATTTTCGGTCCCATAGTTCCCGGACATGTCAATCACATGGACAATAATTTTGCACCGTTCAATATGGCGCAGAAAATCATGACCAAGTCCTTTTCCTAAACTAGCACCTTCAATTAGTCCCGGTAAATCCGCCACCACAAAACTGCGGTTTTTACTATCCTTAGTGACCCCTAACTGCGGAGTTAAGGTTGTAAAAGGATAATCAGCAATTTGGGGTTTTGCTTTTGATATTTTTGATAATAAAGTTGATTTACCAGCATTCGGGAGCCCAACTAATCCAACATCGGCTAAAACTTTTAATTCGCACCGAACCTCAAGACTTTCGCCCAAATCCCCTGCTTCAAAAATGGTTGGAGCTTTATTACGTGAGTTTGCAAAGCGGGCATTACCACGGCCACCTTTACCGCCCTTTGCGACAATACATTCTTGATTATGTTCCAAAATATCACAAATAATTTGATTTGTCGCATTATTAATAACTAAGGTTCCTAACGGAACTTTAACATATTTATGGGGAGCATTTTTACCATGCATATCTTTAATGTCCCCCTTTTCACCATCTTGGGCTTTAATTTCACTTTGGTATTTCAAATCTAATAAGGTGTTCATTCCTTCATCCCCAACAAAGATAATGTCACCACCATTACCACCATCGCCCCCGGATGGGCCACCTTTGGGAACATATAACTCACGACGAAAAGCGACCGCCCCATCGCCGCCTTTTCCTGCTTGTAATTTAATTGTTGCAACATCAATAAATTTCATTTATCTACTCTTTTCTTTCTGTACTATATCTATCTTACCCTAAAATTATTAAAAAAGTGCTAAGATTATTATTTAAAATAACCATTAATTTTACTAAGAAACCCGGTCACCAAGAATTCCAAAATTAATTTTATTACAAATTTTAAATTTTATAATATAATTATATTCTAAACTACTTTGAAAACTATGAAAAATGAAAGGGAAAGGATGTGATTAGTTAGTGAGTAGGAATAGAAAACATCTAAAACTTTTTGAGTTTTTAACTGTGTTTGCGACAATGATTGGGATTGTTGTGGGGGTTGGAATTTATTCAAAAAATGACCTTGGGAAAGGCCATGTTTTAGGAATTACCCAAAACCCAATTATGGCAATTATCTTATGAGTCATTGTTGGAATTTTGGGAATTGCGATGATTGTCACTTTTATGGAAATCGCTTCGTCCACTAAAAAAGCCAAAAGTGGTACCTTAGCTAACTGATTTGGTCATTTTGTTAATCGAAAAACCGGATCATTAGTAGCTATTTTTAATATCTTAGGTTATATACCTATTATTTACTCAATTTTATCGTACTTAATTATTGATTTTATATTAATTGCGTTAGAAGTAACTCCAAGCACTGAAGTTAAATTAGTAATCTTCTTGGTTGGGGGTGTGGGAATAATGAGTTTATTTGGAATTGCCAATGCTTTCACTCGTCATTCAGGGAAAATCATTCAAATTATTGGGCTAGGAATTAAGTTATTCCCGTTAATTATTGGATTATTTTTAGGATTCATTCACCCAGCTAGTGATAACTCATTTAATGAATCAACAATGCGGAGCTGACACGCTAAGAATTTTTTTATTGCAATTGCACCAATTTTATTCTCTCTTGATGGTTTTATCTATGCCGCAAATTTACAAAAAGAAGTTACTAATAAACAACAAGTCCCTAAGGCCTTATTTTGTGGAATGGTATTTATTATTGTCTTTTATGTTTTATTATCAATCTCAATCTTCTTAGGAACAAATGATGGAAGTTTATTTACCTTGTTTACTAATACGTTAGCTGGCTGATTTACCAAAGTAATTTATTGGTTGATTGTGATTTCCGCTCTTGTTAGTTTAAACGGGATGACCTTAACGGGAGCCCATGCAATCCATGCGGCTTCCGAAGATAAGTTCTTTTTCTTCCAAAAAGCAATTTCGTTAAAATGATCAGCAATTTACCAAACTATTATTGGAATTGTGTGATATTTAATTGCCGTATTAGTTAGTTATTTTGCTACTGGCGATTTATTTTATATTATTGACCAGTTATCAAATGCGATTACAGTTCTTGATTTTATCTTTTATGGTTTATTAATCTTAGCGGCCATTGTTAATCGGATTCGTAAAAAAGTTCCAGTTGATAAAACTCGCATGTTTTGACCGTTTGCAATTTTATCAGTGGTAATTTTAGCTACTTTTACTTCTTATATTATTTATTCAATTTTTGCCGAACCAGGAGGAATTACCCGTTGGTTCTTATTAGGTACGATGATGATTGTGATTATTATGTGAGCAATTAATGAATATTTAATTAAAAAAACCCAAAAATCAGAACCCGAAGCAAGTGCCAAAGTTGATCCTACCTTATTAAATTCGGAATTAGTTAAGTCGCAGCAAACCTTTGAAACAGTATAAAGACTATTAATAAATAGTCTTTTTTCCTGGCCAATAAAAAAAGACCTTTATCGAGGAATAAAGATCTATTAAAATTATCATGTTTTTTTGAACTTAAATTTAAATAAATGAGAGGATATTTTTTATAAAGTTCAATTTATTATTAAGCATAAGGGTTTTGAGAATAACAGATGTGCTAAAAAACTTAAATATTATATAAGACTTAAACAAATTCAATGTAGACGAGAATGAGTAAATAGCGACATATTAAAATGGAGATAAGAATAAATTTTTATAAATTATATTTAAAACTAAAATATAAAACTTATGATTATTTTTTAACAACACTTGTTATTTGTTATAAGATATTTCTTATGATAAGTTATTTTAATGGGGTATATTAATTTATATGTATTTTCGAAGGTAAATTTATAAATGTTATATATGAATAAGTTTGTTATTTAAATGCAATTTAACATACATCTTTAATACTTTTATAAATATAATATTTCAATACAGATACCTCTTTCCTTGATTAAATAATTTTCGCATTCGTAAATAGTTTTTTGCAGTTTATATTTATCAATTAATGGGGTACCCATATGAGGATACCACCTCCTTTCCTATCATAATTATTTTTTAATCAATAATGTATCTAAGAAAAGACTTGCTGTTCGTTTTATAAATCTCTTCCTAATATAATTAAATCATTGAAAAGCGAAATTTTTTTTATTAAAAATAAACTTATTTTTTGTATGAAAAATAGAAACAATAAATTTTACGGTTTATTTTTTTGCTAAATAAAATAATTGTAAAAGAACCTGAACCTTTTCTTCACTAGTTGCATCTGATCCCAGGATTTTATTAACAATCATTTTTGCTTTTTCAAAATCTAATAAATCTTCAATTGCTAAACTTTCTAATTTAATTTTAGCTAACATATCTTCTAAATTAGTATTTAAAGAAAAGTAAATTCCCTTGTTTTCTTTTTCAATGTTAACATCATTGCTAATTTTTAAATAATAATCATAGTGATTTTTATTTTTGTAATAATTATTTAACGAAATGATTTTATTAATATAAAAATTAGGAAACATTTCAGTTGCCTTTGCTTTTAGTAAATTAGCTAAACTTCCCTTTAAATCAGTAACCAGAATTGCTTCTTTGTGAATAACATCTTTTTGGGGAAAAGTATTAATATACGGAATGAAAATAATGGTAAACTCAATAATTTGTTTTTCAATTAGTTCTTTATTAATAACTTCTTTAATATTTTGGTTTAAATTAGCAGTTAAAAACTTAAACAAGGTTTTATATTCCACCCGGGAATTAATAAAATCTTTTTTTAATTTTGTGGTGGCATCAATTGTCCATAAATTTTCTCATTGGTATTTTGTTCAAATTAAAAACCGAAATAACCGTTGTTGGGCATCATGGCGATTAATAGTATACCCTTCTTTTTCTAATTGATCAAATAATTGTTGCAAAAAATTAGTAATGACTTGGTATTCATAACCAAAGTTATTGGTGGCAACAATCATTTCATGTTTTGATAAAAACATATTTGATAAAAATAATTTTTCAAATTGATTAGAAGTAAATTCAATATTAAAGGTTTCACAAATTTCATCAATAACCTTACTAGCAATACTATATGATTTTTGATGTTTATAAAACTGTTCATAGTCTGCCATTTTGGAATATAGCTGTTGACCTTCACTAAATTTTTTACGATATACCAAGGTGATAAATAAAATTAAGGATAATGTATCTCACCCGAGTTCAACAAATGATAAATCATTTTTATGAGATAATAAAATATTTTTTATCTTTAAAAAGTCTTCATAACCATATGGTAAATTAAACTTGTTAAAAATAAAATCTAAAATTAATTTACTACTTTTATTTGTATTAATTTGTATACTAAGATTAATCAATAATTTCCGTTTTGATAATTCATCACCACAAAAGAAATACCCGTTACCACTGTTTGAAATTAAAATTTTATCATAGTGATATTTTTCGCGAATCGTTTCATTAATTTTAGTAATTAACTTAAAAGCACTATTCACACTAATGTTTAGTAATTTACTAATGGTACTTAGTTTGGTATAGTCATTTAAAAAGACATAAGTAACTAAAATATAACCACCAACATTACTATTTAAAAATATATCCTGTTTCGAAGTAATTAATTCATAAATTTCTTGAAACTCTTCTTTGGTAATTTTAGTAACATTCAAAGTTTTGTTCTTATGTTTTAAAACACTATTAATATGATTTAAGTGATAATAAAAATCACCACGCGATATTTTAATATGATTTAAGAAATTTTTAATTTTTTTAAAAGGCTGGTCCAAATTTTCTTTTAAGGCCTCTAGTATTTCCAAATCTTTTGAATCTAACATAATTATTTTTTCTCCTTACTTTAATTATATTATTAATTTTTTCTTTTTAAAAAATAAAATAAATAAATGTAATATTATTTTATTACATTTATTTTAATTTGTCTTAATAATTTTTTAACTTCTGACATTTCAGTAATCCCTTTGGTAAATGCTGTTGCAGCTCCGGCACTCGCACTATACAAAAGTGCTTGATAAAAATCATGGTGTTTTAAGTAAGCCCCGATAAAAGCAGCAACCATCGAATCACCCGCTCCCACAGAATTTACTAATTGCCCACTAGCACTACTAACTTAATAAATATTTTTATTAGTAATTAAAATGCTCCCCTCTTTCCAATTACTAATTAAAACATTTTAGGCTCCCATCCGTTATTAACTGCTGATCAAGGTTAATGATATCTCTTACTTCCATAAACTGATAATTAGTTTGAAACAGTTCATTTAATTCTTCAAGATTTGGTTTAATTAAAAACGGATAATAAGATAATGTTAGTAATAAAATTTCTTTGGTACTATCAACTACAAACATAATATTATTTTCAGCACAATACTTGGCAATTGTAGCATACAAACCAGATGTTACAAAAATTATTAAAGTAATTAAAGCAAATGTGAAGGCTAATGACTGTTTAATTATTTTTGTAACATCTGGTTTGAAAACTTGAAAGCGTAAATCATTTAATTCAGTTTCTTGTTTTTTAGTAGTTAAGTTTTTTATTTTTAAATTTACCCGGACCTTGCCCAGCAACCTCGACAAAATTACTATCGATATTTTTTGCTTTTAAATAATTTAAAAATTCAAGTTTACTATCTTGGCCCATTCATCCTAAAACCGTTGTTTCGTATCCTAAATTTTTTAACATTACCGAAACATTAATGCCCTTACCACCAAGAACCTCATATTCATTCAGAGCTTTATTTGTCACTCCTAAACTAAAAGTTTCAGTTTCCACAATCCAATCAACGGCGGAATTTAAAGTCAAAGTATAAATCATTTTAATAATCTCATCTCCTTTCACAATTATACTTAAATAAAACCCAAAACTTAATTTGGGTATCAACTTTTTTAAAGATTAATATTCAATTTTCCTTTTTTAATATCATGCATTTTTCAAAAACTTAAGATAAGTGTTGATGCAATCGCTCCTAAAATAATTGCTAATAAGTAGAAAACAATTCCCATTCCAATTTGTAAACCAGTTCCACTAAATAGGTTTGATCGTAAGAGAGCAAAAACAAAGATTCCTCCGTCCGGAACACTTAAACTAACTTGGAATGCCATTGTCACACCACCAGTAATTGCTCCTCCAACCATCATCGCGCCGGTAATAAACGTTTGGGATCTTTTTCCGCATAAGGAATTGCTTCCTCTGTAATAAAACACAATGCTAAGAATCAGTTCACACAAGGCTTTGCGGTTTTTTGGTATTCATACTTTTTTAAATACTAAACATGAATAAGCAATTGCTAATGGGAAACCATTCCGACTGCCATTACTGAACCCATAATAGTTGGTTCATAAACAAAACCAGATTGCCCAACATTAGGATTAATTGATAATGTTCCTAATGTGTAAACTACCTTATTGACAGGTCCTCCCAAGTTAACACACATCATAAATCCTAAAATTAATTCCACAATAACTGAAACATTATATTCATTTAATTTGGTTACTCCTAATTTTAAGCCATAAGCAAAATAACCTAACGGAATGTTTAAAGCAAACATTACGATTCCAATTGCTAAAACTGATAGCACCGGAATAAAAACAATATCTTTAACTCTCCGTAAGGATTGGGGAATTTTTTTAAACATTACTTTTAAACCATACACAATGAAGGCCGCCGCATATCCACTGACTAGCGACCCAATGAATCCTGAATTATACTCTAATCCTGATGGTAATAAACTGCCAATTCATTAACTCATTTCGTGGGGTCTTGGCCCGAACTATATAACATTTCAGGTGCGGTTGCTGCTAAATCGGCAATCATTCCCAGCAAAAGTCCTTGGGGACCAACAATTGAATACGCAACATAGGCTCCTAAAATTGGAATCATCATTGCAAAAGCAATTTTTCTCAGACCACTAAACCAGCGGGCAATTGGACATTTAGTTCCAAAGTCACTACCCGTATAACCCGAATCTAATAAAAATACAATTCCTAAAATAATTCCCCCAGTAACAACGAATGGTAACATTCGTGAAACCTCGACTAATAAATTTCGCGAAACATATTTAAATTGTTTTAAAGAAATTTCGCCAACTTCATCACTGGCACTTTTATTTTTAATCGTTGTTAAACGATCATGATTCAAATATCGCTTAATAACAAACAGCTTAACCATCATAAATAGCATCTTTGGTTCCAACTTCAAGAACTTCTTTATTGGCAAAGCGCCCTAAATTAGTAACTGCCTTATCAGCGGCAAAAATAATAATTTTAGCATTGGCAATATCTTCCGAGCAGTTAAAACGGATTCGGAACCGCTACGACCTTGGGTTTCAATTTTAACTGTATATCCCATTGCATCGGCTGCTTATTCTAATTTTTCTTTTGCCATATAAGTATGATCGATACCAGTTGGACAAGCGGTAATCCCAATCACATCATAATGTTGATTTGGTGCTAAATTGTCCATCTCTGGTGATGCTTTAATTTGAAAAGCATTAATTAGTTCTTGGTAAGATGTTGCATTTCTAATTTGGTTAATTGTATCCTTATTAGTTAAAAACATTGCTAACTGTGATAATGCTTGAAGATGTTCTTCCCCGCCTTTCTCCTTTAGTTACTTTTCTTTCAATTTGCGGAAATAATTTCAACCTCATTTGTTGTCGCAAATTTTACTAATAACTTATGATTAAATTTAGTTTGGTCAGCTAAAACATACACTTGCTTTGCTCTTTTAATAACTTCGGCTTTAATCATTGCTTCTTCAGGATCAGTCGTATATAACTCATTATGGTCAATTCCATTTACTCCTAAAAAAGCCAAGTTAATATTATATTTTTGCAAAGTACTAATTGCTTCTCAACCGATTAAAGCGCCGGTTAATAACTTATAACTTACCTCATAATAAATAAACATCATGAAAACCAGCGATAGCTAATAATTCAGCATGTAAAATTGAATTAGTAATAATGATAATTTTTTGGGTTGGATCAATTAATTTAATCAAAGCTAATGTCGAAGAACAAGCGTCTAAATAAATTGACATTTTATCTTTAATTAACTTAACAGCTTTATTAGCAATTAAATATTTTTCTTTTGCATTATGCTGGATCTTTTGATTAATTTGTTCTTCAAAGCCGTATTCTTTACTTTCCTTTAATTTAACTCTCCCATGAGTTTTTTTAATTAATCCTTGCTGTTCCATTTCCGTTAAGTCACGACAAATAGTAGTTGGTGAAAGATTTAATTTTTCAATAATATCATTAACTAAAATGATATGGTCCTCTTTTAATAATTCTAAAATTTTATGCCATCTAATATGCTTTATCACCTATTTTCATTATATCCTAATTTAACCAAAATAAACCAAAAAAACTAAAAATAATAAATTATGATAGAAATTATTCGTTTTCAACACTTTTTTTGTTTGAATTTTATCAAGGTTATTTTTAAGCTTTTTTTGTTAAATTGCTATAATTTAAGTATATTACAATTAATTAATGTAGGAATAAAATTACAAAGAGAGTATTTAAAATACCATAAAAAATGAACTTTTTTATGGTATTTTTCTTGAAATAGAGGTGCCCTTGTGCCATAAGAAAATTTATCTTTAAATAATAATGAAGGAATTGTAGAAGATTTAACAGAAAATGAACAATTGTTAGACAACGACAATTCTTCACCATCTTTGGAAGAAAAAAGACAACCATCACAACAATTTGAAGAAAGTTTTGATGAAGGGTTTGTTGAAGATTCAGATAATGAAGAGCTTGAAAATGAACCGGCCAATAATAAAAGTTTATGAACGAGAATAAAAAATAAACTTACTGGAAATAATGAAAAAATAAAAGTTAGTAATGTTGTTTTTTTAGCATTATGAAAATTTTATAATGATTTAAATAAATATGAAAAAGACGAACAAAACAAAATTAAAGAATATTATCAAAAATTTCACAAATAAATTTATAATATTTTAGCAAACAGTAATGAAAATGATGAAATTGTAATAAAAGTTGAGGGACGAGAAGTTGCAGCTATTACAATTGGAGAATTAAAAAAATGCCTGGTGATTTGGTAAAATGAGTTTATGATCAAATTGAAACTAATAATAAGATCAAAGAAACTTATACAATTAATGCTGAAGAACTAACTGAAAAGAAACAAAAATTAATACAAAGAAAAATTAAAAATGCGAAAAAAACAAATGATATTCAATCTCAATTGGATAACCATTATAACGAACAATTAGTTCTTACCCCATCTGCGCCACCAGTGAATGATGACTCAATTCATAAATAATAAGATAATTTAATTAATATAAAAAAATGGATAATTTAATTATCCATTTTTTTATAAATATCAAATTGCTGATCATTCCATATCCGATAATTACTTTTAATATTAATCCGTTCTAACGTCACAGAAATGATAATAGAAAAAATATAACAAATAGCAATTTGGATGGCATCATTAATTAACTCAATAATAGCTGCGGATGGACCAAATAATAAATAAGCATATAAAACGTATCATAATAGCATTAAACTACTTAATAAGTTAGCAACATACCTAGTAATAATACGATATAAAAAGTAAGTAAGAACAAACATTAAGATTCGAATAATAATTGAAACTGGAATGAAAACTAGCCCCCCCGTTATTAAGTCAATTATTCCAGCATAAAGTATCCCTGCAATTAGCATTAATGGCCCACGAATAAATATTGTTAATCCTAAAAATAACCCATCCGATAATTGTAAAACACTTTTCCCATTAGCAATTTTAATAAACTGACTAATAAAAGCAATAATAATTAAGATTGCAGTAACTAATGCAAGGGTTGTTAAATAACGAATTGATTTTAAGCGGTACATAAGAATCATTTCCTTTTAAACAAATTGTTGATGAACAGCAATTTTGGGGGAAGGATTATTATAAAAAACACTAGTTTCTACTGGTTTTTTTCCTTCGCGTTGAATTTTTAGGAGAATAAGATAACCATTAATTACTTTGACTTTAATCCCTTCTTTCGTTAACGTAACAATTGTTCCGTTTGCTAACTGTTGATCACTAATAGTTAAATGATCTAAACTAATTTTTGCCTCGTGAATTTTATAAATTTTATCATTGATAGTGGTATAGGCAATTGGTCACGCATATAATCCCCGAATCTGGTTATAAATATTCTCTTTAATTTGATTCCAATTAATTCGTTCTTCTTCTCGTGTTATGTTATAAGCAAAAGTAACCTTTGTTTCATCCTGGGCTACTGGGTGGTATTTATTTTCTAAAGTTGGAATCAAATGATGTTTAATAATGTCAATTGCTAACACCATTAATTTATCATGCAATGAACTGGCTGTATCAGTTAAACTAATTGTTAGTTTGTTTTGATAATAGACATCCCCCGCATCCATTTTTTTAACCATTTGCATTAAACTAATCCCTGTTTCATGATCCCCATAAATAATTGCTTTATGAATAGGTGCCCCGCCCCGTAATTTTGGTAATAATGATGCATGGACATTTAAACAATTAATAGTTGGCAATGCTAAAATTTTGCTCGGAATAAATTGGCCATACGCACAAGTTAAAATTAAGTCGGGTTGTAATTGGGCTAACTCTTCATAGGCATCAATTAATTTTTCTGGTTGAAAAACTAGTAAGTTATTAGCGAGCGCTAATTGCTTCACAGGTGAAAACTGAACTTCTTGTTTGCGCCCAGTTTTCCGGTCGGGTTGACACACTACCCCGACAATATCAAACTGGTTTTTCATTTCTAACAAAGTTTTTAAAACACTTGTGGCAAACATGGGGGTCCCCATAAAAATTACCCGATATTTTTTCATTTTAATCATTCCCTTTCTATAAATAATGGTGCAGGTGTAATAATTGTTTAATATGTTGGAAAATTAAGACCATTGCTAACGTATCACGGTTACAATATTTCAACATTGCGGAACGAAAATATTTTAACCAAATTGGTAAGGTAATATTATTTTCAACGCGCCGGCGGAAGGTTTCACTGGCCATATCCCCTTTTCGAATTTTCAATTCCTGGTAAGTAAACTGGGGATCAAAAGCCGGTTGGGTTTTTTTAATTGATTTGGAACCATAAAATTCTGGTTTATAAATCATAAAGTCTTTAAAAAAAATCCATTAAATCAATTGTTTTGGCTCTAATTTCTAATAATTTAGTTTGGAGATATTGGTATTGCTGTTTAAGCGATATGTTATCTGTTGTGGAAATTTTTCAATTTAAATAATCCGCTAGTTCAAAAAGAACTTTACATTCAAAACTTTTATAATATGCAACATATACTCCCACCCCATTCTTAGTTAAATCAGCAACTAACTGGGTAGCCAACGCCAAGCGCGGATCTTCAAGACCATCAGCTAAATAAGCATAATGGTCCATAGTGCTTTCATCTTGATAATCAAAGTTATCATCTGTTAAAACATGGACTGAATATTGAAAAGGGATCTGCTGATAAGAATATGAATAATCAAAACGCGGAACGGCTGCTTTCATTGTCTCAAAGTCATACATGTAAATGGGATATTGATACTGACAAAAAATCTGTAGTAATTCATCTACCCGGTGGGGATTGATAATGGGGTCTAAATCCTGGAGCACTTTAATTTGCCGCGTTTGGGGTTCATTAAATTGTAAAGTTTTTTTTAAGGTGGCTGAGCGTTTAAAATTAAATGGCAAATGGATATCTTTTAACATCATAATATTTTCTTCATATAATAGTAAAGTTTTCTTGCCCATCCCCCGGTAAAGTTCAAAAACACTATTATGCTCGGGAAGCAAGGCACTTGCATGTTGGCAATAACCATAATAACGAAAATGATCATCTGGTTTTTGGTTTCAACAACTAGCACTCACAAATAAATCATAAATTTCTGCTAATGATTTTTGATATCCTAGTTTAATTGATGCTAAATCGAGTTCAATCGCGCGCTCATTTTTTAACCGCGGGTCAGTAATATCACCAGTTGTTAATTGCTGAGCAAATGTCATTAATGATACCCCTTCCATTCGTGTCAATGGTTGTTTAAAATAGTCTTGCAAAATAAAAAGGCGATCATAATTAATATCGCCGTGGCGATAATATGACGGGTCTAATAACATTACTGAAATTTTACTAATCTGCAGACCACAGCCAGTTAAAACATAATATTGGTAAGCAATATCATAGGCATGATCAATCTTCAGATCTTTTTCGATATACGCACCATAGTCTTTATCATATTTTTTCCCCGTAGAAGCTTTTACTTCAATTAAATGAAAACTACCATCATCTAAACGTTTTAAAATATCACATTTGGTAATACAATTATTATATTGAAAAGAAGGTTCAAAATATACTTGGTAAGACTGGTCTTGTAAAATCTCCTGGGTTTTAGCAAAAGCAATTTTTTTACTATAATGGTCAAGATTAAAACATTTATAATCGCGAGTAAAATATTCCCGGGCCCGGGCTCCTACTTCATTTCCATCCGCAATGGTTTCCCCAGGATAAAATTCAATAATCTCTTCGGGATCAATTAATTGGTTTAAATCATCATGATAATTGATTAGTTTTTGGGTGTCAAAATCATCATTGCCTTTTCCGGCTGGTCAGGCTGTTTCTAACATTAAATCATAGAGGTTTTCATTCAAAATATTAACAGCATTATTCTCTTCATCTTCATCATTTAAAAAACTATCTTCATCAATTTTTGCACCATGAATATTGTCTTTTAAATCAAAAAAAACGGAAAGTTGTTGTTCACTAACCCATGTTTGAACTTGTTTTAAGTTTGCCCGGTTAGCTAATGCTCAGGATAATTTAAAACATTTTTTAAAGCGTTTATAATCTTCTTTTTTTAAAGTAAGTTTAGGATCCATTTTTATTAACCTCCAACTAAATTAATTATACTAATAAAATAAAAAAATAAATTCAAACTTAAATTTATTTTTTTATTTTCGGGGCACAAATTTTTCAACTTTTGGTTTTGGCTTATCTTCGAGATGACCACTAGCCGCTGTTTTTTTACCAGCTTTACGTAAATTGCGCTCTTCTTCCCGTTTTTTTAACATTTCCTGACGTTGTTGTTCAATTTCTTTTTTGGTTTGTTCTTTTTGGGATTTTTTTTCTTCTTTTGTTAACTTAACTTTCTTTTCAATAATATTAATTCGGCGTTTAGCTTCTTCTAAATCAATTTCTTGGTTAACAGTTCACGTTGTTTCATATTGTTTTTTACTAATTTTTTTTGAAATTCCTTCAATTTCAAACGCTTTTTGCTCTAAGAAATTATTTGTTTTTGCCTCGTAAATGTCAACAATTACATCAAAAATATCACGGTATTTATATTCTTTACCTTTGCGGGCAATAACTTTTTCATATTCTAAGCGTAAATTTTTGCGATTATCAGTTTCTTTAATATATTGTTTAATTTTATCTTTAACTTGTTTTTTTCGTTTTTCCCGTTCTAATTTTTGGGCTTTTTTCCCCATTACCGACGAAACCACCGCAAAAATAATAACTGCCACCACAATCACAACCAAAATAATATTCATTGTCATTGAGTTTCCAAATAAATTTGACATTTAAAATAAACCTCCCATAAGTTTTAGTTCCATGATGAATCTAACTGCTAGTTAATACTAACCTTTTTCTTATTAATATTATATCTTAACAAAACAAATAGTAAATAAAATTTACCAAGATTCTAACTTTAAAAACTGATAAATTTTATAATTTAAGTTGTAACACTTTTGGTTTCTTCTTCAATAATTGCAATCCCCTCTAATTCAGCACCACTTTCATTTAGTAAGCACTGAACAGCTTCTTGTTCTGTCACTGGTAAAAATTCAGCATCTAATTGGGCTTGGAGCGCAGGGTTGTTTTTTAAACGATTACGTAGTTTTGGCATATAATAAATAAAATACCACCCCACGGCAACTGCAACAAAGAATCAAAACATTAAAAATTCAATTAAAGTAGCGGCTAAAGTTGCACCGGTTTCATTAATCATCGTTGTAATCATTTGGTAATTAAAAATAATAAACTGAATTGTTAAAAAAATAAACGTAATGGTAAATAAAATTCATTCTCAAACTTTAATTTTTAACTGACGTCGAAAACCCATCACGCAACACGCTGCTAACACAAAAATATAAATAACAATCGTAATATTTGTGGAAAATCCTAAAACAGTTCCAAAATCAAATCCCGAACCAATCGCATCAGGGATCACTAACATAATAATACAAGCAATAATTGTAATAATTAAGTTAACAGTACTTGCTCGCATTGCAATATTTTCTTTATCTAAGACAGCTAGTTTTTCACTAATATATCCTTCTTTTGCTAATGGCTCAATCATTCCCCCCGAATATAAGGAATTTTGCATCGCACCGTTTAGTTTTAACGATAAAGTACAAATGACCAAAATTACCATTCCGGTGGTCCCTGCAATCCCAGCAACAACGTTATTAGGATTATAATTACTTGTTCCTGAGCTTCAACCATTATGGTTAATACCAACCTCTGTAATTGCACCAATAATAAAGACGGTTACTACTAAGTAAAAAATTGTTGCAATCGCCAAGATAATTAGAATCCCACGCCCAAAATTTCGTTGCGGATTTTTCACATTTTTAGCAACTACAATAAATGTTTCAAAACCAACAAAGAAATAAAAGAAACTACTAAAAGCATTATTAAACTTGTCAACCGTAAAGGATAAGTTTTTCGTCCCCTGGGCGGCCTCGCTAAACGCAACATGGCCATTTTGGATCATTAAAATGATGGCACAAATAATTAAGAAAATAGTTGAACCCCATTTGATAATTCCCGATAAGTTAACAAATCAACGAAAACCTTTCATTCCAAAGTACATACAACTAGCAACTAAGGCATAAATTAAGATTCCAATACTATCAATAATTAGGTTTTCTCATCGTTTTGGAGCTCACGCAAAAATTGGTAGTTGGTTTAAATTAGTTCGAAACATTGAAATAATAGTAACAATAATTGTTGAAGGTAAGGTAATATATTGGATAAAACCAATTAACCATCCACAAAAACGACCAAAGACCCCCCGCACATAAACATAAGCCCCACCGTTAGCATCGTGGTAGACTTTACTACACTTGGCAAAAGCTCAGGCACTACCCCATGCCATTAAGGCTCCTAATAAAATAATTCATAAAATATGTAAGCCTAATCCCCCAGTTTGCCAGTAATATATTGAAATAAATGACATTGGAAACGCAATCCCACAGGTGTAGTTAAACCCAATTCAAACTAGTTCCGCTAAACTAATTTTATTTTTTTCCGGTTTTGTTGTTTTGGACCAGAATTTTATTTTTGTCCAAAATCCTTTTTTTTCCATTTTTAAGTCCTTTCTATTTAATAATTAGTAAAAAAGAACGAGATAATAAAACTTATTATCTCCCTAGTTGGTAATTATTCTTCTCGTAAATCTCCTTCTAAGGTAAGCACTTCTTCGCGAATATGAAGAGCATCCTGAAGATTTTCATTATCTTGATTATGGTAAATTGCTTTGTTCCGAACTAAATAGTTATCTAATTTATCTTGAATTTCTTTCATTACATAGTGTCAATCATCAACCACTACAAATTGAGCATCTAAGGCTAGTTGAATAGTTGGATCTTTTTGTAATCTTGCTTTGTATTTAGGAATATAATAAGCAAAGTATCAAATAATTGCAAAGAGAATCATGGCCAGAATGTAAGCAACTTCAATGGTATTTGAAACCAGGGCAGCTACTCCCGCCGCTGAATCCTTTGTACCTAATTGCGCAATGGCACTATAATATGATTTTCCTAAATCAATAAAGAACTGAATAAATTGTCAAATTAAGAAAACAAACACTAACATTCAGGCGATCATTTCTCAAATTGTAACTTTCATTTTTTTAGTAAATCCTAATTTTAAAGCCGTTGCAATTACAAAAACATAAATAATAATCATAATTAATGAGGCTTCTCCCACAATTGCGGCATAGGAGAATACCGAGTCTCCACCAGTCGCCCCTTGGATAATATCAGGGATAAATAACCAAATAATGGCAAAAATTAAGGTAATTACTAAGTTTAAAAATGAAGCACGAAACGGAATGTTATCTTTAGTTAATTCTTGGTATTTTGCCGGGAAAATTCCCTCTACCGCAAACGGTTCTAAAATTGATCCTGAATATAAGGCATTTTGCATTGCTGCATTCGCTTTTAATGAAACAGTACAAATTAACATAATAATAACACCAATATAATATAGTCAACTTCCAGCGTGATCACCTAATAAACGAAAGACTTGTAAATTAGGGTTATTGCTAAATTCTCCCCCAATGGCTCCTAACATTAAAATGGTTACCACCACATAAAAGATGGTTGATAATAACATCGTTCAAATAATACTACGGCCAATATTGCGTTCGGGATTTTTAACGTTTTTCCCTATTGTCGCATATGTTTCAAAACCAAGGAAGAAAAAGAAACACGAGGTAAAAGCAGTAGAAAAATTGCTTGAATTTAATTGGGTATATTTACTACTTGCGTTTAAATCTCACGCTGAAGTACCATTTAAGGCAAACATTACAATTAATGCAATAAATAATAATGCGGTTGAACCCCATTTAATATAACTTGAAGCATTTAAATAGCGTTTTAACATTTTCATTCCTAAAAATAAAGTACATGAGACTAACATATAGACAAAGACCCCAACAGCATCTCATGTTAAATTAGCTCAATTTCCTAAAATATCTTTGGTATCTAAAAATGTTCCTGATCCCACAAAGTTTAATCTAATCATTGAGACAATTTGTGAAGTTACAATAATTGGTAAGGTTGTATATTGTAAAAAAGAAATAAATCAACCTCAAAACTTCCCAAAATTACTACGCACATAAATGTAAGCGGCCCCGTTTCCGGCTGGGTGTACACGTGATAATTTATTAAATGCTCACGCACAAGTTCCCGCCACTAATCCTTCAATTAAAAAGATTCAAATCATATGCATTCCTAAAAATAACCCATCATGTTTTTCCGATGATATCATTATCGTTGCGTAAACCGAAGTAAAAGCAATCCCACAAGTATAGTTAAAGCCTAATCATACCAACTCTTGCAAACTAAACTTCTTTTTTTCACCACTAACTGTCTTATTTTCAGTTTTCGCAGAGTTTTTCATTTTTTTAAAATACTCCTTTCTTTTTCAAAAGATATTAAATAATAAACTTGATAAAGGCATCATGGTTTTTTTAATTTAAATAAAAGGATATTACTAAAATTACTTTAAACTCAAAATGAATTATAATTTAAAGTAAATCTAGATATCTAATTTATTGGCATATCATTTATTTAAATTTATTAAATAATTCCTTTATATAAAAATTAGTATAATTAAAAATAGTTGAAAAAGCAAGTAAAAAATGCCAAGTATTTTAAAAAACCCGATAAAATTAGCCTTTTTCACCATGTTAAATATTAATTAACTTCAAACATCCAAGTTGTTTAAATATAATTACTCCTGATTTTTATTATTATTATAATTATTTAATATACTTGTAGCGAATAAATAAATTATTCACCTTTATAAATAAATGAAAACATATTAGAGCACACAAAGGGCATAAAAGTAAACAATATTTTTACAGTTTTTTTATTTATTTAGAAAAAATAGAAAAACAATTAGGAATTTTTAACATGGAAATATATAATAATACAAAATTAATTAAAAATCTTGAAACAGAACGAACAGCTTTTTATTAAAGGATTATCCCGATTTAGATTAATTTTTGCAAAATATTATTAAAAATAATGAAGAATATATAGAGACAACAAATACTATTTATAAAAATTTTTTAGTATTTAAGGCTAACACATTTGGAAATGATAATACGTCAAAAAATGAATGATACCAATATCATTATTTATTAAAATCAGAATATAATTATGACTTTATGAGAATATTTAATTATTTTGGTCCTAAAATATACTTATTTAAATTTACCAATAACGATTTTGCTGAAAAAATTATTTAAGAAATTAAAAATAATATGGTACAATTTAAAATAAATTTTTTAAATATGGTTGAATTAGCACATGACAATAGCATTAGCACACAACTTGAAAATTTAATTATTAAAAATTTATATGAAGTTACTAAACATAATGAATCAACTACTTTAAAAATGTTATCTACTAGTCTCGAAAACAAATTTCCATCTTATGGTATCATTCAAAAGTACCATGAATACACTAATAAAATTAATTCATTAAGCCATTTTAGATATTTTGCTGAACTTTACCATACTAATAACCCTTATGAAACATTTAAAAAAGATAATTTTTCTAATTCCTTTATGATCCCTTATGAAATTTTAAATCAAATAAAATCTGAGATTTTTACCTCTCAAAAAGAAAAATACAAAGAATCAATCTTTAAAAATAAATGCCATGAAATTATTGAAAAAATAATGTCCCTTCAACAAAAATTTATTAAAATAAGAAGCAGCAAGCAAATTAATGAAGTAATTTCAAAAAATAAAACTGAAATCAAAGATAATGAGCAATATAGTTTTGACACAAACATAATAGCTATTTTAAAAGAAATTAAAACTGTTTTTTTTTTTTTTTCGAGATAACAGATGAAATTATAAAAATTTATGACAAGTTAAATTTAGAAATAAAAGATTTCAATAATGATATCTTAAACAATTTTGGAAAAACAATTGATTTTGAAGAAATTAATACTATCCCCTATCAAAAACTTCTTAACGATTGAAATAAAATTGGTGAATATCTTGATAAGTTTAATCCAAAATTATTAAATTCTAATGAGTAAAAAATATAGCATCTAATTTAATAGATACAATCCATATATTAATTAATGAATTAATTTCCAATAATTCAAATTTAGAAAAAGTTAACTATGTTTCAATACTTTTTAAGGGAGAAATATCTCTATTTTCTGATATTAATTCATCAGTCCAAATTTTTTGTAAAAAATGCTCAACAAATTTTAGGTTCAATCACAGAATTATATGAAAATAATAACAAACTAGATATATTAAATAAACAACTAAATCAGAGCACAGAAGAATACATACAAAAACTTAACGAAAATATTACTATCCAAGAAACACTAAACCAAAATAAAACAAAATACATAAAAGAACTAGAAATAACACTAAGAACACAAGAAAAACTTCACAAACAACAACTAGAGCAAAACAATGAAAAACACCAAAAAGAAATAGAAAAACTAAAAACACTAGTGGGCAAACAAGAAGAATTAAAAAAATTTTTGATAGCAGTAAAGACGATACTATCAATAAAAATTCAGTAATATCAAATGTTCTTCAAATAGATAATAGTCTTCTTTCTCCTATACAAGTAACATTATTAACTATATATTGAAATCATAGAGAAGAGATAAACAAAAAAACTAAAGAAATAAATTTAAAAAATGAAGAATTAATACAAACAATAAAAGTATTAGAACAAAAAATAGAAGAATTAGAAAATAATTTTTCCCAAAAAAATGCTAGTGAAATCCCTAGAGTACAAAATTATCTTATTGAAAAATATCTTGAAAATTTAGAAAGTTAAAAGATTGAATGTACTTACAAAACAGTTGATGACTTTCATACCCCATATGTCAAACACAAAAAAGCATTTATAGATACTAAATTAACTGGTTTTCACGCCTAAGAAAAAGTAATCATTCTTAATAATAATAAAACTATAGAAAAAATTATTAAATATGCAATATTAGCCATAATAAAAGTGTGTGAGCCTTATTAAAATGCTCTTGATCAAGTGGGAAAAATATACTAAGGATTGAAAGGAAGATAAGAGTAAACCAAAAATTGTGAAAAACGAACAATTATTAAATACAAAACTTAATTCTACACTTTTATTTAATGAATTATAGAACTTCTAATAATTTAGAAGAAATTATCACAGACTTAAAAATGAAAAAAATATCAACTTCTGAAAGAAATTTATAATATGTTACCCAAACTTACTTTGATTAATTTAGAACCAAAAACAGAGAATAAACATAGAACTACAATAAATAATCTGAAGGAAAAAGTAAATAAAATTCAACAAGATTTATGATCTGATAAAGTTTTACAAAAAATTTTAAGTACTTTAACTTCAACCTTAAGTTTAACTACTAGCAAAAAAGTACAAGCAGTAACTGACGTTTCTGGGCAAGTAATAGATAATCCCTAATAAAATAAAAAAATAAATTCTCTTTCAGAATTTATTTTTTATTAAATAACATAGTTTTTAAATTATTATTATTTAATAATCTAATTCTTTGTTTTTGATATGTTCTTGACGCATAATATCATAAATATCAGATTCAAATTTCTTTGTACCATTAATAACCGCCAATAGTGGTTGTTCACCAATTTTAGCTGGTAATTGTAAGGTATCTTCAAAATAATTGGCAATTCCTTTAATTAAACCACCCCCACCACAAATGGTGATCCCGTTTTGAAAAATGTCCCCTGCTAATTCTGGTGGTGTTTCTTCTAAAACTTGAACGGTTAAATCAATAATTCGTGAAATTGGTACCTTTAAAACTTCGCGAATTTCTTCGGGAACTAATTCAATTTCCCGTGGTAATCCGGAAACAACATCGCGACCATATACTTTCATTTTTCGTTCATCCGGGTATTTTGCTAAACTACCAATTTCAATTTTAATCATTTCGGCAGTTTTAATTCCAATTTCTAATCCATATTGACTACGAATATATTTTAAAATTTCATCATTTAAGTAGTTACCGGCAACTTTAACCGATTTTGATAACACAATATCTCCAGATGATAATACCGCAACATCAGTTGTTCCTCCACCCATATCAACAACTAAGTTTCCATTAGGTTTATAGATATCAATTCCCCCACCTAAGGCTGCCATTTTAACTTCTTCTTCAACAAAGACACGGTCAGCTCCTAAGTTAATAGCAATTTTTTTCAAGGCATTTTTTTCTAATTCTGTAATTACACTAGGACAAGCTAGTAACATTACTGAACCTTTTAATTGTTTTGAGACATGTAAGCGGTTAAAAATATATTTTAATTGGGCTTCAGTTGCTCTAATATCTGTTATAACTCCGTCAACCATTGGACGGACAATTCGAATTGATTTGTTACCTTTTCCGATCATTTTATATGCTTCGGCTCCAACAGCAATAATTCTATTTTCTTTTATTTTGTAAGCAACAATTGAGGGTTCATTATAAACAATTCCACTCCCTGAAATGTAGACAAGTGTAAATGCTGTTCCTAAATCAATTGATACAAAAGTTGGTTTCTTATTATTAATTAATGCCATATAAAAATCCTCCTTAAATATAATTATATTCTAATTTTTATATTAAACAAGATAAAAATTAGGAAAAAGTATAATTATTATTAAATCTTCAGGGGTAATTTTAATTTTAATAACTAAGTTGTTAACCATGATACCTTAATTACTAAAGATTTTGTTTTAACTTCACAAGGAATTACTGACCAGGAAGGAATTTTAAGATTACCATATTTTAAATTTGTAATTTTAACTTTTTGAACTTCGTACTTTAACACAACATCACTTGGCTGGGGTGGTTGCAATAAACCTTCAATTTGTAAAAACTTAATATTAAAGAAAACAACATCCGTATAAGAACCCCGGTAATGCGTTAAATTAGTGTTAACCTTTTTTAAATTAGCAGAGTGTGTTAATTGGGTTATCGGTAAAAATTTGGAACAAACAAATAAAAAACCTGGTTGCGAATAGCTAACTTATTTTTATTATTTAATAAATTTAACTGATCAGCTAAGCACTGGTTCACAACATTAATTTCTTGCCGATAAATTGTAACTTTTCCCTGAGTTGTTAAATAACAATATTTTTTAGCGGAACAATATGATCATGTTCGTTCGTCCCCACTGCATAATTAGTAATCTCAGGATTGGCGTTTTGATCAATTGCGACTTCAACTTGGGGAAGGTGGCAATTAAAATTATCAATCTTAATGGTTTTATCCGCATGAAAATTGTGACAGCCACTAATTAGACTGTCGGGAGAAATGCTCAAAATAATGGCACTAAAAAAGGTTAATAAGTTTTTCATAATCTCTTTCCTGTGTAATATCTCATTCTCTCTGTTATTTTTATTATCTTAACTCGTTTTGGTTTAAAACACAAAATACCAAGGAAATAATTAGCGAAATAAAAAAGTCAAAAAGAATTTTGACTTTTTATAAAAACTCTCTATGATTTGTGAATCTGATGCTAACATCGTTTCCATTTCTCTTCTCTTATACTTATATTCTAGTCCTTTTCCACTAAAAATCAAGATGTTTACTAAAATTTTTCATTTTTATTGATAAAGTAAAAAGGAACAATTACTTGTTCTTTTGTTAGCTTAGTCTAATTTTCCAAAGACGTTTTTAAAAACTTCATCATAAGTAGCAACCGGAATAATTTTTAAAGTATCCTGTACTTCTTTTGGAATATCATCTAAGTCTTTTAAGTTTTTATTTGGGATTAAGATTATTTTTAAACCACTTCGTTTCGCCGAAATTGATTTTTCACGTAATCCTCCAATTGGTAACACTTGGCCACGCAAGGTAATTTCCCCGGTCATTCCGATGTCTTTTGAAACTGGGCGGTTACTTAACGCACTAATAATTGCGGTTGTTAAAGTAATACCTGCCGAAGGACCATCTTTTGGGACTGCTCCTTCAGGAACATGGATATGGACATCATGGGTTTCAAAGAATTTTGGATCAATACTATATTTTTCCGCATTTGCTTTAACATAGTCTAACGCAATTGAAGCTGATTCTTTCATCACATCTCCTAGTTTTCCGGTTAACACAAAGTTTCCTTTTCCTAGGAAGGTATTAACTTCAATTGGTAAGATATCTCCCCCAAATTGTGTATAAGCTAAACCAGTTACAACTCCAATTTGTGATTCTTTTTCCGCTTCGGTATGTTCAAAGCGACGTTTTCCTAATAATTCATTAACTACCTGCGGAGTTACTGTTAAGTTTATCATTTCTTTATTTAAGAATTTAACAATGAACTTACGAGCAACAGCATTTAAATCACGTTCTAACTGTCTAACTCCTGCTTCTCTGGTATAATGCTTAATAATTTCATTAATTGCATTATCTGCGAAAATTAACTGCCCATCAGCTAAACCATTATTAGTTAATACTTTTGGCACTAAATAATCTTTCGCAATATGGAATTTTTCTAATTCTGTATATGAAGATAATTGAATAATTTCCATCCGATCAATTAATGCTTCGGGAATATTATCATAATAGTTGGCCGTTGCAATAAACATTACATTTCCTAGATCATAGTTTTCTTCAATATAATGATCTGAGAAAGTTGCATTTTGTTCTGGGTCAAGAACCTCTAGCATTGCACTAGCGGGGTCACCACGGTAGTCCGAAGACATTTTGTCAATTTCATCTAACAAGAACAAAGGGTTAATTGTTTTTGCTCGTTTCATTGATTGAATGATTCTTCCAGGCATTGCCCCAATATATGTTTTCCGGTGACCTCTAATTTCTGATTCATCTTTAACCCCACCTAGGGCCACTTTGACAAAGTTTCGTCCAGTTGCTTCCGCAATTGATTTCGCTAAACTAGTTTTTCCAACACCAGGAGGACCAACTAAACAAATAATTTGACCTTTTAGCGAGTTAGTCATTGTTTTAACAGCTAAATATTCAATAATCCGTTCTTTAACTTTATCTAATCCAAAATGATATTTATCCAGCATTTCTTTGGCATATTTTAAATCATTTTTTTCTTCGGTACGTTCTCACCATGGAATTTGCATCATTCAGTCAATGTAAGTCCGGATAATATTTGATTCACTAGAAGCTTGTGGTAATGATTCATAACGAGCAATTTCTTGTTCAATGCGTTCTTTGATGTTTTTTGGGAACGGTTCTTTTTCTAATCGTTCTTTGTAGACTTTCATTTCGTCAGCAGCATCATCGAATTCACCTAATTCATCTTTAATTGCTTTTAATTTTTCACGTAAGTAGTATTCACGTTGTTGTTCATCCACTCGTTCTTTAATTTTTTTGCTAATTTTGTTATCAATATCACTAACTTGTTGTTTATTAACTAAATGGTCAAAAATAATTTGTAATCTTTTTTCGACATCTAATTCTTCTAAAATATCTTGTTTTTTAGCAACTGGAATAAATGGTAAGAATTGAGCAATGGTGTCAACAACTTCATTGCCATCAACTGAATCACCGATTTGTTCTAATAAATCTTCTGGTAAAATGTCTTGCAATTCCATTAATTGTTTAATATTGCTTGTAATTTTTTCAACAATTTTATCTTCTGATTTAATTACTGATTTTAAAATATCAATATCAGCTGTATAATATTCTCCTTCGCGTAAATCTAACAATTTAACACGATCAACGGCTTTAAAGTTAACTGTTAAACTACCATCTTCTCACACTTTCCGAATTTTCAACTCGGCTAGGACTCCAATCCAGTAAATCCCTGATAATTTTGGATCATCTTCTAGTGGTTTTTTTTGACTAATTAAGACAATATGGTTATCAAATTCCTTATTTGCTGTGTTAACCGCTAAAATTGACTTATCTCTCCCCACTTCTAAAACTTGTTCAAAACCTGGAAAAATATAACTACCTCTGGTAACTAACACAGGAACATTCTTTAATTGGGTTGTTTCTGTTGATTGGTTAATTGGTTCTGCCATTTTTAAACACCTCCTATAAATGTTTTTTACTTGTATATATGTTAACTATCATAAAATAAAAGTCAATAGTTAAGATACATTTCCACTATAAAAAGATTATAACAAAAAAATTAGCACTTTCAATACCTAAGTGCTAAAATTTTAAAAGTTTTCTTGTTATTGGCCATTATTATTGTATAAGTATTCAAAGACTTTATCATGAATTACCTGGTTTTTAATTTGCTCTGCGGTTACTAGTTTGGCTTCTTTTAAAGTTTTCCCATCAATGCCAAATTGTTTTCCTAATTTATCATATTCTTTATCAATGTCTTCGGTGGTAACATCAAATTTTTGTTCCGCTTTAACAGCATCAACAATAACCCCATTTTCTAAACGGTTTTTTGCATCCTTGAATAATTCATTATTGATGTCTTCTTCTGTTAACCCCGTTCTTTTTTTGTAAGTTTTAATATCCATTTGTTGAGCTTGTAATTTTTGCTCAAATTCATGTTTTAACTGATTAGATTCCTTACGAATAATTGATTCGGGAATTGATAAGGCTGAATCTTTCGCAATTTCTCTAAATAATAGTCCAATAAAACGGTCTTGTTCTTGTTTCATTAGTTGTTTTTTCAGATTATTTTCAACATGTTCTTTTAACTTCGCTAAAGTATCAATTCCTTTTAAATTAACATCTTTCGCTAACTCATCATTTAATTCGGGTAGTTCTTTTTCCTTAACTTCTTTAATATTTAGTTTAAAAACAGCTGGTTTTCCTTTTAATTCTTTCACTTGATAGTCATCCGGAAAAGTAACATTTATATCATGGTTATCACCAGTTTTTAAACCAATCATGGCATCTTCAAAACCAGGAATAAATTGACCACTACCAATTTCTAATGTAAAGTCACTAGCTTTCCCCCCTTTAAAAGGTTTACCATTCATAAATCCTTCAAAATCAAAGATAACAGTATCACCCTTGGCAATTGCGGTTGTTTTTGCTTTAAAAATTGCAAACTTGTCGCGTAATTGGTCAATGCTGCGATCAACATCTTCTTTTTTAACAACTACTTTTTCTTTTTTTAAATCATTAAACCCAGTATATTTATTAATTTTAATTTCTGGTTTTAAATCAAATTCTAATTCTAATACATATTCAGTTTTACTTAATTTTTTAACCGCTGGAGTTGGTGAATTAAATGGTTCAACATCTGATTTTTGCGCAAAAGCAAATTGATAAGCTTTATTAACAACTAAGCGGTGCGCAGCATTTAAAATATTTACTTCGGTTAAATTCTTTTTCACTAAATCAGCAGGAACTTTTCCCTTACGAAAACCAGGGACTTCAATCTCATTGGTTGCTTTTTGTTCAGCTTTTTTAACAATCTCTGCTCATTCGTTACCATCAACAGTTACAATTCATTTTCCAATTCCTTTATCTAAATTTTTTTCTGCTTTAAATTTCATCTTTAATACCTACCTTTTTAACACATTTATCATTATAACAAAAACTATAATTTATATCCGCTAAATTTATTATTTTTTACAGAACTTGTTCAATTTCAAATAATTCTAAATATTTATTAGCAATTGCTACTGAGCAATTTAACTGTTCAGCAATTGTAATAATTTGGACATCATCAAATTGAAGTAAATGGCCTTTATAAATAATTGCACAAGTTAAATCAGCAACTTCATTATTGTCTATGAAAAATGGATATAATGCATAATAATAATTTTGTAAGATATATAAACAAACATTGAATAAACTAGGATTATCATTATAAACATGCTGGTCTAATAATTTTTGAATTTTTTTAACCTGGTGGTGCGTATAAAAATCTTGAATTTTTATGGGGTTTAACGTGAAGGTGCCATTTGTTTTAGTTACTTGAAAATCTTCATCAATGTTTTGTTCTTTTAAAACATATAACAAATGAATTTTTAACGCATTGCGATAGAAACTATTCATTAGATATTTCCTGATGGTTGGGAGAATTTGGCGAGCATTATAGTTTTTTAAATAATGAAAAGCAACTAAATGGATTTCTTCATCCAACGAATTTAATAAAATATTTTCAATCTCTACTAATGATAAGTTTGCTTGTAATTTACGATTAGTTTGTTCATTCATAACAGTATTTGCTTGTTTAAAAAATTCAACTAATTTTGTTTCTACTTGTTGGGGAATATAGGGCATTTCCAATTCATTGCGTGCTTTTCAATAAACTGCTTCATAATCGCCTTCTTTTAAA
This sequence comes from Spiroplasma mirum ATCC 29335, assembly GCF_000565195.1. Lineage (NCBI taxonomy): Bacteria > Bacillati > Mycoplasmatota > Mollicutes > Entomoplasmatales > Spiroplasmataceae > Spiroplasma > Spiroplasma mirum. The sequence goes on along the minus strand of NZ_CP006720.1, from coordinate 412,273 downwards.
AGATTAGCAATTTCAGTTAAAATTTCATCATAATAATTATTTGATTTCTTCATCTTCTTAACTCCTAGGATTTTCTACTAAAATTATATAATTAAAAAAATAAATTAAAAACCCTATTTACATTAATTTTTGACTAATGCGGATAGGATTTAATTTTTGCTTTTTTAATTAAATTTAAATGGCACCCACGGAGAGATTCGAACTCACGACCCTACGCTTAGAAGGCGCATGCTCTATCCTACTGAGCTACGTGGGCATAACCTTATTTATATTATCACAATTATTTTCATTTTTTCAAGCAAAATTAGGATATTTTAAGTAGATATTTTGTGGGAAGAAAATAAAAAAAATAATTTTGCTAATTATTTTAAATAAAAAAATATGTTATAATGTTTTCAGAAATAAATATTTGAGTATATATAATACCTAACATTTCTTTTTTTGTTAGGTATTTTTATTTCAAAGATATTTAGTTCTACTAGGATATGAAACTAGAATTCTGACTGACTATTTTAACGGAAATTTAAGTCTTGATAGCTAAATTTAATATAGAAGTCCGTTAAATCGCAACGTAACAACTTGGAAAACTATTTTTTAATTAAAAAAGTATTTAATAATCAACTACTTTTAAAAGAACAATTCTTCACTAAGATCATAATCAAGATATAAGATTGAATTGTCACTAGTTTTTGGTTTTGATGGAATTAATTGGTAATTCAATTTAAATTGATGTTCAATTAACACAATTGCTCGATAAATTGCCATAAAAATAACACTATTAATTGAAAACTTAATTAAATTAAACGGAATCACAATTGATACTAAAATACTTTTAAACCAAGCAATATCACTTGGCTGATAGTTCATAAATTTTGCATACATATCATAAATAAATAACCAGTTAAAAAAATGTCATTAAGAATGTTGTACAAATAATGCTAAAAATAATAGCAATACTTGTAATTAAATAGTCATATCCTTTTTCGTTTTTGCCTTTAACAAATTTATTAATTATTCAGTGGAAATAAAAGTCCCCCACTAAGAAAATTCAAATAAAAATTAAATCGGCCAACATTAAGGCAAAAACATCAATTGGGCCGTTCCCTAAGTAGGCTATTCGTAATCAACTCACACTAATTACTAATAAACTACTATAAACAATCCCAATAATTCGGACTGCTAATAAACAAATAAAGTCAGTAAATTCAATTTTTAAGAAAGGCGCCACTGAAAAAATACTTAAATTAGCCACTTTACTAATTCAAGAAAATAGTACATATAGCGCAACAATAATTGCCATTGCAGCGATTCGTTTTGTTTCTAACCGAAAACTATTTTTTAATAATCTTCTCATCTTAAATTCCTCACTTTTTTAATCAATAAAATTATATATAATTAAAAAGAAAATGGAATAGTTATTAACCAAAGTTTTATAAAACATGAAAGGAACAGCAACCAATGAAATTTACCAACTTACAAGAATTACAAAATATTATAATAAAATTCTCATCAAAAGAAATTAAAAATTATCAAGAACTAACTACTACAATAAATACCACACATCAAGAATTTTTAAATGTTATTTTAAAGAACATCTTAGTAGAAATTAATGTTCTGAAAGAAGATTTAACAAAAAATGCTAATGATCCTTTATTGGTAACAGTTAGTCAAGAAAAAGAAGAAAAATTAGCCGCTCTTTATTCATTTCAAAAGGAAATTGAAACACTCCAAAGTGAAATTAATGAAATGACACCAACTACAATAGCAATCGAGTCTGAAAAAAATAAAATTAACTTAATTTTTTATAAAATTATTGATCATCTGTCGCAACAAGAAATTGAAAATTTTAAAAAAATTTTTGAAGAAGATTTAAAAGTAGCAATAAAATCACTTGGTTTTAAAATCAAAACAATACAATATGGTTTAAAATTTAATCCAAATAATATTCCCTTTGCCACACCAAAAAAATCTTTTTGAAGTTCGATAACCCCTAAAAAAATACAAAAAATGACCTTACTAAATAAACAAAAACTAGGCATTGAAATCGCAGATTTTGATTTCCGTGATCCCACACTAAACGATGATCATTTTTCCAAAGCATTAAAACCTAAACAATTAGCAGCAGAAAAAAGAAAAGAATATAAAAAACCAGGTGAACTAAATGAAATAGATGTTGCTAATAAGTTAAAAATAACTGAAGAAAAGCAAGCAAACCAAGAAATTGAAATGGTTACATTAACAACTCAACAAAAAAAAATGCAAATAGCGAAAAAAGAAAATGGCAAAAAACTTAACGAAATTACAGAAGAAATAAAAAATGAAGAAATAGAAATGAATGAAATTAAAAATAGCGCTCCTAGCCGTTAAATTTCCAAAATATTACCCAACTGATAATTTTCTATGTTATATTAATATAAGAAAATAAAAAAAGAAAGGAAATTTTAAGATGAGTAAAAATAATGTGCTGCGAATAATTGTGGAAATCCCAAAAGGATCAAGTAATAAATATGAATATGATAGTCAAACTGGTCGTATTATTTTGGACCGGGTATTATATGGTGCCAATTTTTATCCCGGTGAATATGGATTTATTGAAAATACTTTAGATTGAGATGGTGACCCGTTAGACGTAATTTCATTAATTACTTACCCAACAGTTCCGGGTTGTCAAATCAATGTGCGGGTGTTAGGGACAATCAACATGATTGATAGTGGGGAAATTGATACCAAACTATTTGGTGTTGTTGATAGTGACCCGCGCTTCAAACATTACCAAACATTAGCAGATGTGCCCCAACATTTACGTGATGAAATTGAAAATTTCTTCTTGCAATATAAAGCATTGCAAAAAAAAGAAGTCCGAATTAATGGGTGAAGTGGTGTTGACCAAGCGCTCAAAGAAATTAAAGAATGTCAAGATCGTTATTTAGAGTATAAAACAATCCTTGAAACCGAAGGCAAAGAAAAAGTAATGCAAATTTGAAAAGAAAAAGGACTAGGTCAAGTGTAAATTAAGATTTATTAATAAAATAAAAAAACTGTAATTATTTACAGCTTTTTTTATTTTTGATATTGATCAATTTTTTCCGAAATAATATCAACAATTTCATCGGGGGTTTTATCCTCCGCATCAATAACTAAGAAATTAAACTTATCTTTATTCCGTTGGTATCATTCTTCATATTTTTTGTTTAATAATTCTCAGTAAGCAGGGCTCACTGTTTGTTCACTTGGTCTTCCCCGTTGCTTAATCCGGTTCATCGCCCCAAACGGTGAAATTCGTAAATAAACTACTAACTCTGGTTTAATGGTTTCATCCAAGTATAAACTTTGTAAAACCACAATATCATAAAACTCACGATAAACTTTGTAATCAGTCATGTTCATATAACCTAGTTCGTGGAGAACATCCACAAAGATAATGTCTTCTAACACACTGCGATCAAAAATAATATTTGGTTCAATTTTAGCTTGTTTCAATTGTTTACTACGGGCCATCACCATATAAACTTGCATTTTAAACGCCATTTTTTTTAAATCAGCATAGTATTCATCTAAATATGGGTTTTCTTCAACTGGTTCGTCCATAACTACATAGTTATATTTATCGCCGAGCATTTTACTAACAGTTGATTTTCCTACCCCAACTACTCCTGCTAATGTAATTCGCATAACTTCCCTCTTTTCTTATTTGCTTAATTTTATCGTATTTTAAAAATGATTAAAAGTAGTTTTATTTTTTTATGCTATTAAAAATTCCAAAAAAGCGCTTAATTTCTTTTGGTTTTAAATACCGTCATTCTCCTGGTTTTAAACTTTCATCTAACTGTAAAAAACCAATTGCCACTCTTTTTAACTTTAGAACTTCACTGCCAACAGCGCCAAGCATACGCTTAACCTGGTGCTTTTTACCCTCGTGAATAATTAATTCTAAAACCGTGGTGTCATCTTTTTCCAAATATTTTAACACCCGAGTTTGGGATGGGGAGGTTGTAAAATTATCCTCAATTTTTACCCCACAGGCTAAATCACACAGTTGGGGTTTCGTAATGATTCCCTTGACTAGCACATGATAAGTTTTGTCAATAATATGTTTAGGATGAGTAATAATATTGGCAAACTCCCCATCATTCGTAATTAATAATAACCCACTAGTATCATAATCTAATCTCCCCACCGGATAAACTCGGTAGGAAATTCCTGTTAAGTACGATAGCACCGTTTTCCGGTGGTGTGGATCACGAACAGTGCTCACGGTATTGCGGGGTTTATTTAACATTATATAGATTTTTTGCTGATTTTTATTTTCCAGGATTTTATTATCAATCATAATGACATCGTGAGATGTAACTTTAAACCCCATTTCACTGATAACTTGCCCATTAACCTTCACCCGACGTTGTAAAATTAATTCTTCTGCTTTACGGCGCGAAGCATAACCATAATTAGCAATTACTTTTTGTAACCGTTCCATTATTTAAATAAGTCCTCTTCTTCGTCACTAGTAATTTCTTGTAATTGCGGTAACTCGGCCAGGGAATTTAAGTTAAAAGCTTTTAAGAATTCTTGGGTAACTTTATAGTTTAGTGGTTTTCCTGGCAAGTCACTTTTTCCCGCCTCTTTAATTAATTCGCGGGCTTTTAACTTATAGATGACATTATCGGAATTAACACCCCGTAAATCTTCTATTTCTGGCTTGCTAATGGGGCCACGATAAGCAATGATGGCTAATGTTTCAAGGGCTGCTTGGGATAGACGGGCTTCAACTTTGGAATGGGACAATTTTAAATAAAACGGATAATATTCTTTTTTGGTTGTTAACCGGTATTTATTTGCAAAATTATTAATCATTAACCCCCGAGTAGAGCTAGTTTGGTATTCCTTTGCTAAGGTCGCAATTAACTGTTGACAATCCTGGAGTGGTAATTCTAAGACTTCACTAATTTCAGACAAATCAATTCCTTCATCTCCGCTAATAAAAAGTAACCCTTCTAATAAAGCATTTTTTTCATTATTATTCATCTTGCTGCTCCTCTCCTAAGTTAAGATAAGTAATATAAATGTTATCCAAATGTTGGTGCTGGGTGATGCTAATCTTTTGATGACGAGCTAAGTCTAAAATCGCAATAAAACAAGCAACAAACACCTGGGTTGATAGTTCAAAATAATCTAATAAATCTCCTAATAACCATTCCTGGGTGGTGTTTTCAATAATATCTAAAATTTTAACGGTAATTTCTTCGGGGGAAACTTCGGTAATTATAATATTAGAATTTAATGGTTTGGAAGCATTAATCCGCTCTAACATTTTTAGAAAACTATTGGCTAATTTATCAATGTTAATTTTAGGGGATAAGGGTAATTCTTCATCAGGAACGCGTTGACCTTTAATAATAGTTTTTGGTTTTGATAAATATTTGCTTGATTCTTGGTGTTGGTTTTTAAAATAATGGGTCACTTCTTTAATCTTTTTATATTCTAACAACCGGGCAATTAGTTCTTCACGGTTATCCTTTTCGTAGTTTTCATCAATTTCAACTTCTTCTTTGGGAAGAACTAGTTTAGTTTTAATTTCAATTAAATAACTTGTCATTAATAAATATTCGGACGCAATTTCAATGTTTAATTTTTCAAATTGATGTAAATAAGCTAAAAACTGATCAGTTATTTCTAACAAACTAACGCTAAAAAGATCAACTGCTTTTTCTTTAATTAGATGCAATAATAAATCCAGCGAACCAGTAAAATTATCTAAACTTACTTCATAGCGGGGATTATTTGTCAACATTATCTTTCCCTTCTTTATTTCCTCTTTATATATCATAATGATATTTTATAATAATTCAAAGCAAAATTATAAAAAATTGCGAAATAAGCAACAGAGTTTTAAAATCCCAAAGAAAAAGAGGGCACCGCTCTCTTTATTAATTATTGAATTACTTCATATACTAGTTCGTAGTCTTTTGGTTTTTTGTCAGTAATTTTAAAAGTACTTTCTGCTCATTCATAAACTGGCTCGGTAATATAGCGATTAGTATATAATGTCATCACCACTTCCCCTTCGTTTACAAATTCACCCGTTTTTTTATTTAAGTAAATCCCTGCATGATGGTCAATTGCTTCTTCTTTGGTATTTCGTCCGGCTCCTAATCGCACTGACAATAATCCTAAGGCGTTAGTATCAATAATTTCGACAAAGCCAGTTTCTTTTGCTTTAATTTCAACTTTATTTTTAACTTTTAAAATTTGGTCCAACGAACTCAAATCACTAATTAGTGATAAATCACCACCCTGTTCTTGGATAAAGTTTTTAAAGTAAGTTAATGGTTCTGGTGAATTGTGAAGTTTATCCTGACAAGCTTTAAACGCACTATCAAAATCAGGGAATAATTTTGCTTGGCATAAGCTTAACGCCGCTGATTCACAAACAATATAATTTAAATCATCAGGACCTTCGCCCTGTAAAGTTTTCACAACTTCATAAATTTCAATCGCATTCCCAATGGCACGGCCTAATGGTTGATTCATGTTGGTAATTTCAGCAGCAATTTTTTTATCAAAATGTTTCCCAATCCCCACCATAATTTCGGCTAATTGTTTAGCTTCGGAAATTGATTTCATAAAGGCCCCATTTCCACATTTAACATCTAAGACAATCCCGTCACTACCAGTGGCAATTTTTTTACACATAATGCTAGCTGCAATTAGTGGAATTGAATTAACTGTGGCAGTAACATCACGTAGGGCATAAATTTTTTTATCCGCCGGAACAATATTACTTGACTGGGCAATAATTGAAATATTTGTTTTATTAACAATCCGGACAAACTCCGCAAAGGGAATTTCAACTTTGAACCCCGGAAAACTTTCTAATTTATCAATTGTTCCCCCTGTTTGGCCAAGGCCACGTCCAGACATTTTTGCTACTTTTAACCCAAAACTAGCAACAAGGGGCGCATAGATTAAACTAACTTTATCACCAACACCCCCCGAAGAATGCTTGTCAACTTTAAAGCCGTTGATTGCAGATAAGTCATATACTTCTCCTGATTGAATCATCGCATCGGTTAAATATGATATTTCGGTAATTGACATTGATTGGAAAAAAACTGCCATTAGAAAGGCTGACATTTGATAGTCAGGGATCACCCCATTGGTATATCCTTCAATAATAAATTTAATTTCTTCTTGGGTTAGTTCTTGGCCATTTTTTTTCTTTTCAATTAAGTCTAAAAGTCTCATTCTTTTTCATCTCCTATTTATTTCTTAAGCATTTTTGGCTTTTTGTTTTAATTCGGCACGATATTTTTCATAGGCTTTCTTATGGTCAACATGTTTATATTGATCAATTCCTTTTTGAATGATTTGCTTAACATTGTTTGAAATTAAGTCCGTTGGTTTGGTCATAAAAGTATCTGGTTTAATTGGTTTATGAAACACAACATGAATATATTTCTTGCCTTTTTGTTTAACTTTTTTATTTAAAACTTGGTATGAATTAACAAGCGACACCGGAATAATTGGCGCGTGCGCTTTTTGAGCGATTTTAAAACTTCCCGCTTGGAATTCTCCCATTTCCTGTTGATGACTACGGGTTCCTTCCGGGAAGATAACCATTGTCCGGGGCACGCGAATTAATTCGTTTGCTTCATTAATAACTTCAATTGCTTGGCGTGGATTCTTACGGTCTAAGAATAATACATCAATTAAAGCCACAAAATTTTTAAAACGCTTGTCAGTTGCTAATTCTTTCTTGGCAATAAAAGCACACGGTGCGGTTTTACTAAAATCATTTAACCGAAAAATAATAGCGGGATCAATATTTGACTGGTGGTTAGCAACCATTAAACAACCCTTATCAATTCAATTTTCTTCTTTATGAACAATTAACTTAATATCAAAAATTCATAACATATATTTTGTTCGTTTCTGAAGCCAGTGATAACGGTATTCTTCAGAAACAATATTGGGATCACGTTTAATTTTTCTAGCTATGCTCTTTGATTTTGTTAACATTCGCAAAAAACGTGGTAATGTTAAGATAATTTTTCATATATTTGGCATTAAGATCTTCTCCTTCTCACATATTTTTTAACAGTAAATTCATCATATTCTTGGTTAAATTTTAATTCAAAATCATCAAGATTAAAAGGGGGAAAATAAGTATCACCAGTATATTTACCCTTAATATAACTAATAATTAACTGATCGGCCACGGGCAAAGTTTCTTCATACACCTTTGACCCCCCACAAACTATTAACTCATTATCCGGATTTTGTTGATATTGTGTTAGTATTGGTTGTAAATCATGAACAACCTGCACATCTGGATGGTCAAAGTGATAGTTAGGATTATGGGTCACTACAATTGTTTTCCGATTAGGTAACACGCAGTTAATTACTTCAAAAGTAGTTCGTCCTAATAAAATTGTTTTATTAAGAGTTTCAGCTTTAAAATGTTGAAGCTCAGCTTTAATATGCCATGGCAAGTGATTATCCTTGCCAATTAAACCATGCTGATCCATTGCCCATAATAACTTAATCATTACACTGCCACCAAACCTTTAATGGCGGGATATGGATCATAATTTTCTAAGACAATATCTTCATAAGTAAAATCAAATAACGATTTTACATCCGCGTTTAATTTTAAGGTTGGCAATGCACGTGGTGTTCTCGTTAATTGTTCATTAATTTGGGCTAAATGATTTTGATAAATATGACAATCACCAAAACTATAAACAAAATCACCAAGTTCAAAACCACACACCTGAGCAATCATATAAGTTAATAACGCATAACTCGCAATATTAAAGGGAACTCCTAAAAAAACATCCGCACTGCGTTGGTATAATTGGCAACTTAATTTATTATCTTGAGAAACATAGAACTGAACAAGGGTATGACAAGGTGGTAAGGCCATATTATCAACTTCTTTCGGATTTCAAGCACTTAAAATATGACGACGTGAATAAGGGTTAGTTTTTAAATTATCAATTAAATTTGCTAGTTGATCCACTCCTTCAAAATTACGTCATTGTTTTCCATAAACTGGACCTAAATCCCCATGTTTTTGCGCGAATTCATCATTTGTTTCAATTTTTTCAACAAATTCAGCTAAAGTTTCATTTTGGTAATCTGATGACTTCGTATATTTTTCATATGGTCATTCGTTTCAAATCCGGACATTATGGTTAACTAAATATTTAATATTAGTATCACCCTTAATAAACCATAGTAATTCATACACCACCGATTTAAAATGAACTTTTTTAGTTGTTAACAAGGGAAACCCTTCTGCTAAATTAAAGCGCATTTGATAGCCAAAATAAGAAATTGTTCCGGTATTAGTCCGGTCTTGCTTGACTAAACCATTATCTAAAATAAACTGGGCCATTGTTAAATACTGTTTCATTAATTTACCACTCCTTTTTATCCTGTTAGAAAGTATCAATACAAGTAAATATTACCTTATTTAACAAATAAAATCACTCGAAATTACGAACAATTAATTAATTTTTTGCTAGCAATTTAAAAAATTTATGTTATCATATCTATAAGAAAAGAGGTATCAAACTAATGAAAAAATATTTTAAATTATTAATTAGTAAACTTAAAATATCATTTGGTTTGTTTGTGCCTAATATATTTGGAGCAATCCGTACCACAAATAGTAATAATGAATACGAGCAAGCTTATATAATTAATAATGCTATTTATACTCCGGAAGAAATTAACCACAAAACAATTAGAGTTAAAGCAGAAGATGAACAACCTTCAGCGCTAGTTAGTCACCAAATTGTTAAAGAATACCATAATTTAACTTTAACCCTACCACAACATAATCCCTTATTGGTAATTATTGGTTTTGTAGTCTGGTTTTTTAAAATAAAAAATGTGCAGATCCTAATCTAAATCAAAACTGTAACTTACTCAAAAATACAAAATACATACCCAAAAAATTAGTACCTAATCAAAATACAAGAAAATTTAAATTAACAATTATAAACTTATAACAAATATAGTAATTTTTTCATATTTAAATTAAACCTTTCAAATCAAATAATAATATTATAAAAAGTCTAGTTTCTCTCATACTAGGCTTTTTTTAATTTAAAATAAAAAATATTTTCTTTTAAAAATATTTTAAAACCATGGTTTAAAAGTTTTGGTAATTCCAAATCATGAATTAATTTCATTCTGAACAACCGGTAAGTTAAAGTATAGAATAACAACCACAATAATTGCTAATACTAATAAAACGGCAAAAACGATCATAAAGATTGCAAATTTAGATAGTTTTCGTTTTTCATGGTTGATATCTTCTTCACCGGCTAAATTAGCTGTTTGCTGGTCAGCATATAAGTTATTAGCATCATAACCAAATTCCATATCATTATTTAGGTCAAACTCATTATTTGTTGAATCATTATAACTTGGCTCTGCAAAAGTAGTGGCGTCATTGCCAAATTCTGATCCGTAATTATCGAGATTATTATCTAATTCCATCTCATTGGTATTCATCATTCCGTCGTTGAGATTTTCCATTACAAATTCATTATCAGCAAATTGACTATCGACCCCTAAATTTGGCGCCGGTGCATTTAAATTTGATGATGCCATAATTTCGGGTTTCATAATTGCATAATGGTTATTTGCCCCTTGCGCTGGTGTTTGGTAATTATTATTACTATTATTTACATACTCACTGCTAGGTGGCGGGTTAAATGGTGGTGCAATTGGTGGATTATACGGTGGTTGTTGATAAAATGTGGATTGATTTAATGGTGGTGTAAAATATGGTTGGTAAGGATTACCCATCAAATAAGGATTATTAAAATTCATATAATTAGGTGTTTCTGGATAATATGAATAATTTTGTTGGTGATTACCAACTGGTGATAAAATGTATGGTTGGTAGACAATTGGCTGATAAATTGGCTTATTATGTTGAATATTATTTTGCCCTGTTAATCCTAATGAACTTAAAACTGGCGAATTACGATTAGTCAATGGTCCTAATGGACCTAACCCCATTTCTAATTCCAAATTATTAACGGGATAATAACCTAGTTGCGCTCCCCCATAAAACATTGAATTTGGTGCTCCCCCAATTGGATTATTCATCATTTGGGCGGCTGATAACTGATTATTACGAGCCATTAATGCTTGGTTTTGTTGTCATAATTGATTAATTAAATTAGTATTATCCATATTACCATTTGGATTAGGATTATTGGTTTGGTGTTGATAATTAATGTTATTTGCTGGTTGACTAAATGTCGAATTTAATACTGATTGGTTTAAATTTCTCCCTGGTCCAGACTGGGGAAAATTATCTTGTGATTTATTTGGGACAGCTGCTTGTTGAAAATTTTCATTAGTAAAAGTCTTTGGTCCATTGTTACTAGTTCCCAAGTTTTGATTAATTGCTTGTTGAAATTGTTCTTTGGTATTTGTCATTACTGTTTGCCCCTATCATATATATATTAAACTGTACTCTATATACCCTGTTATCTTTGTATTATTACTATATATATTATACTACAAAATTGATTTTTTTAATTTATAATCTTGCATCATTTTTTATTTAAGTATATACTATTATATTTTTATTTTTTTTAAAAAACCAAAATATAAATAAAAAACCTTTTAGATAAAGGTTTTAAAGCATTATTTAGAATCATTATGAATAATAATATTTTGTTCTTCATTTTCAACAGCATTGTCCTTGGCTTGTTGGACAAAATCATCAGGATAATCAATTAACTTAGTTTTATTTTTGTGCCATGTTGTATAAAGCATTGGAACTAAAATTAACGCACAGACTAAGTCATTTAATCCGGTGAAAACAAAGTAATCAATATTATTACCTGTAGCATTACTTACCCCAAATCCAATTAATGATAAGGGCACAATTACTAGTAATGATCGCAACATTGAAGAAATCATTGTTTGAACAGGGCACCCAATTGATGAGTATAAAGTCATTGCTGTATAAGTTGCAGCGGCAAACAGATATGTTGAGAAGTTTAAAACAGCATACCAGCGGTATTTGCCAACTAATTCGGCGGGAAACTCATATAACTTCATCATTTGATCAGCAAACGCTAAAATAATAATAAAGACGATAAAGAACCAAATTAATTCTAAGAATGCCACCCGGAAGAGAATTTTCTCAATCCGTTGGTATTTTTTCGCCCCATAAGCATAAGCACAGATGGCCGTTGCTCCTTGGAATAATCCAATTCCCGCGGAAATAAAGATCACCATAAAGGGCGAAATTGAAGTATAAACTAATTGACAAATATAGATTCCGACACTGGTTGCTTGAACACGTTGGCCATTCAGAGTAAAGTAAACATCATCTTGGCCGGGCAAATGGACAACTAAAATCGTTGAAATTAAAATTTGGATGGCATTTGCAAAGTTCATAAAAAAGACTCCAACTCCAATTGGCATTGCCCGTTTAATAACCACGAATGATAGTTTCATATCTTTAAACCCAAATTTACAATATGAATTTTTGGAAAAGATAATAATTGTGGTTGAAAAACATATATTAAAAGTTCATGCCATCATACTTCCCATCATAACTCCTGACATTTCTAAGTGACAAAGTTTAGCAAAAATAAACGAAAATAACACGTTCACGGGAATTGATAAAACTTGCATTAATAAAACAATGAAAACTTTTCCTTCGTTACGTAAAAAGGTTGGTAAGGCAAATGATAAAAATAGCAAGGGTGAACAAAAGATAAAAATCCGCGAATATTCCCATGCTAAAGTTACATAGTGCTCTTGAATTGCCGATGACAAGGAACTATTCATCTGCACCCGTACTAATAAGGCATGAAAATTATCATTCATTAAGAAAAACACCACGGTACTGATAAAAATTGAAGTAATAATTTGTAAAACAATCATATTTCCCATAATTTTTCGCATCGCAGCAATATTTCGTTTTCCATATTCCATTGAAAAAACAATTGAACAACCAACCCCAAATAACATCGCGAACGAAAAAATTGTGTAATACGCAGTCATTGTATAACCTGTTGTTAAATTTACTAAATTATCAGCGTTTTTAGCAGTGATCCCAAACCGAATCATAATATCATCCTGGGTAAAACTTTGCGCCATATTTTTATCAATAATATTATATAACCCCTGAATAACCATAATTAACACCATCGGTCCACAAAAATACCAAATTGCTTCCCAAGGTCTCGTATAGCGTAACTTCTGTTCACGTCTGGTTAATCCTAATTTACTATCCATAATCTTACCACCTTCTTTTGAAATATGTTAAACATTTAACAAAATAACGTTAAAATTATACCATACTTTTCACAACTTCAACGTTTTTGCTAATTATTTATTAAGAAATTTTAAAACATCTTCAATATGGCCAACGGGTTTTACTTTTTGTCAAGATTGGAGAATGTTAAAATCATTGTCAACAACAAAAGTACTTCTTTCAATTGCCATAAAAACATTGTTGAACATCTTTTTTTGTTTCATAACATCAAAATGCTGGCAAAGCTTTTCATCAATATCACATAGCATTGGAAACGCAACTGTATGGTCACATTTAAATTGATGTTGTTTTTTGGGATTATCCCGCGAAATACCAATCACATTATAGCCTTTTTGTAAAAACTCTTGGTAATGTTTGTTATAGGCAATTGTTTCTAATATACATCCCGGTGTTGCTGCTTTCGGGAAAAAATATAAAATATAGCCCTTTTCCTTTTGAAACTCAGATAATAAATGCTGTTGATTATCCTCAAATAAAAATGGTGTTGTTTTTAAATCCATAGTAATGACCTCCTTATTAAAAAAATAAGAAATAACAATTTCTTATTTTTGACTACTAAAAATTTGAATTAAGTATTTTGTTACTTCCAGTTTGTTTTTTAATATGTTAAATAATAATTTTAAATCTAGAAAGATCAAGTAAAATGAAATTTCGCTCAGATCAAATTGGTATTCTAGTTTATTAATTTCTTCTTGAATTTTATCAATTTCTGATTTAATATCCTCATAATCCTCTTGAGCAGCATATACTTTTAAACTAGCACGTTCTTGTAAATCACTCACATCTTGATCTAATGATTTAATTATTGCCATTAATTCATTTAATGATTGTTCAATCTTTTCTTCTTTTAATGACATTTTTTCATTCTTATGCTCCATATTAATCACCTACTTCTATGTCTTTAATATATCATAAATTAACAAAAGAAACTAAAAATTTCCAATTATTAGAAAAATTATCTAGTGGTAACTGTCAAATTACCAATTGGAATATGATTGGTGTTCATGAATAATCCGTTCTTAAATTAAAAGAGTGGATAAAAAATATTATAAGTGAAAAGGATTATTTGTAAAGATAAATTGCACATTTAATAAAAAAATGGTTATTTAAATAACCATTTTTAACCGCAAAACGACACAGCTTCAATTTCAACTAATGCATCTTTAGGCAATTTTCCAACCTGAACTGCTGCCCGTGCTGATTTGTTCGTATTAAAAAATTGACCATAGACCTCATTCATTTTGGTAAAATCATTCATATCTTTTAAGAAAATATTAACTTTAACAACATCTTCTAAGGTAGCATTTGCAGCTGCTAAGATTGCTTAAATGTTTAATAATGATTGTTTAGTTTGGTTAGCAATATCATTACTAATAAATTCCATTGTTGAAGAAACTAATTGTAATTGCCCCGAAACATAAATAAAATCTCCGGCTTTGATTGCTTGTGAATATGGTCCAATTGCACTTGGTGCTTGATCAGTATTAATTACTTTATGTGCCATTTTTTTATTTCCTTTCTGTGCTCTTTATAAGATTATTATACAATTAAAGGTTTAGTAATTAATTACTAAACCTTTAATTCTTGTCACTGAATTTAATGTTTCTTTAATTCCTTGGACCCCTTGTCCCGATTCTTTAATTCCTAAGAATGGGAAGGAATCGGGTCCCCGTTGTGATTTCCCATTAATATTAACAGTTCCGGTTTCTAATTCATGAGCTAAATGAAAGGCTTTGTTAATATTTCTTGTAAAAATACTTGCTTGTAAGCCAAAATTTGATTTATTAGCAATTTTAACCATTTCTTCTTCGGTTTTACAACGAATAATTGGCAACACTGGGCCAAAAGGCTCTTCTCATGCTAACCGCATATCAGTTGTAACATGGTCAATTAAAGTCGCCGCCATTAAGTTGCAATCCCTTTTATTACCAACAATTAATTTAGCATTTTGCGCTAAGGCATCATCAATTAATCCTTGCACAAAATCAGCTGAATTTAAATCAATTAGGGGAATAATAGTGTGGTTATCTAATGGTGAACCCATTGTTAATTTTTCAACTTCTGGTTTTAATAGTTTTACTAACTCATCAGCCACTGTTTCGTCCACTAAAACCCTCTTAATGGCTGTACAGCGCTGTCCTGAGTAAGAAAAAGCCCCCAAAATAATTTCTTTAACTGTTTTATGTAAATCGGCATCTGCTAATACTAAAGCCGGGTCTTTTCCCCCTAATTCTAAAACTAATTCACGACCTTTGGCCATATTTTTAATATGGTTCCCAACTTCTACTGAACCCGTAAAGGAAATTAAATTAATTTCATGATGACTAACTAATAAATCACCAATATTGTGACCTCTTCCCGTTACCACATTAAAAACACCACGGGGAAAATTAGCTTCCATTGCTAATTTTGCCATGTATAATCCCACTAAACTACCATTGGTTGCTGGTTTAAAAACAACCGTGTTTCCAACAACTAAACTAGGAGCAATTTTAGAAATACTTAAGTTAACGGGATAATTATATGGGGAAATTGCTAAAATAACACCACGTGGTACTTTCGTAAAGATTCCCATTTTGTTTTTAATATTTCACCCATCACCTGTTAATGCTTCTGGTTGCATTCTTTTGGCTTCTTCAATCGTATATTCAATATATTCAACTGATCGTAAAACTTCAGTTTCGCCATCTTTAATATTTTTCCCAACTTCATAAGCCATAATTTTTGCTAACTCTGCTTTATGTTTAAGTAATAAGGCACTTCAGTCTTTTAAATATTTAATTCGTTCAAATAAGGTTAAATTTGCCCATTCTCGTTGGTATTGACGAGCACTTTTAAAAGCTAAATCAATTTCTTTAGCTTTTAATGCTGGTACCTTTCCACACGGTTTTAAATCAATTGGTGAAATAATTTCTAATCATTCACCATTGTTGATTAACTTTCCATCAATTAGAGCATCAAGTGTTCAATTCATAAATTTATCATCTCTTTTCTATATAATCTTATTCTATAACTTTTTTAGTAAATTACTAGCAGTTTTATTTGAAAACCACCTTGCCAATTTTGAAAATAATAAATGTTGAAAAATTAAATTTTGTTTTCTTTAATAAAGTTTTCTAAAGCTGTCAACAATCGTGAACCATAGGCTTGATATTTTTCCAGTTTTGACTTAAATTTTTGGTCAGCAAAATCAGGAATAATCCCAAAATTAGCTTTCATTGGTTGAAAATTATCCGGACTAGCATTGATAATATAATTAATTAACGAACCAATCATTATTTCTTGCGGAAATTCAAGCAGTTCTTGCTGGATAATATAGCGAAAAAATATTAATGGCACTCTCCAAACCCATAGCGGCTGATTCAACATAGCCTTCCACCCCGGTAATTTGCCCAGCAAAGAAAATGTGGGGATTTGTTTTTAATTGTAATGTTGGTTGTAATAAAACTGGTGAATTAATAAAATTATTTTTATATATAACTCTATAGCGAACAATTTCAGCGTTTTCTAAACCCGGAATTAATTGCGAATAATTCTTTTTTGTTCGGGAAATTTTAAATTAGTTTGGAACCCAACAATATTATATAAACTATCAATTGCATTATCTTGGCACAGTTGGACTACCGCATAAGGGTTCTCTATTTGGTATTGATAACCCGACTGGTTTCAGCGAACTAAATAGTAATGATTCACGAATACGTTTAGCCATTACTTCAATTGGCATACAACCTTCAAAATAAATTTCTTTTTCAAAGTGATGCAATTGAACAACTTCGGAATTAACAAGTTCATTTACCCAGTTAACAAATTCAGCTTTTGTTAACGGACAATTAATATAATACTTGCCTTCTCCCAAATCATAACGAGATTTATAGTATGCTTTCTTAAAATCAATACTATCTTTGACAATAATCGGTGCGGCAGCATCAAAGAAGTAAAAGTATTCTTTGCCTAAGAAATCACGAAGAGCGGTTGCAGGACATCAGTTGTTAGTGAACCTTAAGCAATTAAAGTAATTTCTTTACCATTAATCTGGCAATATTCCTTATCAATAATTTCAATGTTAGGATGATTAGCTAACGCTTACCTAATATATTTCGAAAAACCCTCACGATCAACAGCTAAGGCACCCCCAGCGGGAACCCGGTTGGCATAGGTCGCTTTGATAACTAGGGAATCTAACATTGCCATTTCCGCTTTTAATAACACTACTCCGTTGGTGATATTATCACTTTGTAACGAATTAGAACATACTAGTTTAGTTCGGCAAAATAATCTAATTTTTGAACCGGATTTTTATTAATGCGCTTACTTTCATAAAGTTTAACTTTAACTCCCCGCGTTGCTAACTGGTAGGCAGCTTCATAACCAGCTAACCCAGCGCCAATAATATTTACGGCTATCATTTTAAAGTTTTCCTTTGATTTGTTCATATTGATTTAAATATTGTTGATATTTTTCTTGTTCGGCTTTAACCTTTTCAGGAGATGCTTTGACTAAGAAATTTTGATTATTTAAAATATTGCGACTACGTTTAAGTTCTTGCTCTAATTTAACTAATTCTTGTTTTAATTTTTCTTGTTCTATAGTGCGGTCAATTAAACCAGCCGTGATAACTTCTAAAGTATAGTGGGATAATGGTAAGGAAATATAATCCCCCATTGGTAGTTGATAAGTAACATCAATGATTTCGGTATTAACTAATTTTTTTAAATATTCATTAATAGCTGGTTGGTAAGTTTTTAAATGTTCATAATAATCAGCTTGGGAATTAATAATAATTTTAATTTCTTGGTTTCGACTAATATTATGCTCATTACGTAACTCACGAATTGCAGGAATAATCATAATAACATCGTTCAAAAAATTAACCGGATAATCAAAGTTAACATTGGGATATGTTTCTAACATAATTGATGGTTGTAAATCTAAATGTTGGTAAATCTCTTCACTAACAAACGGAATGAAAGGATGCAACATAATTAAAATTTGTTTTAAAACATAGTATAAAGTTTGCAAGGTAATTTCTTTAACTTCTTGATGATTACTATTTAAATTAACTTTTACTAGTTCAATATACCATGAGCAATATTTATTTCACACAAAATCATATAATTCTTTGCCAGCTAATACAAACTCATAGTTATCCATATTTTCTTTAACCTGATGTAAGGTTTGTGTTAAATTAACAAGAATTCAACTATCAATATTATTTTCTTGGTGCTGATTAATAATTTGATTAATCTCGTTGGTAAAATCTGACCACGGAACAAAAGCAGTTGGTAAGTTTAATAGTACATAGCGTGAAGCATTTCATAACTTATTAATAAAATTCCATGAAGCGTTAATTTTTTCTTGTGAATAACGTAAATCTTGACCGGGGGCGCTATTGGTCATTAAGAAATGGCGCAGAGTATCAGCTCCGTATTGGTCAATCACATCCATTGGATCAATGCCGTTCCCTAATGATTTACTCATTTTTCGTCCTTGTTCATCGCGAATTAACCCATGAATTAAAACATCATTAAATGGTTTTTGATTAGTAAATTCTAGTGATTGAAACATCATTCGTGATACTCAAAAGAAAATAATATCATAACCAGTTACTAAGACATTAGTTGGGAAATAACGGTTGAATAATTTTTCATCCCAATTTCATCCTAAGGTAGTAAAAGGCCATAATGCGGAAGAAAACCAGGTATCTAAAACATCTTCATCCTGGGTTCAGTTTTCTAAATCACTGGGTGGATTAACACCAACATAAATTTTCGTTTCATTGTTTTTGTGGTACCACACTGGAATTTGATGACCTCATCATAGCTGGCGCGAAATACACCAATCTTGAATATTTTCCATTCAGGTTAACAAAGTATGATTAAACCGTTCGGGGAAAAAATTAACTCGCTCCGCACTATTTTGTAAATTAATAACCGCCGTTGCTAATGGTTGCATTTTAACAAATCATTGTTTTGATAAATATGGTTCAACAATCGTATCACTGCGTTCTGAAAAACCAACTTGGTGGTGATGATTTTCAATTTTAACAACTAAACCTTGCGCAGTTAAATCAGCTACTAAATTACTGCGTGCTGTAAAACGATCCTGACCTTGATATTTTCCTGTTAGTTTATTCATAGTACCATCTAAGTTCATACAAATTGGCATTGCTAAATGATGGCGAATGCCAATTTCATAGTCATTAGGATCATGAGCCGGAGTACATTTCATAGCGCCAGTTCCAAAGTCCATTTCGACATAATCATCACAAATGACTGGGATTAATTCATTATTAGCTGGATTCACAACTTTTTTATTTCAATATTTTTTATAACGCTCATCCTGAGGATTAACAATAACGCACTGGTCTGCAAACATTGTTTCGGGACGAGTTGTGGCAATCGTTAAATATTCAGTGGTACTGTTTTCTAAGAAGTATTTAAAATAATACATCTTTCCTTCCACTTCTTTATAAATAACTTCAATATTTGAAAGCGCTGTTTGTTGATGGGGATCTCACGGAATAATCCGATAACCACGGTAAATTAAACCTTTATTATATAACTCACTAAAAACTTTGCGCACTGCTAATGATAAATTATCATTTAAGGTAAACTGTTCTTTTTGATAGTCTAACGCTAATCCTAATTTTGCCCATTGACTACGAATAATTTCGGCGTATTCTTCTTTTCAATCTCAAACTTGTTCAATAAATTTTTCGCGACCTAAATCATGGCGTAAAATATTATTAACTGTTTGTAACCGCTCTTCAACTTTACTTTGGGTCGCAATTCCCGCATGGTCCATTCCTGGTAAATACAAAGTATCATACCCATTTAATTTTTTATAACGAATAATTAAATCTTGTAAAGTTGTATCCCAGGCATGCCCTAAATGTAACTTACCAGTAACATTTGGCGGAGGAATTACAATCGTAAATGGTGGTTTTGGTGAATTAACATCACTGGTAAAATAACCATTTGTTTTTCAAAATTCATACTTATCCTTTTCCACGATTTGGGGTTGATATTTTTTATCAAATAATTCTTTCATTGTAAATCCTGTCCTTCTGTTGCAATAAAAACTCCTATTATATCAAACTATAATAGGAGCAATTAATTTAATTACGGTACCATCCTGACTTTAATAAATAATTAATATTATTTATTATCTTAATTAAGATATTTAATTTTATCTTATAAGCAACCTTTATTAACATAATATATTAATCTTGCACCATGTGATTAACTCTCTAAAATATTATTATTAACTACTCCTCTTATATTTATATCCTTTATTATAATTTAAAAAGTTAAAAATACAAGTTAAAGACCTGAAATTATCAGTGTTAATATCTTGATTAAAAAATGTCTAAGTTAATTAGACATTTGTTGTAATTTGCGCTAATTGCGATGGTTTATTATTAGCATCACATGTTATTAATGTTGAAGTTGAAATTGATGTCACTGTAATTTTAATGTTAAGATTAGCAGTACTTAAATCAACTGTGTCAGGAAGCGCAGTTCTATCATCTAAAGTTATTGCGATATGATAGTCCACATCTAATTTAATTCCTGTCACAATCTTATCAATTAAATTTTGAACCGCCTCATTAACTGAACTTGTTACATCAGCTTTGCTAACCTGATTTGGAGTTACAAACTTCCAGTAACGGTGATTGGTTGATTAAAAGTAATATTACTAATATTTTTCCGGAAATTTTGATCAGAAATTAGAACATCCCCATCAAATTTTGTGCCGGATAAATAACCTTGCATTTTTCGCGCTAATGCTAATTGTTCGGGACTAATAAAATCACTATGCTGTTCTTTATAAAACTCGCGAATTTGATCATCATTTGCTTTGCTAATTGTTAAATGGATAGTATCACCATTTTTTAAACTACTTGTTCCATCTCAACCTTTATAAGTAATCATAAAAGCATTACCAAATAAATCAAGGTTATCATTAATTACTTTTTGATAAGCACTCTCCGCTTTTGTTGCAATAACTTTAACAACCGTCGTGTTTAGTTTTTCTTTACTATCAACATTTAATAACACCTGGCTAAAATCACTAGCTGTTAAACCACCCAAAACAGGAGGTTTTGGATTTTCGGGCTTATTACAAGCCACCACTGTGGAAGTACCGGTTGCTGTTAAACCAACAGCTCCTAGAATTGCTAAAATTTTTTTCATAGGTCTTCTCCTTTATTGTGGAATAGAAAGGAATTTTAATTGTACTGTTCGTTTTTTCATAATTTATGGCTTTCTTTCCAAGAATATTATATTAATTAGTCTCCAACAATGTCAACCATCTGAAATTCTTAATTTTAAACAAAACAATAGTTACCAATTAATTGGTAACCATTGTTTTAACTGAACAAACTAGTAGCTCCCAGGGCAGTGGTAATAATAATTCAAAATGGCAAGTTATTTAATTGAAATTAGTGTTGATACTAAAGTAAGATTACTTGTTAATAATGTTTCTTTATTAAAATTAATCGAATAAGCAACAATTACTGAGGATGGGGGCACAGCTAGCATTATGACAATAATATTAACCCCATTGTTAATCGTGAGGGTTTTTCGAAATATATTACGGAAGTATTATCTAATCGAAAGAGTGAATATTTTACCGCACTATTTTTCATCTGGTCGGCAACAACATTAATTCCGGGAATTAATTAGGTTACTCAAAAAATAAAGCCAATAATCATGGCGATTAAAATTGGATTGAAAAATATTTTTTTGTAATTTAACTTTAACATTTGTCAAACATACACAAATTTATTGACTACTTTAACAGTTTGGTAAGCAGAAATGTGAACTGGATGGTTAACTTTTCTCATAATAATAAACCCTAAGGAATATAACAAGATGTGGTATGGAACATTAAAAATATTGGAGGCAATTTTACTTTCACTGCCGGGAAATAAAGCAGTTACAATTGGAGTCCCAAAGAACGAAGTAGCAGCAAACGTCATGCTCATTCCTAAGGCATCTTGGGCATCTTTATAATATTGTAAATAAAAATAGCGCGCAATTACTAACATAATTAAATAAAATAAAAATCCAGTTAATAATACGGCACACTCTGTTTTAAATTGTTCAACACTCGTATCAGATATAAACCCAGCAAATACTAAGCACATGGTAAACCAAGGGTGACTAAAACTTTAATAAAAACAACATCCCAGGTTGGTTTAAACTTTTGTTTTTTAGTTAAAATTCACCCGAGAAAGATCACAAAAATAGTCGCCAAAATGGCACTTCAAAAACCCCATGCTTGGAGAGTATCAATAATTCACTACCAACTGAATAAAAAATAATCCGCGTCTCCTTTTTTATTGCTTACTCTATTATAGCAATAAAAATTCCTTATGTTTTCTTTTTATCACTTTCATCACTAGTTTCGTGGTGTTTCTTGGTTGCCAACCAATAACGATAAATGAAAAACAAAACTACTAAATAAAATAACAAATAAAATAATAATAATAATAATAACTAATGTAATAATTTCATTATGACCCATGGCGTTATCCCTCCTGTGGTGATGCTCTTCTGTTAAGCGCTGCTGGTTTAATTTGAAATTTTTTTAATTTGGTAATTGATAACCAACTAAAGAGTGCCGGAATAATTACTCCTAGTAAGACTGCTAAAACACTTAACCATCATGCCTTATCTAACCCTTGGCTAACAAAAGTATAAAGCATAAAAAATAATATTAACAAAAATTAGGGCTGGCACTAGATAAGAAAAAACAATCCGATAACTCTTGTTAATTTTAATTCATGAAGTAGCATTATTATCAATAATAATTTGTAACTTTTTGTAAATATGCACATTAGTGAATTCAAGAACTAATGAAATTAATACATAACCAATTAAAACATTATAATAATTTGACAACAATAAACATAAAACCCGCTTGAAATCACCCCATAACCCCCCCAACCGTGGGAGAGGGATTCCCTTCTCATTAAATATTCTAATTGCTTCTAATTGCTGATTTCCGTCTTAAATTCCCTAAATTAAACTCAAAAATTAATAAGGGTACCGAACATTACTATTAACGCAAAAATATATAATACTAAAAATGATAATCACCCATCTTGTTTTAATAAGGTAGGAAATCCTCATACGTTTTCCAAACCAATCGTCGCTCCTAATGTGGAGATATTAAAATCAATCTTGCTAACTTCTTTTTGTTTTTTCATTCTCTTGCCTTCCTACTATTTATATTACCCACCAATAATTTATTAAAATAATAATGCTTTAGTTAATTCATCACCTGTTATTAATGTTGAACAATCAACATTTAATTTGATTTTTTCCTTCCGTGTTTAATTTTATTTTTCCATCAATTACTTTTTCAACAGCATTTTTTGCCGCATTTTCGGTATTAACAATTGGTGAAACTTTTAAATCATCACCTTGTAAACTATCAATTGCAGTTTTAATAGCAGTAACTACTTCTTGATCTGATTTGAAAGTAACAGCAAATGATTTTGAATCGCCAGTAATTTTTGTCGAATCAGCATTTGCTTTAACTGTTAAAGTAACAGGTTTTGACACATCCGCATCTTTTTTAATTTCTTCAATTCCAGCAATTGTATAATCTGCATCTGTTACTTCTGAAGCAACTTTAGCAAGAGTTTCTTGAACAGTTGCTTTAATTGCTTTCATAGCAGCCAGCTTCTTTATCTGTAATTTTTTTTACTATCTGCTACAAGTTGTTCAGCAACACTAACTGTAACATCTTTAATATCTACTTTAATCAGTTATATCCGAGCTGTCACTTTTATTATATGCTACAATGCTACTTATCCTCGTTGCTGTTAAACCAACAGCTGTTAAAATAACTAATAATTTCTTCATGTAAAATACCTTTCTTAATTCTATTTTAATTTCTTAACCTCTATAAATAATTGGAAATTGATATTTTGATAAGCATAAATGAGTCTTTCATAAGACTTATTTTGTTTATCGCAACTATTTATTATACTTATATCTTTCTTTCCTAGAATTAATGTTAAGTAAAAGGTCTGGTAAAAACAATAGATTTCATTATTGCAAAAAAAAAAAAAACATTTTACCATCTTAAAAACTATCCAATAAATATAGAGTTTCAATTTTAGTAATTTATATAATTATTATTTTTTTCATAATTATGAAAATTTTAAAAACTTCTTATAAATAAGAAGTTTTACTAATAATTATTTAGTTTTTTTAAAACTACGATTAAATTGATATTCTTGATGGTGGTTAGTTCATTCTTTTTTATATTTTGCTGGTTTATTTCATGAACGGTTATTTTTACTACCAAACGTTTTTTTAAATTTTAGAGGAGCGTTAGTAGGTGCTTTTGCATAATCTTTTGTGAAATTATAACTACTAATATCATATGGGTTAATTTGTTTCTTTTGATATTGTTCAATTTTGCGTAATTCATTAAGACTATTACGCGAATTAATAAAAGTAATTGCTGTTCCTTTGGCTCCCGCTCTAGCAGTTCGCCCAATCCGGTGGGTATAACTTTCTAGTTCAACGGGTAAATCATAGTTAAAAACATAATCAATACCATCAACATCAATCCCCCGGGCGGCAACATCTGTCGCAATTAACACCCTAACTTCATGGTTCCGAAAAGCTTGCATTGAACGGTAACGATCAACTTGTTTTTTATCACCATTAATAACCCGTGATTTAATCCCATTATTAGTTAATAATTTTGCAATTTTTTCAGTATACATTTTAGTATTGGAAAAGATAATACTTAATTTTGGTTTTAAATCTTGATATAACTTAATTAACACTTCTTCTTTGTTTAACCCATAAGTGTTAATATAGTACTGATCAATGTTATTTTGTTCATCAGCATTTTTCTGGATAGTAATACTAACCGGATTTTTTTGATAAGTATTAGTAATTTCCAGCACTGGTTTTGACATTGTTGCTGAAAATAATAAGGTTTGGTAATTTTGAGGGGCATTATTAAAAACTAAATCAATATCTTTTTTAAAGCCCATTTTTAGCATTTCATCGGCTTCATCTAGAACAATTGTTTTGATATTATTTAAGCGTAAAGTGTGACGATGAAGATGATCTGCAATCCGCCCTGGTGTTCCAACCACCACATTTGCTTTTTTTAAAGCATAAATTTGACTTTTTATTTGTGATCCTCCACATAATAATGTAGCATTTACGCCGTGTAAAAATAACGCGTATTTACGAACCTGATCTAGCACTTGGGTTGCTAATTCGCGGGTTGGACATAATATTATTGCTTGTGGTTTTTTTAAGTTAACATCTAAATTATGTAAGATTGGTAAAACAAACGCTGCTGTTTTGCCAGTTCCGGTATGTGATTTTCCAATAATGTCATAATTATCAATGGCAACTGGAATTGCTTTTTGTTGAATTTCCGTAGCTTTCACATAACCCGTTTTTAAAATTGCGCGATGCAATTCTTGTTTTAAATTTAATTTATTAAAATTCATTTCGTTCTCCTTTATTGATATAGCTGTCAAAATAATAAAATTGCTATGGAAATCTTGCCCAATCGCTAGCTATATACATTTAGAATTATATGTAAATGAAACTAATGTAAATTATTTAACAACTTACTATATTATATCACTAATTCCCAAAAAGCGAAAAAAAGTTAATTTTTTTAATTTAATGATCAGGGTTTTATTCATTGGCTTAATGTCACCCCGGAAGATGGTCCGAAGGTTTAATTTCTCCCGCTAAAACTCGACAATCAAAGTTATGGTTTTCCCGGCTAAAATACTCACCACTCAAATGTTTAATGGCAAAGAATACAAAAAGCACTAATAATAATGCGATAGCCAGACAAACCATCAAGATGATCATCACCATCAAATAAAGATTATTAAGATTAAAACTACCATCTTGCACCACTGGTAAATTCCAATCAACTTAAGGTCATGATAGGTTTTCCAAGTTTGTTGGGCTAATAAGAAATTGTAAAAATCACACTGGTAAAATTCCCAAATTAATCCCACAAAAAATAAAATTACTAAAATTCCGACCACCTTTCATCATGAAAAATTTTTGGCTAATTTTAAGGGTCCAACATTAAAAGCATCCTGGTATGCTTTTTGTTCTTTTAAGTTAAAACATAACCCAAAAGAAACAATCGTAAAAATTAACATTAAACTAAACACAAGATAATAATCTAGGACTGGATTTAGGGCAATACTTTTCACAAAATTTAATAAATTATCACCACTAAAATTAGCAATAATCACCATCGGAAATAATAACGAAAAGGTTAAAAAGGAATTACTACGGTATAAATAAACTTCATTAAAACATAGGTATTAGATTGAATTTGATGCAATAGCAATTCCAAATAATAATGCACAAATAATAAAAGTTACTTGCTGGTGAAGAACACTTAACGCCACAATTATTCCTATTATAATACTAAGATATGATAACCAAAACCAAAATCGGCGGTTTAAAAGTCCTGTAATCCATGAGGCAGGAATAAAAAAGATAGTTGCATAGAAACTTGCACTTATTGCAACTAAAATACCAATATTTTTTCAATTAATATTAGCGGTAAATAACATAAAATTATAATTTAAGTTTAAAATTAGCGACAATGCTAACCAGAATAAAAAATGTTGAATAATAAACAACCACTGTAACTTAGTTATATTTTATCATATTAATTTAAGAAAAACTGGTTAAATTATGTAATGGAATATTTTTTTATAAAACCATTGACTTTTTTTAGAATAAGTGTAAAGGGTAAATAATTTTATTTATTCTATAAAGGCAACGCTTTGTTAATAGCTAATTTAGGGTGTAATTTATTAAAAATTAAAAAAACCTTGCTAAGAGGTTTTTTATATTATTTTTTAGGTTTTACCTGTCCTAATTTATAACAAATTGTGTTATATAATGTTGCTAATCCAAAAACTAAACCAGCAATAATAATGATGGTAATGACAAACCATACCGCACCTGGTAATCCAGCAAATGGTTTATGAACGTTTAAGAAGAAATATTGATAAGGATATGCTTTCCCGGCTTGTCAACGGAATTCTCCCCTAATCATGTTAAAGATTCCTCATAAAATTGGGTAAAAATATAATTTTCATACTTGTTTATTTCAATACTGACAATTCGGAGTAATTTCATTCTTCGGCATCATAAATAAGAAATAGACAATCATTGCAATTGGACAAACCATATGTTCAATAACAGTTAAGAACCACCCCACCGCATTAGTAGGTTGCCCAGATGGTAATAACATTGCGTTATAAATTAAAAACGTAATTGAAATATAAACGGTAATTGCTAAGGTCATGTTATAACCTAACCATTTGTTTTTTCCCTCATATTTTGGAAATAAACCTGCGGCTAATAACCAAACCCATACTAGAATGTTAGTTTGAATGGTGAAAAAACTGAAATAATTAAAAGTAAAATCACCCTTATCTTTCATAAAATTCTGAGAAGCTTCATCACTTCAAGCAGTATTTGAGGGAACTGTAATACCATTAACTAATGGACTAATTCACCCGTATAAACAAACAGCACCAATTAAGCCACCAAAGAATAATTTATAATAAACATGTCAGTCTTTTCAGGTCTCCTTTTGGTAAAACACTAACTATCAAATCCTTTCATTGTTTTTATCATAAAGGTATTATAACAAATATAAAAAAATAATAATAGTTATTAAAAATATTCAAAAATTATCAAAATCTAGTTAAAAAGTCATCATTTTCTTCAATAACTATGGCAGGGTTTTGTTATAATTAAATTAGGTCACACAAATAATTATTCACAAACTTGTAAATTTTAATTTAATAAAGAGTATGTAAAATGCCATCAGTAATAAATTTATTTTTTTACTCGTGGCTTTTTTTAATAGAAATAAGAAGATAACATGTTAAGTGAAGATATAAAACAAGAAATTTTAGAAACCAGTAATATTGAAATTAGTAATATATTAAATGATTCAAGTTTAAATGAGGAGGAAAAAGATTTTTAAATTAAAGAAGTTTTTAATAATATCCAAGAAATTTTATTTTACCAAATTAATGAGCAGTTAAAAACGGTCAATTAAGAGATTGAAGCAGAAATTAAAAAAAAGTGATGCGGAATTGGAGAAAGTAATACATGATCCAGAACTAAATGCTTAACAACGACAAACAACAATTAAAAAGATTATTCAGAATTTAATTGCTATGATTGATAAACTTTTTCAGCAAAAACGCAATGAAAAAGTAGCTAAACAAGAAAAACTTGCAATTTTAAAACAAGAAAACGAGGCAAAACTTAATAGTTTACTTGATAAAGCCTCTCAAGAAACTAATTCAGATTCTGAAACGAGATAAAAAAAATAAGGATTGAATTATCCTTATTTTTTATTTGTTTTATTTACTTATCTTTGGTCATATACTGAAACTTTAGTTTTATTTTTCCCAAAGCGTTCATATTTAACAGTTCCGTCAATTAATGCAAATAAAGTATCATCACCACCGCGACAAACATTAACTCCGGGATGAATTTTAGTTCCACGTTGACGATAAATGATTGATCCCGATCTTGTTGTTTGACCATCAGCTTTTTTTGCTCCTAATCTTTTTGAGTGTGAATCACGACCATTTTTAGTCGACCCAACTCCTTTTTTCGAAGCAAATAATTGTAATCCTAATAAGAATTTCATCATTACTATGACACCTCCTTAAAACTAATATAGTTTTGATACTGTTGATAAATTGTTAATAATTGATAATATAAGGTATTTAAAATAACTTGTAAATTATGAATATTTTTAACAACCTTAATAATTATTAACCCTTCGTTAATGGTAAAGTCACATGTATCATTTTCAAGTTGGTCAATAGCGTTTAAACCACCACTAGCAATCCCAGTGATTGCGGCACAAACTAAGTCTTTTTCAACCTCACCAGCATTGGCATGACCAAATATTTCAACTTTACTTATTATGTTTTCAGTTTTATAAAAATTTATTTTAATCATAAATTATTTAGCAGATTCATCTGTTTTTTTCGCTGGTGCTGCTTTTAATGTTGATGTTTTTGTTGTCGAAGTTGCTTTTGCTGTTGTTGATTTAGCAGTGCTAGTTTTTGTCGAAGTTGCTTTTGCTGTTGAAGCAGTTTTTGTAGTACTTCCTGCTTTTGGCACAGCTGTTTCTGGTTTTGCTGCTGAACTAGCTGGTGCTGCTTTCAGAGCACTTTCTTTGACTTCTGCTGTCACTGCTGGTTTAGCTTCTGGCTTTACTTGGAATGTCGTTTCTGATTTTCCAGCACTTGTATTAGCTTCTTTTTTTGCAGTTCTTGCTAAAGCAATATCTTCAATTTTAATTTTTGTATAAGGTTGACGATGACCAGCTTTTGTATGTTTATTTTTCTTAGGTTTATATTTAAAAACAATGATTTTCTTTTGTTTTCCTTGTTTTAAAATAGTTCCTGTGACACTAGCTCCTTTTAAGAAAGGAGTTCCTACTTTGCCATCAATCATTAGAACTTCATTAAAGTTAACATTGTCGCCTTCATTTCCTTCTAACATTTCAACAAAAATTTCATCACCTTGTGAAACTTTAATCTGTTTTCCACCAGTTTTGATAATTGCAAACATTTTTACACCTCCAGTTTATACTCGCCTAGTAAGTAGATAAGTGTTTCATATCCTTTTGGTACTTAAAAGTCAAAGAGCGGTTGAAACTGAAACAACCATAGTTAATTATATCTAAAAAAATATTAAATTCAATAAAAATAATAAATTCTAACGAGTTTGTTGGGTATTATTTTGATTATTATTATAATTACCAAATAAAATAACTATCCCGCCAACATTCCCCACAAATAAAATATCAATAATAGCAATTAAATATTTATGAAGATCTTTCCCATTTAGAAAACGCTCATTTAAAATAACCACCGGAATTTCAATAATAACAATCACTAAATAACAGATACTAGCTGCTAAAAAACTGTTTTTAAATTTTAATTAATATTCATTGTTTTATCTAAAATATTCAACACAATACCAACTAAACGAAACATTAAGAAAAAAACAAGAATAAAAGATGCTAATACGAAATAATGATACCACTTTTAAAACAACCCATCATTGGTTGGTTTCTTATTATTGGCGCTACGGAAACCGGAGCATTATTACTTCTTATTTGTTGTTGAGAATTATTTACATTATTAACCATTTAAAAAATCTCCTTTTAAAACCACTGACTAAATTGGACATAATTTTGATAATTAGGATCTTAATTCCCAGGATTAACAATTGTCATTCCTAAAACATATTTTCCAATAATAGCATTAAATGTTTTTAATTGTTCCGCTCCCCGGGGGGGGCAATTTTTCCCAAGGTATAAAGGTTTTTTAACATATTATATAATTTATTACCATCAGTAATGGTTGGGGTTAAATCATTGGTATTAGCTTCGACTGATGATTTTAAACCAGGGAAATAAACATAAGTTTTTGAAGTATCATTCATTATTTCTTGCACTGCAGTTCCACTAAATTTTTTCCTCGGGTTACTATTTTTTTCATTTGCTAACTTCCCCATTAATATTACTTCAGTTAATTGTGGCAACTGCTAATTTATCAGTTTCTTCTTTAATCTTATCAATTACCGGACCAATTAAATTATCAACAACTTCATTTTTTTGATCTTCTGGTAAATCTTTAATAACATCCGAAACATTATCTTCAAAATGCCCAGGATTCGTAATCGTATCAATAATATCACTTAAATCACCAGGGTTATTTTTTAATCCTATAATTGTTCAAAACCAATAAACTAAAGCATCTCCTGTTTTTTGGACTTTTAAATCAGGGAAAATACTAAACATTTTATCGGCTGAAGATTCTCTAACTTTATTAGGGTATTTTTCCTGATCACTAGTTTGCCCTTTATCAATAATTTCAGTAATATTTTGGTTAAAATTACTACTATTTAAAAGAATTTACAACTTGTTTCTGTAATTTTACTAAAAGTTCTTCAAAATTAACTTGCTGTTCTTCTGAACTATGATGTTGTGAACCTTTACAAGCTATAATATTAGTAGTTACTGAAGAACCCAAACAAATTGCCCCCAAAAATAAAAATAATTTCCTCATCTATATGTTTCCTTCCTATTTTAGTTTTCAAAATTACAAAACTAAAAAATATTTGTTTTACCCTCAATGTTTTTACATACCCTTTTTGAGATTAGTCACCTTATATCAATTCACAGTTCTACTAGTCTCACATAACTTTATTAAAAAAAGCAATAGTTTTCATTTTTATGAAAATAAACTTTTTTTAATAAGATAAATTTATTAAAGTTTAAAGATAAAATTAAAAATTCAGTTAAAATTTCATATTTAAAAAAAGCATTTTATAAATGCTTTTTTAAGCTAGACAGACAAAATACAAATCAAATGTATCATTTTGCTGCAATTCTAAACCATTAATTCCTCTTGTACAATAATTATTTGGTTGATCAGCACAGAATGGATTAGTGGGAATATTTAATGATCAATATGATTCTTTTCAACCAGTTAAATAATCCTGAACTGATTTATCCCAATCATAAATTCCTTCTAATATTCGCCCATATTGGGTTACCTCAGGTTTAATTTTAAAGGGTACTTTAATACCAGAAGTAATTGTTGGATAATAATTGTTTAGGTAATTCATTAGATTCACTAAAGTATTATCATCTTGTAATAATGTTTTATCAATTTTAGTAGTAATTGTTGCTAAGGTTTGTTGGGTCTTCGCCAAATCTCATTGCAATCAGTCAACATAAGCATTAATAGTAAAACTGTTTCATTATTGCTGGGGTGGGGGTGGCTGAACTAAAATCCTAATTAGCATCAATTTGATAATAATTATCAACTGTCGGAGTTAATAACTCCTGGTGTGTTCCATTTTGGATATTTCCCAAGTGGGAAATAATTGGGGTAGTAATTAATGTTAAACTTGACATTATTGTTAGTAAATTTTTCATTCTTAAATGTAACTACCTATCTTGTGTTTTTTTATCTTCAATTAATGGTTCTAATGGTTTTATTTCAAATGATGAAGTAGTCTCTAATTTTGCTTGGATTTTTTGAAAAAAATATTATAAGAAATAATTCGTTTATCATCTTCATAAAATAAATAATACTGGAGATGGTTAACTCATAGTCTTGTTAAAGGGTAAAATAAAACCCCTGCCATCATAATATTCCCAGCACAGTGAATGCCATCATAAGATAATCCGTTTAATCATCAGGCAATTAAGACAAAACTTTGTCCCCCGTTAATTTGATTACCAATGATAACAACTAAAAGTCAGTTAATAACTGCAAAGACAAAACCAAATAATAGCCCAAAAATACCGGCAATAATGACAAAAGTTCACCATCATTTTAGAATTACAGGACGGCAAACTCGCCCAATAACCGCTAAGAGTGGTCAAATAATTAAGTATGGTAAACACCAACTTAAATTAAAACCCCAATATAAACCATCAAGAAAACAAAAAATTAAACTAATACTAAAACTCATAAAAAAAGGAAAATAAACACCAGCAAATAAAATTAATAATGTCACTGGTTCAATGTTCGGTAAAAAAGCCATTGCCTCTTTTAACGTAAAAACTAAAGCAGCATAAATTGGAATTAAGCAAATTTGAATTAAAGTTTTAATAGTATAAGAACGCTTATGGAACAAAAATTTTGTTTTTAGTTTACCTCAAAAATTTTTCATAATTTTATTGTATAACTAACATTAAATTAAAAACATCATTATTTTTTAAGAATAAATCATCAATCCCAACTTCACAAATATCAGGAATATTACTTTTAGGATCAGTATTCCCCTTACATTTTGAATTTGTTGGACTGGTAATTGTTCAATATTCACTATCATGGGGTGTTTTTTTAATTCATCCTTTGTTAGTATTAATTCCTTCTAGCCAATGCCCCAGTGAACCACTGGCAATAACCGAAAAACTATCGCGATAATTCTGCATTAAATCTCCTAATGTTAACATTGTTGATTCATAGTTTGAACTAAACAAAATCTCACGGTTAGATTTCGTAGCATCATAGGCATTAATTTTTATTTTTAAAGTATTATCAACCCGATTTTTTAACGCAAAATATTTTGGTAAATAAGTAATGTTTAAGATTACCGAAGCGCTAAAAATAATACTAGCTAAGGCAGCTATTAACCACATTATTCAATTCTTTTTATTAGTTTTATTCATATTGTTCTCCTTTACTTATGAGTTCTTAAAAACTAAAAAAACGCTTTTGGAGCGTTTTGAATAATTATTAATTAGTAGGTTTTGGTTAGAAGATTAACCTTAATTTTTAACTACTAGTAAACAATTAATTATCAAAACCCCAGGGATAATAATTATCATGCTGATAATTGTTTTGTAAATTTTTAGATCGGTCTACTGGCTTAGCTTCGTTTTACTTACTATTCCTTCTCAAGATCTTTATCTCAATGGATTTTTATAGTGTTCATCAGCATTACAGTTGCTGGAACAGCCTAGGACTTGCACCTAATTCCTGTAATATCCAAAATTTGCTTTTTTAAGTTGTTATCTTAATAATAAGAAGAACTTGCCAAAAATGCAAGTGTTATTTTATTTTTTAAATTTAAATAAATTACGCATTATTTAATTGATACACATAAATCTCTTTAAAATCATTAGTAATTAGTGAAATAAACAATTTATGGTCAGAAGTCTCTA
Organism: Spiroplasma mirum ATCC 29335; assembly: GCF_000565195.1. Lineage (NCBI taxonomy): Bacteria > Bacillati > Mycoplasmatota > Mollicutes > Entomoplasmatales > Spiroplasmataceae > Spiroplasma > Spiroplasma mirum. The sequence continues at coordinate 378,186 of NZ_CP006720.1, read as the reverse complement.
AAAAAAATACCAGCAAATGATTCTATTATTTTAGAAACTTCCATTTTAATTGTCCCATTATCATTTAATTGCAAAATTTTTTGTGTGAAACCAATAGTCAAAATATTACCATCATGTAATTATTTAATAATTTCACCCTTGCTAGCATGTTATAGATTAAATAATCTAATTTTTTATCTTTTATTTTGATTAATAACTTGCTTAATTTTAAGAAATTAATTTTTTTATAATGCTGTTCAATTAAGACAGCAAACTTTTGCTTAAATTCCTTAATTTTAATAATATCATCTAAGTTAACATAAATCTTTTCCACATCTTCGGTAAAACTTTCTAAGACTAACGAAAAGATTGCATATTGATTTAAATGTTCATAATAATTAGGATCTAAGTAATTATTAATATCTTTTAAATCATTTTTATACAGCGTATAATTTTGGGTTTTTTCTTCTTCAATTAGCTGACGATATTCACGGAATTTATCAAAATAATAATCCATTTCATCATCACTAATCTTTTGTTTTTCACTAACCACGGTATTTAAAAAACTATCAATGGCGGCTTTAATTTGTGAAAAAACAAAACTTTTGTTATTCATATCATCAATAAATAAAAAATATTTTTGAAATTTTTTCATGTTATTATAAACAATTTTTAAGGCTGTTTTTTCTCCGCACATAATAAAACATTATCACCGCGGTAAATTTAATTAACAATTAGGTTAGTAATTGTTTGTGATTTTCCTGTTCCCGGTGGTCCTTCAATAATTAAATTTGAATTCATTGCTTTTTTAATTGCTAGTTTTTGATAAAAATCTAACTCACTAATTGCAATGACATCTTGTTCACGAAAACTTTTTTCAAATTCAATCCGTTTTTCTTTTTAATCTTAATATTCATTTAAAATTTAAAAAAATAAATCATTTAATTCCCCTAAATTAGTATTCTCTAAAATTTTATTATAATCAGTAAATAAGACCGTATTAGTTGTTTTATAAATCCCAATAAAAGCAGCACAACATAAAATGGCACTTTCATTAAAATTATATTTATTTTTTAACTCACTGGCTGCTTGTTCTTTATTATAAGCTTTTAATGATAACGAAAAATTGGTAATAATGCTCGTTTGGTTAACAACAGTTGGGTTATTATTTTTAAAAGTAAGCCCAATCTTACTTAGCTCCATGAGCGCTTTTTCAATTTTATTAACATCCTCTTCATCGTCCAGCGGATCAAAATTAACTAAGTCTAAATTAATTTTGTGCGCTGCTAACTGACGAAGTTTAATCATGGGATTAATAATAACGTTGATTGTTTCAATTCTTAATGTCTTTTCTCGTTTAACCTTATTATTATCAACCACAATTGGCCATAATAATAATGGTTCCCAAAAAACTTCTTCTGTTTCTAAAAATCCTTCAATATATGGATAACCAAGATAAAAACATTGCTCCCCTTTTCTGATAATTCATTTTCAGAATCTTTGACAATAATTTTTAAGTTATCAAATTGTTCAGCAAAATATGAATTTAGAAATTTAATTGTTTTATTAACTAAATCCTCAGGATTATCCTTATTTTTAAGTTTGTAAAATTTAATAATTTCTTCAAAAATTAGTTTTACTTTAAAAATATTTAATTTGGTTGATAATTCCCGATATTTATGCATAAAAACTTTATCATCTTCGGAAGAGTATAAAACTTTTAAATGCAAATCAATGTTTGGAATACTATAAGCGTTTATCTCTTTTAGTTTGAGTGCTGATCCGGTTAAAAAATTTTGAAATTCTTCTTGAAGTTCAGCAAAATTAGTAAACAATAATTGGTATAAATCAATGATACTACGGTTAGTAGCGATACTATTTTTTGTAAAAAAAATAAGTTCCCAATGTCTTTTTGTCGTAAAAATCGATTTTGATATTGTTTTAAAATAGTATAAAGCTTTTTTTCTTCCATATTCCTTTCTCCTTTGCCCTTCTCGATATGGTGTTTATCATTATAACAAGCAACAAATAATATCACAATTTTAGTAAAACTTAATAAAATCACGACTATTAAAAACAATATATTTTTATTGATTAATTTCCCAACTAACTTAAAAAATCTGAAAAGAAAATTATCAATTCCTTTTCAGATTTCAACCAAAAAAAGGTTTTTTTTAACTAATTAAACTAAATTCTGCCGTTAATATGTCAGAGTCAACCATTTTTAAATATTTTCCAATTCCAATAAAATCATATAACTTTAATTTAAGGTTTGGATATGTATGGTTAATTTTATTTTGCAAAAATAAGTATTTGGTGATATTAGGGTTTTGAATATCTTTTACTAATTTATTATTAATTTTCATCTGTTCGGGTAATGATCACCAATATTCTTTTGTGGTGAGGTCATACTTAGTTAATTTCCCATAGTTAATAACTTCGGTATCGGCTAAAATAACTAGTTTTGTTTCATCAAAAGTTAAGTGTCCAGCTTGAAAAGCAATAATTCGTAAGGGTTTTGATGGAATAAAATTTGTTCTTTCAATAATACATAATGCTTGGCGAACAGTAAAAGTTCAATTACCATATAATAATGAATCTTGCTGATGAGATTCTCTTGCAATTAATACTTCATGGTTAAGTTTATATTTTAAAATTAATAATAATTCATTAACTATTAACTGGTTATGTTCAATAAAATAATCAATTAAATCTTCAATTTCTTGGTAATTAGGAAAAATTCCTTCATAGGCATTTATACTAGTTACTTCATATAATAATGAACACATCAAGAGATTATCATAGCAATGTTGATATTGGTTTGATGGTAAACTTTGTTTTAAACGATGATAAAAATACCAAACAATATCATAACTATTTAAAAATAAAAACTGTTTAAAAATATTTTTATTCCGCTGATGGTCATTTTCATTTTTATTATACAAAGTAATATTTTGAGCAACTTTTAAATAAAAATCATTCAGAATATTATAAAACTCAAATAAGGACATTTCATAGGTTTCTAAAATTTTATATAACCCTTCGGGTCCATATTTTTGGTAGAATTCCCGAACTTGTAAACGAATGCGATGTTTATCATCATATCATTTTCTTAAATTTCGTAAAATAATCTCTTGACTACGTTTCTCTAAAGTAATCGTACAACCATATGGTAAGCCTTGGTTTTCACTAATCATTTTGCGAGAAGTTAAATTATTAGCAAATAAATTTTTAATTCCTAACGTTAAATCATATTTTTTATCAACATTAGTAATTAAATCATAAACTTCTAAACGACTTTTATGGTCAGTTTTTCGTAGACCACGCCCCAACTGTTGTAAATAGATTGTTTTAGAATTAGTGGGACGTAACATAATAATTGTATCAATTTCAGGGACATCAATTCCTTCATTAAACATGTTGACCACACATAAATAATTAATCCGCATTTTTTTTAAAATCATTTAAGATTGCCGTACGGTTACTATTAACTTCGGAAGTTAAGTAACTTGCTTTTAGTCCTTTCTTTGTTAAAAATTCTGTGACAATTCTCGCATGTTCTGTTGTAATACAAAAAATAACACACATTGGTTTGGCATAATGGCCAAGATATTTATTAATCATTTGATATAACAATTCATTACGACTAGTTGTATTTAATTTTTGAAATAAAGCTTCATCATTATTTAAATCCACACCAGTTAAATCAGAAGTTGGATCATCAATACAATAATAATCAAACGGACATAGTAAACGTTGGTTGACAGCATCCCACAATCTTAATTCACTGGCAAACTCGTTATCAAAATATTTTAAAATTGTTTTACCATCGGTACGCTCAGGAGTGGCAGTTAACCCTAATAATTGTTTTGGTTTAAAATAATTAAACACCCGGTCGAAAGTTTTTGCTGCAATATGATGTGCTTCATCAAAAATAATAATATCAAAATGCTGCGTGTCAAAATCTGACAACCGGTTATGAATTGTTTGAATTGTGGCAAATAAATAGTTATTATTTTGGTAAGTCATCTGGTCATATAGAACTTCACCAAAACTTTTATCTCTTAATACGCTTTGAAACGTTAACAAGGCCTGGTCGACAATTTCTTTTTGATGGGCTAAAAATAATATTGTTGGTTTAACATTATTATTTTCTTTAATTTGGTTTTGATAATCAAAAGCACTAACCACCGTTTTACCAGTTCCTGTGGCCATAATAATTAGATGTTTATTTTTTCCTTGTTTCCGACGGTTTTTTAACTTATTAACAATTTCTTTTTGAAAATCATATAAGTATTTTCTAGTTGTTAAAAATTCGGTGGTTTGGTTAAACTGATTATTAATAATCTCTTCTTGAGCCAAGTGAATCCTATTTAATAAATCAGCTCGCTCCGTTGGGTTATTAAAATTAACCAAGCGATCAGTTCAGATTGTTTCATATTCAGTTAATAGTTGTTCATATAATTGGGGATTAGCAAATTCATTAACCTTAATATTTCATTCCCGACCACGTACCATTCCTCGATATGTTAAATTAGATGACCCTATAATAGCAGTCCCAAATCCTGATTTTCGGCAAAAAATTGAGGCTTTAATATGAATACGCTCACTTCGTTTTTCTAAATTATCTTCGACTCTAATCTCAAAATTATCATAAGTGGTAACAAGGTGGGTTAACTCTTCTAAGTTAACAAAGGCCGCCATATTATCAAAAGTAGTAGTAATTAATCGGATCTTTGTGTGACATTTATTAGCAATCGCAATTGAAGCTTCAATCTTATTTAAAATTGCTTTTGAAATAAACGGAAAAATAAAATGAACTTCATCGGCTGTTCTGATTTCTTTGTTAAGTTCATTAATTAACTCCTGAGCATTTTGATTAGTAAATAGATGGTTATCAGTTAACCGTATTGTATTATGATATTCATTAGGATTATCATCATGAATTTTTAATAGAATTTGCGGTAATAATTGCTCTTCAACATTAGTTTTGCCAATTAAACTATTTAAAAATGCTAATTTTTCTTCTAGTGTTGTGTAACTTTTTAATTTTGTTAATAAAAAATTATTATTAAATTGTTTTACTAAATAATGGTCCCAGTCTTTAATATAATCTTTTTCATGGGTTAATTCTTTGACAACATAATTGCCTTCAATTTGATCATTAAGTTTTAACAACAGATCATAAAATCCTTTTTGTTTCATTTTTTTCACCTTACTATATAATTATTGCTTTGGTTGGATAAGTAGTTTTCTATTTATATTATATCTAGTTTTTAACAGTTATAAAAATATTACAAAATTTCTTTAATTTTTTTTATTCCAACCTAAAATTAACCCTCTAAAAATTAAGCAAAATTTTAAAATAATTACAAAAATTATGTACGAAAGCAAAATAATTATAGTTAATTATGCAAATTTTTTAGTATAATATGCTAGTGTTAGTACTTTAATTTTTAAAAGGAGGAATGAGGAAATGGATATCGCAGCAGATAAAAAAAATCGTAACTTTTATCTAACCACTTTACTAATGATGATTCCAATGACTGTCCAAGGGTTAATGGATAACTTTATTAGTTTATTTAATACTTTTATTTGTGGGCAATTTCAAAATGAAACCTATTCATCCGATGATATTGTGGCCGGGATTGGTTCACAAACGAATGTTTTTGAAATTGTTTGATATGGTTTAATTGGTCTGGTCATTGCGGGGAATGTTTATACATCACAATATTATGGGGCCAAAGACTTTGCGAAGGTTCGCGAAACAATGAATACGAAACTTTGTTACATGGTGGGGTTTGCCCTAATTTCATTAATTATTGTTGAATCAGCAACTCCCAATATTATTAGTGCCATTATTGGAGGAGAAAATGCCACCGGAGGAGCAAATAATGCCATCCATATTGGTGTTCAATATACAAGAATTGCCGCGATTTCTTATTCATTGTTAGCGATTAGTTATTGTTTTGCAATGACAATGAATGCCCTAGGAAAAATTAAAATTACTTTATTAGCGTCCCTAGTTGGAATTCTAATTAACTTACTTGTTTCTTGTTCATTTGGTTTTATCGGTAATCACGATACAATGTTTAAAGTTGATGGTCTAGCAGTCGGAGTCATCTTGTCATGGTTTGGTTCAACAATGGTGTATGTGATTTACTTTTTAATAACAAAACCAATTTTTCGTCCATACTTTAATATTTTCTATATTACAAAAGATATGCACAAAAAAATGATTAAAACTTCAATTCCCAATGTTGCCAACCAATTAATGTTAGGATTTGCATTAGTAATTCAAATTGCGATCTTTGCTCGAAACGGCGGACCACAAGCAATTGCTGCTTTACAAATTGTCTTAACAATTTTTACTCTTCTCTTCTCGATCTTCCGTCCGTTAACGGGATTAACGGCCTTCTTTGTCGGAAAAGAATTGGGAGCCAATAATACTAAACAAGCCAAAAAAAATGCCTGACGTATCATCTTCTTAGTTTTTATAGTCTCCTTAATAATTGCCTTGCTATTCTTGTCAATGAGTTGGTGGGTACCGCAAACTTTATATCCAAACCTAAGTGACTATACAAAATCATTGGCTTCTTGATATCTATATTTTGCCCCAATCTTATTCTTATGCACGGCCTTAATTCAACTTCTATCCCTAATCTTAGGAGTTGGGGGGTATCAATTATATGCTTCAATTGCCAATATTATTATGTTATGGATGTTAGATGTCCTAGTGGTCTTCTTATTATTTAAATATACTAGTTTAACAATTCATTATGTTTTAATGATCGGATGTTTATTAAAACTAATTGAACTAGCAGTCATCTTTACAATGTTCTTATTAATTCCATGGAATCGGAATTTGGTTGTCCGCGAAGAATCATATGCACCTTCTCACGCAACTCCAGGACAAAAATTATACCATCAACGTCGAATGAAAAAAAACAAACCCCAAAAAAATAATCCGAACCAGCCTTCATTCGGAAATTAAAAGAGTTTAATTATCAATTAAACTCTTTTTTATTCTTAACGTTTCATACTATAATTATAATTATGATGTTTAATGTTTTCACCATGTTCTGAACTAAGCTTTGCACTCGCAAAACTAGTTTGGCTATTATTTTTTTTACTAAAAACAAATTTATGTTTTGATTTAATACAATCTGAGTTTAAACAATGTAGTTTATATTCACAAGGTTTTGAACGACAAAAAAATAAACCATTCCCACAATTTTGACAACTTAACTCTGTTTTTTGTGACTCTTGAATTGCTCTACATTTTTCACAATTCTCGCGATGTTTTTCACAGCCTACTAAAACGCTATCATGCATCGCAATGCGGGCTTTTCCTTCATTACTTGGCATTTAAGTTTCCTCCTTACTTATTCATTTGAATAAATAAAACTCATCCAGAATATCACTTACCTATTTTGACAATACTAAATTCTATATTTAATTATAAATATATTATTAGGACTAGAAGATAACCATCAGTATTAAATAGAAAAGAGTCAAATCGGATAAATTTATTGATTAAATAATAATTTTTCTTTTCTAATTTAATAATGCTTAAGTAGGAAAAATACTTAAGTACTATTAAAACCATTATATATAATTATTTAAGTTTTCTTTGCTAATGATTATTAACATTTTTAGACAAGAAAAATGTAAAAAAATTAATATAAAAAAATAATAATATTAATTATTATCATTTTTAAAGTTATTTTTATTTTTTTTGTCAACAACATATCATAAAAACATAAACCGATCAACGCAATCACAGCGGTAATAAAAATATAAGAATAAGCCATGTTATTAATATTAACAGTTCGTTGATCTCAGACTTTTCCCCAGTTAGTAACATCATTATTTCCTTTCCCAAAGAAATTAAATGACATTAGGAAAAAATAAATTAATGAATAATAAATTGACATTAACTCATGATAACTCTCCTGAATTTCAGCATCGGTTAAGTCACCGGTTTTAATTTCAGTTAAAATTTGGTTAACATTATTTTTTTCATTAATGTATGTGCGTTCTTTTAAAAATAAAACTAACATTACAATCAAAACGGCAGTAAAGATTGCTCAGAAAATTAATAAAAATAAATATTGTTCACCAACAAAGGTACTTTTCTTTTTTCTTGGTTTTAAAATTAGCATTCTCCATAAAACACCTTTTTCTATTTTTCATAGTTTTCATCATTATTTTTAAAATAAATGAAGTGCAATTAAACAACAACCAATAGTTGTGCTTATACTTAACATACTAATGGAAAATTATATAATTTTCAATAAATTATTAACTAAATTTTTTATATATTTTAAATCATTTCTTGATATGGTTAACTTAAATACAAAATGATATCTTAATAGAATGACAATAAAAAATAAAAAACATTGGATAAATTAGAATGTTTTTCTAAATCTATAATTGATTGGTAACTATGCTTGTCAACGCATTTTTCAACTAGCAACTCCAATATAAGTTGCCAATAAACCTAGCGACACTGCTAAATAAATTGCGAAAGTAGTAGTGAAACTAAAGTTTCCTTTTCATGCTGCTAAGAACGGATCTAAACAATATTTAAAAGGATTAATATATGTAACATATTTTAACACATTACTGTTTAAAATTAATTCAGCGGGCATAAATGAACCACTTAAAAAGGCAATTGGCATATAAATAACGTTTGAGACTGCCACAAAAGCAGTCGTTGATTTAAAAACTGACGCTAGCATCAGTCCTAACCCAATTGAAGAAACAAAAATGATTAATGCAAATGGAATCGCGGGACCAACATTATAAGGAATAGCGACTTTATCTCAACCAAATGAACCACCAAAGAAAATACCAGCTCATAATAATGTTCAAAAGAACGCTAAGATAATGAAGGCAAATCCCACCGCAATGACTGCTAAGACAAAGAAAACTGGTTTAATATTAGTTGCCCCAATTCTTTTCATTAAAACACTATTTTTAAATTCCAAAATTGTTTGGGGAATGATAAAAATTCCAACAGACATTGTTTGTGTAACCGCAATTGACCCCACCAGGGTATGAACGGGATTATTTCCTGGGGTAACTTGCCCTTTAAAAGCAAAACCTTCTAAAAATAAAATGACAATTGGAAAGGCAAATAAGAAAAATGGCACAAAAAACCCTTTATAATAATATTTTATCATTAAGAGAATTAATGGCCGATTTTTTCCATAATTACTCCCATCACTAATTCATTTATCAACTAAACTAGGTTTTTGTTTTTTTACTTTTGCTTGTTTATCAGCAGCTTTTTTCGTGTCTCCTTCATATTGTTTCTGTAAGTCTGCTTTCTTATTAAGTTCAAACATTTTTCAAGTATAGGCATGGACTGAACCATATTTTGCAACAATGTCTTTGACATTTCCAGAATCTTTAATTTCACCATTGTGCACGTAAATATATTTTTCACAAAAATCTTCAACTTCACTCATCATATGAGTAACTAAAAACATTGCTTTTCCCTTATCAACAATATTTTCTTTTAAAAATTGAAAGATTTCGGCACGAACTTCAATATCTAATCCGGTGGAAACTTCATCTAAAATAACTAAATCAGGATCATGAATCACTGCTAATAAAATATTTAAGCGCTGTTGTTGACCACCTGATAAACATTCAATAAATTTATTTTCCATTCCTAAGATTTGATAAGTTTTTAAAAGTTCGCGTAATTTATTTTCGGCCATTTTGATGTTAAAAGTATGTAAATAATACTTAATCATATCAATTACCGAAATTCCAATTGGATATTTAGAATCTTGAAATTGTAACCCAATTGTTAAATTTTCTTGTTTAATCACTTCTCCCTTAGTTGGTTTACGAATTCCACCAATGATTTCACTCATTGTTGATTTCCCACTTCCATTGGCACCGATAACCCCAATCTGATCACCAGGGTTAATTACTAAATTAACACCATTAAGAGCCATTTTATTTTTATATTGTTTATAAACATTTTTTAATTCGACTAATGGTTTATGTACATCGATTCGTTTTTTATTCTCTTTTATTGTATCCATTGTGGTCCCTCTTATATCATTAGTTTTTTCTTGTGTTATTCACAAGTATTAAAATTATATCAAAAAAAAAAAAAAAAGATGTTAAGATACTTTAACTATTGTTTTTAAAAATATCTTTGTGCATTAAACACCCCAACCCCAAAGTGAATAATAAAATTTATAATTCTTAATAACAAAATATAATTAAAAATAAATTATTAGAAAGTTGGTAAATTTAACATATAAAAAATATTCAAAAAAATTACATCTTGGTATTAATGGAATATGGTTCAAAGTAATAATAAATAATAAAAAAAGAAAATTATCTAGTAGAAATTTGCTATGATTTTTATTAATGATAAAAAAACAGCCATTATTCAGATAGATTTAGATAGTGGAAATACCTTAAGATATGTAAATTTAATTATTAAAAATTAGTTAGCAATCATATCAATGATCCACTCAGGTTTTAAAAGAAATGAAAAAATTGAATGTTTAAACAAATGATTTAAATTTGGGTTCTTTGGAAAATATGGTAACATGTTTAATAGTTATCAAGAATTTGAATATAAATTTTAGTTATATATAAATTCTATAAATGAAATCAATATTATTCTTAAACATAAAATATCTCCAAACAATATTGAAAATAATTTTATAAATATTTTTCTTTAACATCACCAATGTTCTTTTCATTTCATTAAGATGAAATTACTACTATTTATGATTTTTTTAATTTAATAATTTATTTTGTTTTAATTTATTTTTTATTTATTATAAAAGTTATTGTTTTTATTGTTATTTTAACATATGATATTATCCATATGGGAAAAATTAATATTAACATATTATTTTTATTACCTATAACTAGTATATACTTTATAAAATTTGAATCATTTCCCAATTCTTCCGAGCGAAGGATGCCAAATGCGAAAGTTATTAGCTATTTTAGGGAGTTTAAATATTATTTTAACTAGTAATTTTACTGTTACTAGTTGTGATATTTTTATTGATAAAAATAATACCCCCACTTAAATAAGTAATTGATGCTGATATTGCTAATGCGGTTGATTTTTTAATTGGTGATTGTTATTTACATTTTACCCAACAAAATGGTCAAATTACTACTAGTGATATTAATAGTCAATTAAAATTACATATCTCTAATATTGTCCATGTTCAAAATAAAGTAATTACCAAATATAATCACCACCTTGTAACTTTTGATTTTTTAGGAAAATATATTCCCACGCTTGCGGATATTATTAGTCATCAAAATAATTCTTTAAAAGTAACTATTAAATATAACCAGGTAGCAGCTAAATATCAAATTTTAGTATTTTTAACAGTCATTTCCTAGATTTAATTATTTTCATTTTAATGAAATTATTTAATTTTAGTTCTTAAAAATAAAGGTAAAATATTAAAAAATAGTATTTAATTTTATTATTATAAAAAAAATAAAGAAAAAAGTATTGATTTCTTAGTACAATTAAACTAAAATGATAATTAAGAAAGAAAGATATAAGTATAACTAAATAAAACAACAAAAATGCTTTAAAATGTTTTTTTAGTTTTTATATTTAATTTTCTTTTCCACCATATTGAATATTTATTAGAGAAAAAACAAGGAAGGTATTTATTCATGAAAAAATTATTAGCAATTTTAGGAGCTCTAGGTTTAACAGCAACCGGAGCAAGTTCCGTTGTAGCGTGCAACAATAATAAAAAAGAAGATACAAATGACTTAACAAAATCATTTGAAAGTTTATATAAATCTGATGCTTTCAATGATGAAGCATTAGGTAAATGAGGCCTTACAAAAAATAATAACAAATATGATTTTAATGCTAACTCTTTAGATGAATCAACTGTAACAAGTACTGTTACTTTAAAAGATGGTGCCATTGTTAAACAATTAGTAAAAACTTTACCAACGACCCCAGCAGATGAAAATGACATTGTAGCTCAATATACAGCTGAAAATCAATCAGGAATTACTCCAACTAATAAAACAATTACTCTTTCAGTTAAACTAACTGAATTTAAAGCAGTTAAAAAAGAAAATGTTCTTAGTTGAGAAGGTACAAAAGTAACAATGACTGTAACAATTCAAATTTTATTAGAAGCACAACAACAAGATATTAGTAGTTTACAAATTCAAGTACCAGATCAACAAGTAGCAGATACTGCTACTGTTACAAGCGATGAAGCAACTACTGCTCAAGACGCAGTTAAAACAGCTGTTGCAAAAGCAGTTAAAGCAGTAAGTCCAAGTGCGGTAATTACTACTGACTATACAATTGAAGGAATTGATATTATCAAAGCTGGAGATTTATCAGCAGGAGTTCAATTAGATATTAAAGCAGTTAATGGTTCAAAATTATTAATTGGAACATCACCTAAATTTATAGTTAAATTTGTAAAAAAATCAGAACAAAAAACAGATATTTCTGCTGTAACAGTTCAAAACATTACACAAACAGTAGCAGATAATACTATCCTTACTGCTGATGAAGCTAACGCAGCCGTTAATTCAATTAAAGCAGCTGTGCAAGCCAAAATAGATGACCTAGTTTCAGGAACAGCTCTAGATACTGACTACACAATTGATGGGATAGATAATATTACTACTGGGGCTGATGTTTCTACACCAGTGCAATTAACAGTTAAATCAAAATCAGATTCAACAAAAATTACTGGTGATACTCAACCATTTACAGTAACTTTTAATAATCAATAAAACTTTATAAAATTTCAGTTAAACTTCCTATAAAATTATTAATATTATCTCAAATATCAGTTTTAATATCTAAGAATAAGTTAGTTTCCCTACCTGTTAAATGATGTTGTTCTTTTAACTTATTAAAAAGATCACGTAAATTAATGTGGTCTTTTAATTGTTCATTGATGAATAATAATAAATTTGGTGCTAATCCCTTATTATAATAGGCAAGAATTGTGTTAGTTTCCGCTTTTGCTAAATTAATTAAACGCGAACGAAAGTAACTGGTTAGTAATCATTGCGTTATCTAAAGAATATTCATTAAAAGAAATCTTATTCTTAGTTATTTTCGGAGTAAGGTTTAATTTGATACTATTAGCAAGCTCTCGCAATTGTTTTTGGTGTTCTTTATCAATTTCTTTTAAATTATCTTTAAGTTAATTAGTGATAGTTATTAAATCTAATAAGGTTTCATAGGTAGTTGGTAATTTTACTGTGGTATGATCAAATTGATAATCTGGTTGCAAAGTGTTAATTTTTGCTAACGTATTAATAATTAATTCTTGGTAGTAATTAAATTTTTCCGCAAAATACTTTTGTAACTCATCATAATTAGCAGTAGAATAAATAGTAATCCGTTCTCAAATTTAATTTCTAGAATTTCTAAACATTCTAAATTACCCGTAGCGTCAACATGGGGTTTCCTCCACATAAATCCTGGGAAACATCACCAAATTTAACCACCCGCACGTTATCTTGGTATTTAAAATCGCGCGAAATAATCTTTTGGGCTTAGGCTTCTTCTAAAGTCATAAAAATTTCTTGGGATTTAATATTGGCTGTAATTCAAGATTGTAGTAAATCGCGAGCTTGTAAAATATTTTTTAAAGTTAGCCCAGGATTTTTTAAATAATTCAATATAAAATTTATCTTCATTAATCCCAACTGAACGTTCTTCAATTCCAGATTTGGTCACAGTATCTAAAGCTGATCATAATAAATGTTGGTGACAATCAACTAAATGTAAATAGAAATTCGGAAGAATCTGATTATTTAAATCATACACCGTAATTTCGTTCCACTTCACAATTAGTTTTCCATAGTCAAAAGGTTGGTTCCCCAACTAAAGCAAAAAATACTGTCTGGTCAAAAAGTACAAATCCAACTCCAGTTAATTCGTTAACTTGTTTGTCCTTGCTATAAAATAATCCAAGCACGGTTCCGTTCCCTTTGTAACTGGTAATAACCATTAAATTTTGTTGCAACAAAATTATTAGCTAACTGTTAGTTCGCCAATTACTTTCATAATTCTTTAATTGTCTTGCTGTTCATCTTCTTACACTCTTTATTTATATATAATATTTTATTATGTTTTCGCTGATTTTGGTTTAGTTTTTTTCACTTTTTTTGTTTTTACTTTTACATCAATAATTTCATTATTATGCATTAAGGCCGGGCTAGTGGGAAATAGCCGGTCACTGCGGACTTTTTCTTTCCCCGCTAACATGAGAATTCCCCCAATTATTGAAAAAATTGGACCAATAATTCAGATTCATGACACAAAAATTAGCATAATTAAAACTATTCCCCCAGCAATTCGTCCCCCAATTCTGCGTTGCATAGCTAACACAAAACATATAATAAAGGCGGTAATTAAAAATACTGATACAACTAAAGCAGCAACAATTGCCATTGTACTATGCCCACCAGGGATTGGGACACCTTCTAAACTAACATCAAGATCATCACTATCAAAAACAACTAATAGCAATAATAATACCATTGAAATTAAAAAATTAATAGTTGTTGTAATTAAGCCAATAATTCCGCCGGTTAAGCAAAGTTTACTTACTTGTAAACGTGAACGTTCTAATTTTGTTTTGACAAATGGTTCTTTATGGTGCATTTTCACATATAACATATTATTAACTCAAATATAAAAATATTGTAAGGCAACAGCGAGTGTACAAATCATAATGATAGAAGACAATAATAAAGGAATTCCGCCCGGGCCAAAATAATTTAAAAAGAAATATGGAAATAAGGTGTGCTCGGGTTTCCCTTCCAGATGGCGGTAAGTTCCCCGAATTACAATAATAATTAAATAAGCAACCATATAAATCATAATTAACCATAAAAATGACTTGTGATGTTTTTCATAAGGATAATAATATTCTCCCGTTGTTAAAACATAGTTAATGATCATTGTAATTGGCATTACTAAGTGCAAAACAACTGTTGCTACTCACCTATAAGTATTATATTGTTCGGCTTGTCCTTTTTGTGTAAATAAACCTAACCAAAAAACTAACATCGTAATGGTAATGTATGTAGTAACTCCCAACCGAATGACAAAATGGGGTTTGGTATTTTTAAATTTTGAATCAAATAAATAAAGAAAAAAATAAAACGCAACAAGGTAATTAGTTTGGGTTGTAAAGAAAGAATAATAATTTGAAATGCGTTCGGTGTAAGATAACATCCGAAATTGCGGTTGGGGATCATAGGTTGCCAAGGTTACATCCACAATTAAAAATAAACTTAATGCTATTAAGGCAGCTAGCCGAACATAAAAATGGACCTTATCATTTCATTTAAACATCTTTTTTTCTCCTTTAACCTAATTATTTATTGCAATTTTGCTAAATTTATTAAGTAATATAATTATAATCATTTTTTGTAAATTTTTAAATACCCTATTTTTAGGAGGGAACTAATCAGAATAAAGATAACTAGTAAACCAACTAAATAAGCATACCAAATTGGATCCGGGGGTACCAATTGCAACCAAGTACTAATTTTTGGTAGGTATGGAAGGAGTAACACGACTCCTAAAATCATCGCAATCGGAACTACTAATTTTAAAGGCGAAGCATCTTTAAAAATATTAATTTTATTTGTTCGCATCATCATAATCATCATTATATGTAAAATAGCCCCCCCCTTCGGTAAACATTGTTGTTTGAAATTGGGAAATTAAATGATTATTAGTTGGACTAGGTGCTAACGAACTAGCTAAGGCAATTGAACTAAGAATAATCCCACTGACAATAAAGTTTAAAATACTAATAAACGTTACTGAGGGACCATTTAATAACGCAAAAGAAATTAACCCTTTCGTGTTTTATCCACGCGGTTTTTTAATAATTTAATAAAATCCGGGTGAACATTATCAAAAACAACGGCCACTTGCGAAATATCATATAATAAATTTTGGAATAAAATTTGAATGGGCACCATCGGCGCAAAAGCTAACCAGGCTGAGACAATTACTAAACTTAACATTATTCCAAAATTAGCCACCACCGTTACTTTAATATATTTAATAATATTAGCAAAGATTCGACGCCCTTCAATTATACCATTTTCTAAAACTAATAATGATTTTTCTAACAGAATAATGTCCGCAGGTGCTTTGGCAATATCAGTGGCATTATCAAATGAAATTCCCACATCACTTTTCCGTAACGCAATTGCATCATTAATTCCATCTACTAAAAAACCAACCTTATGTTTTTTCTTTTGTGTTAATTCAATAACTGGACAATAATTTAGTTTTGCGTCCTTTTTTGCTAAAACTTTAATCACATATGTCTTTTCCATTTACTAAAGAATTCCTTTTGTTTTATATTCTATATTAAATTATAGCACAAATAACCGCTGAAACTAATTGATTTCTTAATTATTAAAAAGATATTTATTAATTGCTTTAGCAACCCCATCTTGATCATTACTAGCAGTAAGGACATCCACAATTGCTCTCACATCATCATCAGCATTAGCAACTGCAACCCCTCAAATTGCTGCTCATTTCAACATTTGTCCGATTATTTCTAATTTCTTGACAAATTTTAAACTTATCTCCTCATTTTTCTAATAATTCCTCAGCAACAACAACTCCATTGAAAGCTACCCTAAAATCATTAATATTATTTAAGACTAATTTATCAATAATTGACTTAATTTGATATAATGGGCGCCCCGAAGCAATTACTAACTTAATATTATAATCGGCTAATTTTTTTAAAGTTGTTAAGGTTGTTAGACTCATTTCATGTTCAGAGTTTAATGCATTCCCATCTAAATTAATGGCCACCAGTTTAATATCACTATTCATGTTGTTCATCTTTTTTCTCATTTCTATAACCTATTATATATGATAAGTAAAAAGTTCTGAAAAAAAACTAGAAAAATTATTTTCTAGTTTTTAATTGCCCGTTTCCCTCCAATTCCTTTTTTCCGTTTATATTTAACATAAATAATTGTAACGATAACAATTGTTGAAGTTCCAATAATTAAGGGTAAAAACCAAGCTAAATTACTAGATTTACTAATCCAAGAACCCGGATTATCTGGAAAAGGAGTTGGTGTTGGCGTTGGGATTGGGGTTGGTGGTGGTCCCGGGGGAGTAGCATTCGGATCATTAATTAAATCAAAACTAGTGCTGCCCACAGCAGTTAACGAAGTATCAACTGCTTGAATAATAATGGTTAAATGAGTTTTACCCAATGCATCGGGATGACTATTATTAATAAACTCTGTTAAACTCTTATCATCTAATGGTTTAACCACATAATCAGTTTGGTAGACAATTTGGTATTTTCCATCTTTTAAAACATTATTAATATATCCTAAAATTCATTTTTTAAGATCAGCAGGATTTTGTTTAGTAAAATCAAAGGTTTGGTCGGAAAATTTAATTTTTGATATATTAGTTGATTTTGTGGGATCATATTTTTTATTATTACCAACCTTCATTAATTGGTGGTTAATAGCTAATGTGGAAGTTGGCAAGGCACGAACATCAATTGTTAACCATGCTCATCCATCAGAACCATAATTAAATAAGGGTTTTAATTCTTCGTTACACTCACTTAAAATTTGACCATTGACATAAATTGCATAATCAGTATTATAAACTAATTTATATTTTTTTAACCGTTCTTCAATTTCACTGACAATTGTGGTTTTTGCCGTTTCAATGTTAGTAGCATTCATTTTTACCGATCCCGCTAATTCTGCAATTGATGATAAATCAGTAAAATTATGTGGGTACGGATCCGGAGGGATCCGTTGGGTTGTTGTATTAGAAACATACTCTTTTCAATACGCAACTGTTTGTTCAAATGATAAATTTTGAATTGCTTTACTATCAAAATTATAATAAGTCATCAAATAATTTTTTAAATGTAAACCATGGATTGTTGTTCAAAAATCAACCGCAATATTATCCGGTAAGGTATCTAAAAAACGCGGATACTTATTTTCAAATGTTGGGCCAATATTTACAAATTTTTCATATTTTTGATTATCTTCTGTTGTAATAATATAATGCCATAAACCAGGATTTGATCAATAAAGATCTTGGTTACTAATTTGACATTTTTTTTGACTTTCACTGGGGTTGGCAAAAGGTTCTAATTGATTATTCTTATCCACCCCTTCGCGCTCAATAGTTTTAACTTTAGTAGGGTCAAAGTTTTCTTTAACTCCCATTCCAGAAACTGATCCTTCCGAAATAAATCCTTCATCAAAATCAGCCTTATTTTTAATAAATTGACCTTGATTATCTAAGGGATCTAACGCAAAAGCATAGTCTGATTTTCGTTTGACTCAAATAATTTGAGTTTTGGTCCCTGTTTTAGGATTAATTTCGGGATCATATTTTGGGTTAGGTTTTCCATCGGGAAGTGTTGGAGTAATTAATGTATTTTGGTCAGAGTGATTTTTAGGATTCCAGGCATATCATTTTAATTGTAAAGTAGGCACTAAGTTATCAATAACTACTTTAACATTATATTGAGCGCCAGGATCACTTTTTCTAATTAAAGAAATATTATAAACATTCGAAGTTGGTTCTGCACCTTTGCTTTTTGGTTCGGAAGGTGGAATAACTGTGCGACCATCAGTTAAAGTCATCGTAAATTTATTATCAAGAACTGGGACAGCCTGACCATTAACTGTCATTAATTCAACTGGTTTATTATTAGCATCTAATTTAGCATCAAACTCTGTACTAATAGTAGTATGATAAATTAATGTTTTAGGATTTTTATCAGTGGCCGAAATAATTGTGGGAGTATCATCAATTAATTTTGTTGGATCATTGGGATCAACAACTTTTCCGGGAAAGAAATTTAACCGATTAGCCATTTGTTTTTCTCAATAAGCGGGGGTTAATGAAATTGAAATTGGGGTTTGAAAAGTTCATACTTGTTGTTTTTTATCTAGGGGATAAATAAACTTAATTGTTGTTGTCGCTGTTTTAGTTTGGTCACTAAAAGCATATTGTTGCATAAATCCTTTTCAATTATTATATTCATATCCCATTGTATTTTGTAAGATAGCGTCTAATTTGTTAGTTTCATTAGGAATATTATTTGCATCTTCTAAACTTCCGGAAAAATCAGAATCTAAAGTAATTTGGGCAGATAACGCTTTTGCAATCTTATTTTTAAAATTATCTAAACTAAAACTGGAATTAATCGTCGCATTATAAACTTGAATTTGTGCATCAGCATCATGCCCGGATCACATTGCTCCAGTATATGCTGTTAATTTAAGATATAAATAACTACCATCTTTAATTAAAGTAACGGTTGTTTTCCCATCAACTTCGGCTAAATGTAAAATTTCCTTATTGTAAGAAATATTATAAGAAGCACTATCTTGATAACTTAAATCACTTGTTTGGACATCATAGTTTTGGACCACGGAAGGTGATAATCATCCTCCTCCTAAACTAGAATATAGGGAAAAAGTAATTTTAGGATAATAAGTTACAAATTTATCTCACGTTGTTTCATAATCATCTCATTTTAAAAATTTAATTTGATCTGATGAGCTAGTATGGTCGCCCCACGCTCCTGGACCATTAGTATGAGAAGTAATATTTGGAGAATTTATTGTTGACTGAATATTTAAATGAAATGGGTTAGGACTCGCTCCAACTTTGGTTCCCAAACTATTATCAGGAATTTGATTTTGATAATCATGAAGAGCAGATCGTGGGAAAAAGCTAGGCGTAGTACTAGTTAAAACTACAAAACCAAGTAAGGATAAAAAATATTTAGATTTCATAAACTTTGCCTCTTTTCGTTAGTTATTTTAAATTACTTGTTGGTTTTGAACCAAAGTACTTTTTTAAGGAGTCATCAACAAATAAAACATCATGGTGATGATTAATATTCTCAATGTGTTCATTTGCCGGAACAACCCCATTAACAAAAGCTAAGGCTTCCACTTCGGAAACATCAATCTTTAAGCAATGACGTTCATAACCAGAAACAATAAATAGCATTTGCCCTTTACTTGCCCGAGCAATGTATTCTTGTTCTTCGGTTGAGAGTCCCCCATAAGCATGGTAGACTTCTTCAACTTCTTTTAAATCACTGGGGGCCAGGTTCATTATCATTGAATACTGGGTATTATTAATCATCGCTGTTGTTTTCTTTTTTATCTCTTCGGTTCCTGTAAAGTCATTTCAATTTTGTGTAGTAATAATCATAGCACCATTATATTTTCGAATTCGTTTTACCATTTGATACATAAAATTTAAGGCAACCGGATTATCCTTATCAATTGCTAAGTGGGCTTCGTCAATAACAACCACAATTTTATTATTTTTTTCAAATCGATTTCGTTTAACTTCTCCTTTAACAAAAGCTAAAATTAGATATAATTGGGCCGAAGTTACTTTTTGGATATCTTGGTCAAATAAGGTTCATACATCATAAACAATAAAGTTAGAATTTAAATTTAAAGTGGTTGGGCCATTTCATAATGTCGCATACTGACCATCACCCATAAAATCATAATAGATTAGTTCCTTTAAATTACCTAAGATTGGATCATTATGGTCCGCAAT
Organism: Spiroplasma mirum ATCC 29335; assembly: GCF_000565195.1. Classification (NCBI taxonomy): domain Bacteria; kingdom Bacillati; phylum Mycoplasmatota; class Mollicutes; order Entomoplasmatales; family Spiroplasmataceae; genus Spiroplasma; species Spiroplasma mirum. The sequence goes on along the minus strand of NZ_CP006720.1, from coordinate 357,572 downwards.
GGAATGACAAATTGTTTCATACAAATCACTAAAAGTTGGGAACTCAGTGTTTTTTAACTTGCTAATTTCAGTGTGATTATTAATATTAAAACGCTGGTATGTTTTTTGAATTTGATTAATTAATAAACGGCGTTCACGTTCCGTTAATTCTTTATATAAGGTTTTAAATCACTGATCTAGTAATCGTAGATGGTTGGAAATTGGGGCGGCTTTTTCTTCATCTAATTCTTTTTCCATCGCATCAATAATGGTATTAATATCATCATTATCATCACGGAAACTATTATCTAATACTTGTAAGGGATTAATCCGCCCTACTGTTGCATCACCGGTATCGACTCATTGACCATCATAGAATAAACATAAATCTTTATATTCTCGTTCGGGGTCAATGGCAATAACGGTGCGCCCCATATTTAAGTGGAAAGCAATTTCTTTTTTAGTAGTATATGATTTCCCTGATCCCGAGGTACCAATAATAATTTTATTGTGGTTTTTCCGTTTATCAGTTAATTTAAACTGGTCAAAAACAATCACATCATTAGTAGTATTTTGTCCTAAATATAATCCCTGTTCATCATCCAAACCACCATTAATAAAGGGAAATGAACTTGCTAAAGTTAAACAAGGAATTTCGCGACCACTCTGTTCCATTAACGGGTCAAAGGCTTTCGGTAAAAAAGCACTATAACCTTCTAATTGGCGATAAGCTAAGGGATTAACTTTAATGTCCAATTCTTTTAAACTTCGTTTTAACCGGGCTTCAGATTCATGTAATAATTTCATATTCAACCCATAATTTAAAAATAAAATATCAACATTTTTAACAACTTCATTTGCACCGGTAATTGCTTCAATTAAATCTTCATACGCATTTATTTCATAAGCTTGTTCACTACGATCAACATTTGATTTGGTCATCATTGCTTTGGTCCGAGCGTTATTAACTGCCTTGTTTAAAGCCCGTTTAATCCGAGTAGAGTCAAGAGGACTAATATTTCAAATAATGGCTTGTTCATTATTAGCTAAATTAGCCCCTCAACCATAACAAGTAAAAATCGGATAATCATAAACTCCAAATACAGAACTATAAACATTATCAGCTTTAAAATAATTCCGCCTAATTTGAAATTCATTGAAAGCTAATAAATTTTCTAAGCTATCTTGATGTTTTTCATATTCCGCTTTACTGATTTTTTCACCATAAGGGTTAAATACTAGCTTAATACTATTAACCAAGTCATAACCAGCTAGCGGAACTACCTTAAAGTTATTAAGTTCTAATTTTGCTTTGACAACTTCAATATATTCATGGAGTTTTTGGATTTTATCAGAATAAACATAAAGATAAAAGACTTTTTTAGTTTGAATTTCATTATCAGCTGTCAAAGTGTCATTTTTCATATGACGAATATAAGATTGGTTTTCAAATAGCCGCGCATTTAAACCTTTTGGTGAATAATTATTGTTGATATTTTCCCGAATTTGGCGAACTGTTTCTTCATAAAATTCAATTGTATCAGCAAACGAAATTGGTAAATCAACTTTAACAATTGAAAAACTAAAATCAAATAATTTAAAGGTTGCTTGAAGTTCCTTAATTTTTAAATCCTGAACTTCGGGGTTTAGCAAGGTAATGTTATAACCCTTAATTTCAAAACCTGCAATAAAATGATGTTTCCCATTAACTTTTTGGGTCTTAATATAATTTTCATCAACAATACAATCATAAGGGACTAAAAAACCAGTATTATTTTGAGTGGAGTCTTTCCAATAATGTTTTTTTTGGGCAAAAAATTTAAACATTAAAAATAAGGCATATCATCCCTTAACACCAGGCATAATTGGTAATAATAAGGGGATTGCTAAAATAGCAAACAAGATACAACAACTAATTTTAACCATTTTACTAATTGGTAACCCAATAATAAACAAGGTACTTAAACTAATTCACATAATAATAATTAGAATTTCAACTAAACCAATCCCGCGCCAAAATTCTAATTTTGTCTTGCGGACATTCTTTGGAATTAAATTGTCCATTTTTTCACCTCCTCGGGTTATTTTGTACAAAAATATATAGTTAGTAAGATGACAAAGATTCCTATGCAAGTGAAGATAAAGTAAAACGAACAGCGGCGTACTAACCGATTATGGGATGTTTCAACTTCATATTTTTTTTGAATTCGTTTTTTCCGAAATCAAATTACTAAACTAACAACCATTGCGGCAAATGTTAAGAATAAACATATTGATAATCACCCAGCCATTTTAACCACCTTCTACTTAGTTAAATCATAAATTTCTTCAATTTTTTCCGTTAAACTTTTTAATATTCGAGGATCAATTTCTTCATTGATTAAAATTTCTTCAATCTCAATTGCTTTTCCCTCAACTTTAATAAGTTTTTCTTTTTCTAGTAATAATTCCATGGTTTGGTTAGCACCCCGACCGCCACTATCACTAGAAGCATCGTCATTTTCGGCTGATAAGATATAAACATAATCTTTCCCAAAAATTTCATCTGTCAAGGGAACAGATTCCTGATCAGCAACTTTTCCCATTGCATAACACGGTGATTTTCACATTGGCATTAATTTCGCTTTTAATGGTTTTTCTTTAGAATATACCACAACAGCATGACCCGATGGCAGTTGCATTAAATCAGCTGGTTTAATTAAACTAACTCCTGATAAGGAGCGGGTTCCACTTGCTTGTTTTTTTTCTAATAAAACTTGGTTACTCCGTGATTTCGAAACAATTGTGCGTTCCCCGATAATTTCTGAATAATATTTTGCCGTTTCAATATCCATTGTTTGTAAGAAAATATGCATGCTACAGTTATTGTTAATTGTTCGGGCCATATTTTCACCATATTTATCAACTAACTGTGGTTTATCTTGAATAATTAATACTCACCAGATATTTCGCCCCCCGGAAACTGAAATTTTTGCTCCCATGTCGGGAATTTTTGGGATATTAGCAAACTCATCTAAAATATAATAAAATGGTTTTTCTAATTTTCGGTTCGCTAAACTAGCTTGTTCAATCAAAATTTTATACGATTGAGAAATAAAAAGGCTGGCAAAAATATGACGATCTGTCCGGTCATCGGGAACAACTAAGAAAACAGCAGTTGGACAATTAGTTAAGGTTTGTAAATCTAATTCATTTTTACTAATTAGGGTTCTTAAAATCGGGTCACTAAATTTTTCTAACCCTGTTTTAATACTTTGCAAAATTGAACCGGTTGTTTCTTTCGCCCCATCCAATAGCCCCGAAATGGCAATCCGTGCAGGATGGGAAATATCTAATTTTTTAAAATAATTAAATAATTTATCTTTGTTATTAATAATTGGAATGACTGAAGCAAGGTTAAATTTTTTTTCATCAAAACTGTTATTTTCACGCATATCATATAAAATTGCTAACAAAATTCCCTTGACAGCTCCACTCGCTGATTCTTGTCAAAACCGATCCTTCGGATCACTTCATGGGTATAAAGTAGTACAAATATCTGATAAGTAATCTTGGGCTTTTTGTTGCCAGTAATAATATTTGGATGACTCTTGGTCCATCCCATTACTATCTTTATATTTGCGTTCTAATTCACACCCCGTCACCCAGGCTTGATAAATTAATGTTAGGGGGTTTCAACCGACTGATAATTCTGGACTTCGTAAATCTAACTTTAAAACTCGATAGCCATTATCCGCAAAAACTTTAGAGTTAGTTTCAAATAGTTCTCCTTTGGGATCGGAAATAATAACTCCTGGTTTAATATCCGATTGGGCAAATAATTGTAAGGTTGGAATAACAACCCCCTGCGTTTTCCCACTCCGAGTTCCGGCGACAACCATTGTATGGGTTTCTTTACGAATATTAGCCATAAAATTCTTATTTTTACCGGTAAAAGAATTAGCAACAACTCCGTATTTATCACCAGCATGCATTAAATTTACTAAATCATAATTTTTATTTAAGTGTTTTACACTTAATCATTCTGCCGACCCATATGTTTTATCATGGGTTTTTCCGACAAACTCATAACGAATATGATATTTAAAAATTAATAAGAATAAGGCAAATATTAAGTATACTCCCCCAACGATTGCGCCATAGATTGTTAAAAAATTATTTTGGTTAGTTGTTAAAATTTGCTCAATATCCTTAAAATTAACGGTTTTATTATGAGCTAAATCATAGAACACCGCATATCCTAATAGCATTATAAAGATAAAAACTCATAGACCAATACTAAGAAATAAAATCATCCATTTTCGTTTTTTAAATCATTCTTTCATCGATTTCTGTTCTCCTTTCTGAGGCAATTTTATTAATCATCATGATGATTACCATTAAGACCAGGAATAGTATTACGGTGGCGCGTTCCCACATTGGCATTTTGCCATGTCCGACGAGCCTGGTCGTTTTCTTCTCTTCGTTTACTATCGCCGCTATTCATTAAGAAATCATGACCCTTTTTGGCAGTCCGGTACATCCCTGGAATTTTTCCTAAATGGCGCGGTAAGGTTGCTGGGTTTCAAGCTGAGGTTAACCCACCAGTCATAGCTCGAAAAGTATTCAAACCAAAAGAAGCCCCCATATGTTCACCAACTAAAGAATTAATAATATTTGAGAATTCATAAGTGGCCACCCCACCGCCACAAATAATTAGAATTAATAATAGTTGGCGGGCAAATGGTTTTGCATCTAAGCCGGAAAGATTTGTTTTCAAAATTAAATGGGTAATCGTCATAAATAAATCAAAACCAATAATTGCGGATGAGGAGGCAAGAAATTTAGCAATGACCATATCTTTTCAAACAAAAACTTTTTTGCCATCATCTAAGACCATTGTAATCATCACAATTGGGGAAATAATAAATAAGAAAAATAATTCAATAATTTTTTGAATAACCATAAAACCAACTAACATTACAATCGCTACCATAAATAATGACCCAAAAATTTCCACGGTCATATTATAATCAAGAATATTATCAGGGAGACCATAGTCGCTAGGGGTATAATTAATAGTTCCATCCCAATTGGGATCACCTAAATGTCATAAGTAATCCGCAATTGAACCTTTATTCCCAAAAGAATTATCAATTGTTTTGGTAAACTGAGCAATACAGAAATTAGCAACAAAAAAGAAAATAGGAATTAAAAACATAAAAATGATTGCTTTTCCTGAATTGAGGAGACATTGCAAAAATTTCTTTTTACTTTCGGCATGCTCTTTAAATTGAATAATCATAATCTGAATACAAAAAATAACAGCAAATACTGCAATTGCAATAATTAAAAAAATTCAAAATTGTTGGGGTAATTGGTTAAAATCAAAGTTATTTTGATTACCAAATAAAATTGTAGTGATAAAACCTCCAGATAAATAATCTAGAACATAGGTAAAAACATTAATTAATTGTAACGGCCCCATCACGAATACTCCCCAGAGCACTTCGTAGAGGGCTTCTTTAAAAATGTCTCCCATTCTTTATTACCTGCTTTCTATTATTTTAAATGTTAGCTAACAAATGATGGTCCCGAAATTTGACTTAAGATTACGCTAACAATCGTTGGTACTAAAACAGCAGATAACAATCCAATAATTGGTCAAACTAACGAGCGCACATATTCACTACGCATTTCAGGATTATCAGCTGCTTTGGCAATATGAAATCCAATAATTGCACATTTAACTGAACAAAATAGTCCTAGTAACCCAAAAATAATCCCTAAAGCCATATTTACTCATGGTTTTACTGTTGCTAAAATATCACTTGGATTGGGTGGGGCCGGGTTATCACTCAGTAGGTTTAAGGTATGTAATAGTAAATTCATCTTTAGCACTTCTTTCTATTTTTTAATTCTGTTAAAATTATGTCCTGTTAATTAGTTGATCTTGTAAGTTGTAAGTTATTAATAAGTTTTTTCACTTCATTAATGGTGATTAATAAAGTTTTTAGTTTATCTTGAGAAAAATCATCCTGATATTTTTTTTCTAAATTGTATTGTTGATTTAAAGCTAATAATTCATTCTCTAAATATCATTTAACTAAGATTTTGGTTTGGTCCGAAAAAACTCCGTTATTAGTAATAAATAAGATTTGGTATCCAGCATCATTGAAAGTGACAACATTTTGATAAAGACTAATATACATAAAATCAATGGTTTTTTGATAATCAGCAGGGGTTGGAAATCAATTGGGATCCTTTTTATGTTGCGCAAATTCTTTAATACTTTTTTCGATACTATTAATTCGTTGCATCGTTCTGGTAATTAAATTTTGATAATATTTAACATCATGCGGAATTGGACTGGGTGTCGGTTGATCACCTCCACCCCCAAACGGATCAACACCCGTACAGCTAACAAGCGAATTAGTAACAGTTCCAATTAATGTTAAAGAAACCAACCAGCTAATAATTTTTTTCATTAAAAGAAAAACACCTCCAAATTAATTAGGATCTCTTATCCTTATTTCTTTGCAGGTGTTATATACACTCAATAGCTATGTAATTAAATATAATTATAAATTTGGTTCTTCATCATCTAATACATTAATATAATGTATTTGTTTACATGATTTACATTTAATTGAAATAATATTGTTGTAATATTTGAAGAGTAACAAGTTATCTGATTCACATCTAACTTGCTGGAAAACGGTGTCACCAAAGGGTAAAATTTCAAAGTTGTCACCGAAGAATGTTAACTGATTTGAATGAATTTCTACTACTTGATCGATAATTTTCATAATAATTGCCTCCTTAAATTTTAATAATTTTAAGCAGGTACATAATTTTAATTTGAACTAAAATACATTAATTCAATATCATTAAAAGTTAACTAAATAAAAAATTAATAAAACTATCAACCTTTTATTCATATAACATTAATTTAATTGTCAGCACAATTAAATTCTTTAACAATATAAACCCATATGTATATAAATAATACTTGTAGGCTCAAATTAATTATAAAATAAATTTCGGATTATTCGCTAAACAAAAATTTTATTTTTTAGTTATTAATAATGTTTGAAATTTAATATTTTTATTCTGCGATTTTTCAAGTATAATCAAAACAAAACAAAAAAAATTATAATTTACCAAAATTATAATTTTTTATTTATTATAGTCCACATTTTAATTGGACATTACAGTTATTACATGTCACACAACCACCAGCATCAATCATGGTTCCTTCTTTGCAAATTGGACAAACATCACCAACTTCTGTTCCCACGTTGCGGTCTTGGTTAATTCCCCTTAATTTAACTGCTTCTTTTAAGTTATCATCAATCTCATTTTTATCAATATTTGAAATAACTTCTACTCCTAAATTTTCTAAGTTTAGTTGTTCTAAAGCAGGATGTTCATTATCTGTTGTTAATGATAGCACCTGACTATCACGCGAACCATCAACGTAGACTGTTCCCCCTTTAGCGCCCCCATGGTATAGACGGGTATAAATTTTTTCAACATCTTTAACAGAATATCCGCGCGGAGCATTAACAGTTTTTGAAATTGAAGAGTCAACTCAGCGCTGAATAATACATTGCACATCAGCATGTTCTTCGGGTGCTAATTGCATTGCTGAGACAAAAATATCTGGTAAATGATCAGCACTATAACCGGAATTATATTTTAATCATTCATCAACAATTTTAGCATTAACCTCAATATTTTTTCCTAATCGTCCTGAACGATAGAATTTAAAACCAAAGTATGGTTCTAGACCAGTAGACACTCCCACCATTGTTCCAGTTGATCCAGTTGGGGCAATTGTTAATAAGTGCGAATTACGGATCCCATATTTTAGAATATCTTGACGAATATATTCGGGCATTTTTTTCATATAACCCGTGTTAATAAAGCGTTCACGATCTTTTAAGAACGGGAAACTACCTTTTTCTTTCGCTAATTCAATTGAAGTACAATAAGCAGTTGTCGCAATAACTTCAAAAATTTTATCAACAATTTTATTGCTAGATAAGCTTCCATAGCGAACGCCATGGTAAATTAATAGATCATGTAACCCCATTACTCCTAACCCAACTCGACGTTCGCCAAGGGCTTGTTTTTTATTAGCTTCTAAGAAATAGGGCGTTGCATCAATAACATTATCTTGTAAACGGGTACAGTTGCGAATAGTTGCTTGTAATTTATCATATAAAATTTCTTTTGTTTCTTTATTAACAAAATTAGCTAGGTTAATAGCAGCTAAGTTACATACTGAATTTGGGGCAAGGGGTTGTTCACCACAAGGGTTAGTAGCAACCACTTTCATATCATAGGCTTTCGCATTTGTCATATCATTAGCCTGGTCAATAAAGAAAATACCTGGTTCAGCTGAATAATTAGCACAGAAGTTAATTAAATCTCACAAGTCACGCGCACGCATTGTGTAGTATGTTTTTAATGGATAACCCATTTGTTCTCATTCATAAATATCCCCAATTTTATGTCAGTTTTCATCATAAAATTGCTTTTGTTCAGGAGTATACTTATCTAAGTCTGGGAATTTTAACTCTCAAATATCATCATTTTCAACTGCTTGCATAAACTTATGAGAAATTGTAACTGAAATATTAGCTCCTGATAAGAAAGATGGGTTTTCAACTTCTCAATTTCCACCCTCTTCTAATTTAATTTTGGCATCTTGCAAAATTTTACTGTCAACTTCGTTTTCTTTACTTATTGATCATTCATATAAATTCCGTTCTGAATTTGTTAACGGAACAAATTTAATTTTTCGAGTTGCTTCCTCACGAATTAAACGATCTTGAGAATTATCTTTTAACCATCGTAAAATTTTTGGATTTTGCATTTTAGAAATAATAAATTCAATAATATCCGGATGTCAGTCTGCCATCATAATCATTTGCGCTCCTCGACGGCTTCCGCCTTGTTCTACTAAATGGGTTAACGTACTTAAATCATTTAACCACGAAACTGCTCCTGATGAACGACCTCCAACTGATTTGGCAATTGTTCCGCGAGGACGTAAAGTAGTTCCGTTAGTTCCAACCCCACCCCCATGAGACATAATTTCCATCACTTCTTTACGGTGAACTGAAATTCCTTCTCGTGAGTCTTTGATAAATGGCATTACAAAACAGTTAAAAAAAGTAACATCACTGCCACTACCAGCCCCGTATAGTACCCGTCCGGCAGGAACAATATTTAAGTTCTTTAATTCCTCAAAGAAAATCTGTAAATATTTTTCATGTTCTTTTTCATTTTTTGATAACGCTTTGGCAACTCGTCAGGCAATTTGTTCATAGTAAATTTCTAACGGTTTTTCAACAGTATTAAGATTCTTGCGAATAATATCCTTTTCACTACCCACTAATAAATTAGGATCAATACTATTAACATAATCTTCTTCAACTTTAATATCACATGTTCCTGCTTTATGATCAACTTTAACAATATGCCCAAACCCCCGCGCTGGGAATCAACCATCATCTTTAATAACAGTAATCACGAGATCATTATTTTTTAATGTTTTTTAAACCATTATCTTTTTGAGCATAACGGTCTAGTACAACCATTCTGGAAACACCATCAAAAGTCATATGATAATCAGGTTCAATTTCCTTAATATGGGGAAAATAAGCACGAATATCAGCATTTAAACTAGCAACCAGTTCTTTTGAATACATTATTTTCTCACTCCTTCACATATAAATTCTAAGTCAAAGTGTTTGACATAATTAAGTATACCAAACTTTTTCCGGAAATTTTTAAAATTAATCAACATTAACCAAAATATTTAATTTCTAATAGGCAGAAATTATTTAGTTTTCAGCGATAAACATTATTTTACTTGGTGGTTTTAACAACAAATCAATTAAAACTTGAAAATTAGTACAGTTTGCTAAATAGTTAGTTTTTTCATCAATATTAATTTTTCTCTTGGTAAAATAAATCTCTCTACTATATCTTCCGTATAAATAATTGTCAACTAATAGGGCATAATGGTCAACTATTAAGTTACGATTATTTCATGTCATTATTTTATCATTATTTTTATTAAAATTGCTACTTTCCACCAATCTTACTAAATATTGATTGCTATTTCAATCAACAAAAAAGGTTTTATGTAATAAGAGCGTTTTTGCCCGGTCAGAAAATCCCAATAAAGAAATTTTAAATAAAAATTCCGTTGGTGCTAAAGTATCAACCCTGGTTAAGAGCGTAATCTCTTTGTGGTTAATTTTCTTATTGGCAACAATAAAATTATTTATCCCAAAATATTTGAACCATTGCAGTTGTAAATAAAGTGAGAAGTGGTGGAAGTCTTTAATTGTTGGAAAACATTCAGTATCCGCTCGGTTAGTTTCGCTAATAGCCAATAGAAAAATTGTTAAATTAATCCCATATTTTTGTAAAATTAATGTCCGTGTTAAAAATTCCGTTTGTTCCATCCCTTTATAAGGTTTTGGATAACAATAGCTAAAATTTGAATTTTACCCGGAAAAGTATCAATAATATTAATAATTTCAATTAATGAAAAACTGTTATCTAACCAAATGGTGGTGGGGTTTAATTTTTGTAATTGTTGATAATTAAAATTATACTTGGATATTTCGAGACCAACTTCAAAATTTTGTTCTTGTCCACAAAAAATTAACTGGATTAACTCAGGATTATTAATAAAATTAGGGAAATCACGGGTAGGAAAAAAGAGCATTGAGATCTTGTTCTTTTTTACTAACCTAATAGCTGCAATATTTTCTTGTAAACTAGTTTTATTTACATAAATTGAAATTCCTAACATTTAAACTTACCTCCCCTTATTTTCTTGATTAAAAAACATCTTAAAGTTTTATTTTAAGATGTCTCCTTTTAATATAATTACTTAATTATTTAATATCATTAATAACATTGGTTACCATATTATGATATTCTTCTAATAATCTTTCACCTTCTTTAAAACTAACTTGTTTTAAAACCATTATAATAGCATGTTTGCATGAATAGTTTGATTCAACGAGTGCTTTTTTAATTATTTCATCAGAGGCGCCAGTTATTTTATGAACAATTTTTCCAGTTGTTACCTTTAATTTTTCATTAGTAGCCATTAAATCAACCATTAAGTTTTGATATACTTTTCCCCATTTAATCATTAATGTTGTTGAAATCATATTACATACTAATTTTGTGGCAGTTCCTGCTTTCATTCTCGTGCTGCCTGTAATAACTTCTGCCCCAGTTTTAATTGCAATTGTTTCATCAACAATTTGACTCATTTCTGAATTTTTTGTCATACATAAACTCACTGCTAATCCACCAACTGATTTAATATATTCTAAACCTGCTAAAACATATGAAGTTCTTCCCGAAGCACCAATACCAACTACAGTATCTAAAGCAATAACATTTAACTGTTGAAGAAGATCTTTAACTGCTTGGTTACGATCATCTTCGGCTCCTTCCGCTGGGAAGCGAATTGCTTTATCCACCCCCAGCAATAATCCCCACAATGTGGTCTTAACCCACTCCATAAGTGGAAAGCATTTCGGAAGCATCAGAATTCCAATTCGTCCTGATGTTCCCACCCCAAGGTAGATTACCCGTCCCCTTGGTTAAACTTTGGAAATATCAAATCAATAACTTTTGCAATAACTGAAATTTTGTCTTTAATCGCTGGGGCAATTTTGGTATCTTCATTATTAATAATTGTCAGCATACCTTCAGTGGTCTCTTTGTCAATATTCATAATGTTAACGTTTTGTTGCTCAGTATCAATTTTCGTTAAATCAATTTTCATGTTGTTATTCTCTTCCCATATTATATTTATATTGTGTTATTTTAAATAGCTTCGATAATTTTAATAGATTTTTTTATTCCACTTTTGCTTCTTTAATTTTTAAGTGCTCTGTTTTTGGTAATTTGTAATATTCTACGGTTCAGTATACAAAAATTCCAATTACAGTTATAAAAGCACAAGTTCATAAAATTTGTTATCAAAGTTGATATTTGTTGTCTTTTTTATAAAGTTGTTTCATTTCGCGACCTCCGACTTGTACAATGCGCGAATAACCGAACATTGTTACTAAGTAGCCTCCGGCAGTTAAAATTGCACAACCAATTAAGTAGATTACAACTGCTAAACCAATGTTTCCTTTATCAGTTGTCATCATAAATGTCGCTAAAATACCTGATGGCCCAAACATTGAGTTTAAACCAAATGTGATATGTACTCACATATAAACAGCTCCAATGAAGAATCCTCCAAACCCAGCACCAATTGAGGCGGTGATGAACGGACGGATTCTTGATAATGTTACCCCATAAGTCATTGGTTCTCCAATTCCGAAAACGGTCGGAATTAGAACCCCTTGAATTTGACGGCGTAAGAGACTACTATTCGTCGCCATAAATCACAATTCAATTCCCGTTCCAATTTAAGCCATTCCGACCATTCCCAAGATTGGAAATAGACCGTTAACTCCGATTTCTTTAATCAAAATTGTATAGATTGAAACAAACCCTTGGTGGATCCTAAAGGCCACCACCGGGAAGGGAAGATGGTGACGAGCACAAAGAATTTAAATGGATTGGTATATAGGTGAGCAAAGAATAAAGCAACTGCTTCATATAGATATCCCGAAACTGGAACAATTAAGAACACATTTAATAACAATAGTACAAATAAAGTAATTGTTTATGTTCCCGCGGTGTCTAAAGCTCCGGGCATGAATTTCCGAACTCCTCTTTCAATTCATAACGCAGCGATTATGGTTAATAAGGTCCCTAAGATATTTCCTGATGGGTAGTATCCAAATTCTAAATAACCCTTTATCATTAATAACTGGACGGTATCCAACAGTTAATCAGTTATTAAATGGATCATTAATATGAATTCCTAAGAAATTAACTGTCTGATCACCATTGTTAACAATAAACATTGGGACTACTAGTGAAAAAAATGATGGTGAATAAATGGCGGCTGTCATTGCGCCTAAAACTCCACTTCCTCCAAATACTTCATAAGTTCGTCATTCAACAATAATGATAAAAGCATTCTTCCAAATATTTAGAATCAACCCTAAGGCATTAAATCATGAGAGAGCAGATGCCGGGGCGTGGGCAGCGTCCATTACTCCGCCGTACGAAGATTGCATAATTCCCGCAACCCCCGATAAGATCCCAACCCCGATAAATCCAATAATCATTGGTAAAAAGATTTTTAAAAACTTTGTAAAAAATACTTGAATATAATTTTGTTTTTGTTTCAATTCACCTTTTACTTGTTTAGCAGCATCAACGGCACTAATAAACTCACTACTGGGATTAGCTCCCTCTGAATACTCTGAACGTTCAATGTTAACCAGTTTTCCAAATGCTTGGGTCACATTATTAACAAAACCAGGCCCTAAAACAATTTGCAACTCTGTTGGTGAAGGTGTTAAAACGCCCATCACATTTGGGGTTGCTTTTAACCTTTCAAGATCAATATTAGACTTATGCAATTTTTTGACCAACTGATTAGGTTTTAAAATTTGTAATTATCATTAAAGTCACGAATTTTATAAAAAATTCATCACATTGTGAAACTTAACCAAGCAAATACAAACCTTGGTAAAACCCAACCGCTGGGGATGATCTAAAATAACAAGTTAGCTGACTTATATGCCGATTTATGAATTAATATTATTAATGATACTGTTTTAATAACAGAAGTTAATAATTAACAAATATTTATTAGTTTTTAATAACAAGAATTATAAATATTTTTTTATTGGGTTAGGGATTAAATTGGAAACAAAATAAAATTATTAGGAAAATATTTAATTTTATAATGTAATTTTATAAAGTGTTAAATGAAAAAATGGAGATTTAAATGTTTAATTTTACAACTATTCAAAAATGAATAATTTATAGCACAGTCTAATAGGGTTTACTCTCATTGACGCTGTTGGGGGAATTGTTTATGCGTTTCATTATTTAACACTAGCTATTGTCTTATTATCAATTGCCAGAATTGGGTTGATTGTGGTAATGATCATGTGGTTTATTATTGAAGCAATTAATAAAAGAAAAAAATATTAATTTTGGAGGGTTAAAATAACTGAAAATGAAATTATTCGGGAAATAAAAAAAATAAGTTTAGATGATGATCATCGTTTTTCTTTTATTGCAAAATATATTGTTCAGAATTTAAGCGTCATTCCGGAAATTACCATTAAAGAAATGGCAGAGTATACTTATACTTCGGTTGCCACAATTAACCGGTTTACTAAATACTTAAATTTAGATAGTTATAAAGAACTTATTCATGTTGTGAAATATTTTAACCATAATATTAAAGCAGAAGATGATATTTTAAAATCGGCCGATAATAATGGTTTTATTTATGGCATTTATCATATCATAATATTGTGCGGAGTTTACATGATACTTTTTGTTTGACTTTAGGTCATAAAGAAAAGATTAGTGAAATAATTAATAAAATAAAAACAGTCTGCCGCATCAATATTTTTGCGGTGGTGGGTGGGAACATATAATTTTGTTAAAGACTTCCAAGAAAAAATCTTACGATTAGGTTTTAACGCTATTAGTGTTAATGATTTTCATAATGGTTATTTCTTAGCTAAAAATAGTACCAGTGAAGATTTAACAATTGTGGTGTTATATTCAGGCGAAACCCAAGATTTAATAAAATTGGCAAGAATTGCGCAAGAAAATGAGTGTCCTATCTTATTAGTATGTAAAAAAGCAAATAATACGATTATTAAGATTGCTGACTATCAAATTACTATTAGTAGTAATGAATAAATTGAACGTACAATTTCTTCAACCAGCCGTTTTACGCTGCTTTTTGCACTGGTGGATATTATTTATTATAATTTGTTATCATCAGACTTAGAAAAATACCAAACTATTTTGGACAACACATTATTAATAAGTTTTAAAAAAACTTTGCGAGATAAAATTACAGATTTTGATATGAATTACCAGAAAGTGTTATTTTTCTTGTTAATTTTTCTATTTGTTTTATTATTTTAGTTATAGGTATTTTAGTTATAGGTATTTTAGTTATAGGTATTTTAGTTATAGGTATTTTAGTTATAGGAGGAGTTTTATCATATGGTAAAAGATGCAAAACAAACTGCCAAAGATTTGATTGATGTTATAAAAGCTGATAATGTTATATCATATACTAATTGTTTAACACGATTACAATTAAATATTAAAGCGAATGCCACATTTGGTATAAACATCAAAATATAATAAATATTCAGAATTATTAGTATCTAAAATATTTAAAAAAAAGTGATGAGGGAAAATAACTCACGGTGTCTGAACCAACCTTTAAATAATTAAGCATTTTAAAACGAGATTTCTCAAGACCAGATAATAATTTTTCAAGATTAAAAAATTTGTGATAAGTAAATTCACCTGCATTTGGATATCATTTCGCATGATCAAGAACAATTGAATTATAAATATAATCATAAATAAGTTGGTAGTTTTCAACGGTGGGTTCAAAGTATTTAACCTTTAATTTTATTGTAATTTGATCAATTGGGATCTTTTCTTTTTAAAAAAGTAGTGTTTTGGTGTGATTAATAAACGGATAATAAAAGATTTCTTCAACATCAAGGGCAAAACTAATAATTTGAAATGTTTTAACTAACATAAATTCCTATTTAATATTTATTTTAATTTTTAATCTTAATGATGATAATTTTTGTTTGAGAAGTCTTTACATTAAATAACTACCTAAAAAGTTTTTCAAATATTTTAATTCAGTTTCAAGATAATAATTATCAAAAACCTTTTTAATTTGGTCATTAATATCCCTAATAACTACATTAATATCAACTGCTTGATGAAAATATCTTTAATATAATTTTTGATATTCTGTCATCAATGAAACCGTTGAGGTATTTAAAGTTAATTCTCTGCGATTAATAACTTCTAAAAACATCTCGACTAAGTTATTATTATTGATCGTAACATTATTTTGTTTTTTCACATAATATAATTCAATTTTAAGCGCCATAATTGGATTAAGATTACTGAAAGCTACTTCCACCTTAATAATCTCATTAAGTCCTCAGACTAACTGGCGAAATAAATTCCTTTGAATTGGTAAAGTAAACATTGTTTCCTCCTTCTAAAATGTGGTCCATTAAAATATTATTTTATTTAGTATTTTGTTAAATTAATAACAGTAAAAGTTGCAATAAATAATTTATTTTTTATAAGTTAATTATTTTGCCTTAATCTAATTTTGTAAAACCTGGTGGTACTTCGGATTAATACCAATTCCCCATAAGCGATGAGTTTGGGTAATAAAATTATTTGGACTAATTTTTTATACAAAAGTTAAGAAGGCATTATGATTCTCAACAATTGGTTGATAAAATGCTAATTTATTAATTAAGATTCTTAGTTCATAAATAATCACGGTACTAATTAATGTCACCATAATTACTAAAAATAATAATATTTTCGCATTAATAGTTTGGGCCATTAGTTTTTCAAAGAATGGTAGTGATTTAATTTCAATAATTAAAAAAATTAAAATTTCATCTAGCATAATATTAATGTACAATAAAAAAACCACCAACAAAAAAGACTATTACGCAGTAGTGTCCCAAATCTATTAAATTTTTTAAAACTAGACTAACAATGATTATCATTAAAAGAAAAACTAAAAATAACAGGAAAAAGACGTTTAAATTATATCAATAAAAAATGGTAAATTCGCATATAAAATCACAATCCAGACAAGGATAATTTTATAAATAGCGGAGAACAAAGTAATAAAATTAAAAAATGAGATTAATTTTACCCAAAATATTTTATTGAAAAATCCCTTTTTAATAAAATATCGCGAAATTATTAACCATAATATTCTAGTAATAATCAAAAATGAGATTGTAAGAATACCATAAAAAAAGTCATATTTGTTTGATATATTGATTATACAAAAATATTGTGATTTTACAAAAAAAAGCAACTTTATCCTAAATAATTGCTTTTTGAAAAATACTATTAATGATCGCACTTGGGCGTTTATTATTGTACAAAATATCATATAAGCCATTAAATAATGGTAATTTAAGATGATGCTTTTCGGCTTCTAAATAGATCGTCTTGCAAGTCAAAACACCTTCTACTGTCTTCGCATGGGTTGCCAGCACACTTTTGGCATCATCAGCCTGGCCAATTTCAAAACCTAAGGAATAATTTCGAGACTTGACAGAAGTTGCTGTTAAAATTAAATCTGCTAGTCCCGCAAAGTTTAAAAAGGTTTCAATTTTAGCACCTTTTTTTAACGCAAAGATTTTAATTTCGTTTAATCCCATCGTAATTAATGATGCTTTGGCGTTATCAGAACTATGCAAACCATTAAAAATTCCCGAAGCAATGGCTACAGCGTTTTTTAGTGCAACCCCGTACTCTGCGCCAATTACATCTTGGCCGGCAAAGGTAACAAAATACTCATTATGAAATAATTCTCTAATTGCCTGGGCAACTGCTAAATTTTCCGACACTGCCATAATACAAGTTGGTTTACGTAGTAAAACTTCTTTGGCAATACTTGGACCATATAATCCCCCGTAAGCAATTAATAATTCTGGCTTAATCAAAGTAGGAATTGATTTTGATAAAACTTCATGGGTATCGGGGTCCAACCCTTTCGCAACATTAATAAAAACAGCTGGTTTTGTTAGAGTAGTATTAATTTTGGCAATTACTGTTTTCAGTGCAACCACTGGAACACTTAAAATAATATACTCAGCATCTTCTAAAGCTTCATGCAAATTATTAGTAGCCCTAATTTCCCGATTAATTTTTAGATCACCAAAAAATTTGCTATTTAAATGATTATTATTAATATCAACAATTTCAGTTTCATCAATTCCATACATAATAACTTGGTGATCATTATCTGTTAAAACATTTGCTAAAACTGTTCCATAAGCACCGGTCCCAATAATGGTAATATTACTAGTAGTTTTTTTCATTGTTATCCCTCTTTTACTTTCTTTCTCTAAATAAAATATTAATTGGTACCCCATTAAATCCAAAATAATCACGAATTTGATTTTCTAAAAATCTTCTATAAGAAAAGTGAACATACTGGGGATTATTACAAAACATAATAAACGTTGGAATTGTACTTTCCGGTTGGGTAGCATAATAAATTTTTACCCGCCCCCCATTAAAATCAGGAGGCGGATTTAATAACTGAGCTTTTACTAAAATTTCATTTAAGACACTAGTTTTAACCCGCTGCTTTAACCCGGCATAAACTTCTTCAATGGCACTAAATAAAACATTCAACCGTTTTTTTTCCAGGGCTGAAACAAAAACCATTTTGGCATAATTTAAATATTTAAAATAACCACGAATTTGTTTTTCAATCTCATTCATTGTCCGTTCTGTTTTTTGGGTAATAGCATCTCATTTATTAACTACAATAATAACTGGTTTTTTTTGTTCAAATGCCAAACCACCAATATTAGTATCCTGGTCAGTTACTTTTTGGGTACCATCAATTAATAAAAGGACAATATCGCTGCGTTCAATGGCACTCACCGCGCGGAGAACACTATATTTTTCTAATTTTTCATAGATCTTCCCTTTTCGACGAATTCCGGCGGTATCAATAACCGTATATTCAGTTTTATTGAGGGTAAAGGTTGTATCAATTGAATCGGTAGTTGTTCCGGCAATATCAGAAACTATTACGCGTTCTTCGCCCAGAATGGCATTGGTTAAGGATGATTTTCCCACATTCGGTCGCCCAATAATTGAAAAATTAATCCCCTTATTTTTAATTTTAACGGGTAATTCATCTAAATAAGAAATAATTTGGTCTAATAAATCCCCAATGCCAATTCCATGGCTAGCAGAAATTGCAATTGGTTCGCCAAACCCCAGAGCCATATATTCATACAATTCATTATTTTTTTCTTGTTTATCATACTTGTTAATTGCTAAAATCACTGGTTTTTTTGCTTTATAAAGCATTTTCGTAATCATTTCATCATCGGGACTAATGCCTTTTTTATAAGAAACAACAAAAACAATCACATCCGCTTCATTAATCGCAATTTCCGCTTGCATTTTTATTTCTTCGGCAAATAACGCTTGATGGTCAAGGGTAATACCGCCGGTATCAATTAATAAAAACTCTCTGGTTAGTCACTCACTATATGCATAAATACGATCACGGGTTACTCCCGGGGTATCTTCCACAATTGATAAGCGATCCTTAATAATCCGGTTAAATAAAGTTGATTTCCCAACATTAGGTCGCCCAATAATTGCGACAGTTCCTTTTCGTGCCATTTTATTGTTCCTCGCTTTTAATTTTTTCGTTATATAACTTTAACAACGCCTGAATAGTTTCAGCAAATGTTAAATTACTATTATTAAGCACAATTGCATCGGAAGTTACTACTAATGGTCCGGTTGCTCTCTGCATATCTGCTTGGTCTCGCTTTGTCAACTGCTCTTTTAGAAGTTCTAAATCATTTGGAACAATATTATTAACCTTATTTTGGTTTCATCTGCGTAAAGCACGAACTTCAATGCTAGCTGTTAAAAAAAATTTTAATTCTGCAGTCGGTAGAACAACTGACGTAATATCACGGCCAACCATGACAACCCCATGATCTTTTGCTAAGCTCCGTTGTAATTCAACCATTGCTTCCCGAATGAAAGCTAACCCGGTAATTTTATTAATACTTTTTAACACAATTTCTTGTTGTAACTGATCAGTAACATTTTCATTATTTACAAAAATATCATCACCCACCACTTGAAAATTAAAATTTTTTATCGCAGCCTGCAAGGCTTGGTAATCATTAAAATCAACATTATTAACAACACAATAATAAGTAAAAGCCCGGTAAGTTAACCCCGTATCAATAAACTGGTAGCCAATTTGCTTAGCTAATTCAGCCCCAGCCGAAGATTTCCCGCTCCCTGCTGGGCCATCAATTGCAATATTTATTTTCATCTTTTCACATCCCCTAATTTATAATGTTACCATCAAAACAATCGCAACTATCATTATTATAATAACAAAAATAATAAAAACTAAGGGATATTTATCACGAAGTTTTGTTTTTCTAAACAATGCTAAAATATTAGTATGCTTTTCTTCCACTAAACTGCTTGCTTCTTTTAACATTTCATTAGTGGAGCGATGATCATTTTTACGAATTTGGGCAATCGTTCCAAAATCAATGTTAGAAGAATTAATCCAGTAATTTGGTAACGATTTTTTAATTTCTTCAATCTCGTTAAGATAATCAACTTTTTTATTTAAAATATCTTCTAATATTGACTGGTATTTTTCATATGTTGGTTTATTTAATAATGTTTCACTAATTAAAATATTATGCATAATATTTCCAGCATCAGCAGTGGAATTATACGCTATTAAATCTTCCTGCTTAGTTTCAGTTTTAATCTGGTTTAATAATTGTTGGAGGTCATATTTAAAATTAGGTGAATATGGTTGTTCATCCGGGTTTTTATCAAGAAAAACTTTTTCCCAACTAAATTCTTGTTCAAAATCAGTTTTAATGCTATTAAAATGCCCCAGATCAATTACATTTAACTTATTCATATAATTATTAACAACCTTTTTAACTTCATTAATTTCTTGGTCCAGCTCAATTTCTTTTTTAATCTCTTCTCGTAATTGCGCAAACTTTTCCATTCTCGTTTCCAATTTAATCGTGCCTCCTTATAAACCACTTTTTATTTTATATAAGAATTATATAATAATATCAATAAATTTTATAATATAATGTTTATGGAAATTAAGAGGTGAAATTATGGCTGATCGTAATATTGATAAAAAAAGAACCTATGTAAATACTAACTTGTGTATTGCTTGTGGTTGTTGTGTAATGGTTGACGAAACGAAAACATTTTTTATGGATGATGATGGGTTTGCAAATACAAAGGAAAATGATGTGGAATTAGTTGATGCCCAAATTGTTTGTCCAACCCAAGCTATTTTTATTAAAACCTTAGAAGAATATCGCAATCACCACAAAAGTATTGAAAATCCTGATAATGAAAAAAAATAAAAAAATAACATTGATAAATGTTATTTTTTTAATCATTAAAAGGAATTGCTTTTGCTAATTCTGATAAAGGTACTGATAAATCTAAGCTACTAGTCTTTTCTTTGCGAATTGAACAACCCTCACAAAAAAGATCCCAACTCACAGTCATTTGTTCAACATCAACTTCAAGTGGTGTTGCAGTAATTTTTTGGTGTTGGCATTGTTGATCAATTCTAATCTTTGCTAGTAAGTCAATTAATAATTTATTTATTGCCAATAAGTCTTCGTTAGTTACACTCTCACGAGCAATTAATTCCTCTAATCATTCTTTAGCAATTGCAATGTCTCTAATGTATTGTGGAAGTAAATGTTGGCTATTATTTTCAATAATTCCAGTTAGTTCAACTTCACATTCCTCGGTATTTTTCATAGTCGCCCCCTTGCTAAATAACAATTCTACTCCTAATATAATTATAACATATGGCAAAAAATATTTTTTAAAAACTTATTAACAACAAAAAATAGATGTTTCTTTTTCTGATTCTGATTCTTGAAGGACAATAACATTACTAACATTTTTCTTGTTTCTTTGTGCTAGTTCATTCTGCTTTTCTTTTAAAATATTTTGATTTCTTTTGTTATTTCAAATATATTTATTTTGTGTGTCAACTGTAGCTTGCATATTTTCAGAATTAATAACTACTATTTTATCCTGTTCCGCAAATTTTTCATTTGTAATAAACAACCCATTTGGACAAGTACTATTCATAATTGGATTAACGCGCGGTTGATTACTATAAGGACAATCTTGTGATTCTGAATCAAGGAATCTAGAAAATTCTGATTGACCACTGATATTTTCACAATTAGCACCTTTGAATTTCCACATTAATTTTTGTTTTAGTCAATTTAAAGATGGTGTTGAATAAGCAATTAAATCAACAAAGTAGTTTAAAGCAATCGGAATGCCAACCCCTAAGATAGCAACCCCGATAATTAGCAGCATATTTTTTGCTATCTAATTTCTTTATAAGGCGCTGTGTAGATACAAACAGCAAATTCATATCTTGTTAAGTTAATAATAAAATATTTTTAATAAATTGCAATAATTTTTTCAGAAAAAATTAAATTTTTATAATTTTATCTTATTTTACTCATATTTAAGCACACTAAAAATAATTTATTAAATTTTAACTAATAAATTTATTTAAAATTTTGTAAAAAAAAATGTTTTTACACTTAGTCAATTCAAACATGATCGGAGTTTATCATTTATAACATTAACTATTCAACCTATCATTTTTTGACTAATATTATTAAAATCAACTCCCTTAGAAATTCAATATCTAAATTCACCATTCATATGCTCAATTAGTGGTTTTTGTTGTGGTTTTCCCGTATCACAAAAATAAACTTGTGTTTCAGCAAATATTTCCATTTCTTTTCATTTACTAAATTCTTTTCCTTTATCAGTTATTATTCCTTTAATTTTCCCAATTAAATTATTACTTTTAGCAATATTTTTAAATTTTTCTAAAACTTCATTAGCAGTATTATTTTTTAATTTCACTACAAAATAATTTTTACTTGATTGTTCTACTAAAACCAAATTACTAGACTGATGGTCTTTTCCCACAACAGTATCCATTTCAAATCAACCAACATTAGATTCTTTATTTTCAATATCTCAAATTAATTTAAAGTTAGTTAATTGACCACGATTATCAGATTTTCCTTTTGTTTTATATTTTTTACCACGATGAGGTAAATTTTCTTTTTTTAATCCGTATTCACCTAAACATATTCATTTATACAATGTTTTAACACAAACAGGAAATTTAACACCAAATTCCAAGAAATAACGATAAATCAATTATTCGGATGTATCATGGTATTTATTAAATCTTATTTTAATAAAATCTAACTTCTTTTTTGTAAATTCAGTTAGTTTTTTAATGCATTTTTTACGTTTTTGTTTATAATCTTGTATATTTTTAAATCGCTTAATTTCTCTTTTAACAGTATTAACTTCAACTAATAACAAATCATTTTCAATAAATAAAGCTAACATTTTGCTAATTTCTTGATCAACAACACCAGTAAACTCCATTAGTATTAATTGTAAATTTATCACTATTTAATAATGGAATAATGGGTCTAACATTATCTTTTCAGCAATAATATCTAAGATACTAGCAAATTGTTTTCCATAACGAGCAGAAGGTTCAAAATTAGGATTATTCGGAATAATTTCAATTGGAATAAAATTAAGTGGCAATATTTCTTCTCTTTGTAATGTTGTATAGTTATTTCATTTAACATCATCAATATATAAATCAGTAATAGTACTGTATAATCGTGTTTTTAACTTTCTAATAACTTTTACTTGTTTAGTTACATAATCAATTTCTAATTTTTCAGTAATAAAAACACTTTGGTTATTTTTAAGATAAGGGTCATAATCAAAAGTACAAGATACTAAATTACCTAATTTATCATATTGGTCATTGTAAAAATCAATGGTAATAAAATTAAGTTTTGAATTATTAGCAAAAATAAAGTATGCACCTTTGCCATTTTTATTGATTTTATATTCGTTATATCAATTCTTATTAGTAAAATCTTGTATTTTTAAAAAGTTATTAATTAATTTAGTATCTATTTTTTGATTAGTAAGTAGATTTTTGTTTCATCTTTTTTAATAACATCTTCAATGCTATCTCTGTTTTGTTCTTTTTTGTGGGTTTTAATAAATCTAATTGTTTCAATAATCAAAACTATAATTCCAGCGCCAATAAGCATTGCTGAAACAATAACATATGCTGGTCAAGAAATACCTAATGTTTTTTCTCCTATAAAACATATAATAATTCCTGATATAAAAAACAATGATGAAACCCCAAATATTTTCAAATTAATACAAATTTTCTTTAATAACAAGTCTTTAAATGTTTCAAATTTTAATTTTGAAAATGGATAATTTAAATATGAATTAATCATATTTTGGGCTCTTAAAGCAAATGTTTTAAATCATAATTCGACATTACCTTTAAAGAACACTTATTATAGCGAACGGGAACTTGTGTAATTTTACCTGTCATTGGATTAAAATTATTATAATTTTCCAAAGTAACATTTTGTCATAATTCATTTAACATTTAATCATCTCCTTATCATTTATTTCTTTTTGATTTGATTTTATTTAAGATAAACTTTTTGCTTGCTACTTGATAGTGTTTTTATTTTAATTGTTTTGCTTAAATTTTGTTTTATTCTAAATTGTTTGTATGTTTGAAATGCTAAGCTACCGCCCAATAAACTAGCAATAGTATTATCTTCTAGCGTATTTAACAATTTATTTTTATTAAAGTTATTTTTAAATTGTTCTTACAACTTTAATACCTTAGCAATTGTCAGATATATTTTAAAACTATCTTTTACTACTTGTTGATAAGCAAGTGGAACAAAAGAAACTAAATTAAACAAACTTGTTTTTTTTAAAACCTCATCCAATAAACCAATCGCTGTTCATATAGAATTTAAAAGGTTCAGGAACCAAAACAAACTGTTCTGCTTTGATTAAAGTTGTCATCACAACAATTGGGACATATTTTGGGTTTTTATAATATATTGTTAAAGCAACTTCACTTGCAACCGATAAAGGAACAATTTTAACTGCTAAAAAACAACAGAGTCATAAGCAGCAAAAGGTAATAATTGGCTTTTTTGAATAGCCTTAGTTTCAAATTTAGATAATATTTTTTTAGTTTTATAGGTAATTTTACTAATTACTTTTTGTTTAATTGTAATTATTTGTTTTTCAATTGGGGCTAATAATTTTTTATTTACTTTTTAAATATAAAAATTTGGGTTCAAATAATTTAAGACTTTATTCAATTTAATTGGTGTTTGATGCAAGATATTTAATAATTTATTATGATATATTTTACTGCCACGTATTAAATTATCATTTAATAGAAGGTTTTTACCAACACCTTTTTTATGAAGATTATTCATAATGTCATATCATTCATTAGTACTAATTTTGCTTATTTTATCAATATTTAATCCATACTCAGATAGTCATTTATTAGCATTTTTTTTCATTTATGCGTGGTATTTTTTGAACTAATTTAGGACTTATTTTTTGAAGGTTTTTTTTATAATTTTTAATAAATTATTAATTGTGTTTATTTTAGAAACCTTAAAACCTTTATAAAATCAGTTCGGGCTAATTTTCCAATTGTATATAATAAAGTTTCATTATTAACCTGCTTTGTAAAATCAAATATTAATTTATCAAATAAAATTTTTTTACCTGCACCTGCAACTTGTTTTACAACATCTTCTAAGTTATTAGCTGTTATTACTCCTAATTTTTCAAGTAATTTAGTATCTTTTGCTAATTTTAAAATTTTAGTTGTTCGTGCAGCACGAATTAATTTACCAACGCCACCGATTGCTGGTAATAAATTCAAGGCAGTACTTTTTGCGGTTACTTTTAAAGTTAAACTATCATATATTTGATTTACGGTAAAATCAGTTGCCGTTTCTACTCCAAACGATATAAGTGCTGCAGCAAAATTAGATAATCCTGCTCCTAAACCAATAGCAGAAGCAATCCCGCCAGTTAAAACTGACAATCCAAGAGCTAAAACTTGAATTCCTAAAAATTCTAATAATTGTAAACAAAAACTTTTTTGTTGTTGCTGAATTGACAATCTTGTTGGTATTTTTTTAATAGCATAGATCAGAGCAGTTTTGCTTGTTCCAATTGGCATAATTTATCAACGAAAAAGTACTATTTTTTAGTAATATTAAGAATTTTTAATTACTACATTAATCGGGTTTGTTTGACCAGTAGCGTTGTTTTTACGTTCAATTTGAACTGCAACAGTTTTATTGTTTGTAATATTAATTGGTCAATCCTCACCCTTACTTTCAATAAAGTAATCATAATCACTTTCAGTTAAAGAACTATCTACTGCTTTAACCGCTTTTAAAATAACATTTTTAAATTGTGGTTTTAATTGTTCTGCTGTTGTTTGTGTTGGGTTTACAACATGAATAGTTGGTTTATCTAATTTATTAATTTTGCTAATATTAATTTTAGCAACAATATGTTTAATAATCCCTTTCAATTCAACTACCGCTCCACCTAAATATAAAACTCTTTCCATAATCAACGTATTACTCATCCCAGTACCTAACGCAGCAGCACTAACCCTTAAAGGAGTATGGTCTTTTTTTCGTAAAATAAGAGGGTCATATTTTTTACTAAATTTAAAGGCAATTGCATTAACACTATCAGGTAACAAACTAATTGTTCCTTCTGAACCATCTTTATTAATAATTGGTAATTTTTTTGGAACCATATAGCATGTTGTTCCTTCAACAGTTTTCATTGCTCCACTTGTTGCAATTACGCTATTTATTTGGTCGTTTGCTCCAAGTTGTAAATATAATTTATTACGAATTCCACGAATAAAATCAGCAGAACCCAATATAACTGTTTCTGATGTGTCATCTACTTTTTTACCTTGAATAGTTGTAACTATTCCTTTATTAATAATTTCTAAAATTTTATTGCGTTTATAAGCAACTTCTGTATCCATTGCTTGCTCAATATCGGCAGCCCAAAGATTGGGATTAAAATCACTTTTTATGGGGTCTAATTTACGAGCAAAAGTTAAAATTGTATCTAATTCAACAACACCATCTTCTAATTTCACTGTTAAGTATTTTAATAAATTATCATCAGTATTAAATACTTGTCCATCTTTTCCTAAACCCTCATTGTATTTAATATTTTTCTTTCTTTTATATGTTAAACCAAATTTATTAGCTTCTTTTCAAGCAAATAATGCTTCTTAACTAAATTTTTGTTGATAAGTTTGTAAATATCATTGGTCAACAAATGCTTCACGCTCTTTTTGTGTAGCTTGGTTAGCAATATCACCAAATATTCTTTGTGGGTTTTGTGTCATAATTTACTTCCTTCTTTCTATTTATTAAATACATTGTCTGTATCTAAAATATTGTTTTCTTTGTTTTCTGTTTTTGGTACACCACCGGTATTAACGGTTTGTACCTTAATTAATTCATCATAAACACTTTGTAAGTGTGTTTTAATAACTTCAATGTCATCATTAATATCATAAGATTTTAGTAAGACATTTTTAAATTCTTTATTATCAGTTAAAGAATTATTAAAATTATTAATTTCAATTTGTTTTAATTGCAGTGTTTGTTATTCTAATTGTGAAATTAATTCAGTGTTTTTGATTTGTAGGTCGTTGATTTGTTGATTGCTATTTTCTAAATTACTTGCATTAAATTCATTAATTTCTTCAGAATTTTCTAAAATAATTTCTGCTGTTTTAATATCAAAACTATCATCTTCGTTTTTAATTGGTTTATTGTTTTCATCAATAAGAATATATTTTACATTTTTTACCATTTTTTCAATTCCTTCCTTATTCTTTAATATTTGTATTTGTTCTTTTTCTAATCGCTTTTTAAATAATTTCAAAACTATCAACTCGAAAAGATAAAAAGTAACGCTTATTTTTTAAGTTTAATTGATTAAATACTAAGCCTTTAATTTTTATCTCATCATCTTTTCTTAATTTTAAAAACTCAGTTAAAACATATAGGTTATATATTGATAATGTTGAATAATTTAATCCTTCTCACTGACATTTCGGAGAACAAACATCAACTTCAACACCATCAGCAACAAGCGCTTTAATTTTAGTTTTAATCGGATTTTCATGCAGTCTAACAGTTAATTCTAATTTATTAACTCTTTTATTTTTTATTTTAGGTTTATTAGTTAGTAATTTTTTGGGTAGATTGCTTTTTGTTTGTGCCATTTTTATCAACTCCTTTTGTTAAAAAATATTGTAGGTGTTTTCAAGCATCTAATTCATGTTCTGTCATTTTAATATTTCCTTTATAAAGATAGTTTTTCTTAACAACAGGTGATTGTAAAACATATTTTAAATTAAATAGATATTTGCATAAAACTTTTAAACCACCAATAAATTTAGGAGTAGATAATGGGTTTGTTATTTTTAATCCCTTATGAAGTTGATAATCTTCAATTATTACAATAACTTTATTTAAATAAGAACAGGTTTGATTTTTAAATTTGTTCAATATTAAGTAAATATTATTTATTGCTTCTTCTTCAGAGTTAAAATGAAAAGTAATATTATTAATTATTTTCTTTTGCAAAACATTATAAATAATAATCCCAGTTTGTCCAACTCCGGCAGGATCAATTGCAATAATATATTTTAAATTATTTGTTTTATTTTTTTCCCAATTTGTAATATCTTTCAACCCTCGGCAGCCAAATCTAAAATATCATTAATTTTATAATGTTGCATGTATCAATTAATAACATTTCATTTATTTTTAAATAAATTTAAATACATTTTTGCTCATTCTAAACATTGTAAATCATAATGATTTTTGTGATGCGAAATACGACAATCAATTGGTTGACAATTAACTCAATCAAACGAAGTTGTTATTTCATTTCAAGTTTTATTAATATATTTACTTTTATATTCTTGCATAATATTTTATTCCTTTCTTTTATTTTTTAAATAAACAGAAAATTCCTTTGTTGGTTAATATTTATATTTAGTAAGAATATTTATATTTTGATTTAATTAGTTAATTAGCTATCCACCTCACTTCGGTCGTGGGTGGTGGCGATCATAAAACTTTATATTTAAAGAGAGTTTATCTTCCACGGAAATAAAACAAGTTTACCCAGTTATTAATTACGCTTCATCCATCCCTACATAACTTTATATAAAGAAAATAACCTTTTGGAGTTCCAACCCTCTTGTTTTTTTAGTGTCCGATATTGTTTTTTTCGGTTTAACAGCACTCTTTTTATGAAAACAAGCAAAAAAACAAGCGCTCTGACATTTCGCAAGGGATTAATCTTGCCGAGAATTAAAGAAATAAATAGGAGTAATAAATCCATTCGCTTTCACACTTTCTTTAAAGCTTCGTGCCATAGATGAGTTATCCATCTTTAGCATCAAAATATTAAGTTTTAAGTGCTGCATTATTCATCGGATAATATCTTTATTGAAAGGATTTATAAAAATATCGTTTATTTTGTATAGGGAAAACAGAATTTAATCTGTTTTTATGATAAAAGTTCTAAATTTAAAGATACTATCTGATGAATAATGCAAATAAATTTGTGTTTTTTAATATAAAAATAAAAAAAACAATCTCACAAGAGTTGTTTTTTGCCGGTTCATCGTATCGTACAGAACGCCTAATTAAATCATAAGCGAACTTAAGTTCACAACTACCTCGGGTAATTATGATCCCCGAAATAATACTTTTAATAATATTTTTACAACGATCAGGTGCAAAAGTAGTTATAGCTTGGGTGAGGGATACCAGTTGGGCAGCTAAAGCAAATTTAGAAATTTCATTGCTAAAAATTTTTGCTTTTAGAAATTCTCAGACACTATAATCTTCCCCATAATTATAAATAATATTATAAATCCCCGATGTAACCACGGAAAAATTACTCAATACTAATAATAATTTTAAAACTGTTTGCTGGTTATGCGTTAATCAATCTTTATGGTGCAATTTTCATTCAATAAATGGTCGTCCCACATAACTAAGTGCTTCTCCGGATAATAAATAAATATTAACTTTTTTTCAAACATCATATTTAACGGGAAGCGTAAAAGAAATAATAGCACTTATCATTTGTAATACTCCTGCTATTTTCGGACTTTTATTAATAATTTTAATTGTTCAGGAATTAATTCTAAAGATTCCATTATAATTACTTCCATCTTTTTTGAGATCATAACCAATTGAGCATACTTCTTGCATAACTAAGTTAAGTTTCTTCAATGGAATGTTCTTAAAATTAGATAATTTTAATGTACTCTCTTTAAGATTTTCTAATGTCTCATCGACATTCCATTCTTCAGAAATTAAGCATTTAGTAGTTTTATCAACAAGATTCATAATTTTTGCTGTTATTTTAAATCTTACTTTTAGTTAATTATTTTCTTCATTCTGTGGCATTTATATTCTCCTTTATATCTTATGAAAAAGTGCCTAACAAATATTTTTTGTTAGGCACTTTTAGTACTCTGTTAACAATAGTATTTCATACTTATTTTTAAATTTAAGTATACCCTTTATAATAAATTATTCTAAGAAAATCACAATAATTATCATTGTAAAAATAATTATTATACTTAGACAATAAAAAATTTTTAATTATTTAAATATACCCTAATAAATGTATCCTGGTCATTTTTAAGAGCTTCATAAATAAAATGATGTAAGTTTTTTATTTTATTATTAATTAAATAGTTGGCTATTTTTAGATAAAAATTTTTAATTTTATGGGGTTGATCAGGAATATTAATTAAACTATAGATCCGCAAAAATAAGGATAATAAAGCTTCTTCCCCAAAAATATTATTAATTAAATCACAGGGAACTACCCGGTTTAAAAAATAAAACATTTTTGTCTCAATTTCAATAATTTGGTAAAGATTGTTGGGATCCCAGCTTTGAACTTCTGCTAGGATTTCGTAATATTCCTTTTTATTCTTCGAAGTTAGTGCTTTGATTAACCGTGTATATTTCATATCAACTATCGAAGCTCTGATTAAAAAAATATCTTCAATTTCGGCAATCGTTAATTGGCGCACAAGATAATCCCCATTTTTAGTAATTTTTAATAAAAAACTATCAGCAATCTTATTTAAAAAGAATTTGGCTTGTACTTCCGAAAGTTGGTATGTATCAATAAGATTAAAAATGCTAATTGGTTCATTAACTTGATAAGTTTTATTAGCAATTTTCGTTAACAAATCAATGATAATTTCCTGGTCAGTTCATTTTTTCAGGGCCATGATTAGTTCCTTTCCATTAATAAAATTATTTTAAAATTTTGCCATAGTATTCTAAAAAAGCAGTTTCTCAAATATTGATAAAACTTAATAAAAAATCCCGTAAAGTTTTTTCATCTTGGTTTAAAGTTAACTCCAGCACCTTAATATAAAAATTAATTAATTGTTTACCATGCATTTGAATGTTATAAGCAATTACTTTTCGAGTATATAATCATAAGTTAAAAGCTTTTTTTAAAATATTATCTAATAATGGTGTTTTGACAATTTGGGTAATATTATTAACAACATTATCAATTACCTGCATTATTTTAGTTAAATCATTTTTTTTATAACTAAGATTTTTTAATTCTTGTAAACAACTGTTAATTTTTTCAATTACACTCGGAGTTAAACTATGCATTAATTTAATAAATCGAATTGTGGTAATCGTATAGTTTAAATATACTAACTGTTTAATTTCTGGTTCTAAATATTTCTTAATAAAATACCCTTTATTTTGATCATAGGAAATTAAATAATCATCAGTTAAAGCGGCAAAAACATTATTGACTTCTTCTTTACTAACATCATATTTAGCACAAAAAGGAATTTTATTAAGAACGGCATTGGGACGATACCGACCCGACAAAATATCTTCTAAAATGCAATTATATAAATTGCTTTCTTGTTAAGTTAGACCTCATATTTTCTCCTGTTTTTTCTATGCAAATTATGTAATATTTTCATTTATTAAGTAAAATTACAAGTAATTTTAACTCAAGGAAAATTATAGCAAAAAACAGAAAAAAACAAAAGAAAAATAATATTATTTTTTAAATAAAAAAAGAAGATAAAAATATTTTAGTTTTTTTAATAATTATTAGCTTGGCGAGCAAAATTAGTAGCATTTTTTTTGATTATATGCTGTTAACAATTCTTGTTCTGTAAAGTTTAATTTTTCGGCAATCACAAAATAACTTGTTAAAACATTAAAATAATTCGCAATACTATGGTCTTTAATAAAGTTAGTATATTCAACAAAACAATTCAAATAAATTGTTGTTAAATTAGTTTGCAAACTTAAAACATTTGGTTGGTAATTAAATTCATTAAAATCTACTTTTAAAGTATTCCCAATGCTAATTAAAAAATGAATGCCATCAATATATTCTTCAAGTAATACCGATCGTTCTGAGGGTGGTTTTAAGCTTCAATATTTAAAATCACGTTGTTCATTAATAAATTCAGCTAATTCAATTAAAAAAGCTAAAATTCGTTTTTCCAAAGTATCTCCTTCGTTAATATTATGTTTTTGATAAATATGATGATCTAATTTAGTTTGGTTAGCCGCCAAGTTAACTAGGGCGTTATTGCTTATCATATTTCAGATCCATCTTTCCTTCCTTAATTAATTTTAATAAATTTTTGGCTTCGGGATGATTATTATATTTAGTTACAACTTGGTCAGTTAATGAGGCAATAATTCGTTCGGATGCAAAGGTATCACGTGGATCATAGATTCAAGCATTGTCAAAAGCACTTGCTGCTGATTCATGCCCCATTGTTCCAATCACTATTGCATGAAAACGATTACGGCGTAATTTTAACTGGTTAATTTTTACTGTTGTTCGTTCTGATAAATCAGAAGTTAAAAGGTCACTAATCATTAACAAATCAGCATTAAAATATTCATTTTTCTCCATCACATTTAACGCATGGTTAATTGCTGGTTCAATATCCGTACTCCCACTAAAACTTTTTGATAGAAATTTAACTAAGTTCGGAATGGAATTGCGAACTGAAGAAAAATCATAGACATCTAAATTAGTTGAAAAATTTATTATATAACAAGGGCGTTTTTCCTGAAAGGCAATTTTAGCAATTGCTAAAGATAAGGCTTTGGCAATTTGTTCAGGGTTACCCCGCATCGAAGAAGAAGTATCAATACATAAAATAATCGGTCCTTTTTCTTCTGGAACTCTTGTTTTAACAATATTTAACTTAATCTTTTCGACCGGGACCTGATCTTGCGAAATAAACTCAAAAGTAGTTAATTTTCCTTCAATAAATTTTTTATAAAAAATGTATTTTAAAACAGGATCTTTTAAAAGAACTAATTCGGTCGGAAACATGTGCTCTAAATCTTTTGATTCGGTAGCCCCAACAATTTCTTCGGGAGAATTTCCGATTGGCTGTCATTCATAATCCATCACAATTTCTTCGGCTAATCTTTCTTCAATTAGCTTACTTTCTCCTTGGTAGCGCCCTAATAAAGTAGCAATTTCCATAATAGCGGGATTTTGTTTTAAAAACTCGGCAAACTTTTCAATGGCATCCATTTTTAAACTTTTTGTTAGGTTTTCTTCCGAATTTCACATTAAACCAAAAAAGTTTCAAACTGTTTTAAGTAGTTTATTAGTTTTTTGCATAATTTCAATCCGATTATAAAGTTCTTGCAAATATTTATTTCGTAATTCTTCAATTTTTGCAAAGCGATAATCCGCGATCCGTTTAATTAAAATTCCTTCCCAACTGTTAATAAAATCTTTAAATAACAATGAGGGATCATTGTCTTTTTTATTAAACTCATAACGATAAAAATTTAACCGGTCATAAAATGGTGATTTAACTTTAAACAAAAAATCTTGAGTTTTGGCATAGTTTTCTTTTAAAGCACTATAACCATTAACTTTAACCCAGTTTAATAAATAAATTTCTTTTTCCATTTCACTTGGTAAGGTAATGCTGCGAATTTCTTTTTTAATTTTTTCATCATAAAAAGCAGTAATTTGTTGATCAAAAGTATCAGCTAATCACTTATTATTTTGTTTAAACAACACAAAATGAGGATTTTGTAAATCCTGATTTTTTAGTTTAGATAAGTAAGTATTCATTTTTTTATCTAAGTGATCTTCTAAATACCCTTTCATCAACAAATTCCCCCTTTAATTAGGTGTTGATTCATCAAATTTTAGTTCTTGGCCATCAAAAGCATTATTAACTGCTAAATAATAAGCTTCTTTGAAAAAAATACATGGTTCAGCTAAGAGGCGGTGTTTTTCATCAGGAAACGCAGTTTCTAAACTATCAATTTCTTTTTCAACGGCTAAAATTTTTTGTTCAATTTCAGCGGCGTTATTATCCCCTTTTGCATTTTTAACTTCAACAGTCATGTTAGAATTTAAAGTTAAGTTTTTTAGTGTTTTATCATTTAAATAAATAACCTCTGTTTGCATAACATCATGCATATTATCTAACTCTTCCCCATAATATAATTCAACTAAGGTTGACTGCTCTTTATTATGACGAGCATCAATAAAATCTTCTACCCGAATGAAACACACCGGATATTGGGCATCTGATCAGAAAATACGGTGAAAAGTTCCCTGCACTTTACCATCAAAAATATCATAGTATTCACTTTTTTTAATAATTGATTCTTGAATATCATCATACTGACGCGCTAATTCTTCTAGTTCCTTGTCAAGACGAATTTTCTTTTGCTTAACATCAAATGTTAACGCATCTAAATAAAATTCATTAAAAATTGCTGTATATTCTTCTTCTTGCTGTTCATCATCTCAAATACAGTATGGAATCACTAATCAGTCAGGTTTATCAACCGTATCGCGACCATTATAATAAGCCGATGCTTTCATTAAATGCGCAATTTTCTTTCAGCGTCGGTCCGAAATATAATATTGCCCTTCAGTGGCAACATACATCGCTTTTCGAAAACGGTTAATAAAATCAAAAGTATCTTGTTCCATTTTAACTTGGTTAATTTCTTTCCGTCACACATTATATTCCTCATGGGTAATTTGTAAGCGCTCATCAACTTGGACATCTAAATTGGTAACTCCGGCAATCATATCATTAAAGTTTTCCTCTTCTTTTAAACCTTGAGCAATATAACGAATAATAAAACGGTCATATAAGGCTTCTAAACCTTGTCCTTCAGCTGGTAATTCATTAGAAGCAGAAATTAATAATTTCATTGGTACTTTAATATCAACCCCAGCGTTCCGAAAAATCTTTTCATTAATAATTGTTAATAAGGTGTTTTGAATTGAAGGTCCCGCTTTTCAAATTTCATCCAAGAAGACAATTTCAGCAGTTGGTAAGTACTTATCAATTAGCCGTTTATAAACTCCCCGCTGTAAATCTTCAATTGAAATTGGACCAAAAATTTCTTCGGGAGTTGAAAACCGGTTCATTAAATATTCAAAAATTGTTCCATTTTTAAAAGCATGTTTAAGACGACGGGCTACCAATGATTTCGCAATCCCGGGTTTCCCCAACAGAAAAATTGATTCCCCGCTTAGCATTGCTAACATTGCTAACTTAAAAATAACCTTTTTTTCATAAACATCTTTTTGTAATTGTTTTGTTAACTCTTCTAATCTTTGTGTTAATGTCATCCTATCTTCCCCCTACACTTCTAAACTGATTTTGCGTTTTACATCATCAGATTTTACTAATAAAATACAAGCTCCCACAATTCAAATTGAAGTAATTACCAACACGACAATCATAAAAACAGGAATTCAAGTATTAATATCTCCACTATCATTTGATGATACTTTAATACTTGATAAAACTAATAAAACAGCACAAATAATTTCTAGGAATAAGAAATATAAAATTGCTAACATAATATAAGCAATCGCTCACCCATAAACTGCCCCTGCCGTACGGCAAATTGCCATTGGAATAAAATACAATAAGCCAAATAAAACTGTAATAATTAAGAATCCATATGATAAGAAATCACGAACATAGATCTCCTTGGCAATTTCTAAGTTTGGATTAACAAAACTACCGACAGTAATCAAAATAACTTTCTGACCAATAAAATAGGCAAGAGTAATTGCTAAGATTTGAGCAAAAATAATAAATCCTCTGCCAACTTGTTCCATTGTACTATTTCAGTACATGCGTCGTTGGGAAAAATCATTATGTTGAGTTGGTGAGATATAATTAAATTTTTTTTGTTCTTGCTCTGATAATTCCGCAATTTCTTCTTCATATTTAGCACGTTGCTCGGCGTTATCAAGCAACTCTAAATCAGGAAATTTACTGCCATAAGTTGGTTTTTTATTCATCCTTATTACTCTTCCTTTCTATTGGGTTGGGTTTTGGAGAGTTATGTTAAATTCTACAAACCCATTTTCTAAATAATTACCAGTAAAGCTAATATGAATATAATAATTCCCAGCTTGTAATTGGGTGGTTGGCTGTAACCAATTATTATTTAGTTTTACTTCAATATTATAGGATATTCTACTAAGATTTCAATTATTTTGGTTAAAATAATTTATAATCTTGGTTTGGTACTTATCCTGTAATGTTTTAACTGTCGTAGGTGGACTGGCTATTAAATTAATTTCGTTGGCATTAACCACAATCGCCGTTCTTATTTTGTCCAAACTTTTGTGGGGAACATTAATTTCTTTTTGAATGCTACCATAGAAGGGATTGTCTCCACTATTATCAGCAATAATTGTTAAAGTATATACTCCGCCGACCATTTTCTCGTTCGGATTTGCCACCCGACCATTTGGTTCATATAAGATAAAATTAAACTTATTAATAATTCTTTGGTCTAAATTTAATCCACTAAGTCCTTTGCGTAATTGTTCTTGGGCTTGGGCAATAATATCATTACCATGATCATTCATAGTATAAGCTCTTAAATTAATTTGATTCCCTAAATAACTTTCCAAATTCGCCTTTGTAACTGTCACATCAATTGTGGTAGCTCCGCTAATTAAATTATCACCACGACCTCCACCATTGATGTGAATTGCCCGATGACCAGGAATTAAGTGATTTTGATCACCAGGGTTAAGACCCAGAATTGTAAAATCTCTTGTTTCCAATTCTAGTCCATTATTCTGAGCGGTTCGGATAATATTTTCTTGGATTCGCTTGTATAAATCAGCATTAGTTTCCATTGTTGACATTGAAAGGACTGGTAAAAATAAATCAGTAAAATTAGCTTTAACAACTTGGATGTTTGAGAAAGTAGTTATTCCTTGAAAATTTAATGAAGAACCTAAGGCACGTACTTTGACACTATAGGCTCCTACTTTTAAATTGCTGCCATTATTACGACCATTCGGCGGAGTGATTTCAAAATTAAAATCATTTAAAATTGGTAAGTTAACCGGGTATTCTCCTTTAGCTCCGTGAGGAAAGGCACGGGCTCACTCCACAGTGGTGTTTAAAAAGGTACTTTTAATTTTATTTTCAAAACTATATTGACTAGTTAAAGTTGAAAAATGTTCATGACTAATTTTATCCTTAACTTTGTCCATAATTCATTGAGTATTTAAATCATTTTTATCAACGCCACGGGGATCTTGCACAACTTTTGATGGTAAGGTAAATGCCGTTTTAATATCTTTTGTTTGCGTTTTAGCATCATTTAATCAAAAAGTAGCTTTGACATTAACTTTGGGTAATGTAAAGACACGATCTTGATAAACTTTATTAACATTACCCTGTTCTTGCCCGTTAACTGGAGGATTTAAGGAATTAGTTGTTCCCCTAATTTCGCCGGTTCCATTTGTTGAAATTGTTAATTCTTTTAAATTAACATCCCGCGGAGCATTCGGATCATTTAAATTATTTCATAAATATCTGGTTAAGTTATTTTTAACCGTTGGAATTAACTGAGTTAAGTGCAAATCAAGATCAGCGTTGGCATCATCATATTGAATATTATCAACAACCGCTTGAAAATCATTAAGATACTGGTAACTATCTAAATTAAGGGCACGATTTGTATAAGTTTGCTGGTTATAGTATAAATCTGTGGGAATTCTCTTTGTATCTAAAAAGGCAATTTGCACTTGGTTATGAAAAATTTGGTGCTCAGAATTTCAAATCTGCATATTATCACTTTCAATCCCTAAGTCTTTAATATAACCCTGATAACTATTAACTTTATCGGCTCCAATTGGCAACACAAAATTATCTTGGGGATTTGGTTTAACGGGAGTCTTATCATATAAAGTAAAACCACCATTGCCCCCAACATTTGAAAAAATTGGCATTTGAACATTTAAGGTATTAAAAATTTTCGCAATTGTTTCATAACCCGCCTGGTGGTTATTGAATAAACTAGCTCCTAACTGGTCAAAACTATTAATTTTACGACTATCATATAAAACATTGACAGAAAAATCATCAGCTGAAACTCCCGACGCTTTAATTGGGGCAAATGGTTTATCATTAATACCTGTAATTTCTTGGTTAACAATAATATTTTGGTCGTGATCATCATTATTTAAACAATAATACTGTTTTAATAACTTACTTAAAAGTTGTTCATTAGTAGTATTCAAATCTAAATTAGTATCTTGAATAAACTTTTGAATTTCAGAATTATTTGCTAAATTTAGCAACTGCGCAATGGTAATTAAATGGGGGATTTCATATCAATAATCAACCCGTTTTTTTAAATCAATATAATTATTAGCGCCATCGCTCGCCATAAGTTCCAAGGCAAAGCGCATTTTGTAACTAAACATCCCTTTGTTGGCGACGCTAGTATCTAAATACATTAAACCATATTTATCATCTCCGCCATTATAAGGATAACTTAACACGCGGGGTAATAAGGTTAATTTCATCTGGGAACCTTTATAAATAATGTTGGTTCCTGATAATTTGGCCCCGGTTTCCTCTAGTAGTTCTTCTACTTTTGTTAAGTCGGCACTAATTCAATCACTAGCTTGGAAGACATTTCGAATTAAATCGGTATCTTTACTATTGGCATAATTATCAATACTTGGTTTTTCTGATAAAGTAAAATGAACATAAGTATTAAGATTTTCGGGTTGTGCTAAATCTTTGGATAATAACCCATTAATATAATTTGTAATTTTATCTCCTAGCGGAATAGCATCCTGTCACGGGTCAGTTTCGTTATATGAAGAGGGCGCTACAAAAACATAGATCATTCCCACCATCCCTAAGGCGATCGCAACTGAACAAATAACGGCAAAAATTTTTAAATTAGTTTTTTTATTAATTTGTCGGGTTTTATGTTTAATTGGTGGGGATAATACCTGTTCATTATCCTTAAAATTATCACTCATATAATTCACCTCCTCGTGTTTTTTTATTGATTGATATTATTCCTGATTATCAACATCAACCATGGCCGCTTCATTGACAACTGTTTCTTGGTTTAAAATATGGTCATTAGGATGGAGATTTTGCAATTTTAACTTTTCCTGTTCATATTTATAAGTTTCTTGTTCTATTAAAGTTAAGCGTTCTTGTTCTAATCTTTTTAACTTCTCATCATTTGCCCGGTAACTTTTTTCATCTTGTAAATACTCTACCACTTTTCGCAATTTTCATTGTTTGCCAACTTCTCGTCATAATAAAGCATAACAAATGATAATTACCACTGGACAAATAATAAACCCGATTAAGGCAATAATTAAATAATTATTATTATAATTATACTGGGTTCAAAAATAAAAAATCACCACAATGCCAAAAAGATAATAAAATAAGGTAAAAACAGTGGAATTAATAATTCATGGTTTAAAGCTTGTTGCCCGGCGTAGTCGTAAGTACGGTATCCCAATGAAAGCAAAAAAGAATAAACTAATGATTAAACCAATAACTCCCGCAATAATGTATTGTGTTTCAAAGGCTTTGTGCGTAATTAGTCCCGTAATATTCTTAATATAATTAAAACTCATTGAACAACCAGCAGCTAAGAAAAAGCCTATAAACATTCCAAGCACCGAAAATCCCAAAATTAAAAGACGAGTCGCAACTTCAATGCGCGTATTTCATTGTAACGCTAGTTCTTCGCGTTTAGTGCTTACTTTTCCAATCATTTTTTGACCCCCCTTTCCGTAACTCGTTATTAACGAGTACGAATTGTTCAAATTTGTTGGGCAACATTATTTTCTAATTCACGATAATAATGTTTTAAATTAACACTAACAATAATAGTTCCCAACAGAAAGATTACTAACGAAACCCCACCTAAAATGGTGGCTTTTCAATTAACTGGATTAGCAATAAATAATGAATAAACAACTGCCAGACCAATTATTCCCAGACCATTCACAGTACCAATAATTGCCACAACAACTAACCAAATCCGCATTGTTTTAATTGTTCGGCACACTAAAATAGGTACTACAATAATAATAGTTATTGATAGCCATAAAAATAATAAACTAATAATGGCAATCTGAAGATATGGTTTTACCAAATCAAGGTTTGAACCAACAATTCCCACCATTTTCGACCCAATAATTGACAAAATAACACTCGTTGCTGTTTGGGCTAATGGATAAATAAATAATGCCACCGTTATAACCATCATTAGCGAACCAACAAGAATTGCAATCCGCCCAAAGCTTTCCACTGAATCTTTAAAATAATAGCGAAATGCTCCTAAATCATAATTATAAGCATGATGCTTAAACTGCATACGTTGTTTTAATTCATAACTTCCTAAATTTCTGATAACTTTTTCACTAACGGTACGGTCCAATTTTTTAAGACTCTCGGGGCGATCATCTTCCACAAATTTTAATTCACGCACGGGAGGTGTTTCTTCCGTGGAATTATTGGATAATAATTTTTCTTCCGTGTTAACCATTAACCCACCTCCTTATTGTTCAGGATTAATAACTGCTTTAAACTGCTCACTGGCCACAATTGCTTTACGTAATTTGCTTTTTTTATGAATCGCAGCGCTTCATAACAGCACACTACCCATAAAGATTAATAAACAACAAAGAGCGGCTAAAATAACCCCGGGAAAATTTAACCGAACGGGAATGTACAAATAAGAAATAATGCTTAATCCTAACATTACTAGTCCAAATAAAAAACCTAGTGAATTTAATAAGATTCCTGTTAGTTTTACTAACCGAATATTACGGACAATTAAAATTGGAATTACAAAAACTAAACTAAAAATAACACCTCCCAAGGCAATAACCACAGTCATTCCGCGAAAAACACCATCAGCCACCCCAAATTGGTTAAAAGCGGCGGGAATTGGCAACTGGGTTGTTGCAATCATTGCTAAAGAAGCAGAAACGATAATAATAACACCCATCATTAATCCTTGGGAAATTAAAATAAATAACCGCCCAAAAATTTCAGCGAGACTGCTAAAATACATCCGCGTAAGATGTAAATCTTCCGGAATCGGAACTGGTTGGTTAACTGGTTCTGTACTCGCTAAAAAATATGGCTGTTGTTGATTATCATCGCCAACCATTGTTTCTTGTAAATTTAGTTCTTGATTTTCACTAATTTTGTCCATTAATCTCACCCATTGTATTATGCCCTATCTGCCAATTTACCTAATTCATATTTTGATTATAGCATTTTTTAATTAAAAAAAGGCAAATTTTAACTTTTTTTCCAAAATAAGAAGAGGGCTCCCTCTTCTTATGGACAATGATTAATATCATAAATAATTTTAATCTTAATAATAACTGTTCCCTCATATAATCCATTATATTTTGGAATAATGTTATCTAAGGTAATATCTGAAACTGGGTTATCAACTGTTGGTAACACTACCCGACTCACAACTTCATCATCTCAGTAATTATAGTTTGAAGTTGGTAATAACAGATTTGGGTATTTTTTCTGCAATTCGTAATTGTAAGTAATTGCATTATGCCAAATTGTTATCATTAAGTTGCGAATATATTCTTTTGGATTTTGAATATTTAAATTATCTAAGTAGAATACTAATGGCCTATTCGCTGTTGCATCAATTGAATCACCACTAGGATTCATTGGAATTCTATTACTATCATATTTTAAAGTAATCTGAACGGTAATTTCTCCCGCATAGATATTTTGGTCTTTTAATTTGAATTTTAATTCCAATGGAATATTCGAATTTCCTCCCGGCGTAAAGTTTTTAATTGCGACGGCGACTTTTTGCTCATAATCACTATCTCAAGCAGATAATTTTTTTGACACTCCGTATAAAGTATACGCTTCATTATTAAATGATGAAAAACCAATAATATCATTTCAAATTCTTGTGTTTAATGTTTTAATTTGGCGATCAATCGTTGCGGGATCTTGGTTAAATTTATAATCACGCGTTGAGTAATTAATTGGAACTGATTTAGTTAATGGATTATCAATAATTCGTAACTTCCCAGTAATTGTTAAATCAGCATCTTTTCCGGTTGTTCGCGCATCGCCCCGTACTTTTATTGCATAATCTGTTCATCCTTTAGTTGCAACGGCTTGATTATAAGCAGCTTCTAATCCTGATTTATCAATAGTGCTATTCCCTTTACTATCCACATAATCTGTTAATTTGGTTGAAATTTCTCCCCCAAATTTTCCCACTGCATAATATCAGGTTGAAACAAATATTGAATTAACAGTTGGTTTGGAAGTAGATGATAATAAGATTGGACCAGTATTAATTGTCTTGACCACCCCATCATTCATAATGATGGCATAAATAGTCGTGTCGCCTTTAAAGACATGGTTCGTATTGTTATTTTTAGCAACTAACGTAATTGCATGTTTTGTCCCAATATTTGGTCAATTATTTCTAATTACCGAATCTCATCCACTTAGATCAAAATCTTTCATTGCGGGAGTTACTGGTAAACCAGCAATTGCCATTGCATCACTTCAAACTTTTGCTTTATCAACTTGATAGCGATCTTTTTCATAAACAATAATTGGAACCGCTAAACTAATATCTTTTGGCATTGTATAATGATCTTTGGTTAGATTTCCTTCTACACGAAGATAATGGTTAACACTTTCATCTTTCGGAGTTGCTAAGAACTTAAAGTTGGTGCTTTGTCCACGTCCTGGCTCTACTACACTACTAAAGTCAATGTCATAATCCTTATAAGTAGCAGAAACCCGGGGATCCGTACTAAATTCAGGACTATTTTTAACATGTTGTCAAATAAATTGGTATAAAGTATCATTATCCCCAACATCATTTTTTAGTTCTAGGGGTAAGTTAATATAGTAACTAATAATATTTAATTTAA
This sequence comes from Spiroplasma mirum ATCC 29335, assembly GCF_000565195.1. NCBI lineage: Bacteria > Bacillati > Mycoplasmatota > Mollicutes > Entomoplasmatales > Spiroplasmataceae > Spiroplasma > Spiroplasma mirum. The sequence continues at coordinate 314,552 of NZ_CP006720.1, read as the reverse complement.
TTGTAATTGTCCCCTTATATTTTTTGATTCCACTATCAAACTTACCATTATATTTGGCAATCAATTGTTCACTTAATACTTGGTTAAACTTAGTTGGTAAAGCTAATCCCAATAAATCATAACCACTAATATCATCTGGTGTGTTAGCAGTAAACTGCGTTTTAGCTTCATCTCAAATTTCATTTTGGAGCGTTGTTAAATCATCATATTTAGTAACATCTTTTAACGTAAGTGATAGGTCAACATCTTGGCTAATATCAACGGGGCTACTATTAATAAGAGTGAAATAAATGGTAATTGAACCAGTATAACTAATTTCTGGTTTATCTTTTAAGGTAAAAACAATATAACCTGTTTCTTGATCCCCAATATTAGGAGGTAAAATGTTATTTTCCTGGTCAGTAATATCTCCCATTTGCAGATCAAGTCCTTGTTCAATTCGCCCTTCTTTTTTAGCCGCGGCTAAAATATCAGCATTAATATCTTTTGTTTCTGAAGAAACATAAACGCTATTGGTTAAAGTAAATTCAGTTGAAACATTCTTTTTGCCATCAATAATATCTGAGTGGGAATTACCACAAGCAACCAACGTTGGTACTAACGAAGTTGCTAACATGGTTGCTGTTAAGATTGCTAATAACCTTTTCATTTTCTCACCTCACTTATGTTAAAAAATGCCACTTTTAGTATATACATTATACCGTAATTAATAAAATTATACTACATAATGTAAGTTAAAACGGAAAAGAATCTGTTGAAACTGTTTTTCAACCCCACTAGGGTTTTTTAATTTTAAAATTAAATCTAATGCGGTATTTTGATAATATTTTGCGCTATCCCCACTTACTAAATCAGTGGTTCAGGCATTAAAATCATTTTTAATATGATATTGACTTAAAACATTATATTCAATATTATAATCATTGCTTAGCGAACTTTCGTATTGAACTTTGGTATAACCATTTAAAACATTATAGACTCCGGCTGTATAGTTATTAATATCTTCTACAAATTTTCAGGTGTTGTCAGTAAATCCCTTTAAAATTAAGCTCTGCAATTGGCGAGTATCACTAACTAAGCGGGGGTCAATTTTAATGACATTATTTTGATTTGATGCTAAACCATAAACCCCAGTTGTATTTCAATAGTTACTAAATAAGTAGTTTCGTTGGGCTAAATTACTAAAATCTAACATCCCCGGCGAACTTACTGTTCCTTTTAAATTAAGAATATGATGAAGTTGGGGATGATCAATTGTAATAAATTCTGAACTGCTAATAAATGGTAAATTAATTTCTAAATCTTTTGCTTCCTGAATAGTTCGTTTTTTAACATTTAAATAATCACTTGTTTCACTATTGGCATATGTTTGAAATGGAAGGATATTTCATTTAAATAACCATTGGTACTTTGGATCCACGGGATTAGTTAAAATATCAGTTTTCATCTTATCGACTAAATCAACAAACTGAATTTCCCCATTTAATAATTCCCGAATTTGACTATTAATATTATTTTCTAAAATATTTTGAATAGTTTCTCCCTCTGGTAAGAACATAAAGTAAAACTCTTCTGGTTTATTAATATCTAATGTTTTTGGTGTTAATAAATCATAAAGTGGTTTTCAATCATCAGGAACAATGTCTTTTGGTAAAACTAAATTAGGATTTTTTGTGGTTGCTAAAACATTTTTTAGAAAAACAAATAACTGGGGGACATATTTAGTATTAATTTTGATATCTTTGCCAAGCGCAGATGATGATGACTTGCTAGCTGTTAAATTAGTAGTTTTAAAATGATGGTTCGAATCATTAATAATCGCATTCATATCAAATAAATATTCATAATCATCAATAGTCGACAATGGTAAAGAGGGATTCAAGCGGTCTTGCTCAGAAACACTAGAAATGACAAAGTTACTATAAGGGTTATAATCACCAACAAATTCCTTATTATCCCCTTTATTTTCTAAATATAAATTATTAAAATATTTTTGATATTGGTCATATACTTCATCATCTAATTTTAGACCATTAGTTTCACCCTTGACAACTAATCCATTTGCTTGTTTTCCTAAAATATTTTTTTGGTTTGTTCAAACAATTGGTTTATCTTCATCTTTCTTCATACTTTCAAACATTTTAAACTGAATAAAATTAGATAAAAACCCTTCAGTTCCAATAAAAATGGTTGGCATAATAATCAAGTTTTTTTGAATTTCGCCATTATATTTAATTTTTAGATATAAGATATTATTAACTAAATTTAAATTATTTCGTTGTACATCTTTTAATGATAATTCATGTTGAGCATAGGCATCGGTATAAATTTTAAAAATGGCAATTTTATTAGGATCTTTATAAATATTTTTATACAAAAAATTGCGAGAAATATATGTTTTTGGTGCTTGGTTAAAAATATAATTATAAGCATATTCTAATCGTAAAGAAGTTGCACGAACATTAATTCGCTCAACAACTCCCGTTGTTGGGTTAGCTGGAACATTATATTCTTCAAAAGTCTTTTGCCCTTTAAAATTATCACGAAGAGGGGTATTAGTAAAATCAACTTGAAAATAATCACCCTCATTAATATCCGGTAGTTTACCGTTTGTTTTAATTCCATTATAACTTAGTATATTTTGTAAAAATTGAACACCAAAATAAGCTCCGGGAATTAGAGCACCAATATATAATGTCGCACAAAAAGAAGCAATCACTGATTTTTTACAGCTCGCAACACTAACTGTTTTTGTAATTTTATTAAGTGCCTTTCAACTTCCTGGTTTTTTTGCCATTAATTTAAACACCTTTCTAATCCTAAATAAACCCTTATTTAAGATTAATAATACCAAAAATATGATTATTAATCATATTTTTTAATATTAAATAAAACCCTTCAGACTATTTCCTATATAATCTACTTTCATTATAGCAAAATTTTGCAAAATTACAATTTAATCTTTTAATTCTCCTCTTCTACAAAAATAAGCTGCAAAATTGCAATAATTTTTTTGAGAATTGTTAGGGAAGTCCCAATATTAATCCGAAAACAATACTGGTCTTCACCATAAAAATTATCCTTTTGACAAACAATTAGTTGATGTTTTAATAATAGCGCATTAAATTCTGTTGGTGTAATTTTGGTATTTCGATAATTAATTCATACCAAAAATGATGATTCTATATTCATAATTTTTAAATTAGTTGTAACTAATGTTTTTTTAAATATTGAAAATTTTTTTTGAACATATAACAATAACTCTTTTTTTCTTTCTTTAACATCTGCACTATTATAAGCTGCTATATATGCAGAAACTGTAAAAACGTTTGGAGAAGTAAGAAAATTTTTTTCATATTGATCATCAATTTTATTTCGTAACTCGTTATTATAAGTAATTAAATATGATAATTTTAATCCCCCCTTAAATTATTAAATTAAAAGCTTTATAGGAGAATTACAAATAATAATATTATCATACAATGAACTGAACAATAATAAAGAATAAAATTGATAGTTAGTAAAAGTTAAGTCACTATGAACTTCATCGCTAATAATTAAAAGATTATATTGCGCACAAATATTAACCATTTTTGTTAATTCTTCTTTTGTTCATACTATCCCGCCGGGATTGTGGGGATTGCATAAAATAAATATTTTTGGTTGTTTTTCTTTAATAATTCTAGTAAAACTATCAAAATTAATATGATAACGATCATCAGTTAATTCTAAGAAATTTTCTAAAACTTGATGTTGATTATGTAAAATTGTTTTTCTAAATGGTCCATAAACCGGGGTTTGAACTAAAATATAATTGTTCGGATCTGTTAAACCCTGGACTAATTGGCGCAAAGCATTTACATTTCCGTGTACTAGTTTAATATTTTCTACATCAATTTTTAGATGATGTTCTGTTTGATACCAATTTTTAATTGCTGTATATAAATCATTAGAAATATAAGTATAACTATAAACACCTTTGAGAGTTCGTTCTTAAATTTCTAAACTAATTGGTACTGGTGTCGCAAAATCTAAGTCAGCAATTGATGAATTAATCACGTTTGGTCCTTGTAAATGATAATTACTATTAATATAAGTCTTATCTCATTTGCGCTCATGATTTTGCGAACAATCTACAAAAATATCAAAATTATATTTCATTATTGCTCACCACTTTTAGTTTCTTTTTTAAGCATTGTTTTTTTAGAATGCTGTTTTTTAACATATGGTAAAATTACTAATGACAAAATATTTAATGTTCATAATTGCAAATATTTTTCAATCACTGGTTTTGTTTTTAAATATTTTAATCCTAACAATAAGATTATTGAAATAGCACATTCTAGTAGGGCAAAGGCTAGTCATAACAAAATTGCAGTACCAATTAAAAAACCAATTGTTGTTAACTGAATTCCCGACATCGTAATAAAGCCTCCCCTAGCAGCCTTGTTAATTAATGTTATTTTTAGTGGATTAACTTCTATTCAAACTTCAAATGCTGCGGCAGTGTTAGGAGTTATTATTGGCATGATGTGTGTGTTTGATTTAGGTGGCCCGTTCAATAAAGTGGCGTGAACATTCTCTTTTGCCTCGTTTTCCCAAGCATTTACTGGTGGTAGGTGGTACTTTAACCAACCCAACCTTATTAGTTCGTTATGCATCCTTTTGAGCAGCCGAGATTGGAACCGGTTGAACAACAACTTTAGTAACGGTGATTGGACGTAAATTCTCAAATCAATATGAAAAAGAAGCAGGAAAAATTTCTTGATTATTATCATCAATGGGAATTACAGAAGGGGCTATTCCATTTGCGTTATCCGATCCGTTTCGCGTTATTCCGTCGTTTATGTTAGGAGGAGCAGTATCGGGAAGACTATGTGCAGCATTTAATCTGGGTTCAACTATTACTGGTTGGCCAATCACAAATAGGATTAAACACATACTAATTAAAGACCCTAAAACAGGATATACAAATCAAGTCAAAACTCCCTGAATTTTTTTGCTGACTAAATATTTCTTAAATAGTTTCATTAGATAGTCAACAATAATACCGATGATTAAACCTTCTAAAAAACCTAAACCATCAACAATGACAATTCCATCGCTTGATGTTTTTGTAACATATACCCAGGCAAGTACTCCTAAAAAGCCTGGGGTTAACCCTGGTTTATCGGCCATTGCATAAACAATATAAGCAGCTAAAACAGGTGCTAATAAAATGCTTAATGCTTTGCCCAAAACATTTCCTAATGTATTTAACAAATTGGCATGAGCTGTAATATAATTAACCCCTGCAACTTGGTTAATAATAGTGATAATTGCTTGAATCGCCGTCCCGGCCACAATAACTGGTACCGCATAAGAAATTCCCTTTAAAACAGCATTTTTTAGACTAACTGCTCCCGCTTTAAAATGTAATTTAAATCAATGGCGATTTTTTGGTAGTTTACTATCTTCTTGTTTAATAACCGGAATCTGCTGCGAAGAAATATTGCGTGCTAAATTAAGAGCATTATTAAAAACTTTTTCCACATTATGCAGCGGGTCAGCCACAGCAACTTTTAAAATTGGAATGTCAACAAAGCGTTCTTGTTCGGCAGCATTAATATCAGTTGCCATAATTAAAACATTCGCATTTTTAACATCCTCACTAGTTAATTTATCTTCAAATCCATTAGAATCCTGTTTTTCAATTTTTACCGCATACCCCATTGCTTTGACATAATCTTCTAATTTTTGCGCCGCCATATAAGTATGGGCTACTGCCGCAGGGCAAGCTGTAATCCCAATAATATATCTTTTATAATCGGAATTAGAATTTTCACTAGTTTTCTCATCCGTTGCTGTTAAAATTTTAAGAACTGCTCTTTTCTCCGTTAATGTTTTTAACTGGGAACGGATCTCAGAATCCAATAGTTTTTAACAATAGAACTTAAAATTTCTAAATGAATATCACTTGCTTTATTAGCCGGAATAATTAAGGCAATCGCAACTTCCTGTCCGACTTTAATAGTTCCCTCAAATAAGCGCCCAATTCCTAACCGACCAATAACTCCGTATAAAATATTAACATATTACTAGCAAATTACCTATTTTTTTTCGTAACTTCTCGGTTTATTTTTACTTAAAAATTTTGTAATTCATAATTAACAACGAAATATTTAAGATGATAAATTTTAACCAGTTTTAAAATGATAACCATCATAATTATTTAATTTTATAAAATTAAATAAGAATATCTTAGTATAATAAAGATATTAAAGAATGTGAGTATATGGCATTAATGGGGAATTTATTAAACGCGGGATTTAAAATATTAATGGCAAGATTATTCGCAGCCGGATGGTCAGGATTACTACAACTAACACTTGCTAAGCAAGAAATAATTGCTTTCTGATGGGGTTTTAATTTACAAATTACTTTAATCTTTGGTGCTTTATGAAAATTTAAATGTTGAGCTATCATAATAAATTTATTTAAAAGTTCTTGATAAGTAATTTTCAGTTTAAAAGAAGCCCAGTCATTTTCCTCATAAGAATTTTGATAATTCATCCGAAAATTTTCTACTTGCAGATCACCATCATATAACATTAAATCTTCTTCAATTGGTTGGGTTAAATATTGTTCATTTAAATCAGAAAATAAAATTTGTAAATAATCAATTTTTAAAACATTAATTTCAATTGCCATTTTATTCTTCTTTTCTCTTAATCAACCAAACCATAAGCTGCTAGCCATTCCAACCCATAATTTAAAGTAAAAAGATCAGTTGCAATCTTATCACTAATATTTTTAGCAATCTTATCTAAATCATCTGCATAATTAATCTTAACTAAACCTAGTTTATTATTAATAGCATTTTCCGATAATAATAAGGTAACCTCGTTATTTTCAATAATCATTGGGACTAAACGATGATATTTATTGGCTAAATCAATTAAATTAACCATTACTTTCGGTGTTAATAGTTTCCGCACCAGCACCGGATTATTACTATAAACATCAAATATTTTTTCAAATTCACTAGATTCTAACTGGTCATTTTTATGACGAGATAAATATTGTTCTAATTTTCCTTGGTTAGGAATAACGCGACCATTAACCCCGGTTTCTTTTGCTAATTGGTAAGTTAAATACATAAAACAATCTTGTTTATTAAAATCAGCGAGCATCCGGGCTGCCACTGTGGCAGCAACATCAAGCGCTAACGCATCACGTTCTTGGGTTATTGTTCCCAAGGATAATAACTGGTTTTTAAATTCTAAATTAAAAACTAAATCATCATTGCGATTAAAAACCCGGGGGTTAACAAAGCCCACACTTTCACCCATGGTATGAAAGACTGTTTTATTGCGTTGTAATTGCGGAGCGGATGGAATTGGCTTTAAATCAAAGCCGGGTTTCATATTATTAAAGGTAACTTCGGGATTATAATCATGCATAAAAGCAAATTCGTAGTATTTTAACCAATTAAGATGATTCATAATATTCATTAAATAATTTTTATTTTTTCGATAAAAACTAAATAAGAAAATACTTGCACCAATAAATAAAAATCCTGTTATAAAATAAGTAATAATAGGCGTGGTTCAACTATTAATTTTATTCATCGCACTTAAAATAATCGCACTAACTACTACTCCAACAATTCAGATTGCTAATAATAATCATCCCAAAACATAGTAAAAATTTTTGGCAAACCGTTGTTTTACTTTTTGGTTGGGAAAAGTTGTTGTCACTAAATGATTAAGATCTTGTTTAATATAGTTTTTGGTTTTATTAGTTATGTTCATGTAATGCCCACCTTTATAGGTATTATAACGAAATTAAAAGATTTAAAAAAGAGAATTTTTAAATCTTTTAAATCCCAATTGGATGACCTTCCAGACCATGAGCAACTTCCATAATAATTTCGGATAAAGTTGGGTGGGGATGAACAGCTTTTGCTAAATCATAAATTGTTCCTTCAATTTCCATACATAAGGTAATTTCAGAAATCATATCTGTCGCAGTTGCACAAATAATATGAGCTCCTAAAATTTCACCATATTTAGGTTCACAAAGAATTTTAACAAAGCCATCTGTTTCACCATCCGCCAGGGCTTTTCCATTTGCTTTTAAAGGAAATTTAAAAGCTTTATATTGAATATTTTGCTTAATTGCTTGTTCTTCAGTTAAGCCAACCATCGCTACTTCGGGGTGCGAATATATACATGATGGAATTTTATTGTAATCAATTTTATCTTGGTAACCCTTAATATTATTGATTGCGACAATTCCTTGTGCCGAAGCAACATGGGCTAGCATTGCTTTCCCAACAACATCTCCAATTGCATAAACACCAGGGAGATTAGTTTGACATTGATCATTTACTTCAATATTTTTACGATCACCAATTTTTAAACCAATATTTTCAAACCCAGTTAACACAGGAACCCGTCCAACTGATACTAAACAATAATCAGTTGCTAGTTTAACTTCTTGACCATCCTTGTTATCATAAATGATTGTTTTCCCTTTAATTTCTTTAATTTTAACACTAGTTTCAATTTTAACTTTGTTTTTAATTAGTAGTTTAGTCATTTCTTCGCAAACATCTTTATCTAACATTTCTAAAATTGTATCTAAACCTTGTAAAATAGTCACTTCGGTTCCTAAACGACGATATAGACAGGCGAATTCAACCCCAATAACTCCACCCCCAATAACGGCTAATTTTTTTGGAATTTGGGGTAATGATAATGCTTCGGTTGAACTAATAACAAAACCATCGGCAGTTGCCTTATCAAAACCAGGGAGCGGTAAACTTCTGGAAACACTTCCCGTTGCAATAATTAAATTATCACAAGTATATTTGTTACCATTCACTTCAATTGTATTTTTATCCAAAGCCTTTGCTTTCCCTTTAACTAAGGTAACCTTATTTTTTTTCAATAAGTATTCAACCCCTTTTGTTAACTGGCCAACAACTTTGGATTTGCGTTCTTGCATTTTAACTCAGTTCGGAGCAACATCGGTTAAGTTTTTAATATCAATTCCATACATATCAGCATGTTGAATCATATCATAAACTTTCGCTCCTTTTAAAAGCGCTTTGGTTGGAATGCATCCGACATTCAAACAAACTCCGCCGTAGTATTCTTTTTCAACAATTAAAGTTTTTAATCCTTCTTGGGCTGCTTTAATAGCACACACATAACCTCCCGGACCAGCTCCAACAATAATTACATCAAATTTATTATCCATTTTTTAAGTTCCTTACTATATTAACAATAAAGCTGGGGATTCTAATAACTCGTTTAAACGCATTAAGAATCGCCCCCCATCAGCACCATCAATTAAACGATGATCAATTGATAGTGATAATGGTAAAATTGATTTTATGACAATATTGTTTTCTTTATCAACTGTTGGTTTTTTTTCAATTGTTCCAACTCCTAAAATTGCGGCTTCGGGATAGTTAATAACAGGAGTAGCTATTTCAACTCCCACGGACCCAAAGTTAGTAATGGTAAAGGTCCCATCACTCATTTCATCCATTTTAAGTTTACCATCGCGCGTACGCTCAGCTAAATCATTAACAGCGTGGGCAATTTGTAAAATATGTAACTGGTCTGCTCCTTTGATAACAGGAACCATTAATCCCCGTGGGGTATCAACAGCCATTCCAATATTATAATATTGTTTATAAACTACTTCTTCTGTTTGTTGATCATAAGAAGAGTTTAGCATCGCAAATTCTTGCAAGGCAATCGCACAAGCTTTAATAAAGAATGGCATAAAGGTTAACTTAATTCCTTGCTTTTCAGCTTGTTGTTTTAACTGACTACGTAATTCAATTAATTTAGTAACATCAACATTTTTGATTAATGTTGTTTCGGGAATTACTGTTTTTGATAATGTCATTTGTTTAGCAATTGCTTTTCTAATTGGGCTCATTGGTAACCGGTTAACTTGACCAGTTGTTTTAATATTTGACATTGTAATATTCGGCATCATCATTGTTGGTCCTGCTGCAACAGGTCCAGCACTATGTTGACTAGCATTTTGAATATCACTTTTTTTAATTCGACCGTTTGGTCCGGTTCCCTGAATTTTAGTTAAATCAACTTTTAAGTCACTCATCATTCGACGGGCAACAGGGGTTGCTAGCACTTTACTATTAATAGTTTGGCTATTATTAGTTGTTGGTAACGAACGTGCAGCAATCACAGTGTTTGAAATTGGAACTGCACCAACCACCCCGGCCGCTTTTTCTTCTTCGGCTGATTGTGCAGCTGATGGTAGTTCTGAAGATGGGCTAGCACTATCAACGGTCCCATCATCAATTTCAATAACAACATCCCCCACAAAAATTGTATCGCCAACTTTCATGTTAATTTTTGTAATGGTTCCATCAACTGGGGAAGGAATTTCAGCATTTACTTTATCGGTTTCCACGGAAAACATTGTTTGACCATCTTTAATTTTGTCACCAACTTTAACATTGATTTCACCAACCACTCCTTCGGTTAATCCTTCACCAATATCGGCAAATTTAAATTTTAACATCCGAAAATTCCTCCTTTAAATTTCATAAGCCATAATTTCTTTGACTTTTGTAACAATTTTTCCCACTAATGGTTGATGATAATGTTCACCACGGTCAAAGGGAATCACAATATCATAACCAGTTAATCTTGCACATGGTGCTTCTAAGTATTCAAAACATTTTTCATTAACTGTGGCAATAATTTCAGCGGCCACACTAAATGAACGAACTGCCTCGTGGACAACTAATAAACGCCCTGTTTTTTTAACTGATTCAATAACCATTTGGCGATCTCATGGTTGAATTGTTCGTAAATCAATTAATTCAATGTTTGTCTGATCACCAGCAGCTTTTAATTCTTCAATTGCTTTTTGACAATCAACCGTTTGCGTTCCATAAGTAACAATTGTCAAATCAGTTCCTTCTTGAATTTTATAACCTTCACCAATTGGTAAAGTATAATATTCATCCGGGATTTCTTGTTTAAATGCGCGATAAATTTTTGTTGGTTCTAAGAAAATTACGGGATCTGGTGATTCAATTGCCGCTAATAATAGCCCTTTTGTATCAAAAGGAGTTGAAGGAATAATCACTTTTAATCCCGGGTTATGAGCGAACATGGCTTCCATTGCTTCGGAATGGTGTTCTAACGCACGGATTCCTCCACCCATTGGCATTCTAATAACTAACGGACAAGTAAAACGACCACGACTACGATTACGCATACGAGCAATGTGTGTAAACAATTGTTGAATTGCGGGGTAAGCAAATCCTTCAAATTGCATTTCAACAACTGGTAGTAACCCGTTAATAGCCATTCCCACTGCCGTTCCTGCTAGTGTTGCTTCCGCGATTGGAGCATCAAAACAACGTTTTTCACCATATTTTGCTTGTAACCCCATTGTTGCACGAAAGACCCCACCTTCAAACCCAACATCTTCACCATAAATAACAACATTTTGGTGTTTTTCCATTGCCAAGTCTAAAGCATGCGTTAACGCTTGAATATTATTAAAAGTAGCCATTAGTGGTGTCCTCCTTTACTTGGGTGCGCGGCAAAGTATGCTTTTGCTTCTTCATATTGTTCTTGTAAGAATTCTGGCATTTCCGCATAAGTATATTTAAAAATGTCCTCTAGTTCAACAACATTGTTTTGTTCAACTCAGGCAAATTCATTTTTAATAAACTCTTCTTGTTCTTTATCTAGTTTTTCTTGATCTTGTTCTGATCATAATTTTTTATCAATTAGATATGCTTTCATTCTAATTAGAGGATCTTTTGTTAAAGCATCTTGGTATTGTTCTTCATCCCGATAAACTTTTGGATCATCAGCAGAAGAATGGGCCCCTAAGCGGTAAGTATTACATTCAATAAATGATGGTCCTTCCCCTTTTCGAGCAAGCGCAATTGCTTCTTGGACAGCTCCGTAAACAGCAAAGAAGTCATTACCATCCACAATAACATTCCGAATTCCAACCCCAATCGCTTTTACTGCAAAGTTAATTGCTTTTGTTGCTTTTTTACGCGGAGTTGAAATCGCATATTGATTATTTTCCACAATATAAATGGCTGGAACGTCATGTAATTTTCCAAAGTTCATTGCTTCGTAGAATTCACCTTCCGAAGAACCACCATCACCAGTTGTTGTAATTACAACGGCATCAGTTCCCTTATATTTTTCTGCAAAGGCTAGACCAGTTGCATGGGAATATTGGGTTGCAATCGGAATATTAACTGGTAACACATTAATTCCTTCTGGTGTTTTTGTTCCTAGCTCATTTCCACACCAATATAACATAATGTTACGCATTGGAATTCCCGCTGCTAATCAAGCAGCATTGTTCCGATAAGCTGGAGAAAATCAATCTTTACCTTTAATTAATTGCATTGCATAAGCAACTTCTGAAGCTTCTTGGCCAGTTGAACTTAAAAATGATAACATTTTTCCTTGGCGTTGAATTTTATTTTGAAATTCATCTTGTTTTCTTGATAAACACATTAGTTTGTAAGCTTCAACAACATCTTTATCCTTGATTTTGGGCATTAAATCAGGATTGATGATTTTCCCAGTTTTATCCATAATTTGAACCATTTCATTTTTTAATGAATCAAACTTATCAAAATACATTTTTTCTTTTGCCTCCTTTTAACTTAAGTAATTTAATTAATTACAACATCAATAATTTCATCTGTTGTAAAGTTTTGTCCAAAAATTGCTTGAATATCAAATTGTTCCAGAACATTTTTAATATCCGTACACGTATATTTACAATTTATTAACGCGGCTTCCAGCTGTTCGGTTCCTTGGGAACCTAAAAAATCACCAAAGATTTTAATTTTTGTAATTTTACCTTGCTCAACATTTAGCCGCACATCAACTGTTCCTTTACCTTCATAACGAATTTTATGTTTGTAGGTAAATTCTGGTGAACTCCCGTAGTTTCAATCCCATGTCCGGTATTTTTCATCAGCCAATTTATTTACTTCTGCAATCACCTGGGCTGGTAAATCTAATACTTGGACTCCCTTGTCGGAAACTAATTGTTGGATAATAAAATTGCGAAATTGTTCAATTGTAATATCTGTTTTTAATAATGGACGAATATTAGTAACGCGAGCAGGAATTGACTTAATTCCTTTCGAAATAATTTTACTTTGATCAACATTTAAATATTTTGGTAATTTTGCTAAATCAACATCAAATAAAATTGTGCCATGATGCAACAAACGATTTTGATAGGTTAATTGGGCATTACCGGATATTTTTTTGCCATTAATTTCAATATCATTTTTACCCGCAAATTTTGCTGATAATCCTAACTTTTGTAATACTTCAATAATAGGTTGTAAAATTGTTTGATAGTTTTTTGCTAGTGGACTATTTTTATCAACAATAAAGGAAAAACATAAGTTTCCTTTATCTTGATAAACAGCACCCCCACCAGAAGATCTTCGAATAATATTAACCTGATCTTCTTCAATTGCTTTGAGATTAATCTCTTCTAATGTATTTTGGTTTTTACCAACAACAACAGTATTGTTATTTTGTCAAAGATAGAAAATCTCATCCCCAAAATCATGTTTCAGTAGATACTCATCTAAAGCAAGATTGAAATAGACATCAGTTGAGGGATTATTAAAGTATATCATTACCTATTTTTTAAAGTAATTTAATCCCAAGACTTCTAGGGCAGGTAGCGTAATAAAGTTATATGGTTTATTGAAGTGTGGTAAGAAGAAGATATCAATTAATGGTAATTCATCAATTGTTACCTCTTTCATAATTGCTAATGAAAACATATACATAACTTCAGTATGGTTATTTTCAGAACCTACTTGTGCTCCAATAATTTTTCTTGTTTTTTTATCTCATAAGATTTTAATTAGGACTTTTTTATATGAATACATAAATTCTGGACGGTCATTATCCTCAAAAGTAATTTGTTCATAATCCATTCCCAATTCTTTCGCAACTGTTTCAGTAACTCCCGTTGATGCTAAACATCAATCAAAAACATTAATTGCATTTGACCCTTGAAATCCTGGGGAAGCTAATCCTGCTGGTTTTAAAGCATTAACCGCAGCAATAATTCCTGTTCGCACCGCGTTTGTTGCTAAGGCAATATAGCAAGGACGTTGTTTGGCATTATCATAAACTTCAATACAATCACCAACGGCAAAAATATTTTCATCGGATGTTTGCATAAATTCATTAACCATAATTGCCTTATTATTATCTAAGTCAACAACTCCCTCTAACATTTCAGTGGCTGGTTTAAACCCAACTGCTCAAATAACCATATCAGCAGCATGACTTCCTTTATCGGTCACAACTTTAGTTACTTTTTTATTTTCACCTTCAAATTTCATAACTTTTTCACCAGTTGCTAAATGCACACCGGCTGCTTTCATTGCATTTTCAACACGATCAGTGAATGGTTTATCATAATATCTTGGCATAATACGATCAGAAATATCGACTAAAGTAACATTTTTACCTTTCGCGTGGAAAGCATCAACTAATTCAACACCAATGTATCCAGCTCCACAAACTACAACATTTTTGATGTTTGGATCTTCATTAGCTTTTTTAACTAATGCTCCGTGTTGGTATCATTTAACAATGTGAACTCCTTCCATTGTAATTCCTTCAATTGGGGGAATAATTGGTCATGATCCAATTGCTAAAATTAAACGGTCATAATTATCATCAAATTCTTTTCCCGTTTTTAAATCTTTAACATGGATAATTTTCTTTTTATTGTCAATATTAAGAACTTCATGTTCCATATTAACTTTAATTCCTTCACTTTCTAAGATTTCTGGTGAAGCATAAAATAATCCTTGGGGATCTTGTACTTCACCCTTAACTCATAAAGCAATCCCACATCCTAAAAATGATACGTTATTGTTTTTATCATAAGTAACAATTTCTGCTGATGGGTCCAATCTTCTTAATGTTCTAACCGCAGTTGTTCCTGCGTGGTTGGTTCCTACTACTATAACTTTCATATTCTGTATGCCTCCTCCTTATTTATCATTACAAAATTTTAGTATTTTTTATTCTTTCGATATAACTAACAGAATAAACTTGCATAAAAAAATCAGCAATAGATTTTATTCATAGTATTGTAAATCATATCGTAATTTCATTATATACCTTGAGAAAATAAAAAACCAAAAATAATACTAAATAGTTATAAAAAATAATAAAAATTGGCAATTTTTACCAATTTTTATTAATTTTATCTTATTTTTATTAAAAAATAATTGACATAAAAATTAATACTAAATATTTAAAATATTTTAGAAAATTAATACTCATTTTATGGATTTGATGGTGGCAAAAAGAAACTACTATCATCTTGCTCTGCAATTTCTGGTTCAAAACTAATAATTGGTAAAGGATTGGAAACAGAATTTTCTTTAATCCCAAAGATTTTTTCATTTACTGTTTTGTTCAAAGTTTGACCTTTATATTTAATATATAATAAATTATTAATATAAATATATAAATACTGTAATCCCACAAACAAACCAATAATTAATAATACAGAAAAAATCATAATTAACCATCCAAAATGTTGATGCACATTTAGAAAGAAATATGGGTACCAAGTGCCCGACGAGCGATCACTATAATAACGTAAACTGCCCCGCACAGAAATAATTAGGAAATATAAGAATGGATATAATAATATTAATCATAAGTATAACAATCATACTACTTGGAATAATTAAATGTAAAATAACTGTTGATACTCAATGATAAGCATCATACTGGTTAGAATCCTGGGCTTTCGTAATAATTCCAAATCAAAACAAGAGCATTGTCACCGTAATATAAGTCGTAACCACTAATTTAATTAAATAGCTTGGTTTTTTATGTTTAAATTTACTTTCAAATAAATAAGCAAAAAAGTAAACCACTACAATATAGTTAGTTTGGGTTGTAAAAAAGAATAATAATTTGATACGCGTTCTGAATAATTTAAATCTTTAAATTGTGGTTGGGGATGGATAATTGCTAAAATTAAGTCCGTTACTAAAAAAGAAGTTATTAAAATTAATCACCCTCCCCTAAGCGGATATAAAAAAGAATTTTATCGTTTCATTTTAACATTTTATTAGCTTCCGTTCATTTATTTTAAATGGCGATTAGTATCATTAACAATTGTATTAATAACATCATTCTCCCATTAATATTTTTTTAACTTCATCATAATTTCTTCAAACTTACTATCAATTACACAACTTTTGATATCAAAATTATAAATTAAAATATCATTTAAATTAAACAAATATAAATCATTTAAACTTGCTCGTGATCAATACTCAAAACCATCATCAAGATCAATTGTTTCAAACTTTTTCTCTTTTTTAAAAAAGTCATTTCAAAGTTCATCAAAACTTTTTGTCTCACTATGATAACATTCATTATCATACATGTTATTAAGAGTCATGTGGTCAAAATAGTCAATGGCTTTTCCCTACAATTTTTTGACCGATGTAAACTGTAAACCCAACGCATAATTTTGATAAGTTCCAAGAATAATTAAAGGAATGTCGTGATTAACGATTAAATTTATCTAAGTGATTTGCCATCATAATATCTTGTTGTTTAATTACAATATTTTGCAAAATAGTCACTCTTTTTTTAAAATAATTATTTCACTTTTAAATTTTTTAATAAAAGCTCTGAACAATTTATACAAGCAAGAGATGGAAAGACATCACCATTCGAAATAAATTTTGTTCCAATTGGGTTAAAAAACTGATGACAAACATCGCATTCTTTTAAACCTTGGTTTACAAAATTGAAACAATCGGCACACATATTTTGATTATTTTCTCTCAAGAAATACTCATGACAGTGGGTACAAATTCCAATCGTTCCTTTAAACTGGCCGGTTTCTCACTTTGAAAATTCATAGCGGTCATTTGAACCAACATAAGAATAAACCTGAATAATTCATTTATCATCTTTATTAACCTTTTTCCCGTTCACAGTTACTTTGGTTAATAAATATTTTTGGGCTTCTTCGGGATTCGTAAATACTTTTACAATTTTCGCACCACTTGGTTGAGTTAGATTTTCTACATAATAAACAATGTATAAATTTTTTTGGGTATTCATTATTTAACCGCCCTTTCTTTTTTAAATGGCTTATAATTTTCTTCAGCACATTTAAAACAAATTGTATAAGTTTTATTTCCCAGGATTAGCTTCCCAAATAATTCCCGATCAAAATCATCGTGGGTAATTCTTCGTTTTTTACATAAATCACATTTAAATGTTGCTAACCCAATTAATTCATTTTCACATTCCGAACAAATTCCTTCGTTGTTTAATTTATTACGAATCCGGTTACATTGTTTACATAATGGTAAACTATCAATAAAACTCTGGGTTTCTCTTTTATTAAACTCATAGGTTTCAGTTGTGCTATCGTAACTAAAAACTAAACAAAACGAAATTTGCTTAATAACATCCTCATTATATTTATTATCTAAATAACAGTCTTGTAATGCCTCAATGGCATCTTTTTCTGATTTACAAATACATCGTAAAGTTTGGCCAATCCCGTTACTATCAAAAATAAAATAATAATCTCACACCATCATTCCCGTTTTAACCCCTTCTTATCTTTGATTTTTATAATTATAACATTTTCCACCCAGAATGAAAAATATTGGCAACACAAATGAAAAGATGCTACTTAACTAATCATTATTCAAGCAACATCTGAATAAGTTTTTCGGGAACTAGTTTAGAATCTTTAATAATTTTTAACCGAACTGTTGAATTATTAATCAGATATGTTAAAAAGTCATGAATTTTAGCTACATTATAACGTTGAATTTTTTGATAAAAATTATTAATATCCACTTTTAAAGAAACTAAAATTCGTAAAATTTTATTTCAACTAGTTGAAAAAAACAAACTGCTTCAATTCGACAAATTGTTGATTGCTGAACTCCAGTTTTTTGTGCTAATTCCTGTTGGGTTCAACCCCAATGAATTCTTAACATTTTAATAACACTATTCAAATTAACTCCTCCTAATCTTTTAATAAATTAGCAAGTTTTAATTTTTTATATTAATATGCATAAGTATTTTATCATAAAAAAATTTATCTAAATGTAAAATTTTATATTAATGAAATTAAAGATTATTAAAATAAGAAAGTTTATAATGTAAATTTTCTTAATAAATTAAATTGTTAAATTATCTGATTATTTAAATATTATTAAAAACTTTGTTAACTAATAAAGATTAGCAGTGATTCAGTTAAAAATAATTTTTGTAGTACATACTATCACCTATTTTTAAAAGTAGCAGCAAAAGAACCTTTTGAGTGAATTTTATCAACATAACTTGAACTATCAACTAGATGAGTTAAGGTAATATTAACTTCTCATTTTACTTCATTGTTCTGATGGACAAAATAATTGGAGTCGGTCGCTGACAGAGTAACATCACTAAAGTCATAGAAGGTTTTATTATTCATAATTTTTAATACCGAAGCTAAACGAGCAAGATCATTGTTGACAATTTTGGCAACCTTATCAATATTAAAATCTTTTAATTCAATCAAATCAGAAGTTTTCGCAATATTTTCAGTCATATCAACTGGAATTTGTCCTAATTTAGTAGATAATTTTGTTTGTCCTTCTGAAGTAGGAACAAAAAAGAATGAGATATAAATTGCTTGGACGTATGTTTCATTAATATCATTTTTGTGTTATAGTTATAAGCAAGTAATGAAGTTGTGCTAACTCCTGATAA
This sequence comes from Spiroplasma mirum ATCC 29335, assembly GCF_000565195.1. Classification (NCBI taxonomy): domain Bacteria; kingdom Bacillati; phylum Mycoplasmatota; class Mollicutes; order Entomoplasmatales; family Spiroplasmataceae; genus Spiroplasma; species Spiroplasma mirum. The sequence continues at coordinate 295,731 of NZ_CP006720.1, read as the reverse complement.
GGTAAAGGCCCTTAATAATGTAAATAATTTTTTCATTAGAATATCCTTTCTGTATTTAAAATAATAATTTTATTAAAAAATTATAATTATTAGAAAATAATTATCTTTTTTAATTTTTTTGTTAAAAAATAAAAAAAGTTTCTAATAATATTAAAACTTTTAAAATAATAAGTTTTTTGGTGTTCTCGGAAAGGCAATCACATCACGGATATTAGTCATTCCGGTAACATACATTAATAGTCTTTCAAATCCTAACCCAAAACCAGAGCTTTTATAGTATCCGTATTTGCGTAAATCTAAATATCATTGTAAATCGGAAGTTGGAATTTTCATTTCTAAACAACGATTAACAATTTTTTGATAATCATTTTCCCGTTGACTGCCTCCAACTAACTCACCAATTCCGGGAACTAATAAATCACAAGCAGCAACTGTTTTATTATCATCATTAATTTTCATATAGAATGCTTTGATATATTTTGGATAATCAATTAAAAATGTTGGTTTTTTATTGACAACTTCGCAAAGATAACGTTCATGTTCAGTTTGTAAATCCATTCCTCAAAAAATATCATTATTAACAAACTGATGCCCGTTTTTAACGGCAGCTAATAGTAAATCAATCGCTGCTGTATATGAAGTTTGAGCAAACTCACTTTCATAAACATTTTGTAATCTTGTTAATAATTCAGCATCAACATTTGCTGTTAAAAAGCTTAGTTCAGAATGATTGTGATCAAATAAATATTTAATAACATGCTTAATCATTCCTTGCGCAAGCTTCATAATATCGTTTAAATCACTAAAGGCAACTTCTGGTTCAATCATTCAGAATTCAGCAGCATGACGGGTTGTATTTGAATTTTCAGCCCGAAAAGTTGGACCAAATGTATAAACACTCCGGAAGGCTTGGGCAAAACCTTCAGCGTGTAACTGTCCTGAAACTGTTAAACTTGCTTTTTTGTCAAAGAAGTCTTCGTGATATTTGTCATCATCACGAACTGTCACGATAAATGATTCGCCGGCTCCTTCCGCATCGTTTCCCGTAATAATTGGGGTATTGACATACACAAAGTTTTGACGATTAAAGTACTCATGGATTGCAAAAGCAGCACTACTACGAATTCGAAAAACAGCATTAAATGTTTTTGTTTTTGCCCGCAGGTGCGCAATTTCTCTTAAATATTCATGGGAATGTTCTTTTTTTTGTAAGGGGTAATTTTCATCTGCTAAGTCTAATACTTCAATGGCCGTTGCTTGCAATTCAAATGGTTGCTTAGCAGTTGGCGTTAGGGTAAAAATTCCGCTTATTTTTATTGCGGAAGATAAGCGCACACGAGCAATTTCCTCAAAATTACTAATGGCTTCCTTTTTATAAACAACTTGTAAATCATCAAAACAAGTCCCATCATTAATAACTAAAAACCCTAATTTCCCATTATTCCGATTTGATCTTACCCACCCTAAAACTTCAATTTTAGTTTGGTCTTTAATTTTATATTGGTATAAGTCAAAAACGATTTCCATTTTCCTACTCCTTTTAATATTTTATAATTTAATTGCACTTTCCAATGCTAACTTCATCATTTTTACAAAGTTAGTTTGGCGTTCTTCAGGACTGGTACTTTCTCCTGTTACTAATGAATCAGAAATTGTTAATAAACAAGCCGCATTTTTTTTTAGTTCAATGGCATTTGCAAATAATGCAAATGATTCCATTTCCACACAAACTGCTTGGTATTGGTCATGAATTTTTTTTCAATCATCAGGATGCTTACGATAGAAGACATCCGAAGAGTGAATAGTTCCCGTAACTATGGGTTGGTTGATTTCCTGCGCGGTTTCATTAATTACTTCATAAACTTTCCCAGGAGCAGTAATTACTTGTTCATCAATATCAGCAACAATTTTAGCGTATGAGTTTTCTCCGTATACTTTTGAGGCGTTGACCAGATAATAAATTTTAACATTAGGATCATAGCTTCCCGCTGACCCAATTCTAATAATTGTTTCAACATCATAAAATTTAAATAATTCATATGAATAAATTCCAATGCTGGGACAGCCCATTCCACTTCCGGCAATGGTAATTCTTTTGCCTTTGTATTCACCAGTATACATAAACATGTTCCGTACTTCATTAACTAACTTATAATTGTCTAAGAAATTTTCCGCAATATATTTTGCTCGTAAGGGGTCCCCAGGCATTAAAACAACGGGGGCAATTTCTTCTTTTTTTGCTTTAATATGTGGTGTCATAAATGTTATCCTTCTTTCTCTAACTACGTAATTATAAATATTTTACTATAAAAATTAAAAACGGAATATAAATTCCGTTGAATTAACGATATTTTTTAATGATTTTATTAGTTTTTAACCGAATATCTAAATATTCACGGTCCTTGTCTGTTGATAACAATAACTGTACTAAATTATCATTCCAATAAATTAATGGTAAAAGGGTTGATAAGAAAATCTCACTTTTTTCATATAAAGCGGAAGAAATAATTAAATGAGTAATATCCGCATACTTGGATAATTCCGAATTACTTTTGGAAGTAATGGCCACCACACTTGCTTTATTATCTTTGGCTTCTTTGGCGGCTTCAATAACCGATGCAGTTTGCCCCAATAAACTCATACAAATTAACAGGTCATTTTCATGCAATAAACTCGCACGCATTTTAATACTGTCTTCATCTTCATTTAAAACATTACACATAAAACCAAAACGGAATAGGCGATTTGATAATTCTTTAGCAGCTAACCCCGTATTTCCAATTCCCGCAATATAAACATTACGGGCTTTCTTTAAAAAATTCACGGTTGCTAACATTTTATCCTTATCAAAAATTTGGTTATTACGTTGAATGACATCTAAATAATAATTATAAATATCTTCCGTTGCCTCAAATTTTAGATTATTACTGTTTAAATGTTCTTGTTCAGCTACTAAGGCGATAATAAAATTCCGATAACCAGAGAATCCCAGTTTACTAATTAAAGAATAAATTGGCGAATAACCAATTCCGGTTGCTTTCGCTAAATCTTCAATTTTAATATCGCGTAGATTATTAACATTTTCGCGAATATAATCAACTACCCTTGCTTCTTTCTTCGTTAAATTTTCTTGTATCATCGATAATTTAGATAAGATTGAAATATTGTTATTGTTGTCCATCATACTTTTAATCCCATTGGTTAGCTTGTTGTGATAATACAAAATCTCGATCAACGATATCTGATTCTCATACTTTATTGATTAAATCATCGGTAAAGTACATTCAAGGTAATAGTTTATTTACATAAATACGATGATCATTCGCTCTTTGGTTCGGAGTTGAAATAATATGCGCTCAATCAGCTAATTTAACTGCTTTTGACATATCTTTTCCCGAAATGGCAATAATCTTAACTCCTTTTTCTTTGGCGACTTGTAACGCTTTGTTAATTGATTCGTTGTCCCCAAATAATGAATAAGCAATAATTAAATCATTCTTAGTCATAAATTTAGTTCTAATTAATAAGTCTTCTTCACTTTCATCCAAGTCAAAGGCATTAAAACCAAAACGGTATAACTCTAACGCTAATGTTGTTGATAAGGCATTAGTTGAACCCATCCCAACCACAAAAATACGGTATGCTCCTTTAATTGCTTCTAATGTTTTTTCCACTAGTTCAGTTTTAATCATACTGTCGTTTTGGTTAATAATATCAAAGTAATTTTTTTTCATTAAACTTTCCATATTTTCAAAGTCTAATGACTTAATTTCAACATCACTAGCAACTGAGATTAAAAAATCACGATAACCTCTAATTTGCATTTTTTTCAGCAATCCATAAATGGCACTATACCCGGTATTTACTTTTTGGGCTAATAGTTCAATATTCATGGTTGTTACTTCTTTCATATTTTCTTTGATAAATTTAATAATTTCATTTTCTTTCTTTGTAAAATTTTTAGAATCAAAAGTTTCTAATTTCGATAAAAATGACGCCATTCTTTGTTCACTCCTTAAATTAATTGTTTTTAGCGTTCTTTATTTAAAACCATTTGATAAGCTACACGAGCAATCATTGCACCATTATCAGTACAATATTCTAATTTAGGAATAATAACTTCTAAACCATCTCGTGCTAAACTTTTAAATGTCGCACGTAGGGCAGAATTGGCCGATACTCCCCCGACTAGCGTTAACATTTTTGGGTGATATTCTTTTATCGCTTTCATAGTTTTCTTTACTATTATTTCCACACAAACTTTTTGAAATGAAGCACAAAAATCATTTAAATTAATTTCTTGATGATTTTGGTGTGCTTTATTGATAACATTTCAACAAGCTGATTTCAAACCACTAAATGAAAAGTTATAACTTCCATCATCTAATGGTAAGGGAAATCGATAAGTATTTGGATTTCCTTGTTGCGCAAGTTTGTCAATAACTGGTCCTCCAGGATAATTTAATCCGAGCATTCGTACTACTTTATCATAACACTCACCGATTGCATCATCTAATGTTGTACCAAGGATTTCAAAATCTAAATGCTTTCTTAAATACACGATTTGAGTATGCCCCCCGCTAACTAATACTGCTAGCATGGGAAACTTAAATTGATGGTCAATTGCTCCAGCATAAATATGACCATATAAATGGTTTGTTTTAATAACTGGAATGTCTAAATAGCTGCCTAAGGTCTCAGCGGCTATTTTTCCAATATGAAGCGCACCAATTAATCCGGGCTTTTCTGTATAAGCAATATAGTCAAGGTCAAAGGGACTAATATTTGCTTCTAGGAATGCGGAAGATAAAACAGTGTTTAGATTATTTAAATGTAATCTTGCTGCCAATTCTGGAACCACCCCACCATATTTAATATGGTCGGCGATTTGTGATGATATAACATTCGTTTTCACCTGACTGTTACGAATAATCCCAACACTTGTTTCGTCACAACTTGTTTCAAGCGCTAAAATCCACATACTAATACACCTCGCTTCTAATTATATCCTAAACGGAAAATTAAACAACATAATTATGGAAAAAAATTACAAAAAATAACATATTTTAGAACTAAAATATGTTATTCATTAATGTGTATATTGAATCTTCTAAGACTAGATAACTTTGTTATCTTTCATTACTTTTTGAATACCTGCAATAGCATTGTCCGCATCGCTACCATTGGCAATTATTTCAACTTCAGTTCCAGTTTTAATTGCTAAGGCCATCACGTTCATGATTGATTTTAAATTTCCTTCTTTATCGGCAGTTTTAATAGAAATGTCTGAAGAATATTTACTTGCTTCTCCAACAACTAGGGCTGCTGGGCGGGCGTGCATTCCGACAGGATCAATAATAACAGCTTTAAATGATGCCATTTGATTTCCTCCTTCAAAATATACAAAATTATTATATCAAAATTAATACAAATCCTAACTTTTTTTAAATTTATTTTTAAAAATCAAAATAATTTAACCTACCTATCCCTAGTAAGTTAGGAAATTTGGTGTTGAATTTCAACTGCTAACTTCTCTGAATTATCATTAATTAATAACTGCACCAAATTATCAGTAATACTTTCAAAATTAATATTAATATAACTATTAGCTTTCAAATATCCTTTTTGCAAGGCGGGAGAATATAAATTGGCAATCATTAAATTAGCAAGTTGTAAACTATGGGCTTGTAAATAACTGTATTCATCAACACAAATAACCGCGGCCATTTGGTAATCATCAATACTGTTGGCTAACAAATGATGATCCTCTTTAAAATTCGTTGTTTTTAAATGCAAGTATCGTGGTTCAACTTTAGAATCATAACAAGCTTTAAAATAACCACGATAAAGTTCTTTTTTATCTTCTAACACTGTACTGACATATAAAACATTTTGATATTTGTCAATTAATTGTAAAGTTAAATCATACATCATTTTTTTATAGTTTAAATAAACACAATTATGATTTGCCAACTTTTGACCATAAATAATTAAATTATTATGATATTTTTCAATTGTTTGCAAAGTTTCGTGATTTAATTCATCAAGATTGTTTAATAGTAAAATAATTTTTTTAGTTTTCTTCTGCAAAAGGGTTTCAATAATGTCTTGCAACTGTTGGTGTTGATAATCAAAATAAATAATATTTAAAGATAATTTTTGCGCTCATAATTTCTTTGCTATTTTTTCAATTAAGAGATTAGTATTATAATCTAAAATACTAGGTGTAATTACACCAATATTATTAATATTTTTAGGGTTTTTAGCAACAAAATTGCTCCGTTGCACAATCGCATCAATTCGTTCATACATTTCTTCCGAAATCGAACCTCCCGAAAAGTAGCGTGAAACTGTCCCCACCCCACAACCAGCAATCTTAGCAATTTCCTTATAATTCTTGATTTTTATATCTCCACCTCATTTTTAAACCTAGCTAATTCTTAACTTTTTTAATAGCTTTACTATCAGCTGAAATAATTTTTGAACCAATCGGACTGGGAAAAATAACTTGAATGTTAGATCCGATTTTTTTAACAACAACGCCAATCCCAAAAATTTCATGACTAACACCATCATCAATGGATCAATTTTCCTGGGCGGATTGTGACCTTGTGTTAAGGGCCTTATTCGAAAAATTATTTAAACTATTTTCTCATTCGCTATCTAAACTATAATTACTTTTATACTTAACAGTTGTTCCTAATAAATCGCTCTCAATTATTTCTAAAAAATCCGGATTTAACTCTTTAACAAACCGCGAAGGGAATCTTTCATTCCCGGTAACATATGAATAACCATCCGCATAACTAATAAATAAGAGTTCTTTTGCCCTGGTGATTGCGACATATAAAGTTCGGCGCTCTTCTTCTAATTCACTTTCACCACTCTTAATTGCTTGAATTGAAGGAAAAATACCTTCATTAAGACCAACAATAAAAACAACTTTTTTCTCTAAACCTTTCGCATTATGAATTGTCATTAATGAAACACTATCATCATTAATTTCATCATTATCATGGTCAGTTTGTAAACTAATTAATTGTAAGTATTCATTAACTAATTCGAGACCTTGCAAATCAGAATTTTGGAAGTCAAATTTAGCAATCCCGTCAATTAATTCTTTAATATTTTCTACGCGTTCAGTTTCTAAATTATCTTGAAGGCGTTTTAGATAACCTGATTTTTCTAGTAAGGTTTCAATGACTATTTTAACACTTTGGGTGTCTTGTAATAAACTATTAGCATCAAAAATTGCTTCACTAAGCGCCGTTAAATTATTTTTTAAACTATTTGGTAATAAATCAAAATGATCAAGTAATAATTGGTTAAAACTTAACTGATGCTCTTTGAGAATTGCTTTCACCTGTTCCACTGCTTTTGGTCCAATTTTAGGAGTAAATAATAGCACCCGATCTAAAGAGAGTTCTTCATTATTAACTACTAATTTTAATAGTGCTAAGGCATCTTTAATTTCTTTCCGTTCGTAAAATTTAAAGGCCCCATAAATTCGATAAGAAATCCCATAATCAGCAAGGGAGCCTTCAATATCACGGGATAAATAGTTAGCGCGATATAATATTAAAATATCTTGGTAGTGGTAGTTCTCTTTTTTCACCAGTTGGTTAATTTTGCTGGCAACAAAATCACTTTCATCTAAACTACTGCTAGCATGGTACAAAATTGGTTTGACACCCAATTCTTTACTAGTAAACAATTCTTTTTTAATACGATTAGCATTATTAACAATTAAATCATTTGCGAGTGATAGAATATTTTGACTAGAACGATAGTTTTCGTCTAAAATAATTGTTTGGGTTTCTTTAAAATAATGTTCAAAGTTTAAAATTAACCGAATTTTAGCTCCCCGCCACGAATAAATTGTTTGGTCAGGATCACCAACCACAGTAATATTTTTTTTTGTTTCTGATAATCATTTGATAATATCAAATTGTAAATCATTCGTATCTTGGAACTCATCGACTAATAAATAATCAAAACGATCTTGTCATTTTGCTAAGATGTCTTTATGGTAAGAAAATAAACGATGGGTAAACAAAATTAAATCATTAAAATCTAAACTATTTAATTCTTTTAGTCTTTTCTCATATTCTTTATAAACATAGCCTCATCGTTTTTTATCACTATTTTCATAAGCCCCATCAATGACTTGACTTGGTGAATAAAAATCATTTTTTCAACTACTAATTTGCGACTTTACCATCCAACTTTCTTGGGCATCATATTTTAAGTTTGCCGACTTATAGATTGCTCTAATAATTTGGTCTTGGTCGGTGGTATCAATAATTTTAAAACTGCGCGGATAACCTAAGGTTTCAATATCTTCGCGTAAAATACGAACACACAGGGCATGGTAAGTGGAAATTCAAGTTTTTCGGCCCTCTTGACCAATTAAATTAACAATTCGGTTTTTCATTTCATTAGCTGCCTTATTAGTAAACGTTAATGCACAAATTCTTCATGGTTTGTGATTTCCATAACGAACTAAATAAGCAATTTTATTAATAATAACGCGTGTTTTACCACTGCCAGCCCCGGCAATTACCCGGACCGGTCCATTAATTGCTAAGACCGCTTCGCGTTGGTTAGGATTCAAATCTTTAATAAATTCATTTAACATTGGAAAGATACCCCTTTATTCTTTCTACCTAGTATTTACCTTATAAATCTTCAATTTCCTTTAATGCTTCATCGGAAATATTCCCTGGTTGGTCCCTTTTCAAATGAACATGTTCTTTGTTGCGCGTAATTGCTTCGCGTTTCTTTTTTGGTTTTTTAACTTGATTTGGTTTAATTTTAACAATAAATAAATTAAAATGTTTATCAAATAATATTTGATGGTTCTTATTTAAATATACACCAAAAACAAGTCCTAAGTACCATAAAAAATAAAATGTGGTAACTATTTTCATCACAATTGACGCAATTTGGCTAGTTTCTGAACGTCCCGCCAAAATTTCACCCAAGTTAACTTTAAAAATTACATCAAAAACAAAGTTAAAAATTAATTCAACAAACCAAGGAATAAAAATAATAAACAATTCGCGGGTAAAAATCACATTCATTCGTAATTTATTATTTGTAGTAACTAAGGTAATCCGCATTAGCCATTTTCCCAAGGTTTTTCCGGTCCATACATACGGAATAATAACAAAATAAAAAAAGAAAATAATAAACGTTGCAATAATAGCCACAATTGGTGCTCAGACATTGTGGTTAGGATTCCATTGACGCATTGTTAACGAAAGAACTAATGGAATAATACTTGATAAGATTAAATCTAAAAAACGAGCAAAAATAATTCTTAATGGGCGTGATAACTGGTGGTAGTTGTATTCATCATCACCAAGTTGCTCATTATTATTTTCGCTCTCTGGTTGCGAAAGGTCAGATTTGGTTGTTATTTGCTCAGCATCACCAAAATCTGTGGCTGAGATTGAAGGATGGTTTTTACGGGTGGTTTTTTTATCAATAACTTTCATTGGTATTCATCATTCTTAACTATTTATTTTGCATAAGTAAGTTTTCAATTTTTAAGATATCCTTCAATATCCTGCACAATTGGCGCAAATTTTTCATCATTGATATTTTGCACATACTTATTATCTTTAAAATGTCGTAATCTTCGTTCAATTTTATTTTGGGCACTGACAACTCCCTTAATTGCTAATTTTTTATTATTTTGTAAACGAACCATTCGCAAGAAACTAATTAAACAGAACCGAATAAAAGCATATTCTAATTCTTCATGGTACTCTTTATATAATCCAATTTCGCGATAAAAGTTAAAAATATGAACTCATTGTTTTAAAAGATCAAAAACACTATAATTAATTGTTCCTAATTCATATTCTGCTAAAACATCATTAATCGCTAAAAAACCATCACTATTAGCTAGTGCTTTGTAAATAAATAAACTATCATTACGAACATAATTAATAAATTCAATTTTATGGTCTTGAATAAACTGTGTTCGAAATACTTTTGTATTAATTAAAGTATGCACATTGGCAAAAACTTCTTTTTGAATTTTTGGGGTTAATAGTTTATTCAAATCATTCCGAAGATAGCTTTCTCCCTTAATGGTACTGTAGTATAACTTAAATTCTAACATATCAATTGGAACTAGTTCTTTATGATTTGCCTTAATTTTTGTTTTTAAAGTTGCAACTGCATTTTCTTTTAAAATTTGTCCCTCATCTAAAACTAAAAAATATTTTCCATTCGCGATATTAATTGCAGCATTAACTGCATATGAAAACCCTTGCCCACGTAAACTTGAAATCACTTGAATTTTATTATCGAAATTATAAAAATTATCACTTAATAATTCTAACGCTGTTGATTTTGGTTGAAATCCAGAATCATCAACTAAAATCACTTCATAATCACTATCGCTTTGTGCCTTTATTGATGATAATGTTCGTAGAATTTTTACTGGGTGATTTTGGGTTACAAAAATAATTGATAAAAACATAATCCGACATCCTTTTACAATTTTATTATTACTATAATTATATCTTATTTTTGTTAATTTTTAGTAATTTAAAATATATCCTCATTTTAAGATTTTAAGATAAAAATATAATATTATAATAGAAATAATTTTATAAAAATTCTTATAATTTAAAATTAAATTTATAATAAATATAGTATTATCATTAAAAGACAGTATTTCAAAAACTTATTAAGGCATATAAAAACACCTAAATGAAAGGACTTAACGATAAAGTAACTATTTATTTTAAGTATCTATTGGTTAGGTGTTTATTCTTAATTCTTAACGACCAAAATAAAGATGATCTTTATTTTGGGATTCTTCTTTTTTACGTAAACGAATTAATTCTCTTTCAATGCGAGCAATTCTTTTATAATTAAAGGGATCTCAACTTCCAGACCCACTTCGCTTTCTTGAACCTGTTTTATATACTCAGTTATACTCTTTAACTTTTGAGAAAAACCTCATAATATCCTCTCCCCCTATATCATTTCTTCTAATAAAGTGATATTTAATATAGTATCTCAATTTAAAATAAATATCAAACTAAAATTAAGAATTTCATAAAATAAAAAATTTAATTAGGAAAATATTGAAAAAAAGATGTTATTGCTAAATAACATCTTTTTTAATAACCTTTTAACCACCAAAAGTAACATTTAAGGTATAATCTGGAATTCCAGTTAATGGTGAAGCATCCTGATCTGAAATTTCAAAGATTTTCGAACCTGGTTTTGGTGTTAGTACTGCTTTTTTAGTATTAGCATCAAAACTTAATACTCAAATTTCATCATAAAAAATATCCTTGTATTTATTAGCAAAATTTTCTCCTAATAATTGTTTAACTAAATCATAACGTAACTGGTCAAGATTCTGCTCTGTATAAGTTCCTGGTAAATTAACATCAATAACTTCACCTAATGTTGGTTTAGTATTATTTTGGGTTAAATATGTTCTCGGGTTAGTATCAACTGTAAAATTAAAGGTAAATCCTGATTGGGCAATAACCCCATCCACTTTTGTTTCCATTGAAAATGTTCCTTTCTTAGTATTAGGGTCAATGTTAACTACCACTGAACCAATGGCATTAATCATGGCAGTAGCCATGGTTGATTTATAATAAGCGGGGAAACGGTTACGATCACCACCAAATTCCATAATTGCAGCAGCCATAAATAATATGTTATAATTCGGGTTACTAATATATTTATCATATAAATCTTTGTCAATATAAATTGTTCCTAAATTTGTTTCTTGGAAAATATCATTAAAAGTAATTGGCTGACCATCAATGGTTACCGCATTCCCAGTTAAACCACTACCTGATTTCGGAGTTAGCGTAATAATATGGCTATCATTGTCAACGTTAACATTCACCTGGCCAAGAGTAAATTGGGTTCCATTTAAAATATTAATAATTGCTAATGCTGTTTCTGGTTTAACATATTTACCAAGATCATTTTCACTGTAGGGAACTGAAAGAATTTTTAACATCTTATTAATATCAGTTGTTGCTCAATCTAAGGCAATCTTTTTTGTTAAAAATGGTAAGTTAGGCGTATTTGGCATATAACGAATAATAGCCGATTTCATTCCTGGTTGAATATCAATATCAACATCATCAGGATTTACTCCATCTTTTTGAATAGCAGCTCTAATATTTTTAACTGTTGGGACAACTTGGTATTTATCTTTGACATTAATTTTGTTTTCTTTTGTCCCATTATTACAAGCAACTACAGTAGTTGCAGTGGTTGCCGTAATTGTTAGTGATGCTAAAATCATCATTAATTTTCTCATTTTGTTCATCTCCTTTTTAATAAATTTAATTTAACTAAAATTAACTTTAAGTGCTCCGCTAAAATATTTTGAGCCTGATCAAGCTTCAATATCAGCAGAATTGTTAGTAATATTTTTTACATATAAATCATTTAAGAGTTCACTTAGTTTATCAAGATTTCCCGCAAAATTTAGGGTAATAAACATCATCATAATCTGCAAAATTGATACTTGTGGTAATTTACCTAAATTAGTGGACAATCCTGAATTAGCAAGATCCATTGGATTGGTAGGAGGTTGTTTTGATTTAACTGTAAAATGAACAGTAACTGTCTCATAATAGTCTTTTTGCGGATCATCATGGTCTGTTCAATGATCCTTCCCTGTTTCTAAAATAGCAGTTCCGCTATTTGAATCAATTTTTAAACGGGGAACACTGGCAATTTGCTGATTCCAAATTGCTTCGGTTTCTTCACCAATAAAGAACCTTCCAAATTTATCAATTTCGGAAATTAAGCCCATATTATTAAAAACAGTAGCAATCAAGATTGTTTTAGGACGAGCATCATCGACAGTCCCCAAATCTAAATTTTTTACTTTATCCGCAATATGGTTTGAATTAACAACCGTTTTATTAATTGTTAGTTCATTTTCACTAGTATTATCATTAATCACAATATTATACTCACCATTTCGGTATAAATCTGGATTAGGATTAGTAATTAGCGATCCGTTAAACTTAATTTGCTGATGCAAGGTATTAAAATCTCATTTTGTTCCTTGAAAAATTTTTGTTAGTTGGGCAAATAACATCGGAATTGTTTGGTTATTATCTTGAGGATTAACATCTTTAAAATTAACACCAGGAAAGCCTTTCACATCAAATGCTAAGACAGGTGGGTCAACTGGAATATCATTTCAATTACCGCTGCCAGTTTGGCAGCTGACAACACCCTTTGTTGAAGATGTCACAATGGTAAGTGCGCCAAGAATTGTTAATAATTTTTTCATGTTGTCACTCCTTTAATTTGCTGACATAATTGCCACTAACGGATTAATTTTATTCATACTAAATCAACTGATTAAATATGCAATTAGGTATAAAACAAAGCCACTCGCAATCACAATGATTGGGATCGCTGCATTCATCATTAGGGGGAAGACCATTCCCATATTAGTTAAAACATTAATGCCAATTGTTAAGAATAATCAGCCAAAACCAAACCCGGCGATGGTCATTATTACAATAACAGGAATGTACATTCCAATTACTAATTTTGTAATATAACGGTTACTATAACCCAGAACTTTCATTGTGGCAATGATTGTTCGGTTTTCGGCAATAACAACATTACTTGTTAAGATAATAATTATAAAGCTTAGAATGAAGGAAATTGCAATAATAAAGGCAATAACCCCAAGAACCGCCTGGGCTAAATTTTGTAAAATTTCCTTGGCCGTTGCAATTGGCAATAAATTATTAAATGATCTTTCTGAATACGATGGATAAACTGTCGTTCCAACTATTCCCCCGTTTAATCCATAGAAACTATAATCACCAAAACTTTGAACAGTTGCCAAACCACTTTGAATATCATCGGTAGTTACACTTTTTGATAATTTATAATTAAAAAGTGGATATTCATTTTCAAAAACTTTAATTCAATTAACAGCCAATGATTGTTTTTGAAAATTATTAACAAAAGCCGTTCATAATTGATTAATTGGGGTGCTTTGGTTATTTTTAATAAAAGTTTCTAAGGCACTAAGGGCTGTTTGATAAGGTACTGATAACGTTGGTAATGACTTAACAAATGAATTTTGCCATTCATTCATAAATAACCGTAATAAATGATTACGCGTCTGGTCATAACCTAAAATGGCATTTGCTCGTTCATTGTTAATTCAAGCCCGAGCACTACCATACTGGTTATTTACACCAACAATATTAAAGACTTCATTACCATTATCATTTCCTAAGAGATAACTACCATCAACAATTTTATTATTTAAAATAGTAGGATTTGTTGCATTAGGATCACTTGGATTTAAAGCACTATCTAAAACTTTATTATTTCCCTTCTCTCCTAATACATCATTTTGGTAATTATTTGTACTATTAAATAGTAGTTTTCCAACGGTTTGACCACTACTATCAGTTCCGGTTACTTGTGATTCATCCCAACTATTTAGAATTTGTTGGGCATCCTCCTGATAGCCATTAACACTATTCTTAAATAAAGCTTGGCGAAGAACCTTACTCGTAATTTGATCACCAGTTGTTAATCCTAACCTTTTAGCAAGGGTTTGGTTAATAACAATATTATTGCTATTAGCAAATAATTTATCATTTAAGGTATATTTCCCATCACTTAAAGTTTGGTTGTTAAAACTCTGGTCAATTCCATATACATCAACATTAATATTATTAACTTGGCCATGGAACATTGTTCCCCGGTCATCAGTGTGGGGATTAAACGGTACCACTCCGAATGCTAAATTAAAACTTTTACTATTATCTTTAAAAGCTGCCGCCATTTCAGTTCGTACTGCCTGGGGAGAACGCGTATAAACTCCCTGGGTAAAACATTGGCTAACATTATTGATAAAGAATGCATAAATTCAATCATATAAATCATACATTGGTTTTTTTAAATTAGCATTAAAATCTTGGGCATTCCCACTATCCAACACTTTTCGAAATGATGTTTTGAGTGGGGCTTCGAGCCCGGGGCGAAAATGATTATTATCTAAAACAATAATGGTCGAACTAGTACCAAATGTTTTTTGGTAATCACTTCTAGTAAACAATTCACTATTTAAACTATCATCTAAATTTAAATTGTTATTAGTGAAGTATTGTGGTCGTTTCACATCTAAGGCAATTGTCTCACGATATTTTCAATAAAATAATCGATACTGTTCTAATTCATTAATATGTTGTTTTGCCTTATCAGGATTAGCTAAATAAGTTTCAAGCGTTGCTTTAGTTAAGTTTCCTAATCCATAGTCTTTATAATCACCCCAGGTACTCATACAAACTGCTCTTAATAAATACTGATCACCAGTGGGCACACTTAACTTATTACTTTTTAAAAATTCTTTTGAAATGTTTTTATATAACATTGACCGCATTTCAGTAGCATTATAAGTTGGTGAGTAATTTTCAGGATTAATGGTTGCTTGCTCAAAATCCTTGATATACTCGTCCGCATTCCGCGTCATGTTAGTATTGCTAAAGGCACTATTATTAATATCTCATGGTTGTTGGGTTGGGTCATATGTTTTTAAGAAAGTTGTGGGAAGATTATAAACTGGTGATTGATATTCAACTAAGGTATTGTAATCATCACCCGTATAAGAATAACGAATATTATTTTGTAAAATAAACAGAATTGTTGTTGAAATTGTAATTAGAATAGTACTAATAATCATTGTCAACGAAACACCAAACATTTTTCCCAATGAATTAGAGAACTGCACTGCTTGGAACCGATTATCAAATGTTTTACGAACGGTACAAATTCTTTGGACAATTTTTTTAATTTGTCCGGCGGAAAAGGATTCTTCTTTCTTAATTAGTTGCAATGGGGTTTTTGAGTGCATCATAATTGTGGCGCTAATCATTGTAACCCCCGTTAATAACGCAAAAACCGCAATAAAAGAAATTACTAACGCCCAGAGTGCTAAAGCAAAACCAGTATACGGAAGATTAAAGTAGGCCCCAAAAATAATCCGAATAATTGATTGACTTAAAATTCCTAATAAATATCCAACTATTCCCCCTGCTAGGGCAATTAAGAGTGGATAACTTAGATAACTACTGATAATTTCCCGACGACGGTAACCCAAAGCTCGTAAAATCCCATTTTGGGGACCAGTAGATTCAATTTGACGTTTAATAACTAGGACTAACACGAAGAAAGAAATAATTAAAATAACCGCAATTAGAATATAAGAACCAGCAATAAAACCATTTAAGGTTGTTAAGAAATAAGTTGTTCTTTTAGCAAAAGGATAGCGCTTATCAGTTCGGAAAGTAAGAACTGGGGTATTACCCGTAAGCGTTTTACTATAATATGCATGTAAACCAATTGTAGCGCCCCACTTGCTATTTAAAAAAGTGTTCAGGGTATTGTTAATTAAACTTTCCTTGACCTCATCACGATAGTTATTAGTAAATTTTCCAACATAATAAACTTCACGATCAGATTGACTAGCTGGGGTTAAAACTTGTTTAGTAATATCTAGTCTCGTAATATCATAGCTTTGATTATTAGCATCCCGGACAGTATCGTTGACTAGTCCAAATAATTTTTGGTCAACATATGCCAACCCTTCATTATTCATATTAGGAAACGGATGGAACTGGTCAATGATTGGTGTAATAAAATCGGCGGACTGCCCAAAGCCAACTACCCGTAACCAATTTTGTGCAGCATATGGTGATTTTGACAACCACTTATTAATGTCTTCTTTTTGATAAGGGCTTAAATCAACTGGTTGTAATTCACTATCCTTAACTTTAATTGTTGTTCCGTAACTATCGGCTTGTAAACGAATGACATCATTAATTTTAATATTATTCTTTTTGGCAAATTCAGGAGTTAAATAAACCCAATGCATAGTTTCATTATTTAAGGAATTTAAATATTGTTGGTAAAAACTTAGAGGCATTCCGGCACTCACAACAAATTTATCAATTGTTTGGTGGGGATTAAGGGTCACTGATTTAATAACTTTATTATTGCCTAAGTTAAAAACTCGTGCTTCCACCCGATTAAAATTAAATTGAAAATCTGAATTCATCGTTGCTGCTTGCAAATAATCTAAAATTGCATTTTGGCGGACTTCAACATCTGAAATTGCTAAGAATTGATCCGCTCCACTAGCGGCGTTTTCAACATAACTAGTTTGGGAAAAATCAACAATAAAATCATGTTGGTTACTCATTTTTTCAGAAATAAAATTATGATAAACGTTTTCAACACGTTGTTTGGAAACTTCAATTATTGTGAAAATTAAACAAGTTAAAAATACTAAAATTACTAAGCCAATAAATTGGATTTTGTTTTTGATTGTATTTTTAATATTATTTTGAAACAATAACTTAAAACCGGACATTATTCTTTTCACCTTCTTTTTATTTTTTGCTTAATAAATTAAAAACAAAAAAGATGTGGTGGTGTTGTTTGTTTTTTAAACTGGGTTAATAAATGCGTTTTTCGCAAATTACTAATTAATTTAGCTTCTTCTAGTAAAAACCACGCAATTGGTAGTTCATAAATATTGGGGAAAGTAATCGTAAAATTATATGGTGCTGTTTTAACTAAATCATCGTGAGCTAAATATTTTAAAATTGTCAAATTATTTAAATCAGTAATATTGCTGATATCTTTAATTCAAGCGATATAAATTCGAAATAATACTAAAGTGATGACAAATCCGATTGAAAAAATTCCATAGAACAAATAAAAAGAAATTAAAAAGGTTTGATAAAAATGTTTATCAAAATAATTATTGTAAATAACAGTAACATATAAACAGTATGAAAATAATGATAAGTTAAAAATTCATAAAATAATAATTAATCAATTAACTTTTAGAACTTGTTTTCATTGAATATTTGCTTGGTGCTGATAAGTTTTAAAATTCAACATAATTTGTAATAAAATACCGACAAAAAATAACATCACAAAACTAACGAAAACTAAATAAGTTAAATTTAAAATAATATTAACAAAATTAAGTTTTCCCTGGGGATAAATTATTGAAAATGATGAAGAAATTAAAATATAAGCACTAAATAAAGCTAAAATAGTACTAATAAAACCACGATAAAATTGCTTAAAATTAACTTTCATTTTTTTCATAGCCTCCTAGTAAGAGTTAATTTATTATAACATTAATTTAATCAGATAAAAAGGGCAAAAATTAGAGATTTTTAAAAAATTTTAATGTAAAAATTAAAAAATCTAGTTAAAAACTAGATTTTTGATTATTAAAACACATTAAGTTAAAACTTCATGTCCAGTCTCGGTAATCAAAATAGTGTGTTCAAAATGGGCACTTGGCAACCCATTAACCGAAACAGGGGTTCATCCATCACTAAGCATTTTAATTTTTGCGGTTCCAATTTGGACCATTGGTTCAATACAAATTGTCATTCCTGCTTGCAAACGTAAACCCGTGTGGGGTTCGCCAACATTGGGGATGTGGGGATCTTCATGCAATTCTTTTCCGATTCCATGACCAGTAAATTCTTGGGGCAAGAAAAAACCATTCCCTTCGACATATTCTTGAATAACATGGCCAATATCACCAATCCGAACTCCTGGTTTTAGAATTGCAATTGCGTGGTCTAACGCATTTTTTGTAATATCCACTAGTTGCTGGTGTAAGTCACTTAGCGGTTCTCCCACAATCATTGTAAAAGCACCATCACTATTAAACCCTTGGTAGGCACACCCAGCATCAATTGACACTAAATCACCATTTTTCAGGGGTGTATTATTAGGAATGCCGTGGACTAAAACATCATTAATTGACACACAAATTGTGGCGGGAAAACCATATAAACCTTTAAAATTTGGTTGGCACTGGTGCTGGTGAATAATTTCTTCCGCTCTTTTGTCCAGTTCCACCCCGGTTATTCCTGGTTTAATCATTGCTCGTAATTCCTGGTGGACTAATTTTAACACATTACAAGCAACCCGCATTTTGACTAAATCTTCACTTGATTTCAAGGTTATCATTTTTTCACCATCTTTTCTACTTATCTATCATAACATAAGAAAGAAAAAACTAATAGCCACGTGGGACCATTAGCTAAAAAGGTTGCTTATACTAATTCAATGATTACCATTGGGGCGTTATCACCACGACGATTATCTAATTTTAAAATTCGGGTATAACCACCATTGCGATCCTTGTATTTTTTGGCAATGCCATTAAATAATTTTTGTAAAGCCGTTTCTTTTTCGTTTGCTTCAATATCTCTTAAGAAACTAGCCGCTCTTCGACGAGCATGTAAATCTTGACGTTTTCCTAAGGTAATTAATTTGTCAACATGGCAACGCAATTCTTTTGCTCTGGTTTCTGTTACTTCTAATCTTTCGTTAATAATTAACTCCGTTGCAAGATTGCGCATTAAACCATTGCGTCATGATGTATTTTTACCTCTTTTTTGTTGATATGACATGAATTGTTGCTCCTTTCTGTTTAATCTCTTCTAAAATATAAACCTAAAGCGGCTACTTTTTCTTTAATTTCAGTTAATGATTTTTTACCTAAGTTTCGAATTTCTTGGATTTCTTCTTCGGTTTTTGATATTAGATCACGAAGTGTTTCAATTTTAGCACGTTTCAAACAGTTTTGTGAACGCTGAGTAAATTCTAACTCATCAATACTACGATCTAATTCATCTTCTTCTTTTTCAGTTTCAGATGAAATAACTTGGGTTGTTTTGATTGCTTCATTTAAGTTAATAAAGAATTCTAAGTGTTCCGATAAAATTTTACCCGCCATTGCAATAGCATTAACCGGTGTAATTGAACTATCAGTTTGGACTTCAATTTCTAATTTTTCTAAATCAGCATTTTTTCCTACTTTGGTTGGTTCCACCGTATAAGAAACCTTTTGCACTGGTGAATAGTTTGAATCAATGACAATTAAGTCCGCATATTTCTTTTCTTTTTTATTATCATTAAATGATTTATATCCCCGAGAATTACGAGCATGTAATTCTAAGTTTAATTCTCCACCCTTCGCAATTGTGGCAATATGTAAATCCGTATTGATTACTTCAACACCGGCTGGTAATTCAATATCTTTTGCTAACACATCACCTTCCTTGTTAGAATTAATTTTTAAAATTACTGACTCCCCATCGGGAATAATATTTTGATCAATTTTTAACACAAGGTTTTTAATATTTAAAATAATTTTCGTAACATGTTCGACAATACCGGGAATTGCGGTAAATTCATGTGAGGCTCCTTTAATACGGATGGCAAACACTGCCGCCCCGGGTGTTGAAGATAACAATGTTCTGCGCAATGCATTTCCCAGGGTAATTCCAAATCCACGTTCTAATGGTTCAACTAAAAATTTTCCATAATTGTTTGATTTGTCTTCCACTTCTAATTTAAATTCTGGTCTAATAAATTGTTTCATCTAACTATCACTCTCCTTATCCTCGTGGTCTTTTTGGTGGGCGAGCCCCATTATGAGGAATTGGAGTTACATCTTTAATTGAAGTAATCTCTAACCCAATTGCTTGTAAACTTCTTACTGCCGCGTCTCGACCCGGACCTGGTCCTTTTACTTCAACTTGAATGCTGTGCATTCCGTGTTCTTGACTAGCTTTTCCCGCCGCTTCGGCAACCATTTGCGCAGCATATGGGGTTGATTTTTTACTTCCTTTAAATCCCATTGCTCCTGCTGATGATCATGAAATTACATTCCCGCCTTCATCGGAAATAGTAACAATTGTGTTATTGAAACTTGAGTGAATGTGGGCTACACCTTTATTAATATTTTTTTTAACTTTTTTCTTATTAGTTACTTTTTTAACAGCCATAATTTACACTCCTCTATTTTTTCTTATTCGCTACTGTTTTTCGTGGTCCCTTAGCAGTACGCGCATTTTGTTTTGTTGATTGGCCTCTAACTGGTAACCCTTTACGGTGGCACATTCCCCGGTAACTTCCAATTTCCATCAATCGTTTAATATTTAGGGCAACTTCACGACGTAAGTCCCCTTCGGTTTTGTATTTTGCAATTTCATTTCTAATTTTAGTTAATTCTTCTTCTGATAAATCTTTTACTCGTACATCTTCTGAGATTTTAGAATCTGCTAAGATTTGTTGAGATAGTGGTTTTCCAATTCCAAAGATATAAGTTAAGGCAATAACTACTCTTTTATCATTTGGAATATCGACTCCTCCAATACGTGCCATGCTTCTATTTTCCTCCTTTTATCCCTGTCTTTGCTTGTGTTTTGGTTGTTGACAGATTATCATAACGCGATTTTTTCTTCTAATTACCCGACATTTGTCGCAAATTTTTTTGACTGATGATAGTACTTTCATCGTGCATACTCCTCCTCAAACTTAATTTATTTGTGTCGAAAGACAATACGCCCACGTTCTAAATCATATGGTGACATTTCGACAGTTACTAAATCGCCCGGTAAAATGCGAATGTAATTCATACGAATTTTACCAGAGACGTGAGCTAAAATAACTGCGCCGTTTTCTAATTCGACCTTAAACATTGTATTTGGTAATACTTCTAAAACTTTTCCTTGAACATCTAGTAAATCAGATTTAGCCATTTTATTACCTCCAATCTCTTTTGTTACTTAATAATTGCAACTATTTGATTTCAAACAGCGTCACCTTCCATATCAGCATCAATAACTGATAAGTTTTGCTTATTAAGATAATATTGAACTAATGGTTCAGTATCTCGTTTATATTCTGCTAATCTTACCTGTACTTTTTCAGCGGTATCATCCGCGCGACGAACTAGTGGGGTTTGATCATAATCACAAATTCCAGCCACTTTCGGAGGATGGAATGTAATGTGATAAGTTCTTTTACAAGTTGGACATATTAATCGTCCCATAATCCGATCGATTAGTTTTGATTCCGCGATTTCAAAGTATAGCGTATGATCAACTTTAGCATTTCGTTTTGCTAATAATTCATCTAGTTTTTCGGCTTGATTAACAGTGCGGGGAAAGCCATCTCAAATAATTCCGCCCTGAACTGTTTGTAAATAATCTTCTAGCATCTCAATCATTAAGTCATCAGGAACTAGTTTCCCTTGTTCAGAATATTTTTTAGCTAAGTTTCCCTTCGCGGTGTTATTACGAATATTGTCTCGAATAATATCACCAGTTGAGACATGGTTATAGCCAAACTGAGCAATAATTTTTTCTGATTGGGTTCCCTTCCCACTGCCTGGTGCTCCTAATAATATAATATTACCCATAAAATTAATAACACACCTTTCTTATCACAAGTATGAATTATCATTTGAATCTTGGTTCAAACTTTGTGATTTTTTATCAATGAAGGCTTGTTGCGTAATTCGCCCTTTAATTTGACGCATTGTTTCTAACGCAACTGACACCATAATAATTAATCCAGTTCCCCCAATTGCTAAGGCACTTGGTAAACTAGTTAGTTTGCTAATAACATATGGTAAAATCGCAATGGCGGCTAAGAAGATTGACCCTAAAATACTTAAGCGGTTAATTGTTCCCTTAATATATTTTTCAGTTTCCTTCCCTGGTCGCACACTGGGAATAAAAGTTCCCGCCTTTTGAAAGTTTTCAGCAATTTTTTCAGGATTCATTTGCACTTGTGAATACAAGAATGTGAAAAGAATTGTTAAAATAGCATAAATAATAATTCCTGGTCAAGTTGAAAATGATAAGTAATTATTCGTAAACTGGACAAACCCGTTATTAGGGTTTGAAACACTAATAATTTGTGAAACTGTAATTGGAGCGGAAATTAAAGCTGAGGCAAAAATAACAGGAATTACCCCAGCCGAGTTAATTTTTAACGGCAAGAAGGGTTTGTTCTGTTCGCCGCCCGAGGACAGTCCACTTCCGGTTTGTTGAATTGGTAGTTTTCGTTCTGATTCATTTAGCATAACGACAAACAAAATTACTAATAAGAACATCACCACATAAACGAGGAATTTTAAAATCCCATCAAATAATAGGTTAATGTCTTCTTGACCAGAAATTCAAAACTTAAAGGTTGTTTCTAAGTTACTTGGTAACTTTGCCACAATTCCAGCGAAAATAATGATTGAAACTCCGTTTCCAATTCCACGAATTGTGATTTGATCAGCAATTCATAACATAAACATGGTTCCGGCAATTAAAGCACACGGAACTAAAATGTAGTAGAAAATTGGGCTTCCGGTTCCAAAATCATTAGTTAATCACTTCGGACTAATAATTCCCTGGTTCGCCATCGTAAAGATTGTGGCTACCCCCTGCATAATTGCAAAGGGAATTGTTAATCATTTCGTTAAGCGGTCTAATTTTTTACGACCTTTTTCCCCACCCTTCGCTCAGCGCGATAATGGTTGAATCACATCCGTTGATAACAACTGGACAATAATTGAGGCAGTAATATATGGCGAAACTCCTAAAGCTAAAATTGAAAATTTTCCTAAAGTTCCTCCCCCTAACATTGAGATTAAACTGAAGAACTGATCAGTATTTGATAAATCTTGAATATTAGGACTAACGGTAACTCCGGGCACGGTCAAATAACTTCCTAACCGAATTACGACTAAAACAATTAGGGTGAAAGCAATTCTTTTAATTAGATCTTTGTTTTTTACAAAAAAATTATTTGATTTGACAAGATCAACTTGTGCTGCTTTCTTGGCCTTTCTTTTTTTAGCTTTGGTTTTCACTATTATATTACCTCTACTTTCCCTCCAGCCGCTTCAATTGCTTGTTGGGCTGCTTTTGAAATTTTATTTGTTTTGACATTGACGCTCTTAGATATTGTACCACTACCTAAGATTTTAATTAATTCTTTTTCTGATTTAATTAATTTTTTTTGAGCTAATGTTTGGTGATTAATTTCACTAACATTTAATTTTTCTAAATCTTTTAAATTAAAGATTGTATAGTTTTTGGTATTAATATTGGTGAATCCTACTTTAGGAATTCTTCGAAAGATTGGAGTTTGTCCCCCTTCAAATCCGGGGCGCACTCCTCCACCAGTACGAGCATTTTGACCTTTATTACCTTTTCCAGAAGTTTTCCCAGTTCCTGAAGATGTTCCTCGTCCTAAGCGTTTTTTCTCATGACGAGCGCCATCACTATATTTTAATTCATGTAATTTCATTAATATAAGCTCCTTATCCTATTAATTCTTCTGGTGTTTTACCACGTAATTTGGCAATTTGGTCCGCCGTTCTTAATTCTTTGAATCCCTCAAAAGCTGCTCGTAAAATATTAATTGGGGTATTTGATCCTAATGATTTCGTATAAACATCTGCTAATCCTGAAAGTTCAATCACAGCACGCACTGGTCCCCCAGCAATTACTCCCGTCCCTTTTTTGGCTGGTTTCATCATCACTTTCCCAGCCCCAAAGTGGCCAATAACTTCATGAGGAATTGTTGTTCCCACAATTGGAACTTTTACTAATTGTTTTTTAGCCTCTTTAATTGCTTTTTTAATTGCATCAGGCACTTCATTAGCTTTTCCAGTTCCAAAGCCAACTTTTCCTTTTTTATCACCAATCACAACAACAGCGGCGAAGCGAAAGTGACGACCACCCTTCGTTACTTTTGTAACCCGGTTAATCGCAACAACTTTTTCTTCAAACATGTTGTCTTGTTTATTAAAAGGTTTGTTTTGGTGGAAATTTGGTTTTCCTTCTTGGTGCGGTTTTACGGGTGCTTGTCCAGCTGGTTTTCCTTGTTCATTAGTATTAACTGCTAATGCTTCTTTATTTTCTGCCATTATTTTCTTTCTCCTTTATTAGAATTTTAAGCCAGCTTTACGGGCGGCTTCTGCAAATGCTTTTACTTTTCCGTGGTATAAATACCCACTACGATCAAATACGACATTGGTAACTTTTTTAGCAATTGCTAATTTAGCAATTTCAGCTCCTACTTGTTCAGCAGCAGCGATGTTTGAAGTTGATTTTAAATCTTTCATTTTTAAAGTTGATGCAGAAGCAAGAGTTGTTTGTTTCACATCATCAATCAATTGGGCATAAAAGTGGCCGTTTGATTTGAACACATTCAATCTTGGTCGTTGTGAGGTTCCAGAAATTTTGTTACGCACACGATAATGTCTTTTTTTACGATTATTACTACGTGAGTTGCTATTCATCTTCTCTTTCCTTCCCTGCTGTTATTTACCAGCTGATTTTCCTTCTTTACGAATAATGTGTTCATTTTTATATTTAATCCCTTTCCCTTTATAAGGTTCTGGTTTTTTAAAGTTTCTAATATTAGCAGCAACTTCACCTACTAATTGTTTTGAAATTCCTTCCACCGTAATTTGCGTTGGTTTTGGAACGGTTAGGGTAATCCCTTTTGGAATATGGTATTCAATTGGATGGGAGAACCCTAAGTTTAACATTAGTTTATCACCTTGTAAGTTAGCTTTGTAACCAACCCCTGAGATTTCTAATTCTTTTTTGAACCCGACACTAACTCCCTGGATCATTCCTTGGATTAATGAATTGATAGTTCCGTGTAATTGTTTAGTATGTTTAACTTCGTTAACTCTGGTTGTTTTAACAACCCCATCTTTTGCTTCGACTTTGATAACATTAGGAATTTTTTGTTCTAATTGTCCTTTTGTGCCTTTAACAATAACATTATTTGGTTGGACTGTAACTTCAACACCGGTTGGAATTTTTAATTCACGATTTCCAATTCGAGACATTTTGCTACCTCTGCAACTTTCTATCACACATAAGCAATAACTTCTCCACCGAGGTGAGCTTGTTTTGCCATTTTATCCGTCATAACCCCTTGGCTAGTTGAAATGATTGCAATCCCTAATCCATTTAATACTTGAGGTACTCTATCAACAGTTACATAAACTCGTAGTCCTGGTTTTGAAATTCTTTTTAACCCTGAAATAACTTTTGTTTTTCCTTTATATTTTAGCAAGATACTTAATTCTTTTTTAACTTCTCCTGTTATTTTAAAATCTTCAATGTAACCTTCTGATTTTAAAATTTCAGCTAATTTAACTTTCATTTTACTTGCTGGCATTACGACACTTTTATGTAGCCGTTGGTTAGCATTTCTGATTCTTGTTAACATATCAGCAATTGGATCGATCATCATAATTATCTAGTCTCTCTTTCTATCATGAAGCTTTTCTAACGCCTGGGATTTGTCCCTTGTAAGCTAAATCTCTAAAACATAAACGACATAAGTTATATTTACGTAATACCGCATGAGGACGTCCACAGTTTCCACAACGAGTGTAGCCTCTTACTTTAAATTTTGGATGACGAGCTTGTTTAACTTTTAATGATTTTTTAGCCATGTTTCTTTCCCCTATTTTTTAAATGGCATTCCCATTTTTTTCAATAATGCATAAGCATCTTCGTTCTTGTTGGCACTTGTTACAATAGTAATATCCATTCCCCGAATTTTTTTAACTTTATCATAGTCAATTTCTGGGAAAATGATTTGTTCTTTAATTCCTAATGAATAATTTCCTCTGCCGTCAAAAGCATCTTTGCTAACACCACGGAAATCTCTTACCCGTGGTAAGGCAATATTAATTAATTTATCTAAAAATTGGTACATTTTTTTTCCGCGAAGAGTAACTTTTGCCCCAATTGGCATTCCTTCCCGTAATTTGAATGAAGCAATTGAACCTTTTGCTAAGGTTACTACTGGACGTAATCCGGCAATTAAACTTAACTCATTAACAACATCTTCAATTGCTTTTGAATTATGAGTCGCATCTCCAGCTCCGACATTAATTACAATTTTTGTAACTTTCGGAACTTGCATAATTGATTGGTAACCTTGCTCTTTGAATAACTCTGGTAAAATTTCTTCTTTATAACGTTTTTCAATTCGTTCCATATTTTATCTTGATATTCCTTTCTTACGCCAAATGTGCTTTTGATTTACGAGCAATTCTTGTTTTTTTACCATTATCATTGATTTGATAACTAATTTTTGTGGTTTCTTTTTTATTTTTAGGATCAATTAATGCAATATTTGAGATGTGAATTGAAGCAGGAACCGCTTGGATTCCCCCTTCAGTATTGTCTTGCGAAGGTTTTACATGTTTAGTATTAGTAATTCCTTCAATTATAACCCGGTTTTTATCACGAATGATTTTCATAATTGGACCTTCAACACCTTTATGTTTTCCAGAAATAACTTTTACTAAGTCACCTTTTTTAAATTTTAATTTTATCATGGCTATCCTCCTATAGTACTTCTGGTGCTAACGAAGCAATCTTACTAAAGCCTGCTTCTTTAACTTCTCTGGCAATTGGACCAAAAATCCGTGTCCCTCTTGGTGTTTTATCATCCTTAATAATAACAACCGCGTTTTCTGAAAACCGAATGTGACTACCATCATTGCGGTGGAGTCCCCGTTTTGTACGGACAATTACCGCTTTAACAACTTGTCCTTTTTTAACAATTCCGCCAGGAACAGCTTTTTTAATAGTACATACAACAATATCACCTATATTAGTAAACTTACAAAATGAACCACCTAAGTTTTTAATAACTAAAACTTCTTTAGCTCCGGAATTATCAGCAACTTTTAATCTAGACTCTTGTTGAATCATTATTTCTTCCTCACAATTTTCCTATCTTAACCAATCGCTTTTTCGATCACCGCAATTAAACGAAAACGTTTAACTTTTGATAGTGGTCTTGTTTCCATAATACTTACTTTATCTCCGATGTGAGCTTCGTTTTGTTCATCATGAGCTAAATATTTTTTTGAATATTTAACTCGTTTACCATATAGGGGGTGGTTTTTGTATGTTTCAACAAGAACGGCAATTGTTTTATCAGATTTATCTGAAACTACTCGTCCTTGTAAAATTTTACGACAATTTCTTTCCATTATTTTGTTGTTCCTTTCTTAGTAGTTGTTTTTTTGGCAGCTTCTCTAGTAGCACTAACTTTTTTAATTGTTGCTTTGGCAATTTTATCACGGTTTTCTTCTCAGTTGGCCCCATATGTATATTCTTTCGCATTAGGGGCTTTTTGTTTAGTACTGATGTCAATTTTAACACCAGTTCCTTTTCCTTTAGCAGTTCCTGCTGCTAATGTACTTT
This sequence comes from Spiroplasma mirum ATCC 29335, assembly GCF_000565195.1. Classification (NCBI taxonomy): domain Bacteria; kingdom Bacillati; phylum Mycoplasmatota; class Mollicutes; order Entomoplasmatales; family Spiroplasmataceae; genus Spiroplasma; species Spiroplasma mirum. The sequence continues at coordinate 267,604 of NZ_CP006720.1, read as the reverse complement.
TCATTTCTGCTAGCTTTGCCTTGGCATTTTTTTCAACTTTAGCTTCCACAGTTCCCTTCGCAGTTTTTGGTCCTAATTTTTCCACTTCAATTTCTGCTTTTGCACTAGTTACTGATTTAACAGTAACCATTGCTGGTTTTGCTGGTTTGGAAACTGCTTTCAATGGTGGTACTTTCTCAGTAACTGGTTTTTCAACAACCGGTTTTTTAGGAGTCGGTTTTTTTGCTGCTGGTTTCGCAGTTTTTGTTGGTGCTGCTTCAACAGGTGCTTCGTTCGCAACTGGTTTGCTAGCTTCTGCACTAGCATCATCCCCAAGCATTGCTTCATCTAGTGGTAAATCCATTAATGAAGAAAAATCATTTTCTTTTGCCTCTTGGTCGGCCATCATTTTTTCAATTTTGCCTTTTCGTTCTTTAGCAAAAGCTTGTGATTCTTTTTCAATTTTGGCATATGTTTCTTTTAAATCAATTTTAACGTTAATTTGGGTATTTTCCCCAGCAATTCGGCGTTGACTAATAATAGTTAAAATGCGAGCAATTTGTTTTCTTAGTAAACTGATACGGTGGGGTTTTTCTAAGTTTCCCATTGCCGCTTGGAATTTTAAAGCAAATAATTCTGCTCGTGATTCTTCCTCTAGTTTTTTTAACTCTTCAGTTGATTTTTTTAATAACTCACTATTTAACATTATTCTTCACCTCTTTTAACGATTTTACAACGTACTGGTAATTTGTGCATTGCTAAACGTAACGCTTCTCTTGCTGTTTCTTCATCAACACCAGCGACTTCAAACATAATAGTTCCAGTCTTAACAACTGCTACTCAGTCTTCTGGTGCTCCTTTCCCACTTCCCATCCGCACTTCTAATGGTTTTTTAGTTTTTGCCATGTGGGGAAAGATTCTAATTCATACTTTTCCTCAACGTTTCATATAACGTGTCATTGCGATTCGTGCGGCTTCAATTTGACGGTTAGTAACTCAAGCCCCATCTAATGATTGTAAACCATACTCTCCAAAGTCAACTTTGGTATTTCCTTTAGCTTTTCCTTCATAACTAATTCGGTGCGGACGACGATATTTTGTTCTTTTTGGTATTAACATAAACTATTTCGCCTCCTTATCCTTGTTAAAAGGTTTTTTGTTAAAGTCTTTTTTTTCTCATTTTGGTTTTTCATCAGTATATGAAACTAGTTGGCTTCCTAAGATTTCACCTTTACAAATTCATACTTTAACCCCAATTTGTCCATAAGTTGTTAAAGCTTCCGCAAGCGCATAATCAATATCACTTCTTAGGGTTGCTAAAGGCACAATTCCTTCCGAATATCCTTCGGTGCGGGCCATGTCAACTCCACCAAGACGACCTGAAACTGATGTTTTAATTCCTTTTGCTCCAGCTTTCATTGCTTTACGAATTGCTAATTTTTGGGCAGTTCTAAATGATGCCCGGTTAACAATTTGTTCAGCAATTGTATTGGCAACTAATTGTGCATCAATATCAGGATTTTTAATTTCAACCACATTAATTTTAATTTCCATTTTCCGATCATGAATTGTTTTACGAATTAATTTAACTAATTCGGGAATGTTTTTTCCTTCTTGTCCTAATACCACACCAACGCGAGCAGTTCTAATAAAGATAACGATTTCTTTTTTAGTTCTTTCGATTTCAATTTTAGAAACACTAGCATTTTTTAATTTTTGCATTAGTGCTTTTCTAATTTTGATATCTTCGTGTAATCAATTCACGAAATCTTGTTTTTCAGCGTATCAACGTGAATCTCATGTTTTAATAACTCCAATTCGTAACCCGGTTGGACTAACTTTTTGACCCATATTTGTTATCTTCCTTTCTTATTGTGCTCCATCACTAACGGTAATTGTGATGTGACTAGTTCTCTTTAAAATTTCATATGCTCTTCCGTGGGCACGGGGACGGAAACGTTTTAATGTTGGTCCTTCGTTAACGAAGATTTCTTTAATAAATAATTTATCAGCGTCTAACCCGTTATTATTAACAGCATTCGCTACCGCTGATTTAACCAGTTTTTTAACTGGAACCGATGATTTTTTATTTGTGTTATCTAGAATTACAATTGCTTCTCCAACTTTTTTATTTCGAATTAAATCGGCAACCAAACGAACTTTACGGGTTGAAATTCTAATCATTCTTAAGTGTGCTTGTACATTCATTTATATATCTCACTTTCTAATAATTATTTTTTCTTTTTCTTGTCATCCCCATGACCACCGAATTTTCTTGTCGGAGAGAATTCCCCTAATTTATGACCAACCATATCTTCAGTAACATAAACTGGAATATGTTCTTTTCCGTTATGTACCGCAAAAGTATGACCAATAAATTCTGGGAAAATTGTACTTCTTCTAGATCACGTTTTAATAACTTCTTTTTTACTATTTGCATTTAAAGCTTCTACTTTTTTTAGTAAATGTTCATCAACAAATGGTCCTTTTTTTAGACTTCGTGACATCTGCATTTACCTCCTTTTTTCTAAATAACCTTTTTTAAATTAAATGTGATGTTTACTATCTTAGGCTTTACAAAATTAAGTAGTGACCATCAAAACAATTTAATTAAACTATTGAGGACGTCTGCGGACAATCAATTTTGTAGAAGCTTTTTTCTGATTACGAGTTTTAACACCCAAGGCTTTTTTCCCTCATGGTGTCATTGGTGCTTTACGACCAACCGGAGCTTTACCTTCTCCCCCACCATGTGGATGGTCATTAGGGTTCATAACTGATCCCCGAACAGTTGGACGAATTCCACGTCATCGGTTACGACCAGCTTTCCCTCAGTTAACTAAAGCGTAGTCTTCGTTTCCCACTTCACCAATTGTGGCACGACATTCCGCTAGCACTTTGCGAACTTCCCCTGATGTTAAACGAAGAGTAACATACTTACCATCTTCATCTTTTCCTAAGATTTGGACTGATGAACCAGCCGAGCGCGCCATTTGGCCACCTTTCCCCGGACGTATTTCAATGTTATGGACTAATGTTCCCTCAGGAATGTTTTTTAATTTCATGTTGTTTCCAACTTTAATATCAACTTTTTCGCCACTGATAATTTCCATTCCAACTTGAATGTTTTTGGGAGCTAAAATGTATCGTTTTTCCCCATCTACATAATGCACTAACGAAATGAAAGCATTACGGTTGGGATCATATTCAATTGAGGCAATTTTTCCAACAACATTATCTTTGTTGCGTTTAAAGTCAACAAGACGATATTTTGTTTTATGCCCACCACCATGGTGTCTAGTAGTAATAATCCCTTGGTTATTCCGTCCACCACGTTTTTTTAATGGTTGTAATAATGACTTTTCTGGTTTGTCAGTTGTTAAGACTGAATAATCAAGCTTTGTCATATTACGGCGCCCATTAGTAACTGGTTTATAACTTTTAATTGGCATTTGTATTTATCCTCCTTAAGCCAAATATCCAGATAGTTGTATCCTGGAACTATTTATCTTCTCCTAATAGATCCAATGTTTCACCTGGTTTTAATTTGATGATGGCTCTTTTCGTATGAGTTGTTTCACCAACAAATTTTCCCATTCTTTTTTCTTTTGGATCATAGTTAATTACATTTACTTTTGCAACCTTTACTTCAAAGATTTTTTCAAAAGCTTTCTTGATTTGTACTTTATTAGCACCACGCGCAACTTCGAATGTGTACACACCTTGCGCCATATTGTTATATGATTTTTCAGTTAAAATTGGTTTCTTAATAACATTAGTAATATGCATTATGCGTACACCTCCTCTATTGTTTTAATAACTTCTTCGGTAACTAATAATTTATTCGCATTTAATAAGTCATAAATATTGATTCCATCACTAGGAATAATATTTACTTTTTCAATATTACGAGATGATTTCACAATAACTTCATCCCCTGGTTTTGTTACAATTAATAATTTTTCATTATTAACTTTTAAGTTGGCTAGAATTTCAACCATTGTTTTAGTTGATGGCTCATTTAGGGCAAATTGGTCAACAATAACTAAATTGCTTTCTTTTGCTTTTAATGATAATGCTGATTTAATCGCTAGTTTTCTAACTTTGCGATTAACATGCTTAATATAGTTTTTGTCGGGAGTTGGTCCAAACACAATTCCCCCACCTTTTCATTGGGGTGCTCTAATTGAACCTTGACGGGCACGACCAGTTCCTTTTTGTCTTCACGGTTTTCTTCCCCCACCAGATACTTCAGTTCTTGTTTTAACTTTGTGTGTTCCCTGACGCATTGCTGATTGTTGTGCAACCACAGCATCATACATTGCTTGTTGGTGCGGTTCAATTCCTCAAATAGCATCATTTAGGTTAATTTCTTTAACACTAGTTCCTTTAGTATCAAATACTTGTACTTTCATGTTTCTTATTTTCCTTCCACACTATTTAGCATCTTCACTAGCTGGCTCAGAAGCACCGTGTGTTGTTGGTGTTTCAACAGTTTGGTTATCTTCGACTGGTGCCACTGGTGCAGGTGCTTGTTCTTCTTTTACTTCAACTTTTGATTCTGGTGTTGGTTCCACAGTTCTCACTAATAGTTCTGTTGGTGTATTTGGGGTTAATCCCTTAATTGCTTCTTTAACAATAACAAATTGTTTTTTTGGACCAGGAATTGATCCTTTAACTAATAAAGCATTTTTTTCAACATCAATTGCAATAATTTCCAAGTTTTGGATTGTTACTTGTTCGGCTCCCATATGCCCTGGCATTTTTTTTGATTTTAAAATGCGGTTAGGGGCAATAGCTCCCATTGATCCAACGCCACGATGATACCCTGAACCATGTCCCATTGGACCTCTTGAGTAATTATGTCTTTTAATTGAACCAGTAAATCCTTTCCCTTTTGAAATTCCGGTCACATCAACGAATTCCCCAGCAGTAAAGATGTCAGCTTTAATAATATCACCGGCATAATAACCGTTCATATTTCTGATTTCTTTTACGAAGCGCTTAGGTGTTGTGTTTGCCTTTTTAAATTGACCTTGATCTGGTTTTGAAACAAGGTTAACTCTTTTATCTTCAACAGCTAGTTGTAATGCATCATAACCTTGTTTTTCTTTTGTTAAGACTTGTAAAACAACGTTAGGTTGAACTTCAACTACTGTAACTGGTACTAACCGTCCGCCTGTTGCAAAAACTTGGGTCATCCCAATTTTACGTCCTAAGATTCCTTTCATTTCTTTTCCTCCTTGAAAATACGTCATGTATATCTTTAATATAATTTACAAAGAATATTTTAAAGCTAATTACTTTACTTCAATTTCAACCCCACTAGGTAGTTGTACTCTAGTTAAGGTATCCATAACTTTAACGCTCGGATTGATAATATCAATTACTCTTTTATGGGTTCTTCTCTCAAATTGTTCACGTGAATCTTTATATTTGTGAGTAGCACGAATAATTGTAATAATTTCTTTATCAGTTGGTAAAGGAATTGGTCCTTTAACTTCTGCGCCAGCAGCTTGTCCTGCTTCAATGATTTTAGAAATTGATTGGTCCACTACACGGTGGTCGTAACCTTTTAATTTTATTCTCATTCTTGTCTGAGCCATAAATTCTCCTCCTAATTTTATTATACTTTTTGCTGAACTATTGACAACGGTTATCAGTGTATCATTGATAGACCAAAACAATGTCGCATAAAATATACATGCTATTAAATTGTATTGAATTATGATAAATATTGCAAGGGTTTTCTGACAAAAAAATGAAATTTTTTTAGAAATAAACCACGCGTTCTAATTATAAGATATAATTAAAATAATAATGAATTTAGTAAATATGGTAAGAGTTAGACATAAGGATGGATGGTAATGGGGAGAAAACCAACACCAAATAAACAAGCGGTTAATTTAACAGCCGATGATCGCTACCAAAAGATTCAAGAATTTAAATTAGAATCACGCCGATTTCAAGATGAAAATTTACAACGAAAACTTTCCCGGAACCATGAAATTAATAAACGTCCCCAGCGCAAAGTTGTGCGCGACCCCAAAAAGACTATTGATAAAAACAATCCAATGTATAAAATCATATTAAACGCCCAGAAGAAGAATAATGAACTAAAAAAAGCAGCTTATAAAACAGTTGATTCCAATTATATTGATATTAATCATATGACGGTTGCAGACCGGGTAAAAATTATTAAATTAGCAAAACAAAAAAATAATAAAATCTATCAGCAATTATTAATGGAAAAATCAACCACCGGTTTGTCAGAACTAGCGCGGCAACGAAAACGGAAATTAATGGCTGCTAATATGAAAAATTGAAAGACAAAGAAAAAATAGGTTATTAATAAAAACTAACCTATTTTATTTATGATATTTTTCATTATTAATAATTTTAAACGAACGATAAATCTGTTCTAATAAAATTAACCGGCATAATTGGTGGGGTAAAGTAATTAATCCCAAACTAAGGCGATAATTAACTTTGGGTAGTAAATTCTGGTCAAGACCATCGCTACTTCCAATAATAAATGCTAGCTTAGCATTTTGAAAATCTTTAACTTCTTGAATAAAATTTGCTAATTGTAAACTAGTCAGCTGCTTGCCGTTAATATCTAATAAAACTTTGACATATTCTGAATAATTACTTAGCTTATCGCTCACAAGAGAAGTTTGCGCTTTAATATTTTTAGCAACATCATATTGACTAATTTCTTTTAATTCAATAATTTCAATTTTACTATAATTCTTAATCCGGGTTAGAAATAAATTATTACCTTCCGTTAAATAATTTTTATCTAATGTGCCAACAACAATAATTTTAATATCCACCGGAAATCGGGACTAATTATTATGCTTAATTGAATTTGAATCAATTGTTCACATTAGATCAGGAATTGAATAATCAGAACTACGGACTTTAAAGACACCATTCGAACCAACTTTACTTGCATCTTCTGGTTTAATTGGATTTACAGGATCACCCTTATTAACAAATCCTTGGGCTAATGTTACTTTATCCGCAAACGAAATTAGCATTTTAACGCGGTATTGGTGATAATCATCATCTTTATAAGCACTAATATTAGCTAAATCATAGAAGTTATAGCCCACAAAGAATCATTGGTGACCATATGCTTTAGCATCATCTTTACTATTAGGATCACGATATGATAAATAGTTAATAACCCCCGTTACATGTTGAACTGTTGATTTAAAAGTATAAATATTATTTTCATTTGTAAACTCAAAAGTAAAAGTAAGATTTGGGATTTCAACTAAAATATATCTTGTTGATTGTAATACTTTATCATTCGAAGCATCTTTAGCTTGCGTATTATAATTATTGGCAGGATTATTTAACCAATCAACTACTTGTTTAATTGGTGTTAACACATTTAATGAGTCCTTTGTTACAATAATATTATCTGAATTTTTGCTAACATAATTTTTATCTGTGGTTTTTTCGTAATTACTTGTTTTTTGGACAATTTGTTTTGGATTTGTCCCATCAACTGTAACATTTGTATTATCACTATTAACTAAGGCAACTTGGGTATAGAAAGAATCAGCAGTCGTTGAATAATTATTAAAGAATGATTTTCATGCTGTTTTTGCATCCCCGGTTGCTGAAGAAATTAACTTATCTTTTTGTGCCTTTAAACCACTATTAATTTGGTCTTTACTTCATTTTGCGCCTTTTTGACCTCCACTATTATCGTCAGTTAAATTAAGACCATATAAGAATGGCAACGCAATGTTAGTTTGTAAACTAACTGCTCCCCCGTTTAAACTATATTGAGTATCAGCAGTTGATGAATATGGATCAAGCACCCCATCAGCTTCTTTTGCTGTTGGGTTATGATAAAATCCTTTATCGCCATTATAAATAAACATTGGCAATAATTGCCCATCCCCGGCCTTACATGCTATTAAAGAAGAAGCTGATGTTGTTATTAAGGTCGCTACTGTAAAAATTGATAATAATTTACGCATTTAAAATTCTTCTCCTCCTAAGTAAATCTTTCTTTAATAATCATACTTTATTTTATTTTTAATAGCAAATAAAATAATTAAAAATTAATAGATTTTATCCCTAATAATCTCCTTAATTTAATTATTTTTGAAAACCAAAGTTGGCAAACGAACCATGTTTTTTAACAAACAATAAGTCCACTGATCCGGTCGGACCATTTCGGTGTTTTGAAAGAATTAACTGGGCTTTTTCGGTTTCGTTAAAATTATTATTTTCATTTCAGTTTTCATGCGCACTATAATATTCTTCGCGGTATAAAAACATAATGATATCCGCATCTTGTTCAATCGCTCCCGAATCTCTTAAATCCGACATAATTGGGCGTTTATCTTCTCGCTTTTCAACTGATCGGGATAGCTGTGATAAACAAACAATAGGAACTTCTAATTCCCGAGCCAGGGCTTTTAACTGGCGAGAAATGGTTGATACTTCTTGTTGACGAGAATCACCAAAATGCAAACCAGTACTTAATAATTGAAGATAATCAATCACAACTAACGAAACTTTGTTTTCACGACATAGTTTACGCAATTTTGATTGTAATTCAATTACTTTTAAACCAGGAGTATCATCAATAAATAATTTTGCTTTTTTTAAAGCATCCCCTGCTTTGGCAATTTTTTTTCAATCTTCTTCTGTTAGTCCTTTCCCATTACGGACCTTTGCTGAATCAACAGTTGAAATTGTTCCAATCATCCGTTGAATTAACTGTTCACTTGGCATTTCAACGGAAAAAATAGCAACCGCATCTTTTGTTTGGTGGGCACAATTAACGGCAAAATTTAGGGCTAAAGCAGTTTTCCCCATTGAAGGACGGGCCGCTAAAATAACAAAATCCCCCTTTTGAAAACCAGATGTCATTTTATCAAGATCTTTAAAACCACTGGGACTACCAGTTAAAATTTCACCTGAGTTTTCTAACATTTCAATTTTCTGTAAGACTTTGTCAACTTCATCAAACGAAGTCTTAAACAAGTTCCCCTTGCGTTCTCGTTTAACATCTAAGATTTCTTTTTCAGCTTTGCTCACCACTTCTTCAATTGGTTGGTGGGAATCAATCTCTTTGTTAATACCATCAATAACTGATTTTAATCTCCGCGCGGTTGCATTTTTAATAATAATGTCTAAATATTCATTAAGATTGGCATCGGTTGTATATGACTGGAATAAATCAGTTAAGTATTCAATTCCCCCAATTTTATTTAATAAATTATCTTTTAACATCTGGTTACTTAAAGTTGTAATATCAATGGCAATTTTATTAGCGAATAATTCATATAATGCTTTAAAGATTACTTTATAATTCATTGTTGTAAAATCTTCATCAGTTAAAAGCGCAAAAATTTCTTCGGCGCCCGAAATTGAATGCGCGGCAATCGCTAAAACATTCTGCTCAGCATTCTTAATGACATTAATTTTTTGTAAATTTTCATTTACTAATTCACTCATGGTTAGCTCTCCTTTTTGTCAACCATTACTTTTAAGGTTGCAATAATATCATGGTGTAATTTTATTTTTAAATAGTGCAAACCAATACTTGTTAAATTATGATTTTCAGTAAATTTCTTTTTATTAATTTTAATATTGTATTCTTTTGCTAAGCGGTCTTCAATTTGGGTTAACGAAACCGAGCCAAAAACTTTATTATTATGGACTTTTAATTTAAAGTTTAAAGTTAAACTTTCCAACTGGGCTTTTAATTTTTGAAGTTCACTAATTTCCGCTTTCTCAACAGCTTTATTAGCAGCTAAGACTGCTTGTAATTTTTGTAAATTATGTTCAGTGGCTGGAATTGCTAGATGTTCTTTAATTAAAAAATTCTTGGCATAACCATCCGCAACATTAATAATATCATTTACTTTTCCTTTTCCTTTGACATCTTTTATTAAGATCACTTTCATTGATAATCACCTATTTATGATTATATCGTAAAAATGCCGATAAAAAAATCAATATATTATAAATATATTGATCTTATTCCATTTCCAATAAATATAAACATAAGACTGCTTTTTTAAAAACTTTATCCATAACTTTTTCATAATCCTTATTTTCAACCGTAATGGCTGGCCGATATTCAGCATGGTTTAAAAAATTAAAGATTTCATATTCTAACTTTGGATTAAATTCTTTTAATTCCTCACGCTTTTCATTTAGTAAGGGCAAAATTTTTTTTCATTTGCACAATTTTTTCTTTAATATTACCATTGTATGAAAAATATTCAGTAAAAATTTGTTCTTTATTAGGTGCTAAGTCATCACCATTTTCCTGAACATTTTTTTTATGATAATGGCGAAAATTATTTACATTTTTTTTGGCATGACTGTTACTGGGCTCATTAGTTTGGGAACCAAACTTATGAGCATTCAGACCATTTACTGTTACTTGGTTAACCATAATTCCAAACCATTCAATTAATTCAAAAATTCTCGTTGAATAGTTCATAAAGGCAATTGAACGGTAGTTATTAATTGCAGTAATTGCTTTTTGTTCGGCTTCATCAACTGTTAAAACAACATTTAAAGTATATTCACAAAATCTTAAAACATCAGAATCATATTCAAATAATTTATCAATAATGTCATAGATAGTATCTCTACTTAAAACTTCTGGTTTCTTTTTGGATTTTTTATTGTGTTCAAGTTCAATATCATTTAACAAGCCTAAACTATAAACTTCATTAATGGCTCCAATATCTAATAATTTTTGGTTTTTATGTAAATCAATATCAAAAAAACTCATTGCTTTTTCAACATTCATTCCAAACAATTTTATCGAAGCAGTATCAAGCGCTGTTTTAATATAAGGGTCCCCAACCATCACAACTCAATCAGCCACAAGCTCTTTAAAATTCGTTAAAAAATAAGCATATTTCTCATTTTCATTTTTATCAAAAATTGACATAATTACTTCCCATCTATCAAAATTCTTTGACCTATAAATATATTTTTCTATATAATTTTATCAAAAAAAATTGCATTTTTACTATTAAATATGGTATCACTAATTACTATTTTTTAGATCAAGGGATAGAAGATTCAATAACCAAGCACACCAATCACATAGGCTGTTGCAAGGGAAAATAATGAGTTGTAAACTAACATTTTTCAATTGGTTTCTTTTTTAATTACAGCCATTGTTGATAAACATGGGATATATAATAAGAAAAATAACATAAAACTAATACCATTGGCTAAATTGAAGAACGAACTAATGGCGGTTTGACTACCAAACACAATAGTCATATTACTAATAGCCAGTTCTTTGGCCGGAAAGGCTAATAATAAACTAGTAGCCATTCGTCAGTCGTTTAATCCCAGGGGCATAAATAAATAACTTAATCCCCGACCAACATAGCCAATAAATGATTGGTCAATCTGCTCGTCAGTTAAAACTCCGTGAATTCCTAAGTGGCTAAATAATCACACAATGATACTTCCTAATAAAATAAATTTTCCCGCACGAATTAAAAAGGTTTTTAATTCTAACCACATTAATTTAATAATCGTTAAAAAGTCAGGAGTTCGTCATTTTGGAACTTCAATTAAAAATAAATTTGCTTTTTTACGGAACATTGTTTTTGAAAATAATAACCCAATTAATAAGGCTGTTAACCCACTAAAAATTTGTAAGATAAAAACAACTAACCACGTGTTTTTAGTAAAAATCATTGATGCTACAAACGCAAATACTGTAGCCCGCGCGGAACAAGAAATAAAGGGAGCAATAAAAATTGAAATAAATTTTTCTTTCTTATTAGTTGTACTACGAGCCATCATAATGGTGGGAACATTACACCCCATTCCAGAAATTAAATTAATTACACTCCGTCCTGATAATCCAAAGGGTGATAGTAACTGATCAGTTAAGACTGATACGCGCGCTAAGTACCCACTTTGTTGAAATAATCCAACAAATAAAAATAAGATCAAAATATAAGGAATAAATGGCAACACCGCAAACAGACCCGCTAAAATCCCATCACAAATTAGGCCCGTCAAGAAAAGTGGACAATTGGTAATTAACATCTTATCTTTAATAAGCGTTAATAACAGATCATTAAATAAATAATCTAATTTTTCACTTAAAAAACTACCAGTATAGGGACCAAAGGTAATGTAGTTTAAACCAACTAAGAGCAAAACAAAAATTGGAAGTCCAAAGGTGCGCTTTAATAGTAAATAGTCTACTTTTTCATGCCAATTCTTAATTTTATTTTTAGTTACTGCTAAAAAAGAATTTTCTAACACAAAAATTTCCTGGTATAACTTTTTAATAAAATCAAAACGTACTTGGTAAATAACTTCCTGGTTGGCATTATTATTTTCGGCAACTAATGCTAAAATTTCCTCATAATTCTCCTGGTTATTTTTTAAATAATCAATGGCAATTTGGTTATTTTCTAATAGCTGAATTGCTAAAAACCGTTTTGACATTCCGCTAATTGTTAATTTTTCGGTAATTTGAGTAATTTTACTTTCAATATTATGACCATAATTTAATTTAAATGCATTTAGGGGACATGCTAATTCTTTTTGTACATTGTTTAATCCCTTATTAGTTTTTGCCACCGTTAGCACAACAGGACAAGTTAACACTTTTGCTAGTTTATTATTTAAAATTCGTTGGTTTTTTAACTCATCAACCATATTAATTGATAAAACTAAGGGTTTTTGGGTTTCTAATAACTGAATTGTTAAATGCATATCACGTAAAAATGAATTAGCCCCTAAAACATTTAAAATTCCGCTAAAATCTGTTTTAAAAATAGTATTTAAAACAACATTGTCATCATCACCACGGGCATTTAAATTATAAATTCCTGGTAAATCTATTAACTTCAGATCACTTGTTTGTTTAATTTTACCAACCATCGGCGTAACTGTTGTCCGGTCAAAGTTTCCAATAATTGTAGTTTTATTTGTTAAATGATTAAAGAAAGTTGACTTACCAATATTAGGTGACCCCACTAATAAAAAGTAATTATTTTTGTCTTTTTTCTTAGGTGATTTCACAGCTGAATTATGACACGACATATCTAACCTCAATATACTTTGCCTGGTCAATGTTAATTGCGTATTCAATATTATTGACTTTAATATGTAAAATTTTATTTTGATACTTAATAACTTCAATTTCTTGTTGCGGATAAATGCCAATTTGATGAATTTTATGCAAAAATTCATTTTCAATTAACGGATTAATTCTAACTACTGTTACCTTTTTTCCACAATATTCTTTTCCTAACATATTTCCAACCTTCTTTTTATCATTATTAATTATATCTTATTTTAAAATAAAAAAAAGTAAATATTCCTATTTACCAACATTTTTTATTTTAACATAACATATAAATGGTGGACCCGAACGGGATCGAACCGTCGACCCCCTGCGTGCAAGGCAGGTACTCTCCCAACTGAGCTACGAGCCCATTAAAAAATGGTCGGGCTAAATGGACTTGAACCATCGACCTCACCCTTATCAGGGGTGCACTCTAACCAGCTGAGCTATAGCCCGAAAACCTTATTCATTATAACATTATCTTAATTAAAAAAACAAGTTAATTTCACCAAAAATGATAATTTTCTACACTTTTTTAAAGAAAAAGGCTCCATAATTTATTATCTTGGAACCTTTTATTCGACAATTTGACTTAAGTCTTCAATATCAAATTTATTTTCAGACTTTCCTTTTTTTGCATTCTTTTTCGCTAATTTATTTTGTAATTTTTGTTGACGTTCTTCTTCTTTTTTTAATCGTTTTAATTCTTTTTTTGATAATCCTGCGGTTAATAAATCATTATCTAAGAAATTAATATAATCATTTGTGTAATCATCATTTAAATAATCCTGATTCTGACCTTCATTCCCATAATTTAAGTTATTTAAACTACCTTGTTGTTGAACATTTTCATTTTCAACATAACTATGATTTTTAACTTGTTCCGGTGCAGAACTTGACACAACAGATGGTTGGTCACTTGCTGTTTCTACTACTGTTGTTATACTTTCACTTTGTGCCGGTGAGTTATTATTATCCTCATTAGGATTTTCATTCGTTAACTCCGAATATACTGGTTGCATAAACGTAGTATTTGGGATACTATTTTCCGAGCTATTATTAACCTCTTGACCACGATAAACTTCATTATTATATTGTGGTTCTGCTGAGGCGTTCATTGCCGTCATATCCATGTTTCCTAACCCTTCACTGTAACCAGGGGGCGCATACATTTCATTATTGTATGGATTAAAATTATTATCATCAACATACACTGGGGGATTAACAAATTCTTCAGTTATATACGGTTGTTGTTGATTTTGCGGTTGGTATTGTTGAAAATTTGATGGTTGAGTTTGGGCCATGTTGGGTTGATAATTAGGTGTCCCTTGATAATTTGCTCCACTTGCTGAATTATTGCTATTATAACCCATTGCATTATTATTCATATTTCCATAACCCATCGGCGCATTATTTGATGGGGCATTATATCCCCCTGTGGGTTGTCAATGATATTGGTGATGATGATGCTCACCATGATCATGACAACGATATTCACAAAAACTACCACAAGAACCATTACCTGGATACATCCCCGGAAATCCCATTGGATAAAATGGATACATCATTGGTGTTTGTTGGGCTGGTTGTTGAATAAAGAATACTTGTGGTGAAGAAGTTGGTGCCACTGGTGGTTGATACATTGGATAAGTTGGTGGCATTACTGGTTGAGCCACTAGCGGTTGTTGAAAAGGAACATAAGTTGGATTTTGTGGTGTCTCTAAACTAGACATAAAAACTTCAGCATCACGACGTGAACGAAATAATGCGACCTCATCATTTGTTGCTGATTTAACTAAAAATCCTTCTTCATTCGGAACAATATAAAAATTTGAATTTATACTCATAATATTTAGCACCCCATCACATTTTGATAAAAATGACCATAATTTTTATTTGTATACATTATATCATAAATCCCTATCTTTTAATAAGTAATCTTTGCTAAACATAACCCATAGGGTTTGGCACAAAAACTTGTTTTTTTGCTCCCCGGAAGGTTTGCTAACTGCGTTTTAATGTCCGCTAAACTAATTTTACCTTCATAACACGCTAAAATATTTTGGACCATCATCCTAATTTGATAGCGAATAAATGCCTTCGCTTGAACATGGATTAAAATTTTATGATGATCATTTCGTTCGATCCAAATTTTATTAATTGTTCGGATAGTATTAATATTTTCTCCTTTTTTAACCCCCGAAAAATTAAAAAAATCATGGGTTCCTATAAAAACTTGGGCAATTTCATTTAATTTATTAACATCTAAGGATCTTGGGTATTTTAATTCATAACGGCAATTAAAAATATCAACCGCCCCATCATTAATTGTATAAACATATTCTTTTTCTAAGACATTGCGCACCCCAAAATTTTCATCCCGGATTTCATAATCTTTAATATTAATATCTAATGGTAACGAAGCACTAACAGTTTTGATAAAAAATCCAACATCATTAGGAATAAACGGTAGTTTAACTAAAACCTTTTGGTCTCAGGCATGAACTTGTTGATCGGTTTTACTTGCTCCTAACATCCATAATTGTTGGTGGGAAACACGAAAAAATGCTTTTTCTAATTCACCCTGAATTGTCTTAGCATTTTTTTGTTTTACTCAGCCATGATAATCATAACCATCATATTGTAAAGTTAATAGTAAATACATTATTATCATCCCATTACAAAATCATCAATATGGGGAATTCGTAGGGGAATAAACCCGGTTTTAATTTTGCCAAAAACTCAGCCACTACCTTCTCAATGTCAAACATTATAGAATGTTTCACTTGTGCCCATAGTTGCTCACTGTGCAATAACAACACTAGCAATCCCAGCAACAAAAATAAAGATAATAATATCTGTGAAATTAATATGGTAATGACGATAGCGGGTACGTTTTGCATGTGGGTCATAACCACGCGCATCCATCGCATAAGCTAAATCTTCCGCTTTTTGGAAAGCTGACACTAATAATGGAATAATTAACGATGTGGTTGATTTAATTTTATCTTTAAAATGACCATTCTTAAAATCAACCCCCCGCGAAGCTTGGGCTTTCATAATTCGCCCGGCTTCTTCAATTAATGTCGGAATCATTCTTAGGGCAATTGAAATAATTGTTGATAAAATATGAACTGGAAATTTAACTAATTTTAATGGGCTTAGTAAGTCTTCCAAGGCTAATGTTAAGTCCAATGGTTGGGTTGTAGCGGTTAAGATTGTTGTAATCATAATCATCAAGTAAATCCGACAAGCCATATATAAAGCATTAAAAACAGCTTTTTCAGAAAAACAAAATCATCCTTTTCCCCCAGGGGCCGATGGTCCTAACGCTTCTGCTTTTCCTCCTCAGTGTCAACCAATATAACCATTAGTAATTAAAAAACAGTTAATAATTAGTAACACCGTAAACATAAATAAAATTGGTTTTAATAAAGAAAAGAGCATTCGTGCTCGTAAATGAGCCATAAAGAAAATTGTTAACACTGTACATCCTAATAACACATAACCAGTAAAACCAGTTGAAAAAAAGATTGAGGCCATCAATGCAATTAACATGAATAATTTAACACGAGGATCCATTCGATGAATCGGAGAATTATAAGCAATATAACGCCCAAATGATAATCTCATTGTTTACACAACCTTTCTTATTTCTTTTTCATTTTAACAATTTCTGCGGCTAATTGTGCCATGTTACGAATATCCTGGTTAGTTAAATCTAACCCTTTTTCTTGTAGTTTATAAATTAAATTATAAATTTTTGGTGGTTCAATTAATAATTCTTCTAATAATTCTTTATTGCGGAAAATATCAAAAGGAGTTCCAACTTTTAAAACTTTTCCTTCTTTCATCGCAATTACTTCATCAGCAATTTGGAGCACATGGTCCATATTATGAGTAACGAGAATAATACGTTTTTGTTGCTCTTTATTAATGCGATTGAAAAGATCAATAAAATCTTCTTCTCCTTCAGGGTCTAATCCGGCGGTTGGTTCATCTAAAATTAAAGTTTTTCCTTCCATTGCTAAAATCCCGGCAATAGCTACTCTACGTTTTTGTCCCCCGGATAAATCAAAGGGTGAACGTTTAAGATAACTCAAGGGCAACCCCACCATTTCTAAATATTTTTTAGCATTTTCCTGGGCAACTTCTTTTTTTTCACCCAAGTGAACTGGACCAAACATAATATCTTTTTCAATGGTTTCTTCAAATAATTGATACTCCGGAAATTGGAAGACTAAACCAATGGTTTTGCGCAATTGTTTAACATTTTTAATTTTCTTTTGCTTAGCTTTAATAATAAAACCATTAGCATTAACTTCACCAGTGGTTGGAATTAATAATCCATTAATATGCTGAATTAAAGTTGATTTTCCACTTCCAGTTGAACCAATAATTGCAATAATTTCCCCCGGTGAAAGAGTTAAATTAACATTTTCTAGCGATTTAAATTCATACGGAGTTTTTGGCGCATAAACATGCGAAACATTGGTAAAAACAATGTCGCTACTTTCTAAATTTTTAACTTCATCATTTTTTTTATTTTTTATTTTTGACATATTTCATCCACCAACTCCTCTAAACTTAAGGTATTCTTAACACTTAACCCGGCTGCTTTTAAAGAATCAATTATTTTGGAAACAAATGGCACATCTAAATGAATTGAGCGTAAGAAATCTTCATCATATAAAATTTCTTCTGGTTTCCCACACTTAACCATTTTCCCCTTATTCATAACAATAACCTTATCGGCATTTAAAATTTCATCCATATCATGGGTAATTGAAATAATCGTTTTCTCACGAGTATTTTTTAAATCAACCATAATTTGTTTAACTTCTTTTTTCCCTTTGGGGTCCAACATACTAGTTGCTTCATCAAAAATTAATATTTCTGGTTGCAAAGCTAAGGCTGACGCAATCGCCACACGTTGTTTTTGACCCCCGGATAACATTAAGGGCTCATGATTTAGAAAATCTAGCATCCCAACTTGTTTTGCCACTCTTTCAATAATTGGTTGCATTTCCGGTTGGGGAATGCGACGATTTTCTAAACCAAAAGCAATATCATCACGAACGGTCGAACCAATAAACTGATTATCTGGATTTTGAAAAACAATTCCTAAAAATTTTCGAATCCCATTCATTTTTAAATTAGTCATCACATTTCCAAAAATTTCAACACTACCATTTTGAGGACGCAAAACACCAATAATGATTTTACTAATTGTTGACTTCCCACTACCATTATGACCAATAATAGTTACATATTCACCATGGTTAATTTCAAAACTAACCCCATCAACAGCGTTGGGATGATTTTCTCGATAGCGAAATTCAATATCTGTTAATTTCAATGAAATATTATTTATTTTTTCCAGTGTTATATCTACATTTTTTTTCTTTCTTGCCATTTTACTAATCACCTTAATATGTATTTTCTCCCCAAAATTTATAAATTAATTATATAGCAATATTTGCTAATATCTAATAATTAACTAAATAAATTATTTATTACAAACATATTATATATATAAATTATAAATAAAGGAATTTATTTTAATATTTTTTTTTAAATAAAATAAACTACCAAATAATATTCAAAATTACCTTAATAGTTTATTCTAAAATTTATAAACACTATTTTTTGTGTAAAAATAAAATTATCCAGGGGAATCTTCGCAAATTGCACTTGGTGGTTCAAAAACTCTTCATTAAAATAAGCTATTGGCTGCTGTCAATCATTTTGTGAAGAATATAAAGGAATTAACTCATTATTTTGCTTACCAAACAAATACAAATGACCATTAGTATCTTCAAAAAAATTATTAGTTAAATCTTATAATACTACTTCAAAATCATCTCCTAAATCACCAGTGCTTATACCATCACCAATTTTAATTAATTCAATGTTATATTTTTTTTAAAGTTGCATCATAATTACTGACTAAAGCATATTTAATTTTATTGCTAACAGAATCATCCATAATGATATTTAAAATATCAGCATAATTCGGTGGAAATTTAAAATCATATTCAACCTTATTATCCATAATTATTAAGCCATCCACAAGATTACTAGGAGCAGTTTTTACTACTTTAATTTCCACTCCATTCTTATAAAAATTTTAGCAAATTTAAAATCATTTGAAATTTAATTATGGTCTATCTTAACATCATGTTCAATATCAAGATCTAATTTAATTGGAAAAGAAACAAAGCTAGTTTGATAATAAACATCAATCCTATTTGCTAAAGGATTATAATAAATATCATTAATTATTTCAGGAAATATTGTAAAATAGTCAATTTTTTTTACAACATGGAAAGTATTATCTCGTTGATCAAACAATAACTAATATAAAAACCCATCAGTTGTTAAAATAAGAAAGAAAATTTTTTGATATTGAAGAGTACTTGCATTAGTAAACGGAATCATTAAAACTTTTTTAATTGTTTTTGTTAACGGAGCCCCATAAATATCAAAAATACTACTAATTACTTTTTTATTTTCCCCAATAAAAAATATATTATTGTCTTTTGTAAAACCATAAAGCGCTTGGCTAACATTAATTTCACCAGCATCCATTTTCATTACTTGTGAAGATAAAGTTAAAACTTATTCCCAATCATTGCTAGCATCATAAATGATATCATCAGAAGTTAAAACATATTGATAACTATTAATTTGATTAACATTTACAATTGTTTTATCAAATATTTTAATTTTTTGGCCAAAATTATGAACTGTTAAATTAATGGTGGCTTTCCCATTTCACAACAGACCCGTTTGGACAGGAACTGTAATATCAATTGCAATATTATTTGTTTTTAACGGTTCTAGCACATCATTTGTTCGCAAAGTTGTTAACGGATGATCAATTAAACTTATTAAATTAGGATCTAATAAACTATTGTCATAGTGAACAACTCGTTTAATAGCTGATTGCAAACTATTTTCTGAGGTATCATTGATATTAATATAATAATTTTGATAATTCCCCGTTAAGTCTTTTGATAAATTGCCTAAATCACGCAGGTTAATAATTGGCATAACGGGTTTATTTTCATCAGGTCCAGCTGAATTAGTAAATAATTTTATTCTTTACCTTGCTCCTAACAATAACCCAACAATTAATAAAAATACCATTCCAAAGATAAGCGGTGTCTTAAATTTTTTCTTAGTCTTTACTACTATTTTAATTAAATTAGGTTTAATTTGTAACGCCGAGTTAAATTTTGCAGGCGGGATATTGGCATTGGCAAGATTCATTTGGACATTATGGTCCGGATGATTTAAGTGGACAACTTTTTGTAATACCTTCGGATTAAATTTAACATTATTATGATGTTGATTTTTTCCTTTACTTTCTGAATAAATTAAATAGTATTGTTTAAAATGGCAAATAATGATTGCAATATTAATTGCTTATGGTTATTCTTGACAAAACTTTGCCCCCTCGGCAAGGGGTAATAAGAGCAACTTTTCATTCCATAAATTAGGAAATACTCTTGTTCGGAGAAAGACTTTAATATTTTCAATATTATTTTGACAATATTTGCAAACTAAAGCATCATCAATAGTTACTAGACTATTGGTTGTAACTTCCTTGCGCATCAAAATACCTCCTTTGTTTCATAGTTAGATCGCATAATTGTAACATATTTTTAAAAAAGGTTAAATATTTTTTAAATTAAAATTAAGAACCACAAAAAATAATTATCCATAAAAAACCCTTAAATAAATTAAGGATTTTTTATCATTCATTATCATCTAAATCAAGATTTTGGATATAAACTTCTCGTGGCTTAGCCCCATTTTGGGGACCAATAACCCCGTTGTCTTCTAATAAATCAATTAGTCGACTTGCTCGGTTATATCCAATCGAGAATTTTCGTTGAATTAGTGAAGTTGATGCTTTTTGGTTCAGAATCACAAACCGTTTAATTTCATGGTATAAGGGGTCTAAATTATTTTGACCGCCCGGTTCTTTGCTCCCAGGTTGGTCAATATTTAAAAACTCCTCTTCATATTCTGGATCTTGTTGACTACGACAATACTGAACTAACCGTTCAATTTCTTCATCGGAAATATAAGCTCCTTGGGCACGAGTTGGAATATTTTGCCCTGCTGGGGCATATAGCATATCTCCATATCCAATTAATTTTTCGGCCCCGGTTTGGTCTAAAATAGTTCGTGAATCAATTGAGGAAGCTACAGCAAACGCAATTCGTGATGGAATATTAGTTTTAATAACTCCGGTAATAACATCAGTTGATGGACGTTGAGTGGCAATAATCATGTGAATTCCCGCTGCTCGGGCTAACTGGGTAATCCGCATAATAGAATCTTCAATGTCTTTCCCCGCTGTCATCATTAGATCAGCAAGTTCGTCAATGACAACAACAATGTATGGTAATTTATCTTCTGCTTTAACTTTCGCATTATAAGTTTCAATATTACGAACACCTTTTTCCGATAAAATACTATATCTACGTTCCATTTCACCAATAACTTTTTTTAACGCCCCATTTGCTAATTTTGTATCATAGATTACAGGGGCTAGTAAATGCGGTAAATTATTAAAAACTGCTAATTCAACCTGTTTTGGGTCAATTAATAGTAGCTTAACTTCATGGGGTTTTGTTCGCAATAATAGGGAAGATAAAACTGTGTTAATTGATACTGACTTCCCACTTCCCGTTGACCCGGCAACTAATAAATGGGGCATCTTATCTAATTCAATAAAAATAATTTCACCATTTACACTACGCCCAATCGCAACTAATAATTTATTGTTTTGTTTTTCTAATGGTGTTTTTTCCATAATTTCCCGTAAAGTTACCTTATTACTAATTTGGTTGGCAATTTCAATTCCAACCGCAGATTTGCCTTGAATTGGTGCTTCAATCCGCACATTTTGGGTTGCTAAAGCATATTTTAAATCATTTTCTAAACTAGTAATTTTATTAACCTTCACCCCAGGTTGCATATGAATTTCAAACTTAGTAATCGTTGGGCCAATATTAATGCCCTGGACACTTGCCGCAACATTAAATTGTTGAAAAACTTCATTAATTTTCAACGCTTTATTTTGGGCGGCTTGTTTATTAATTTCATTATTTTGATAATTAACTACTTTTTCATTTAATAAACTTAATTTTGGTAATTCATAACTTTCATTAATTGTTAATTTTTTAGGATTAACTGCTGCATTTTTATTAATTTCAACATTCCGTGGTTGTGAGATTGGTGGTGGGGATTCATGATAATTAGGACTATGGCAATTTAACTGACGATTAATTGCTTTATTATGCGCTTCTAAAATTTGATCAGTTTGTGAAACATAACTTTCTGGGGTTTGTTTTGGTTCAGGAGTTAACTCTGGTAAATCATCATAAAATTCTGGTTCATTCTTGACCGGAGTATTAACAGGCAGAATGTTAAATTCTTGGGTTTGATCATTTTCATCATAAATTGAAGTTTGACGAAGTTCACTTGTCTTCATCGTTGAGTTATTAGATAATTTTCCAAATGGAGTAATTGCTGATTCGGAATTTAATTTTTCCCGCGCTTTTGACAAATCAACATTATTACCATATGCTGATGAATAAAAGGGGGCGTCATTTAATTTATTATTATCTTGGCGACGATAACGGGGTTGAATATATTCATGTTCACTCGGAATATAAACGGGTTTAAGCGGTGGTTGAGGACGGTTTGGTGGCTCATTAAAATTAACATAATTTTGTTTTTTATTTTTATTATTTCGAGTTTGTTGATAATCATCAGCAATTAAATCTTCAATCAACCGCTGGTCATGAGCAGCAGTAAAGGAAGGCATTTGAATCGTAATATCCGAAGATTCGGTTGTGTGCATAACCTGGCGGGATGAAAAGATTTCATCGTCAGGAATATTAATTGATTGGTAAATACTAGTTTGCAAGACTTTTTTATTGGCTTTGCAATTTTTATTAGATGTTAATTTAACAACCCGAATCCCATGGTTATTTTGACATTTTTTTGAACGGAACATCCCGATTGGAGAACCAGTAAAGACCCAACTAAACCATAACATTGTAAAGCATAATGCTAATGCTAATGAACCAAAAATTGTTAAATAAGAAAAAATTGCGGCAATAAAGTTTCCAATAATTCCACCACCCGCATATAGCGTGATTCAATCACCATTAAAACCCACAAAAGTAATGGGATTACGAGGATGCGGATTAAAAATAGATGCTTTTTGTCAGTGGTTAATATAATTACTCATAATATTAACAAAATTATCTTGGTCAAAATATTTAATTTCGTGGTGTGCAAACTGCACAATTAATAACACATTGCTTACCATTCAACAGGCTAAAATTGCAAAAACCAGGATCATATGACGAACCCGTCTTTTTAGCTTTATTTTGACCCCAATAAAAATAGTGATTCCTAATATTAAGCACAACAAATAAACAATGTATTTAAACCATCCAAAGGGAAAAGTAAAAATAACATCATCAATAAACTGTCCAATTAAAGTAATCCGACCAACCGCAATAATTGTAAAGAAAATTAACAATAATGATCCAATAATTCATCCGATTGAATCATTTCGGCGTTGTTTTTTCTCAATTTTAATGATGGCAGTCGTCTCATTTTGATCATTTAATGGATAATCATCATAAGAATTTCGTCTCATATTAAATTGCCCCCTTGAAATATTAATTAATAATGTATATGACCATACCAAAAAATTATTATATTAATATTTATAATATAAATATATCATAAACTAAAAAGATATCCTAAATTTTAGATTTCATTTACAATTGCTAAAATAATTGGGGTTTTCCCGGTTTCCAATTTAACAAAAGATAACACGGTACTCCGAATTTCATTTTTAACTTCATTAACATCATACATTTCTCCAGCAATTGCTTTTTTATGGTGTTTTTCAATAATATCGGTAATTACTTTTTGCATTTTTTTAAAAATATCATTATTTTCTTGAATATAAATAACACCACGCATTTGGGTATCAATTAGGGAAGTAATTGCTTTTGTTTTTGCATCAATTGAAACTCCAATAATAACAACCCCATCTGTTGCTAATTGTTTTCGTTCATTTAACACCACAGCCCCAATATCACCAACACCGATCCCATCAACATATAAGTCAGAAGTTTTAACTTTGCCAATTACTTTATCAAATTCACCATTTGTAAAGTTCACACTTTCCCCATTATCACATAAGAAAATATTTTCAACTGGAACCCCTGCTTCGTTAGCGGCTTGTTTTGCTTTGACAAAGTCTTTATATAACCCTTTAACCGGAATAAAGTATTGTGGTTTTAAAATCGAAGTCATTAATTTAATATCTTCATAACTAGCAGTCATTGTTCAGATTTTGCGATCTGATAAAGCAGTTGTTTTCGCCACCGTACGGGCTAGTTCATCTAACACATTCGCATGGTTTAGTTCACTCCCCGGATTTGGTGGAGTTGCTAAAATAATGGTGTCAGTTTCTTTTATATCTAAAATATCATCATTCCCACTAGCAATTTTAATTAACCGACTATATAAACGTTCACCACTGCCCGTTACTATAATTAATGATTTTTCATCATTAACAACGTCATGTAAAGTTTTAAGGTTAATTCCTTCTAAGTTCATTTGGTTATTTGCATTAATTACTTTTAAAGCTTCTAATAAAGTTTGACCATAAATTCCGACATTAATATTGTTTTCACGCACTAAATCAAATAATTCATTTATTTTATGTAAGTCCTGATCAAAACAAGCTAAAATTAAGCGGCCCTGTGCTTCTTTAACTGCTCTTTCAATATAACTTTTAATTTTATGGTTTGGCGCCGTATAGTCCATTCGTGAGGCTGATGAAGCTTCTGATAAAAATAATAATACTTTATTATGGGTAGCAATGTCAGTTAAATGTTGCATATCCATGGCAAAATCAGGGTCAGCTTTTGCATCAAACATATAATCCCCCGGGTAAATAATCACCCCATCCGGAGTATGCAAAACATAACCATAACTATTTGGCATGTTTGTTGTGGTTGCAAAAACTTCAACTTTGCAAGGTCCAAATTCAATAACATTATGCGGGTTAACAACTTTAAACAGTTCTTCTTTCCCACGAACTTTAAAACGTTGGAGATGAAAATTTAAAATATGAGCAGTTAGTTTACTTCCGTAAATTGGAATTGCGACTTCTTTTAAAATATAAGTAACTGCTTCTGAACATTCATCGGAAGGTTTAGTAATAAAAATCCCCTTAATGCGATTGCGATTTTCTTTTAAATAATCAAAATTAGAAATAACAACATCGATTCCTAAAATTCCCCGTTCCGGATTTTTTGTTCCCGCATCAAAAACAAAAATATCTTGATCAACTTCCACGCAATATAAATTCTTCCCGCGCTCATCTAGCCCCCCAAGGGCAAAAAAACTAATTTTTGACATAAATCGTCTTCCTTTCTGAAGTTTTTTAATTAACATTCTAAATTAAAAAATTGTCTACTATTAATTGTAATAAGAAACCATATAACTATAATCTTAAATATTATACAATAACAAATAAAATTTTGAAAATATATTTAACTTAATTTTATATTTTTAAAAAATGCGATAAAATAAAAAATAGAACAGGGGTGTTACGATGAAAGCGATCTTCCCAGGTAGTTTTGATCCGATTCATGAAGGACATATTAATATTATTAAGAAGGCAAGTTTACTATTTGAAAAGCTATATGTTATTGTTTCGATTAATTTAGAAAAAAAAGAACAAGGTGACATTTTTGAACGAACTAAAATTGTTAAAACTATTTGTGCCGATATTAATCCAATGATTGAAGTTTTAACAAATGATAATCGCTTAACAAGTAAACTTGCTAAAGAATTAGGGGCAAATTATATTATTCGGGGGTTAAGAAATAATAATGATTTGAAATACGAAATGGAATTAGCATTTGCAAATAAAAAGTTAAATAATAATCTCGAAACAATTTTTTTTATTGTGGATTATGGACTAACTGAAATTTCTTCAACCTTATTAAAACAAATTAACCAATTAAAAAAGTAGTTTTGAAAACTACTTTTTTAAATATGTTATTTTCCTGGTTTTCCCAGCAATTTAAACATATTAGTTTTATATATTTCAACTCCTGGTTGATTAAACGGATTAATTTTTAATAAATACGCTGACATTGCACACGCTTTCATAAATCAATATGATAAGTAACCAAACATTTTCGCATCCATTGTCGCAAATTCTAAAATGATATTTGGGACATTACCACTCTGGTGGTGGGCATAAACAACCCCCGCCATAGCAATGGTATTTACACTATGTAATGTTTTACCAGCTAAGTAATTTAAGCCATCTAAATTTTCTTGGTCAGCTGTTAGTACTAAATCACCATTTGGTTTATTAATTTTGATCACTGTTTCAAAAATGATATTTTTAGTACCTTCCTGAATGAATTGTCCTAATGAGTGTAAATCAGTAGAAAAAATACATGAAGTTGGTAATAACCCCTTCCCATCTTTACCTTCTGATTCTCCAAACAGTTGTTTTCACCATTCATTCAACATTTGGAATTGTAATTCATAACTAACTAACATTTCGCTTTGATAGTGGTCACGAGTATTTAATAAATACCGTGCTAACGCATAGCGATATGCCTGGTTAGTTAAATCGGGGCTGAAAGTATCTTCGTAAGCTAACTTTGCTCCCGCAAAAACTTCATCAACATTCACTCCGGCCACTAACATTGGAAAGATTCCAACTGGTGTTAGCACCGAATATCGTCCCCCGATGTCATCGGGAATAATAAATGTTTGATACCCTTCTTGGTTGGCAAGCTCTTTTAAGGCACCCTTTGCTTTATCTGTCACAGCAATAATTCTCGTTTTGGCAACTGCTTTACCCTTCTTTTGTTCTAATAAATCTTTACATAAGCGAAAGGCAATTGCTGGTTCTGTTGTTGTTCCAGATTTGGAAATGACACAAATTCCAAATTCCTTATTTTTTACATAATCTAAAACTTGTTGAGTATATGTTGATGACATAGTATTGCCAATATATATAATCTCAACTTGTGGTTGATAATACAATCCATTAATCATTTCAATTGCAGCTCGTGAACCGAGATAGCTTCCCCCGATGCCGATAACTAACAAAACATCAATTTCTTTCGTAAGTTGACTTGCTACTGCTTTCATTTTTGCTAATTCTGCTTTATCGTAATTAAGTGGTCATTCAACTCATCCTAAAAACTCATGGCCTACACCTGAATTATCATGGATCATTTGATGAATTGCAGCTATTTGTTGATTATATTTATTAAAATCTAATTCTGATATTGCATTTGTTAAATCTGTTTTAATCATTGTTATTTGATACGCTCACTTCCTAATTTTAAACTTTCAATGAAAACTCACTAATTAGGTATTAATTATTATTTGCTAGTTAATGAATTAATTTTTTCTTTTAATGGTTGAAAACCAGCGCCAGTTTCTTGAATCTGGCTATTTGTCTTCTTTAGTAATTCTGGTCGACAGTTTTTATAACTTAATTTTACTTGTTTTTTATCAGCATCAAAATCCAATACCTCAACTTCAACTTCGTCACCAAAATTAACAAATTGTTTAATGTCTTTGACAAAAAAGTCTGAAAATTCTGAGATATGAATTAAGCCAGTAGCATCTTTTAATTCACAAAATGCTCCAAAAGGTGTAATATTAGTAATTTTAACTGTAACTACTTGTCCTTTACTATACATAGTGCTATATTCCCCTTTCTATTTTATCATTATACATTTATATTTAGGAAAATTATTTTTTAATTATTACAATTTTTTATATAAATTCCCAGTCAGAAATATCAAAATTGTCAAATTATTTTCTAAATTTTACTAAAATTATCTAATTTAGAAAATTAATGCGATATAACTCATTTTTTTCTTCAATATTGTCTCCACCATTGCCATCTGACTTCTCTTCTTTATAAGAATCCGTGTGATCACAGTTCGGATAATTAGTACATGCTTTAAAACGTTGATTGCGTTTGTTAAATTTTAAAATAATTTCGCCAACCCCACACTTTGGACAAGTCCCAAACTTTGGTCCCGTCTGGTGAATATAGCGACATTTTGGAAACCCTGAACAAGCAATGAATTTTCCATATTTCCCATAGCGATAAACTAAGTCATTTCCACATTCTGGACAAATAATTCTCGCTTTTTCAACCGGAATTTCTTCCATTAAATTCATCGCATTTTCAATTCGTGGTTCAAAGCGTTCTCAAAATTCTTTTAATAACGGCTTGGGTTCACTTTCCCCTTTCGAAATAACATCTAATGTTTCTTCAATTGAAGAAGTATAGGATTCATTAATAATATCATTAAAATATTCTTGTAATTTATCACTTGTTAAGATTCCCCGTTCAGTGGCTTTAATTGCTTTATTTTCAATCATAATATAACCACGATCACGCAACGTTTTCATAATAGGAGCATATGTCGAAGGGCGACCAACCCCGATTTCTTCTAAAGTTTTAATTAATCGGGCTTCTGAATAACGGCTTGGTGGTTTTGTAAAATGACGAATTCCGTATAATTCATTTAAATTAATGAACTGGCCAATTTTTAATTTTGGTAATCTAGCGAGATCTTCATTATCATCTAAAGAAACTGCTTTTAAAAATCCTTCAAAAATCACAACACTACCGGTAATTTTAAATTCATAATCATTATTTAGTAAACTAATTGTTGTTCCTAATAATTTTGCGCTTGCCATTAAACTAGCTAGTGCTCGTTGATAAACTATTTTATATAACCGTCATTGGTCACGTGAAAGGTACTCTTTTGCTAAGTCTGGTGTCATTGTTAAATCCGTGGGGCGGATTGCTTCATGGGCATCTTGGACATTTTTCTTTTTCTGTGATGGTTGTTTAACTTCCCCCAGATATTCTTGCCCATAGTTAATAGTAATGTAGTTAAAAGCATCTTGAACAAATTTTTCGCTTAACCGAATTGAATCTGTCCGCGGATAAGTAATAAATCCGACTAAATTATCTTTAACTTTAATCCCTTCATATAATTGTTGCGCAATCATTGAAGTTTTGTTTGACGGGAATCCCAACTTACTACTTGCTTCTTGAAGCATTGTTGATGTGGTGTGGGGATTAGGAGATTTTCGTTGACGTTCACTTTTATTAATATCCACAACTTCATAGTCTTTTTGGAGAGCAGCTTTTACTTTTAAAACTTTTGCTTCATTGTTAAGTTCAATTTTTTTATTTTGATACTTAACTAATTTAATAACGGCTTTTTTATATAACCCCTCAACTGTTCAATATTCTTTGGGAATAAAATTTTGATATTCTTTTTCCCGTTCCACAATTAATTTCAAGGCTACTGATTGTACCCGCCCGGCTGATTTTGATTTAATTTTTTTCTGTAATAGCTTACTTAACCGAAACCCAATAAAACGGTCTAAAATACGCCGTGCTTCTTGGGACTTAACTAAGTTCATATCAATATCAGTTTGATATTGGAAAGCTTCTAAAACAGCATCTTTTGTAATTTCATTAAACCGTACTCGACGCGATTTATCTTTACATGCTAAAACTTCATTTAAGTGGTAAGCAATTGCCTCTCCTTCGCGGTCCGGGTCGGTCGCAAGAATAACTAATTCCGCTGATTTAGCTGCTGTTTTTAATTCTTTAACTTTTTCTTTTTTCCCACGTTCAATTTTATAAGTTGGTTCAAAAGTTATAATATCAACTCCGAGCCCAAATTCTCCTTTGGTTGACAAATTTCGAATATGACCTTCTGAAGATAAAACAGTATAACCTTCCCCTAAATATTTTGCAACGGCTTTTGTTTTCGTAGGTGACTCCAGAATAACTAAGGTCCCTGCCATTTTTATACACTCCTTTAAAACTCAAAATAATCTACATACTCTATTATACATAGATTTTAAAAAAACAAACTATAAATATTTATTTATAGTTTGTTTTTAATTGACATAATCATTTGATTTCATCCACCACTAATCTTATCAATCGCAATTTGGAATTTATCATGCACAGATGGTACTTCAAAATATAAAACAATTAAAATTGCAACTAAAACAGCAAGCGTTAAAATCACAGCTAAGGATATTATCAATGCTTTTTTGTTAATTTTTCGTGGCTGTTTTAATTTTGGTTGTTTGATTTTTTGTGTTGGCCCGTCAATATCATAAAAATTATTTAATAATTTAATATATTGTTTATCAGTTAATCCAAACTTTTCCATTACATCAAACTGACCAACTTTATTATGTCCATATTCATCAAACATATATTCATAAACTTCTTGGGCACTAACTTTTCCTGTTGG
This sequence comes from Spiroplasma mirum ATCC 29335, assembly GCF_000565195.1. Lineage (NCBI taxonomy): Bacteria > Bacillati > Mycoplasmatota > Mollicutes > Entomoplasmatales > Spiroplasmataceae > Spiroplasma > Spiroplasma mirum. The sequence continues at coordinate 237,124 of NZ_CP006720.1, read as the reverse complement.
CGTTTTTAAAGTAATATTCTTATAAATTGTAGCAAGGGGAACAGTATTTTCAACGCCCGCTTCTTCGTCAACTGCTTCTAAGATCCCTGCTAATTCATCATTTAATTTAACTTCGTCTTGGTAGTAATCTTCATCATCATAACTTTGTTGATAACTGTGATTATTGTCTAAAATTTCTACCTTGGGCATTTCCTCAATTTTAGTAAATTCTTGGATATCCTCTCTTAATTCATCATCTGGTAAGTTCAAAAACTCGTGATCATCAAGTTCATTAATAACACTAGGATCAAAAAATAAATGATTATGATTACCTTCATTTTCCAACGGTGTTTCTATTATCTTTGGTGTTACTAAAGGAATGTCAGCATCAGTTAAGTTTTCAGTTGTTGGTAACGCCGATGAAACTTTAGCTGCTAAAACTTGCTCTTTCTTAACATCATCTGTTGATATATTACTAATTGGAGCAGATGGTTCTGATAAATTAGCTGCTTTAATTAATTCTTGATTATGTTTAACTGCATTATTTAGGTTGTTAATTGAATTGTTTAAAGTTGTTATTATATCGTATGAATCATGCTCTGCACTAAATTTATTTTTAGGACGATTTCGATTAACAAACTCATCTAAAATTTCTGAAATATGAACTGCCCAGTTATACTCATCCTGAGCATTATAAGTTTTCACCTTTGGTTGGTATGGTTCTGGAGCCCGTGCATACAATCTTTCATTATTTACACCGATATTATGTGGTGGTAACATATTAGGATACTGAGCAAATTGTTGATACTGGCTTGGCTGGTAACCAGCAAAATTATTTAATGCCATTGGATTTGGAAATGGTGGTATTATTGTTGGTTGTTGAAAGGCTACTAATGGCGAACAAGGTTGTGGTTGCAGATTTTGCGGTTGCAGATACTGTGGATATTGATACTGATACTGCCCTGGAATTGGATATTGATGATAATAACCATAATTTGCGCCCACGTTAAAATGACCCTGACAATTTGGGGAACAATAAAAAAGATTGTTATGCATGCCTATTGGATTCATTTTTTTCACCCTAACTTTTATACTACTTTGACCATATACTGATATATTTTATCATAAAAATTTAAATTTTATTCGCTTTCGTTCCCATTTTTTTGGACGGGCCTAATTGTTGAGGATTAATCTTTCTTAATTTTAAACAAAGTTCATCAATAGTGATGATTAATCAATAATTTTTTTACAATTTGTTGGGTGGGTCTGAAAATTAATTATTAATTCATATGTTAAATTCTCAATAATATAACCTGTGAAAATAATTTGCAATAAAATGACAACTCCCATCCCTTTGACATAGTCTTGGTTTAATAAAATTAGCAAATCATTTACATTAATTGGAACCACCACATCAGAATTACTTATTTTATCATTAAAATAATCAAAAAATCAATTAAACTTGTTAAAAAGTAAAGACTTAAAGTAATAATAATGACACTACAAATTATTTTAGTAATATTAAAAAGTAAACTTTTTCAATTCTGACTATAAATATTAATAAATAATTTAATTCCCAACCCGGTTAAAATCAAAAAATTAAAAATAACAATAATTATAGCAAGGATATAAATGATATTATTTGTAACTAAAACATATTTTTGTTGAGAATAATGATAAAAGTCTCATAATTTAGGCGATCAGGGGACAATTCCGGCTACAAAAATAAAAATTATTAGTAAAAGATTAATAAAAATAAAAAAATAAGATAGTTCAATTTATTAGTTGCTTTCACATTAAGGTGGGATAAACTTTCGTAATAAAATTAGCATCATTTTTTTGGGAATCAATTTTTACAAATGAGTATTTGTTAATTCTTAAAAAATTAACCTTATGGAAAACAGTAGGATCTTATTCGGTAAAAACAGTTAAATTTAAAATTTTTAATAAGAAATTTGAAAAAGGATTATTTTCGTGGTACTCAATAAACTGGTTATTAAATTTAAAAATTAATCCCTGGTGATATTTTATTATGCTAGCGTTTAAGTTAACCCAATTAATTTGATCAAAAAAATTCCCATAGTATCATCAGTAAAATATAACATTAATTTTCAACGTTTAAAGTATAAAACACAACAAAAACCACAGAATAATAAACCACTAATTATCGTTAATAATAAATGACAAAATAAACCATGATGAATATGACCAAGTTAACGGTGGGTTACTAATAAAATAGAAGTTAGAAGTTGTAAATAATAATATAATGTCAACTATTGTTAAGATGATTATAATTTGTAATGAAAAATAAATCACATAATAAAAAAGGTTACTTTTTAAAATAGATACTTTTTTTTTAGTAATTTGAAAATTTTTTCAATAAAACATTCCCACCACCACAATACTAAAAAGTACCAAACAAAGATTTGTACTAATAAAATATTTAAATACTTCTAATTTTCTCACCATATGGTTTTTCCTCTTTTCTAACTTATTTTAAACGTAATATGGGTTCCGGCCACACTTTTACTATTATCCACTGTTAATAAACTATTATTACTTTTGCTAATTCAAACATAAGCATAATTTAAATTACCATGGTCGGCAGTTTTTCATAAATTAACTAGTGGGGTTGTTAATGGTCACGCATCATCAGCATTTGGTTGGTAACTTTTTTTAATAACAATTTCAATATCTTGACTAGTTAAGAAATGGGAATTATACACATGCGCAATATGCGCGGCTAGATAAGTTCTCGTATCTTCAATTCAATTACATCTTGAACTAATGTTGTTTTAGCATAAGTTTTTGGTAACGGTTTTTCAGTCAATATAAGGCCAATCATTTGTATTAAAATCACTACCATCAATTGTTACTTTTCAGCCTGTTAAAAAGTTAGTGGTATGAAATTGCAATCCTTTTGCTGCTAATTCTTGTTGAACTAAAACTTTATCAGCAGGATTAAAAACTAAATTCGCATCGTCTTCTTTAAAAGTAAGATAATTAGTTAAATTTTCTTGATAGTTTTGATAATTAATTTTAAATAAATTCCGTTGGTAACTCCAGATTGTTATTAATTAGATTTTGGGTTTGCAAATATGTTTTGATTTCTGAATTAGCTGCTTTGCTCGTAATAATACTATTATAGTTATTAATAAAAGTTGTTAATAATTCTGCAGGATTAAATTTTAAAGGGTGATCATTATAAACATATGTTGCATTCTTGAAAACATCTAAGTTTAAAAAATCAATGTGCTTTTCAAAATGAATTCATTTTTCATTTTAATAATGTCCATATTTAGAGGGCATTAAATGTACAGCAAAATTAAATATTGGAGCTAAGTTATTGATATCATTAAAATTAATTAATAATTCGGGATTAACTGTCGTTTGATTACCATAATAAATATCAGCCTTAAGTTTTAACAAGTCTAACTGTGGTAGTTCTTGACTAATAATCGCTATCACATGGTTGCGTAAACTACCAAACTTCCCATTGTTAGCCCATAATAACTGGTCAATTGTTTAATGATGCTTCGTTAAAATTTCTGGTTTAATCGTTAACAAGTCAAAAATATCAGCTTTAACAGTTGTTTGATGACAACTAATTAATGACAAACTAGCAGTTAATGTAAAATTTAAGGACATTAAACTTAAAAGTAATCTTTTCATGGTGCCTCCTTAAAATGTATCAATATACATAAATAACTCATAAACTTGTTCCCCAACTATTTTTTAGTAGTGTAAACCTGGTTGTAAAAACTTAACATCATTAATTGTAAAATCTTGGGGATATCATTTATATTTATTATCCCGGGCTGTGGTTCCGGCAAATCCAATTGTATTTAACGCGCGGTTAATGTCATAACGCTTGTTGGGGTAAAACTCAATTAACTGCATTATCTTATCTACTTCTTGAACTCCAGCTAAATAGTTTAAAAAACGTATACTTAAACGAGGCGCCCTTTAATATCACCCGGATAAACTAAGAAATTATCCCCTGCTTCAAACTCGGAACTGACTTCTCCTAATTTGTAATAATCATCACTATAAAAATTATACGCCCAACGGACATAACCATTCGCCCCTACTTTATAAGCCAGCAATGGTTTCTCATACTTGCTTACTATTATCAGACTGTAAATATGAGACCGGGAAATTATTTCATGAACTATAAATCATTGTCGAATTTTCTAATGATTTACGACATAAAATATTACTTCGTAATTTATAAATATTTAAATTATTAAATTTTTGAACAATTTCCCGTTGTTGTAAAATCATTTGGTTATACTTGTTCAAAAAGATTTCCTGGATTTCTTTTTTGTTAAACGGATCATATTTAAATCTTCACCCAGCAAAAACATTTGACTTAATTAGATGATACTTACTGATCATTGTCATTAATATTTTTTCATCGTTAGTTCATTCGTTTTATCCGCCAGTTCATCAAATGAATCATAAAGCGTTATTGTTTTACCATCCAGAGTTTTGTATTCCAGTTTTTGGTAAACTTGGTGCCAATATTCAGATAAGGCTTTAATTAGTTTACTATGTAAAAATTCCAAATAATTATTAAAATCACTCCCTGGCATTCCATTACTCGCATTAACTAGCAAAACTTTAAAATCACGTTGGGGTCCTTGCGTAGCACTTGCTCCTTTTAAATACCAAAAACTAAAATTTCCGATATCCATTGTTGTAAAAAGAAATTATCGATATCCTAGTTTAGCTGCTAATTTTAAATAGGCATCTAACACTGTAAAATCAAATGTTCATGTCCAGTTCTTATCTTTAATAATATCACTAAAGTTGTTATTTTTAATATAATCTTCATACTGCTGGTCACTTCAACCACTTTTTGATAATTTTCCTGTTCATTGAATTAACTGGTGACTAAAACCAGTTCCATATAAATAAAAGTTATTTGTTCTTTTTAAGGTTTTTAAATGTTCAATTAAATATGGCTGATAAGTGTCAGTTAAATAATAGGGAATGTTCGTTGGTCGGGAGCCAATTTGATCAGCTGTTGTACTCAAACTATTTGTAGTTAAATTATTAGTCGTTTTTTCAACATAATTCATTGCATTTGAGGAATAAGAAGTTGCATTAAAACCAAACCGTTCACTTGGCTCTTGTTGGGAATCATCCATTACTAACTGATAATTTTTAACATTCAATTGTAACGGACGGGTTAAGGTAATATTTTGCCCGTTAACATTGAATTTTAATTCTAATTTTAAATTATGAAAGCCACTACGAGCATCATTCTTTGTATAGATACTAATTCAAATTGGCTGCACATCAAAACTTAAAGTAGACAACTTACTTGGACCAATGGCATCAGGCATATATTGGGTTCCTTGATAAATATCCTTGTCGCAACCAGAAGCATTATTATGCACTTTAATAAATATTAAAAATTTGCTTGAACTTCAATATTAGGATCATCATTGTCAATTACTCTTAGTGATAGATCATTAAATTTATCCAAACTAAGTTTATTTAAAATAATTAACTTTAAATTAGTATATTTATTTTTTCAAGTTGTTAAGATCGGGTTATCATTTTGACAATTAAATAAATTATCGCGAATTCCATAAAATTACGGTTGCAATTCAGCTAAATAAACAGAATAAGTAAATTTAGCATTTCCAAAAAAGTATGAAAATAAACATTATCATCCGGAACCGGTCCGCAATCATCACAACCATACTGGGTGAAATTAATGTTAGCCAAGCGCTTTATGGTTTTACAAAAGACAATAATATATTTTTTATTGGGGAAAATAAAAAAGTAATTAGTAGTATTTTTGATATTTCTAAAATTTTATTAATTCTCATAACTATGGTTTCCACCACTGGCGTTTGTAAATGTCCGAGCACAAGCAACTGTTAAAGTAGTTAAGAAACCAACCAAAGTGGTTAGTAAAAAAGTTGTGGTTAAATTACGTAATGTTAATGCCATATTTGCATCCTCCTTTAAATCTTAAATGCTAAGTGAAGCCCGGGAATTGATGAAATATTTAACAAGGTGTCTATTGAATTAAACATTTCAATTCATATCCAGTGTTTTTTATCCCCCTCGGGATTAGTGAAAGTTGATAAATTTCTAATTGGAGTTGTTAAAGCTAATAATGTTGGATCTGCATAACTATTCTTTTTAAACTGTACACTAAAAGTATTAGGATCAATTTCCTTGTGATAAATATTATTAATAATTGTTATCAAATAATTGCACATTGGAATTAATAAGTCTTCTAAAGTTAAGTCTAGGGTAACCTCATAATCTAAATAACTATAATCATAACCGTTATCTTTAATATCCTTAATTTTAACATTATTTTCTTGACCAACGGGTAGTAGAAAATTATTTGCTGGAATTTTAAGTAAAGCCGCACGAAGTTTATTAAGAAGATAACTAAATAAATTTCAGTTATTGTAATATGGTCATTATCTTCTTTAATTTCTTCACCACTTAATTTTAAATAATTTTTTGTATCACCACTAATTAACATTTGGCCAGATTGTAACCCCATCCTGAGTGAAATGTCAACTCCCATTGTTTTAAATTGCTGATTAAAATTATTAATAATAACTTGGTTTTGTAAAAGACTATTTCAAGCTTTGACCAACCTATCAATACTATTAATTGGAGTACCATTATTATTTAAACTAACTTTATCTTCTGTTGGAAAATCTTAGGTTGGTTAAAAATCAAAATTAATGAATTGATGACCCTGATATTTTTCCCGGCTTTCGTAAAAATTCCCACGGTAAAATATAAAATTAATCCATCATTTTTAAAATTGGTAAAATCAATTGGAGTTGCTTTATAAAAATTATTATCATTAATATCACCATAATAGACTTGAATATCTAAAGTATTGATATCAATTCATGGCTCATTTTGGCTAAGTGCTAATAGCACATTTATTTTAATAGAAGGCATTAACCCATCATCATAACCACGTAAACTTGTTAACGACTACAAATAATTACGAGTTAAAGTTTCTTTCGTAATTAAATATTTAATATCATTGGTATCTTTTCAGATGACAGCAATTACGGCATTGGTAACAGTTACACTGACAGGAAAAAATAATAAAAAGACGGTCATTATTTTTTTCACAGTTATTAAACTCTCCCCTCAACGTTAATGTTTTAATTTATTTTATATGACTTTTATCATAACAAAAAAAATAAAAAAAATGTAATCACGATTAGCGTTGATTACTAGTAAATAAAAAAAACGGGTATGCCCGTTTTTGCCGAGAGTAGATTTATATCTAACTCCATACTTCTATTATATCTTGAATTTAAAATATTTCAAGATAACAAAGTTATATTTTAAAATTTTAGTTATTGTTTATCAGCATTGATAATGTTGGTTGCTGTTAAAATATTAATTAATAAATCATGTAAACATTGAACAATTTGCACTAATGGTAAAACTTTATTACGGTAATTAATTGCTTTGTCAGCTACTTCTTTGCGGGTTTCCGGAGTCATTTCCGTTACAAAACTATGGTATTTATTTACTTCTTCCACTAAGCAATCTTTATTAAATTCTGGTAATTGAATTTTTCCATCTTTAAAGTCTTGTTCAATTTTATCAATGTTTTTAAGTTGTTCATCAAATTTTTTTTCTTCTTCACTTTGGTTATATTCAGTTAGGGCCATATCGCGTTGTAAGAACAACCCAAATTGGTTAATAAAATTTCAAATTTCTAAGGCATCCTCTGATTTGCTTAAATCAGTAACACAGTTATCAATTACCGGATCCATCCCTTTAATTTCTTCATCATAAATTTTTGTTAATTCATTAACTTCTAATTTCATCATATTAACAAATAATTTATTTAAATCAACCGGTGATGATTCTTTAGCACTCACCATAAAATCATTTAAAAATCGTGGTAACGGAATAATAGCATTAAATAGTTTACTTACTTCAATTAAAGTATTAATTTTATTTTGTTCAATTTCTTCGGGTTTTTTATTCACTAAATAGCTAGTACGGATTTGGTCAAATAAGGGTTTAATTTCTACCCGCACATAATTAAAAACTTGTTCAAATCCTTCCTTACCTTCTAAACCTTTTAAAAAAGCATCAACTTTTTCATCTTTATAAACTTCTGGTTTTTGGTAACTTTCTTTAAACAAACTTAAATATTTTGCTAAATAGTTATTCATCCCAGTTTCGACATTACTTCAAAAATTATTTTCTGACATATTGGTTTTCCCTTCTTTTTAGTATATTAACACTATTATTTTATCCTAAAAAACTAAAATATGATATTAATTAACCTAATTAGTTTTTCATTTATAAATATTAATTATTATTCGCTGTTTTAATTAAAAATACCAAAATTATCTTCACGAATAAATTTGGTATTTTGAATACTCTAATTATGATTCAGTTTTAATATTTCGCCTACATTTATTTATTATACTCTTTAATTGCATAAATATTAAGAAAAAATAAAATTATTCTTCTTTTAAGCAACTGGTTTTTTCTTCTATAATAATGAATATTATTAATTAAAATTAAAATTGTTAAAATCAAGAAAATAAGAATTGCTAGTACAATTAAATATAAAATATAATAAGCAGTATGGAGAAAATCTTGAAAAAAAATATGGGGCATAATAATTATCCACCCCTTTGGCATAGTTAAATAACTTCTCATCAACTGGAAGCACTAATAAAACAACTTCGCGAATTGCAATATAAATTGTATAAATAATTGGGAAATAATAGAACTTATGCAAGTCCTTTAAATAAAATTTTTTAAGATTAATTTCCTTAACTTCTGTATTAACAAAAAAATAAACAATAATGGCGCTGGGTAAAATTCAATGGCCAATGGCGGTTGAGATTCAGTAGTAAATTGTTTATCCATCATTATTATGTGTAAATTTAGTATTGGTTACTAAACTAACAAAGATGCCAACGATAAAAAAAGTTACTACGAAGATAAAAACTAAGAATAATTTAAAATTATCATTATTAATAAACTGCAGATATTTTGGCGAAAAAATATTAATTGCCCCACCAATGGCAAACAGTAATAAAATTAAACTAGTTTGCACACTTCATCATGAAAAAGTGTAAAAGCAAAGTTAATTAAATTTAATTTATAATGGATTAAAGTGTACCAAAAAGATAAGGACAGTGAAAATAAAACTAGCACAATAATTGCTAGATAAAATACTAATTTTGCGATCTTAATATTTTGACTTTTCATAATTTACACCTTTAATGATCTGCTAGTCTTTCTTATGATATTTATTATATAAAATATTTTTACTAATGTGGTATTTATTTGCCACAATATCAATTGCCTGTTTTGCTTTATAATTTTGTTCTTTAATTAAAACATTAATTTCAGCAATTAATTGCTCATCACTAAGCGAGACCTCAGCTAAATTTTTAGCATTCCCGGCAATTACAATGGTATATTCTCCAAACTGATAATTGTCATCTTTCATAATTTCTTCTATAATATCACTAATTTTACCACGATAAAATTGTTCATGAATTTTTGTCATTTCTTTGGCAACACAAATTTGCCGATCATTAAATATTTTTAATAATAATTGTAACGTTTCAATTAGACGGTGTGGTGATTCATAAAAAATAATTGGGTACGGCACCCGTTGTATACTTTCTAATTCTCCCTGCTTTTTATTTTTCTGGTGACTTAAAAAACCATAAAATAAAAAATGACGAGGATCAAGACCGGAACTAATTAACGCACTTAAAAAAGCACTAGATCCATTAACTGGTACAATATCATAGTTTAGTTCTTGCATTAAATGGTTAACAAAATAATAACCCGGATCACTAATCAACGGATATCCAGCATCACTAACTAACGCAATTGATTCACTCTGATCAATACTATGAAGCAATTCTTGATATCTTTTTTTTTCATTATTCTTATTTAAGGATATTAATTTCTTTTTAATATTAAAATGCTTAAGTAGTTTAATGGTATTGCGGGTATCTTCACAATAAATTTTCTCGACTTCGTTTTGAAGAATCGCTATTGCCCGGAGACTAAATTCTTGTAAATTTCCAATTGGAGTCGCAATTAAATAAAGTTTGGGATTATTACTTTTAAAACTATATTGTTTCATTATTATTTTGCATTATATAAAATCATTATTTTATTAAAATTTTCTTGTTTTAACAAATAACGAATAAAGATTTCTTCAATCCGAACCAAAATATCATCATTAATAGTTGCTAGTTGCTGTTTAGTAAATTTTCCCAAAACCCAATCTTTTAAATCAATTTGTTGGTCACGACCAATTCCAACCTGAATCCGTTTGAAATTTTTACTCCCTAATTTATTAATTAAATCCTTAATTCCATTTTGACCAGCACTTGAACCACCCATTTTTATTTTTAACGCCCCAAATTTAATATCCTTGTCATCATGGATAATTATAATATCTTCTAAATTTATTTTATAAAACTGCTTAATAGCTAAAACCGCGTTCCCACTTAGATTCATATAAGTTTGGGGCTTCATCAAAATAATTTTTTCATCATTGATTTTCGTTTCTCAATAAAAAGCATTAAAATTTTTTTTCGGACCATACGGATTAAATTTTTCCACTAAGCGGTCTAAGGCTAAAAAACCAATATTATGACGAGTGTATTTATATTCATCCCCAGGGTTTCCTAAACCAACAATTAATTTCATTTTATGACTCCTTCTGTAACACGCGAGCGTAAATTTTATCCACATTCCGAATAAAATAATTTAAATTAAATAATTTTATTAATTCTGCTTTTGATAGATATTTTTCAACATTATTTTTAATTAACACTTGAAAAAAATCTTGGTTTGTTTGTTGCGTTTCTAAAGTACATTTTTGCATAAAATCATAAATTTCTTCGCGACTATATGCTGTCTTTTTAATAATTTCCGTTAGCACTACTTGGCTATAAAAAATATTATTTGCTTGGGCTAAATGTTGATTAATATTATCATTATTAACAACTAGATTATCAATAACATTAATCATTCGTTTTAATAAATAAACCACTAAATGATAAGTATCTGGTAAAATAATTCGTTCATTACTACTATGCGAAATATCACGTTCATGTCACAATAAATTATTTTCAAAAGTAACTAACATGTTACTGCGAACTAACCGGGCGAGACCTGAAATATTTTCTGAACTAATTGGATTTTTCTTATGAGGCATAGAAGAAGAACCTTTTTGGTTTTTACTAAACCCCTCCGCCATTTCGTTAACTTCACTTCGTTGGAAATGGCGAAATTCAATAGCCATTTTTTCTAATAGACTAACAATCTGACTAAAACTAGTAAATAAATTAATATGACGATCACGGGAAGTAACTTGAGTTGAAATTGGATCAATTCCTAATCCTAATTTTTTAGCAACATAGGCTTCCACTTCAGGTTCAATGTGTGCAAAATTACCAACTGAACCACTTAACTTCACTACCTCAATATTTTCTTTTGCAAAATTAAAACGTTTAATATTTCGTCCTAACTCCGCATACCACAGTAAAAATTTTAATCCTAACGAAGTTGGCTCTCCGTACATTCCATGAGTTCGCCCCATAATTAGTTGGGTTTTATATTGCAATGCTTTTGCTTTTAAACTTGCTAATAATAAGTTTAAATACTTATCAACAATAAGATTAGATTGTTTAATTAGATAATTTTGACTAGTATCAACAACATCTGTTGAAGTTAACCCAAAATGAATCCATCTTTTTTCTGGACCCATATGTTCTGATAACATTCTCGTAAAGGCGACAACATCATGTTTGGTTTCTGTTTCAATTTCTAACATACGGGGAATATCAACTTTTAGATTTTGTTTTAAAGCAGTAATTTCTTGATCACTAATTAAACCCAGGTGATTTCAACCTTTACAAGTTAATAACTCGACTAATCCTCATGTTACATACTTATTGTCATCACTTCAAATGTCAGAAATTTCTTTTACCAAATATCTTTCAATCATAACTATTAAAATATCTCCTTATCAATTAAAATTGTTTGGGCACGGTCAGGACCAACGGAAAATAAACTAATAGGAACCCCAACTATTTCTGATAATTTAGCTAAATATTTTTTAGCATTAGTTGGTAATTCTTCATAAGTTTTAACTTGACTAATATCTTCTGTTCAGCCATCAACTTCCGTAAAAATTGGCTGGCATTGATTATATTCGGCAATTGTACTTGGTATATAATCAATTTCTTGCCCTTGGTAACGATATTTCGTACAAATTTTAATTTTATCAAGACTAGTTAAAACATCTAATAACATAATAGCCATACTTGTATAACCACTAACTCGCAATGAATGTTTCATTAACACTGCATCAAATCACCCAATGCGGCGAGCTCTTCCTGATACTGTCCCATATTCATGTCCAGTTTCCCTAATATAATCTGCAACTTCGCCAGTAATTTCCGAAGGAAATGGTCCGGTTCCCACTCTGGTATTATATGCTTTCACAATTCCAATTACATTGCTAATATAACGGGGCGCAATTCCACATCCAGTTGGGATTGAAGCTGCGGAAGGATTAGAAGAAGTTACAAATGGATAAGTACCATGGTCCAGATCTAACATAACTCCTTGGGCTCCTTCAAATAAAACCTTCTTGCCAGCTTTGATAGCATTATTAATTAGTAATGAAGTATCAGTAACTAAATCTTTAATTTGGTTAAATAATTCCAAATATTCATCATAAATTTCTTGGACACTAAATGGATCAGCGTTAAAGAATTTGGTTAATAATTCATTTTTAAATTTTAAATTAGCCGTTAATCTTTTCTTAAAGTTTTCTGGTCCAAATAAATCACCCACCCGAATTCCAATTCGTTCAGCTTTATCTTGATAACATGGTCCTACTCCTTTTTTAGTAGTTCCAATTAAATCACCTTGTCGATATTCTTCTTGTAATTCATCAATTTTCATATGGTACGGTAATATTAAATGTGCACGGTTACTAATTCGAAGGTTTTTACAATCATAACCATTTTCCGCTAAATACTTAATCTCACTAACTAACTTACGTAAGTTAACAACACAACCATTTGCAATGACATTCATTGAATTTGGGTTAAAAACTCCCGAGGGAACAATACTTAATTTATATTTTTTCCCACCAATAACAATCGTATGGCCAGCATTATCCCCACCAGCTCATCGCACAACATAATCTGCTGATTGGGCAAAATAATCGGTAATTTTTCCTTTTCCCTCATCGCCTCATTGACTACCAACTACAGCCAAAGTTCTTATTTTATCTTCTTGCATTTTATTCTCTCCTTAAATTTTAGATTTTTTATTTACAAGGTAATAATAATATAAAATAAGATAAATATGTAGAATTTTAAAGTAATTAATAAAAAAACATAAATATTATAAATATTTATGTTAAAAATAATTTATTTTTTAGTTTTTTGATAAACATCTCATAATCCGTTAATGTAAGATAACACTAATGCCCGATCATATAATCCATATCCAGGAATATGGGGTTGGTTTTATTCACCTAAAATTACGCAGCCATGGTCCGGGGCATGCATAACCTTGGTAGTTATTATCAGCATAGGTTTTTACAATTGCTGGTAAATCTAAAACTCCATCATGATCACCATGGGCAATTTCATAAAATGAGTGCGGAGTATCATAGCGAATATTACGAATATGAGTAAAATGAATGCGGCTAACAAAGCGACGCACAATTTGCTCCATATTATTTTTTAAATTAGTTGATAATGAACCAACACATAAACTTAAGCCATGATTTGGTGATGGGTTAATTGCTAAAAATATTGCTAAATTTTCTTCGTTAATAATTAACCGTTGAATCCCAAAGATAGGTCATGCGAGATCAACTTGATGAATTGATATTTTAACCCCTACCCGGTCACAAACCGGTATTACTTTGTTAATAAAATAAGCAATATTATCTCATAATTCTTCATCACTCATTTTTTGATATGCACCAAAAATTTCTGCTGTTTGTTCATCTGGAAAACTTAAAGTTCAAGCTGGTAGTTCTTTGAACTTCTTAATTGCACTATTAGCATCTAACTGTTCAATTACATACTGGTTATATGCTTCACATAATGAACTATCCATCCGCCATTTTTTTATATAAATCAGTGCGCACCTAGTTAAAAGAAGGCATAAAATTATAACAAATAACTTTTATTCCCTCTTTTGCTAATCTTTCAATTGTTGTACAATAATTTTTAATATATTTATCACGGATTGGTAGTCCTAATTTAATATCTTCATGGACAGGAATTCACTCAACAACATCTCAGTTTAAATGATGGTCATTAATTAATTTTTTAATGCGAATAATTTTATCACTTTCTCATGCCAATCCTGGTTTAAATTTATAACATTGCATAACAATAGAAGCAACATTTGGTATTTGGCTAATATATTCTAACGATATGGGGTCCTTATCAGGGCCATATCAACGAAACGATAATTTCATATTTCTCTTCCTCTTTCTATTTTTTTAATTTATTAGCAGGCCAGTCATCCCCCCATCCACGGGAATTAAACTACCATTTAGATAATCACACTAGCAGGTGATGCTCAAAAAACAGCAGTTAGTCCTAAATTACGGGGTTGTCCTCAAAGTCCACTTGGAATCCGGTTTAAAATTTCTGCACTGCGAAAAGGATCTTGACAAATTGAATCGGTTTTGCGGTTTCAATATAACCTGGGGGCAATGACGTTTACTTGAATATTGTAACTTGCTAGTTCATTACAAAAGGCTTTGGTTAAACCAGCAAAACCCCATGTTTAGAAGCTGTTATATGAAGGAACAAATTTGCCTTCTTGATAAGATAACATCGAAGCAATGTTAATAATTTTACCAGATTGTTGGTTAACCATAACCTGTGCAGCTTCGCGTGATAACTGATAAACAGTGGTTAAATTAATGGCAATTACACGCTGCCATTCTTCATCAGTTCCGGCCAAAATTGGTGTTCGGAAAATAGCTCCAGCATTATTCACAACAATATCTAAGTGTTGAAAATTTTGCAAAACATGCGGAACAATTTGAACTAAGGTTTTTGAATTAGTTAAATCACCATATTTAAAAACTATTTTTCTTCCTAATTTTACTACTTCCTTTCCCATTTGTGCAGTGTTCGTATTGTCATAACAAAAAATATATAAATCAGCTCCTGCTTTTGCTAAGGCTAACGCAATCTCATAACCAATCCGCATGTTACCCCAAGTTATGAGGGCAACTTTGTTAACTAAGCTAAAGTTTTTAATTAAAAATCAATTACATTAGTATCCAAAATATTCTTTGGCATTGTTAAAACAAATCCCTTCAATTAATCTTTTCAAGATAGCATCATCATTCACGCACTTTCCTCTTTCCACTCATTCTCCGACCATATTACATAAAATTCTTTGATAATAATCATGACGAGCAAATGATGAGTAAGCGCGCGAATTAGTTAGCATCTAAATATTAATTCCTAAGGTTGACAACTCAGCAAATTTTTCAATTTGCATAATATTACCAGTATAAGTATCCGCAAATCACCATGCGGTTCCTAACTGAATCGTTCCTTTAATTCCGTCATCATTATTTTGAAAATTTCCCGTTAAAGTAGCAATCGCAGCTCAATTATTAGAGTTTAATGAAAAGATACTTAATTTTTCCAAGTTTCCTTCCGCTTTTAAAATTCCTAACATTTGATTTAACGGTTTTGCTAAAATCCTTCCGCGGTACTGTCAGTACCAATATCACTACCTAATTTTTTAAATAATTCCAGATTATTGTTGCGTAAACAATTAATATATCATAACATTACTCATTTATATTTTTTATAAATTCTAGATAGATCTAATAATAATGCTGAAATAAATTTAAAGAATTCTTCTTCAGTTAATTTTTGACCACTCAATCGTTTTTTAACAATTGTGTTTGCTTCAGCAATTGTAGTTGGAATAAATTGAAGTTCATTTAAACCTTTAAACCATGCTCGGCTGTTTTACCACCCATTTGGTCATAAAAATTAATTCTTTTTTTTAAAGCATTCATTAAAGAATCATAATCTTTAATATTAGTTCCACTAACACTACTTAGCTTTGCAATATAATCACCAAAACCATCGGTATTAATTTTCATCACTTTATCCGGACGGAAATTGCTAATTACTTTTAGCACTGGTCATGAAGTTTTTAATTCTTGGTGATATTCTAAATTATCAATGGGATCATCGGTTATACAAATTGCATAAACATTAGATTTTTCTAAAAATGTTCGACAAGTCATTGTTGATAATTTTGCTTGGGCTTCACCTTAAATTGCTTTAGCATTTTTTAATATTAATGTTTTGGTAATTCCCAAGTAAATTCTCAACTCTAGTTGAAATCATTGGATTAAGGGATTACCAATTAACATTTCACAACATTAAACTCATTTTAAATACTTATCATAATCATTAGCATCACCAGTAATATATTTTTCTTGAATTCCACATGTTCGCATTTGTCGTTATTTATAATGGCCACCTTTTAACCATAATTCCGTTAAATTACAAAAACCAATATTATCGGCTAATTCTTTGGCAACTAAATGATTATAATAATCTAAAATTGGTATTTACATGATTTTAATGATTTTTATTAAAAGATTTTTGATAGAATAAAATTATAGAAAAAATAGAAAGGTAGCAGAGTAACAGTAATGTTTATTAAGAAAGACAAAAATTTAAGCAGTTTAAATTCTCGTGATTATGCATACCAACTACTAAAGCAAAATATTCTTGAATTTGTAATTTTACCTGGTACTTTAATCTCTGAAAATGAATTAAGTAAACAATTAAATATTTCGCGGACTCCAATTCGCGAAGCTTTAAAAGTTTTACAAACAGAAGGGTTAATTGACATTTTGCCCCAAAAAGGTTCATTTGTTTCTAAAATTGATATTCAACAAGCAGAAGATGGCATCTTAGTTCGGAAAGCCGTTGAAATTGAAATTTTAAAACAAGCTTGTGTTAAATTTGACAAAAAAGTATGAAGCCACCTAGAAAAAATTATTCAAAAACAAGAAAAATTAATTAGTCAAGAAATTTTTGATGTAATGAAATTTTATGAATTAAATAATGAATTTCATCGTTTAATTTTCCTTGGTGCTAACCATGAACATATTTGAACCAAGTTACGAGAAATGGCGGCAAGTTACGATCGGATTCGAATTATTGAAGTAATTGATCAAATTAACCTAGATATTGTGTTAAACCAGCATAAAGAAGAGTTGGAAATTATTAAAAATGGTTGGATTGATAAAATTGATCAATTTATGCAAAATCATACCCATAACTTTTTAAAAACAATTCCTTATATGCGCCAAAAATTTCCTAATATTTTTAAATAATCCTTGTCAATTAAAGGGTTATTTATTTTTTTATTTTTTAACTTGTATATAAGTTAAAAAAGTAATATAGTAGTTTTGTGAGGTGAAAGAAATGGAAAATGTTCTATTAACATTAAAGAACGAAAAAATTGTGGCAGTAATTCGTACCACAACAGCACAAAAGCAATTGCTTGGGGATGTCAATTTATTGTTGGACCTAATTTTAACTTGGCAATCAGTAAGTTATGCTAAGCAAAAAAGTTTTATATATTCCCGGGGTCATGACAATTACGGAAATTACTAATATTTTAGCGAATGGTTGAAAACTAGTAAAACTATTTCCACGAAGTTGTTTTAGTCCTGATAATATTAAAGCAATTAAAGCACCTTTACCAAATAATGAAATTATGCCAAGATGAGCATAATCTCCAAACATGGTTGAAAAATGATTGTTTAGCATGTGTGATTAGTGGTAATTTAATTAATCCAATTGAAAAAGATGTTTATCTTGCCGTTGTTAATAAACCAAAGGAATACGTGCGATTAACATAAAATATTTAAATGAAGAAAAAAGTCATTGGTATTTTAGAAGATCCGTTGTTACGACTAACAATAAAAATGGGGACTAGTTTTGAAGATGGTAGTTTTGTTCGTTTTAATTATGGTGGTGCAGAAATGAATGTTGGTATCAATTTAGCTGGGTGGGATAATGAGGTTTATGCAATTAGCCAATTTCCCGAAAATCAAATTGGTAATAAATTTAAAAAACATTTAAATTCATTTGGTGTTAAAACCAATTTCATTACTTCAACTCACAATAGCCGGATTGGATTATATTATTTATCATCCCCCACTAGTATTAAAAATGGTGAAGTAACTTATGATCGGAACAATTCAGCATTTTAAACTTGAAATCCTGATGATGAAACAATTAACAAAATTGTCAAAACAATTGACCATCTCCATCTTTCAGGAATTACTTTAGCATTAAACCAAACAGTTCAAACAAATACTTTGAATTTAATTCAAGCAATGCAAAAAAAAAAAAAAACAATAAGTTTTGATTTTAACTACCGAGCTAATTTGTGAACTATTCAAGAAGCCCAACAAGCAATTTTAACAATCTTGCTATATGTTGATTATGCTTTTTGCGGTTACAAAGATTTACAATTCATTCTTAATCTAATTGTTAATAATAGCAGCGAAGATTATCAATTAGAATTACAAACCGGATGACAAAACTTAATGGCTGAATTTCCTAAGTTGAAGCTTTTGGCGTGTACCAAAAGAGAAATTATATCTCCACAAGATAACATTTTAACTGGGTTTTTATATGCTAATAACCAATTTTACCAAACTACCCGGTTTATAGTACTCCATAACATTATTGATCAAATTGGTGGGGGCTATGCAGCTTTAGAAGAAGCGCTATATTTAACTAAATTTGTTAACAAAGTTTATTTAGTTCATCGTCGCCAAGAGTTTCGTGCGGATGATAATTTACTAGCCAAAGCGAAGAAAAATCCGAAGATAGAATTTATCTTAGACAGTGTTGTTACCAAAATTAATGATCAAACCAAATTTATTTGTATTGAACCATGGAATGGTCATCAAGATTTATGAAGATAGTGGTCAGGTTGATATTTTTGCAAAACCATGGGTTAACAAATTACAACTTAAATAAAAATAGTAAGGATTAAAGAATAATCTAAATCCTTACTATTTTTTTATTTATTGTTATAATCAATGACTGCTTTTACAAACCCATTAAACAACGGATTTGGTTTATTTGGTCGCGAAGTAAACTCTGGATGGTATTGTGAAGCAATAAAGAACCGATGACTAGGAATTTCAATAATTTCTACTAAGTCTTTTTCCTGATAAATACCACTAAAAATCATTCCGTTGTCTTGCAATAATTTACGATAGTCATTATTAAATTCATAACGGTGTCGGTGCCTCTCTCAAACTTCATCTTGTTGATATAATTGAGCTGCTAGTGATCCTTTTAATAGGGTTGCTTTATAATTTCCTAAGCGCAGGGTCCCACCCCGTGCTTCATCCTTATTTTTTCCGCGGATTAAATCTATTACAGGGTGCGGAGTTTCTCCAAATTCACTTGAATTTGCATCTTGAATTTTACAAACATTACGGGCAAATTCAACGACTGCTGCTTGCATTCCAAAACAAATTCCTAAAAAAGGAATGTTATGTTCACGTGCATATTGAACCGCTAAAATTTTACCTTCAAATCCGCGTTCACCAAAACCACCAGGAACTAAGATTCCACTCACCCCGGCTAATAATTCTGAACAATTATCTTCATAAACATCATCAGCTTTAATTCAGTCAATTTTAACTTTAACATTATTTTCATAGCCGGCAATGTACAATGATTCCATTACCGATAAATAAGCATCCGGTAATTCAACATATTTACCAACTAGTTTAATGACAATTTCTGCTTGCGAATTATGAATCTGGTTCACAAAACGGTTTCATTGACTAATATCTGTTCGAGGTAATTTTAAGTTTAATAATTTTGCTACTGATAACTGGGCATTTTGTTCATACATATGTAACGGAACTTCATAAATTGTTTTGGCATCATTAGCAACTAAGACATTTTGCAATTCAACATTACAGAATAAAGCAATTTTGGCCAGAACATTTTTATCTAATGGTTGTTCTGTACGAGCCACAATAATATCGGGTTGAATTCCAAATGATAATAATTCCCTTACGGAATGTTGGGTTGGTTTAGTTTTTGATTCTTTTGAAGCTGCAATATAAGGAACTAACGAAACATGAATAAAAATAACATTTTTACGACCCTTTTCAATCCGAACTTGACGAATTGCTTCAATAAAAGGTAATGATTCAATGTCCCCAACTGTTCCCCCAATTTCAGTAATAATAACATCTGCTTGCGAATTTTTTGCGGCTGAATAAACCTTATTTTTAATTTCATTAGTAATGTGAGGAACAACTTGGACAGTTCGTCCATCATATTCGCCATGGCGTTCTTTTTCAATAACATTTTTATAAATAAAACCAGATGTGATGTTTGATTCTTTTGTTAAATTTTCATCAATAAAACGTTCATAATGTCCTAGATCTAAATCAGTTTCACCACCATCGGCAGTTACATAAACTTCGCCATGTTGATAAGGGCTCATTGTCCCTGGGTCAACATTTAAATACGGATCAAATTTTTGCATAAAAATCTTAAGACCACTTGCTTTTAACAAGACCCCAATTGAAGAAGTCATAATTCCTTTCCCTAGTCCTGAAACAACCCCACCGGTTACAAAGATATACTTAGTCATAGTTTTTCCATCCTTTCTGCACTAAAAATAAAAATTAGAAACAATCGAAAATTAATATATAATTGTTTCTAATTACATATAAAATTTAATTATTCTCTTCCATTTCTTTTTCTAAAGCTTGTCAGTCAATTTCTTCGGTAATTCCTAATTTAGCAGCCACTGTTTGGTCATCATCGTCAACCAAAAACTCAGTTTCTGCTAAATCATCATCTAAATCAATTTCAGTTAAATCTTCATCGTCATCATCAAAATCTAATTGATCAGAAAGATCACCTTCATCTTCTTCTTCATCTAAATCAATATCTTCAAACTCTTCAGTTGTTTCAAATTGATCAGTATAATCATATTGTTTTTTAATTTCATCATATTTTAAAAGTTCACGTAAACCTCACATACCTTCACTTGTTAAAACAAAACGATTATCTAATACTAAATCAGTATATAATTCGGCAATAACATCTTCTTTACTATGTCCTTGGACACTGATATCATTCACAGCAATTGCATTTCAAATATTTTCAAAAGTATCACTGTGTTTAATTTTCTTTAAATATTCATATACTAATTCTAATAATTCAACATTATCATTCATCATCTGTTCTACCCCTTTTAAATTATTAATAATTTATTTCAAGACATCATTTACTGTGTAATATGATATTGAACCATGTAATTTTTTATCACTATTTGCTAAAAAGATTTCAGAAATTTCATTTAGATTTTTAATATCAGTATTGACTTGAATAAATATTGGTTTTTTTTCACCATCATAAAGTTTTACTTGTTTTAACTCAAATTCAACCATAAAATAATTATAATAGTTTTTGTATTTTTTTGCCAAATTTTTTTTAATTTCTTCTAAATCAGTCCGTTTAGCATCAATTTGACGTAAGAAATTACGGTTAGTTAACATTGTAATTAGTTTTTGTAATATTTCATCTTCTTCATTACTTAACATTTTAATGTAAGTAAAAAAAGTGTAATCATCAAGTTGGCAATAAGCAATTGCTGTCATTTGTTTCCCTTCCAATAATGGTTTTAATAAATCTATTATATCATTATTTTTAAATTGAAATCCTGCGTGGTATAAATCATATAATCTTTGAAAAAACATCTTAAAGGTTAAGTCAAAACCAATACTTAAAGGGTGGAGATAGATTTGTTTGTACATATGATAACGCCCAATTAAATAACTTTCAATGGCATACTGAGTTTTTTGCGGAAATACAATTTTGTGATCTTTAATATCAATATGACGAATAATTCACTGAACATCTAAATGGCTATATTCAACCCCACTGTTTTTCCCATCACGTAACAAATAATCCATCCGGTCCGCATCAATTTGGGAAGATACTAAGGATGATAATACTTTATCAGGGTGTTTTCCTTCAATCATTAAACATAGTTCAGCAATTTCTTCATCAGTTAATTCCTGTTTTAAAATTTGATTAACTTGGGTTATTGGTGATTTGATAATTAACGCTGAATATTCTTCATGACTAATATTAGCCTTATTAACATAATTTACCATTTCAAAAGTATGTGAAAATGGTCCGTGACCAATATCATGTAATAATCCCGCTAATTTGACTAGTAACTGCTGACGCGGATTGGGATAATTTTCTTGGAATGATTTTGTTTTTAAAATTTCACTAATTAAATGATAAACTCCAATGCAATGAGTAAAACGAGTGTGTGAAGCACTCGGAAAAATAAACTGCCCACCACCGAGTTGGTTAATTCTACGCAAGCGTTGAAATTCTTGACTATTGATAAGGTTAACGGCAATTTGTTCTCATAACTCAATGTCACCATGGACACTATCACGAATAATTAATGGTAATTTACTTTTCATTACTATTTAATAAGTTATCAATGTTTTTAATAACTTGTTCCTTTCCTAATAAATAAATAACTTTTGCTAATTCTGGACCATGTTCTTGGTGTGAAGCAAAAATCCGAATTGGCATAAACAAGTCTTTTCCTTTAACATTTAAAGTTTTCCCCAGCATACTAATAATTTCTTTAATACTAATTTCTTTTCAGTTTGTTAACTGGTTAATTTGGTTACGAAACTCGGTAATTAATTCCTGATAATTATTTAAGTTATTTAACATTCCAATTGTTTCTGAGCTTAATTCAGTAACCTGAACAAAAAATGGTTTTGTTAAAGCAACAATTTCTTGGCCATATTGCAGTTCTTTTTTAAAAATTAATAAGAGCATTGTTAATCAATCATCCGCTTTATTTGTTAAATCATAAGCACTTGCTAAAAAGGGTTTGGTAAATGCTAAGTATTCCTCATCACTCATTTTTTTAATATATAAATTATTCATTCAAGTTAATTTTTTGACATCAAACATACTTGGTGATTTGCTTAGTCTTGTTTCATCAAAAATTTTAATCAGTTCTTCCTTAATAAAGATTTCTTCTTCTCCTAATGGTGATCATCCTAATAGGGCAATAAAATTAAAAATGGCATTTGGTAAGTATCCAATTTTACGGTATTGACTAATAAACTGCATTAAATGACCATCACGTTTTGATAATTTTTTATGTTGTTCATTAACAATTAAAGTCAGATGGGCAAAAATTGGTGGTTCTTTTTCAAAAGCTCGATAAATCATTAATTGTTTTGGGGTATTTGAAATATGTTCTTCACCCCGAACAACATGACTAATTTCCATTAAAATATCATCAATTACCACCGCAAAATTATAAGTTGGAATCCCATTTGATTTTATAATTACTCAGTCCCCAAGATCTTTTGATTCAAAGTGAACTGGTCCACGCACTAAATCATTAAAATCATAACTTTCATTATCAGGCACAAAAAAGCGAATACTTGTCGGAACATTATTTTTTAATTTTTCATTAACTTCGGCTTCCGAAAGACGATAACATCGACGATCATAACGAGGGGAAGCATAACCCTGGACTAGTTGTTTTTCACGCGAAGCTTCTAATTCCTGGGCCGTACAAAAACAATAATATGCTTTTTTAGCGGCTAACAACTTATTAGCATATTCTTCATATGTTTGTAATCTTTCTAACTGGGTGTATGGTCCATATTGACCAGGTTTATCAATAGTTTCATCTGGTTCAATTCCCAATCATCGTAAATTATCTAATTGTGAGGCAATTGCTCCTTCAACATTTCGTTCGACATCAGTATCTTCAATTCTTAAAATAAAAGCACCCTGGTAATGTTTTGCTAATAAGTAGTTAAATAATGCTGTTCTGGTGTTTCCAATATGTAAGAATCCCGTTGGGCTGGGAGCATATCGTAATCTAATTTTCTTTTCCATTATAACTCCTTCTCAATGCTGGTATTTTTCCTACCCTTAACATAATAATTATATAAGTATTTTCTTAAAAAAGGCAAAAAAATTACGAATTAATCTTCGTAATTTCTATTCATCTAATAAAGCAACCTGCTCTTGAATGTTCATTTTTCGTAAACTATGTGCTGATAACAGATAAGTTACTAAATAAATGATGGCAATTGTACATAGTACAATAATAATTAAATACCATGTAAATGAATAAGGAAGCATAATCAGATGGGCGTTTTCAAAAATAATGATTCCCCCGACATTCGCAAACCATCCGGCAATAAAACCAAGGATTAAAGTAATCATCACAATGGGAGTAAATAACCCTAGGGTAAAAGAGTTAATTTCCCGGTTCGTATATCCTTGAATCCGTAATAAGGCCATCATCTTACTAAACTGATTAACAAATAAATTAATAATCATATTGACAATGGCAATTGCCGCAAAAATATTAATTAAGATAAAGGTAATTCCTAACATTAAGGCAATTAAAGCAACCCGGTCTAAAATATTAATTTTGTACTAATCATATTATTATCTTTGACCATTCAGTTAAAGTTGTCATTAAAATTATTAATATCATACCCACCAGTTATTGAAGCCAATCTCAATCTTGTTGTTTGGTGTTTGGTCAGTTGGTTCTGGATTAAAGGTAACTTTCCCATTAAAATAAGTGGGAACCCCCAAGTTCTGATGATAAGTTGTAGCATAACCTAACAAAAGTTATAACTATCATGTTAATGATATTATTAGCGCCCAACCAAATGTTGATATTCTAACTTATACAAATACCTTAGGTCAAACAGTTCCAATTGATCCTGCCTGGTGAATTTATATAATGATACTTTAGATAATGACCAGGGCATTGATTCGTATGACCCTAACAAGGATATTCCCTTGGACCAAATTGATTTTAGCCACCTAAGTTATGGAAATTCTGTTTTAGTTAAATATAAAGGGATAACTAATCCTAGTCGGTATACTGCATTAGAATATGGATATTATGATCTAACTTATACCGATAGTAGTGGGGGCATATTTGTCCATATTATTTAATAAAAAATATCTTACTAAAATTACCAGCCAGGAGTCAATGATATTGACCTGAATAAAGTTATTGTTAATGACAAAAATCCTTTGGAAAACCTGTTTCCATCGTTAATTGATAGTAAATATGGTGTTGTACGAACACGGGATAATAGTTATGTTATTCGTCCATTTGATTGAAATTATAGTTTTATTGCAATTACTATTGTGCAACAAGTGATTGGTGATGCCGGAATTCCCACACAGTGGTACACGGAAGCTTTTAAAACCGGGTTGTTAAAGAATGCTAATGCAAATGATTTAGCAAGTAATCCTTGCCAAAAGAAAGTTAATTATAAGGTGGTCGGTTCAAAATTCTTATGAAAAACCACTAATTTATTTAAACCAAAATATTGCGAACCAGTTTTCAAAAGCTTTATTGATTAAGATTGGAAGTGTATTATTTTGATATTTATCTTGTTGTAATAAATCCTTATTAAAAGTAATCATCCGACTATTAGGATTAATTCCATATGTTGCAATCCCTAACGCTTGGTTGTTTAATTGCACAGTTGAAGTAAATTTCGTAAAGAATTCATCGCTTGCTTGGTCATACGGTACTGTTTGAGCAGTAATTGTAAATTCATTTTGACGTTCCACTGATTTATTTCAATATTCCATAAAATAAGCTGGTGCTAACGCACTAACGGTTTGTTGAATACATGATTTTCAATCACCAACTATAATTCAATTGGTAATCCATCATGACGAGAAACTAGCAAAATTAATACGAATGAATATGATACTACAATTGATAAAGGTGGTAATTACCCCAGTGAACTTATTAATATGTTAGGATATAACTTATTGGCCTTTCGCGGAACTAATATTTCGATTGGATCATTACAAAAAATTTTAGATGATTATCGCGACCTAACAACAGGTAAACCAGATGATCAAATCCAGTTTATGGTTGATAATGTTACTTATACAGTTTTATCAAAAATTACCGGAATTAACCATAGTTTAATACTTGGGAATCACTCCGTTGTTTGTTAAGGGATAATCAATACTATTCCCCTGGCCAACTCCTTGCCATTGTTAAACATCATAGTGCGTAATTGATGAATTGGGAATCGGAGCTTCATAATCCGTTTCGTTTTTAAAATTCCAATACTTATAATAATCACGGACAATCGACGAACCAGTTACTGGTAAGCAATCACCATGGCGATTGCAAAAGTAGCAATTAACATTGTTCCAAAAATCATCACAATTTTTTTGACTGAAACTGCTGCAATCAAAAATTTAAATTTAGTATTAAATCGTTTTAACGGTAAACTTGCTCTTAGTTTTAAAATTAACAAATTAGGGCGTAAGTTTTTATTAAAGTTAATTAAATATAAGGTATTAATGGAAATCATTCGGAGCGAAATAAAGAAACATACTAAACTACGTAACACTAGAAAACCAATTAAACTATAAAATAATGATGGATAATAAGCATCAAACTGGTTTGGCAAGGTAAAGAAATTACTAAAAACCCCAATAATTGGAATTTGAAGCACTAACCCAATTACCTAACTAAAAATAATTCCGATAAGAATTGGAATTAATGGGTAAAAAGAATACGCCAAGGTAATTTGAACTTGGTTATAACCTAATGATTTTAAAATTCCAATTTTATTTTTTTCTTTTTCAATTTACTTTTTAATAATTATTCATAATGCAAATAAAACAATAATTCCAAAGAAAATAATAATGGCAGTTATAACAATGGTAAAAATATGAATTACATTTCCCAATATTTGGTACCGATTATAAATTTTTGGACCATCATCTTTGCTTTGAATCTTTAGTTAATTTACTAACGGAGTATTGTTTTTAATCCCTACATAGTTTTTTAAAATATTATTATATTCATCAGCAAAATGTTGCTGAAAAATATTAATATCACTATTATTTAGTAATAACTTTTAAAAATACCCGCGATGTTTCAAATGCTGTTGTCGGATTACCTAATTTATTATTTGCAAAAACATCAGAAGTAACATAAATCGTTGCTTCACTATTAGAGTTTGGTAATACATCAACATCATAAATTGTTGGATAACCATTTTGCGAGTCACTTCCAAACGCCCCAATTACTAAATCCTGGTCCTGCTGATAATTATTAACACTAATATGATCTTCTAATTTTAAATGGTGTTTTTTAGCATAATAGCCCGCCCGGTGTAATTACCACATAGCCTCAAAAGTTCGGATTATAACTTGGCAACGCACTAAAGATTTTTAAATTAACACTATTTTTATCAACTAATTTAAACTTTACATTATTTTTCGTATCCCAAGTAATGAATTCGCAGCAATCAAAAACATTAAATCCCTCATTTAATTCTAATAACTTATTATAAAGTTGGAAAAACTCTAAGTTAGTGTGCCCACAAAAACTACTATTAAAAAGATAATAACTACTATCATATAACCTTCCAATTCTTAACGAAGCATAATTTTCGGGCGCCGAGGGATTCTTAAATTGCGTTGAAGTTAGAATACTACCCCCATAAAAATAGGTATAACCATTTTTTTAGTTCCCCACTACTATTATCATAATATTCATATTGTTAAACACTTCCTAGATTCCCATTTAAACCTTGTTCAAAAAAATCATTGCTAACAATGGGATTAACTTTTGTTTGGTATTCTTTAACAATGGCGATATTAGTAGAATGATTAATATTAATGTGCTGATTTCATTGCGCACTAGTACCATCATAATTTACTCAATCTTTAAACTTATCATTAACATTTTCTTTTGTTCACGGATTAACCGCTTTATTTAAATTATAGTTAATTAAACCGGTTAACATCTGATTAATGTTATCCGTAATTTTAGTGTAAGTTAAAAATAAAAGATAATTAGTAATTGTGGTTTTAACTTCTTGTTGATAAGCAGGATTAAAACTATCTTCAGCTTTATGGGATAACTGACCAATTAGTGAATTTTTAAAATCAGCACCATCATAATTAAAATTATAAAATTGGTTTTTTGATGTTCACGTTAATATGTGGCATGGTTAGTATTATCAACATTAATAAGATAATCGCTTGTTGTTAAAGCTCGCAAAACGCACTATCGTCACCACCAATGCTTAAAGTTGGAAACGAAAAAACATTATCTTGTAAATCATTATATGACACATAATTATCACTATCACTAAGCGCAAAAAGCAGTGTAAACGATTGTAAGTTTGCTTTATTGGTATCACGAGTTTTAAAAGCATACGAATAATCATAGTCCACACTCTTCGGGTATAAAAAAGCATTTGCTTTATTTAACCGATTAATTGTAGAAGAAAATAAGGCAATGATTAAAGAATATAAAAAAGGAGCACGAAAAAAACAATAAATTGAATTTTAATTTTTAAAGCGCTTAGTAAATTTTGCTTAATTAATAAAAAATTCTTTTTCATATTATCTTCTTCCTACCTAAGAAAAACATTATCCTTTTTTATTCTTCATAAACTGAATAATGCTTTTTCTATCCTATTAAATTAAAAGTAATAATAATCAACACCATTTGGCTGATATCATTTCATATCAGTTAACATCATATCATTAATTACTGAAGTTCAAATGTTTGTTCATTCGACATGGGATTTATTTTTTAACTTGTCCATATAGAATTTTGCTAAGATCTGATGAATCAAAATATAAACCCCGTTCCGTTTCAACTAACACGATATTGTTCATTATTTTTTAATTTATCTAAATTAAAGGCTTGTCAATAAATCTCCTAACCCATGGTATTCAATATTAAATGACACCGCTGCTAATTTTCCTGTTGCATGATATTGATGTTTAATGTTTTCATATGTTCAGTATTTTTTGCCTTCTAACCATGGTCCATATAAATTATCATAAACAAAATCAGCTTATTTGTTAAAATTAATTATTCCTTTCGCAAAGGCACTTTACGGGACCATATAAAGCATTATACATATCGCCATTTTTATCGTGACCTCATGAATATAAAACATCATATAATGAGTTTTTAATAAATCCAGTTGGTGATGTGCCACTAGAATCATAACCCATTATTCAATTTACTTCATCACGATAATTAGTATTATTATTTGAAGTTCAAAATTTATTATAGTCTCCTTTTCCATCTTTTCCTAAAGTTGCATGATGTAATTTATCAATTGTGGTTCATTTGTAATTACTATCATTTTCTAAAGCATCTTAACTTGTATCATCACCTTTAAAATTAACTAAGGCAGTTAAAAATTGGTTTATTCCTGATAAAAATAATTTATAATTAACATCACTAAATTTTAAATTAATATGTAATTTTATTTGCATTCCTAATTCTATCGCTTTAATTCCTCGATCATTATCTGTTAAGTGCATAAACTCATCAAACTGAGCAGGTTTAGCGTGCGCAGCAGCCATTGCAATTTCTAATAATGTCGTACTATCTTTTAAGATTTTTTTACACCATCTTGCCATACAGCATAGTCAGATTTAAAGAAGTCATCATCATGAGCAGTTGATGAATCAAGATTAGGTTTCACTAAGGCAATTTGTTCTTTAATAGTTTGCCCAAATAATCCCGTATCATCACCATTTTTTTGTATCACTTTTATTTCAAAGCGCTTTATTTCCATCTTCATCTACAATTGAATTATTATCTGGATTACCAAATAACTTTGTATAAAGGTCCTGACCATATAAAGCAATTGCTTTTTGTTTTCTTTCATCATTCTCAGCAACTTTATACACAGCATTTAAAAACATTCCTTGATCTCCATTGACAATAATCCCAAAAGCATAATCTTTATAAATCATATTAAGATTTCCTAAACCATATGGCCGTTGCCCTTCAGTTTTTGTTGTTGGTAAGAAAGTTGATAATAATTTAACCATACTATCTAGTGAATTTTTATCAAATAATTTTAACACTGTATCCATATTACTTAAACCATTATTAACAGTGGTTGAGCTAGTATATAAATTAGAATCTAAACTATTTATTCCTCCCGTATTTAAATTAGACGAGTCGCCACTTAACCAATAAAATTGGCCCCATTGTTACTTAATCATCTTTTTGAATAAAATCTGCCGAATCCTTAAATTCATCTTGACTTGCTGTTGCAAATCAGTTTTTCCATTGGTTATATAAAGTATATAACTTAATAAAACTGTGGTTATTCCCTAAATTAATTTCTCGGTTACTTAAAACATTATTAACACTATCATGACTAATAAATGAATTAGCCTCCGCTTGTGTTAAATTTAAATTTTCATGACGGCTCATAATCATCAATTTTGATAAACTTTTGGTACTTGTTAAGGTTTATTCTAATAGAGCGTCTGTATCACACTACCGCTAGTGCCAGAACAAGCAACAACAGAAATTGCTGAAGTCCCAATTAAAGAAAGAAAACCTAAAATACTTAATAATTTTTTCATTTTCTTTCCCTCACTTTTTCGCTAAACAAATTCATTATTTCAAAAAAAACAAGGTATCTCTTGCTAGTTTTTTAAGAAATTTTGAAATAATTGATAAACTTTTAAAAAAATTTAATATTATTTTTTAATTAATAAAACTGTTGTATAAGCTTGAATAATACTAGGAAAGTTTTGTTCAGAAGTTGTGGCTTTGATATTAACTTGGCTTGGATTTACATTTAATAATTTAACTAAATTATCTTTAATATTTTCTTTATGGGGTTGGAGTTTGGGACTATCAACAATGATAGTGCTATCAACATTGGCAATTTCGTAATTTTGGTCTTTCAACAAGTCGAGCGCTTTGGCAAGAATAATTTGGGAAGACAAACCAACATTACTCTCATCAAATCAATCTCCTAAATCACCAAACCCTAACGCTCCAATAATAGCTTCACTAATGGTATGTAATAAAATATCCCCATCTGAAATTGATTGGACTTGGCATTGACAAGGAATTTTTACTCCCCCCAAGCTAATAAATTCCCCGGGAATTAAATTATGTAAATCATAACTATTACCAGTTCGCATGAAAACCACTCCTAAACATTAAATTTAAAGAAACAAATATCACCATCTTGCATAATGTAAGTTTTTCCTTCACTACGCATTTTACCATTTTCTTTTACTGCTTTTTCACTGCCATAAGTAATTAAATCTTGGTAAGCATAAATATCTGCTTTAATAAAACCTTTTTCAAAATCAGTGTGGATAATTCCGGCACATTCAGGAGCCGTTGCGCCTTTTTTAAAAGTTCAGGCGCGGACTTCTTGTTTTCCAGCAGTAAAGAAAGTTTGTAAACCTAACAAAGCATAAGATTTTTTAATTAACTGACTTAATCCTGACTCTTGAATCCCATAGCCTTCCATAAAAATTGTTTTTTCTTCATCATTTAAAGTTAATAATTCTTGTTCAACTTGGGCACAAATTGTCACAACTTCAATATTATTATCCTGGGCATACTGTTGTACTTTTGCAACATACGGGTTAGTTTTTGTTTGTAAATCAGTTTCAGCAATATTTGCTACATAAATAAAAGGTTTCATTGTAAGCAGATTAAAATTTTTAATTGCTTTGTACTCTTCGGCAGTTAAAACTAAATCTTTTAATAATTTATTTGCTGTTAACTGCTGGTCTAATTTTTGTAAAAGTTCATATTCAAAAACATCTTCTTTTTGTTTTAAGGTTTGTGCCCGCTTTGCAATTTTATTAATCCGTTTTTCAATTTGTTCTTGGTCCGCAATAATTAATTCTAAATTAATAATTTCAATATCACGAAGCGGATCAATACTTCCTTCAACATGGGTAATATCTTTGTTTTTAAAGCAACGGACAACCATACAAATTGCATCGGTATCACGAATATTAGCTAAGAAAGCATTTCCTAACCCTTCTCCCTTACTGGCACCAGCAATTAAACCAGCAATATCATAAAATTTAAAGGTTGTATAAATTGCTTTGTATGGTTGAAAGATCTCAATTAAATGGTGCATTCGTTCATCGGGGACTTCGACCACACCTATATTCGGGTTAATTGTTGCAAACGGATAATTCGCAGCTTCAACTTGGGAATTAGTAATCGCATTAAATAATGTTGATTTACCAATATTTGGTAAACCAACGATTCCTATTTTTAACGGCATAGTAATACTCGCTTTCTATTCATCTGTTAATCCTAAAATTTCAAGGATGCGGTTTAAATCTTTAACTCCTAAGTAATTAATAATAATTTTATCCTTATCAATAATCACTTTGGTTCCTAATTTCCGCATAATTTTATTTTCTAAGAATTCATTAATTGTTCGTTGTTCAAGTTTTTTAATTGGTTTTAGTTTAATACTAATATTATCCCCACTATTATAACGTTTAACTAATTCTTCAACTTGGCGGGCATTCATATTATCTTTAATAATTTGTTGTGCAATTTTTTTAACTTCACTAACATCAGCTTGTAAACTTACTAATGGTTTTACTTGCCCCATTGTTAATTTTCCTTCTAACACATCAGCTTGTAATTCTTTTGGTAAATTTAATAACCGCATCGTATTTGCAATATGACTACGTGATTTTCCAATCCGGGTTGCTAATTCTTCTTGGGTAATATCTAATAAATCTAACAATTCTTTATAGGCATTCGCTTCTTCAATGGCATTTAAATCAACGCGCTGAATGTTTTCTACTAACGCAACTTCTTTCATTTGTTGATCATCAAAATCAACAACAATTGCCGGAACTGTTGTTAAACCAGCTAGTTTGGCAGCACGCGTACGACGTTCTCCCGCTACTAAATAATAACCATTTGTTGTTTTTTTAACAATAACTGGTTGAATAACTCCGTGTTTTTTAATTGAAGTTGATAACTCTTGCAATTCTTCTTCCTTAAAAACTTTGCGGGGTTGGTGGGGATTGGGAAGAATTTCTTCTAACTTAATTTCACTGGCCGTTTCTTTCAATTCTTCATTATTTTCAATTTCTTTAATTACATCATTAATACCTTCACCAAAGATTTTATCTAAACCTTTTGAACTTAATCTGCTTTTAGTTGCCATTATTTGCTAAAACCTCCTTTGTTAATTCCCGATAAGCAATTGCACCAGCACCACCCTTATCATAATCAAAAATACTTAACCCATGGGATGGTGATTCACTAATTTTAATATTGCGGGGAATATAAGTCTTATATACCTTTTCATTAAAATATTTTTTAACTTCACTCATTACTTCAAAGGATAGTTTGGTGCGTGAGTCAAACATTGTTAAGACAATTCCTTCAATTGTTAAATTCTTATTAAACATTTTTTGGACAAACCGAATTGAAGTTAATAATTGAGCTAATCCTTCTAACGCATAGTATTCAGCTTGGATAGGAATCAAGACTGAGTCAGCACAACCTAAGGCATTCCGATTAATTAATCCTAATGATGGTGGACAATCAATTAAAATAAAATCATAGTTATCGCGCACTGGTTTAATACGGTCTAATAATAAACTTTGACTATCTTCTGATTGCTCCATTAAATAAATATCCGCTCCTGCTAAGGAAATTGTCGCTGGAGCTAAATCAACATTGGGAATAATATTTGGAATAATAATATTTTTCAATGGTACTTGACCAATTAAAACATCATACATACTTTCTGAAATATCATCTTTATTGGTACCAATCCCCGTTGTAGAATTCCCCTGGGGATCAATATCAATTAAAAGTATTTTTTTACCATGTAACGCCAGCCCGGCTGCTAAATTAATCGAAGTTGTTGTTTTGCCAACTCCACCCTTTTGATTAGTAACCGCAATGATTTTTCCCATATAATTCCTATCCTCTTTTCTATCTAATTTAATAATAAAATATCCAATTATATTATATAACACTTTAACCAATTGGTCATTTTTTTATTTGACTAAAATTACGTGGGTATTTATTATTAGTTGGTTGGCGCTTTTTAAAAAAACAAATGTTTCGTTCCCCTAAGTGGTCAATATTTTCATATTGTAAATTAATTAGTTCTAACCCTAAAACTTCAATTGTTTTCTGGCTAGCAGTTAATTCTATTTTTATATTAGCACCTTTATAACAAATTAACAAACCCCCAACTTTTGCTAACCGCACGGTTAATTCTAATAGCATTCCTAAGTTGGCAACTGCTCGAGAAAGAATGATATCAAATGTTTCAGAATGATTGTAACTATATTCTTCAGCTCGAGCATGAATAATAGTAATATTAGTTAAATTAAGTTTAGCAACTAAGTTAGTTAAAAACTTGCAACGTTTTTCTAACGCTTCAATAATAGTTAACTTAAAATTAGGATTAATAATTTTTAGCACAATTCCCGGAAAACCAGCTCCACTACCAACATCACAAATATTACTGTTTTCGCTAATTTGATAATGTTTTAATAATAATAACGAATCTAAAAAATGTTTATAATATACTTCTTGTTCATCTGTAATGGCTGTTAAATTCATTACTTTATTTTGGGCAATTAGATATTCATAATAAATTTTTAACTGGTTTTGTTGGTACTCAGTAATTATTAAATTGGGAAAGACATTTGTAATTATTTCAATCATTATTCAGTTTCCTTACTATTTATTCCTTTATTATTTATTATATCAATTTCTAATGCTATCATAATAATATTAATAAATAAAGGAGTAAATAAAAATGAAAAAGGCCTTAATAGTTGTTGATTACCAATATGATTTTGTAGATCCAAACGGTTCATT
Source organism: Spiroplasma mirum ATCC 29335 (assembly GCF_000565195.1). Classification (NCBI taxonomy): domain Bacteria; kingdom Bacillati; phylum Mycoplasmatota; class Mollicutes; order Entomoplasmatales; family Spiroplasmataceae; genus Spiroplasma; species Spiroplasma mirum. Next base: position 202,294 of record NZ_CP006720.1, on the reverse strand, counting down.
ATATGTTAAAGATGGTGAAAAATTGCAAAAACCATTATTAGCATTAATTAACAAATATAAAAATAATAATGACTTAGTCATTGCCACTAAAGACTGACACCCTGAACATCATTGCTCATTTGAAATCTGACCACCCCATTGTATTCAAAATACCAAGGGTAGTGAATTATATAATTTATCAGAAAGTAGTTTTGACAAAATTATTTTAAAAGGAACAAAGCTAAATGCCGATAGTTACAGTGGCTTCTTTGATGATGACCATACTAGTAATAGGTTAGATGAATATTTAAAAACAAACCATATCACAGAACTTTGTATTGTCGGAGTTGCCCTTGATGTTTGTGTTTCAGCAACTTTAGTTGATGCAATTAAATTAGGTTACCATGGTTATGTTGACTTAAATCTTTGTGCCGGAATTGATAACCACATAAAATTTTAAAAGAAATAATTATAATTATTCCTTTTTTTTATAAATAAGCACTAAATATAAAAACCACTAATTTAAATATTAGTGGTGGTTCATTAAAACTAAAATCTTTTGAGGAAATTAATCGTCAAGTAATTTTTCCATTTCTTTAAATTTAACCCGCTTAATCAATTCACCATTTGGTAAATAACCAATTCTTCCCTCTTTACTACTTCTTCACTGTACTTGATAATAAATAATATTTTGTCGATAAAGAAGTTTTAATAAATCAATTCAATTGTAAAGGGTATCTTTATATAACCATTTTTTTTTCATTATGCGCTTGGATTAACTGGCGGTCATAAAAGCTGTGCGGATGAGACCACATTTTAATTTGCCGAACGGTGTTTTCTTTGCGCGAAACAACTTCCAGATTTTCCACCCGGTTATCGCGGGGGTTTCCATTAATATGATCAACAGTCATGTTATGGGGAACGTCGCCAATAAATAGCTCAACTAAAATGCGGTGGAGTGGTTTTGTTTTTGTTTTGTTATCAACCCGACGGCGAATTAAAAAATAGTTGGTATTTTTCGGTTTTTTTAATTCTTTAATTTGTTTAGTTTGACTGTTCCGAATTCGCCCTAAGTTACTAAATTCCAAGTGCGGAAAATCAGAATGAACTTTTCATATTTCATTTTTCTCTATACTCATTGTTTCACCTTTTTATTATTTATTTCTTTGATATTGCGGGATTATTTTTAATATAAAACCGGTATAAATAATCTTTTGCAACAGTGGCATAATCAACATTAATCCGGGGAGTCGTTACAATTGCGCTTGGTGGCAAGTCTTCATTATCTAGTAAAAATAATTCATCATTTGTTAATAAATCTAACCCATCATTCGTTTTATCAATCTTTAAATAGCGACAAACTTTTCCCGGACCATTGGCGAGTTTAAAGTTGGGTTGAAAAGCTTCGTCACGCTCATCACTAATAATTTCACAAGCTCGAATTAAAACCGCACTTGGATAATTTTCCTGGTCACAAACAAAATTTAAACAATAATACATACCATAAATAATAAAAATATGAACAAAACCGCCTTTTCAAAATAAGGTTTCGTTGCGCGCTGTCCTTTTATTATTAAAAGCGTGGTTAGCATCATCGGTTGAACCATCATAGGCTTCAACTTCGACAATGCGAGCAATAATTTTTTTCCCATCAATAATCCGCACCAAATACTTATTTAATAATCTTTGGGCAACGACAATGGCATTATTAATAAAAAACTGGGGGTTAGTAATTCTTTGTTGTAAATTTGTCATTTGATGTTAAATACTATTTAATTGATTCACATTGATCAAAAGGGATTTCAGTTGGTGTTAACCGCCCAAACATCTCTAAATTAACAGTTGCCATTCCCTTTGTTGTATCTAATTTTGTAACTTGTCCTTCCATATCAGTAAACGGACCAGCAATGATTTTTACATAATCATTAACTTCAAAATTAGCAACATAAACTTTTTTAACTTTTTTATTTGTTTGTGCTTCTTTAAATGAAGTAGATTTACTTAACATTGTGCGGGCTTCTTGGTCTGTTAGTGGAAATGGTTTTGTTCCCCGTCCTGATGAACCAATAAACCCGGTAACTCCAGTGGTATTACGAACAATATATCAAGCATCATCATTCATAATCATATTAATAAAGATATAACCTGGATAAAGGTTTTTTTCAACTGGTTTTTTTCCTTTTCCTTTTGAGGGAATCATTTCTTTGACTACTCGAATATCAAAAATAACATCTTTCATATTCAAAGATTCTACCCGTTGGATTAAGTCATCGCGAACACGATCTTCATGTCCTGAATAACTATTAATTACATATCATTTCCCTTTATACTTATTAATATCATCAAGTTCTGGTTGGTTAGTTTGTGTTACATTTAAATTATTTTCACTCATTTTTTTACCCCTTTTTAAATTATTTTATTTTCTTTAAATAATATGTGCGACTTTTAAAACATGTGATAGTATTTCATCTAAGCAGAAGAAAAATACTGCAAATGCGATAATAAAAAGAATTGTAATTAAAAACTTTCTCCCGAGACTACCCTTCCGTGCTCAGCGAATTCGGCTCACTTCTTTTGCCATTTTTACTGGAAATTCACGGAAAGCTAATTTTCAATTAATACGGTCTTTATATTTTTTTTCACCTTTACGACTAAAAAAACTTTTTTTAGGTTTTTCCGCTGTTGGTGCTTCATCCACTCCCGCTGGTTCTTTAATACTACCAATTTTAATTGGTGCCTCTTTTGCTTTTCGTTTTTGGAACATTGCTGCGGCACGTTCAACTTTTAGTTGGGCACGTTGTTCTTTTCGTTCGGCTCTTGTTAATTTTTCCGCTTTAACTTTTGGTTCTTTGGGAGTTTTTGGTGTTTTTTTATCCTTATTATTACTCATTTTTATCACCTACAGTGTTTCCTTATGAATTGTATGTTTATTACATGTTTTACAAAACTTTTTAATTTCAAAACGTTCCTTATGAGTTAACTTGTTTTTATAAGTAATATAGTTTCGATTTAAACATTCTGAACATACTAATATGATTTTTTCGCGCATATTATTTCACCATATTTAATTATAGTATATTAATACCAAAAATTATACCCAAGATGCATTATTTTTACTAAAATTTCTAATTTTTTTCATGATCCGTTGTTGGGCATTATCAACTTGTCAGTATCGTGTGAAATTACTCTTATATTATATCCTCTTATTCAAAAAAAGAAAAGCCTCTTCCTCAAGAGGTGACAAGACTGTAAACAAATATTCTTTGATTAAAATAAGCGCTTCTGCTTCTAATAAATCTTGTTCAAGATTAACTGCACTGTCTTGGTCAAAACTAGTAGTCCCCAACATTTTTAAATAACCGTTAAGAACATAATTCTTACTATTTAAATGTTTTCGCAAATAATTGTGAATATTTTAAATAAATCTTTGCTCAATAAAATCACTTAATTTTTTCTTAGAAGTCAGATTATAAATCTGGTCACTTTTCATAATTGAAAAATACTTAATTGTTTCTAAATTTTCTAATTTAACGGGTAGACTAAAATATTTATAGTAAGTTCGGCGTTTGCTTGTTTCTAATTTTTAACAATAAATTTTATACAAATTTAAAAGGGCTTTTTCATTATGTTTATCTTGATACAAATATAATAATTCATATTTATTCATCTCTCATAATACCTCCTTATTATTTTATAGTTGCTGTTGGGAGCTTTTAATTTGGTAAATTAAAATTCCCGTGGCAACTGATACATTTAAGGAATCTAAATGACCATTTGTCGGAATAAAAATATTAAAATCAGAATGTTGTAATAATTTTTGACTAACACCCTTTCCTTCATTTCCTAAGATTAAGGCAATTGGAGTATCATATTCTAAACTGTCAACTCGTTGGGCATTATCGTTTAAACTAGTGGCATAAATTCAATAACCGTGTTTTTTTAAGTATTCAACAGCATTTGTTAAATTGTTAACTTTGCAGATCGGAACATAGTTAAATCCTCCCGCTGATGTTTTCGCCACTGTTGCATTTAACTCAACTTGGCGTTTATCCAGAATGATGACCCCATCAACACCAAACATGTCACAAGTTCGTAAAATTGCTCCAAAATTATGCGGGTCAAAAATTTTATCAAGAATTAACAAAAACGGATGTGGTTTTTGACTAGCTTTCATCATCAATTCTTCTAACGTATAGTATTGTGGTTTATAAATTTCTAACACCACATTTTGGGTTTTTTCACTATTTGTTAATTTTGATAAGATTTGTTTACTAACTTGTTTAACCGGAATGTGTTCTTTTTGAGCAATTGTTATAATTTGAGCCATTAACTTACTATTCTCGCTAACATATAAACACTTAATTTTAATATTCTTATTAAGTAAACTTTCTTTAACAGCATTGATTCCATAAATATACATATATTCTTGCATAATATTTACCCTTTCTTAACAAAAAATGCATAAATTACACATTAATAATACATCTAACTAGAAAGATTTAAAATGCTATTATCAGAAATTAGTTTTGTTAATACTTTAATTGCCCGCTAATAAATTTCGAGATTTTTCGCCTTCTTACTATCATAAGATTGATCTAACATTGCAATAATTCCAGTGTTTACTTTCATTGGTTTTAAATTTTTTTGCCGAAGATTAGTAACATAATTCATTAACGATCCTAATACTTGTTGTAGGGGAAAAATGATTGGCTTTTGGTGATGATAATATTGATAAACATTCAAAGCACGATGTAATCCACTCGCCGTTGATTCTAAGTAACCTTCCACTCTGGTAATTTGGCCATCAAAGAAAATATTAGAATTCTGCTTTAATTGTAACGATTGATTTAATAGATTTGGGGAATTAATATAATTATTTTTATGTAACACCCCATAACGGACAATATTAACTTTTGCTAACCCCGAAATAAAATTATTAATAATTCTTTTTTTGTTCCGATAAGGTTAAATTTGTTTGTCATCCCACAATATTATATAAAGTATCAATTAAATTATCTTTTCGTAGTTGCATAACAGCAAAAGGTAAATTACCCTGATCATCTTCTAAATGGTTGGGACTCATCGACCCGTTTAATAATACTTTCTTTGACTGCTTAGCTAGTAATTCAATTAGCTGACAACCTTTAAAATATTTTTCAAATTCTTTTAACGTGACTGTGGATGATGTAATCAACTCATAGTTACTAAAAAGTTGATGGTCAACTGTTAAAGCATCATCAACCGGAATTGCACTCGCTAACGCTGCTTTAATAATTAAAGAATCCAAGATTTTTAATTCTTCTTTTAAAATTCCACTCGCATTTTCTATTGACTTACTACGAAAAGAATTAGAACAAACTAATTCCACAAAGGAATCTAAATTCTGAACAGGATTCTTTTTAACTTGTTTTACTTCGTAAAGGTTTACTGACAATCCTCGCTTAGTCTTAGCTAATTGGTAGGCAATTTCACAACCTGCTAAACCAGTTCCAACAACATTAATTTTTTTATTTTTCATTTTAAATAATATCCTTTTGGATGAGCTGACTTCTAATTTGATCGGCCTTATCATATTCTTTCTCTTTTTTATATGTTTCTCATTGTGCTAATAATTTAATCACCTCTGGAGTTATTTTTGGCAACACAAAATTAAAATTTAAGAGATTAAAAATTATATTATAAAAATCACTAGTCATTATTAAATCTAAGTTGTTTTCTTTTAACTGGTGGTTGAGAGTCTTCATTAAATTATTAACCACAGTTAAAACATTTGGAGTATTTAAATTATTTGCTAAATGATCATTAGCTAATGTTAAGTTTGCCCCTCGTTCTTTTAAATTAATATGTAAATTATGTTGTCCTAAATAGCGGTTAAGATTTTTTAATAAATTAAAAATTTTGTTGGTCTTATTAATAGCGTACTGGATTAAATCATCCGTAATATTTAAAGGCTGAGCATAATTTGTTGAATACATTAAATACTTCAAACTATTTGCGCCATACTCATCAAGATACTGACGCAAGGGAATAATATTTCCTAATGACTTACTCATTTTTTCATTATCTAAATTTAAATGACCGTTATGTAACCAAATATCGGCAATTTCTTTTTGGTTCTTTGCTAAATACTGAATCCGTTCATTTTCATGGTGGGGAAAAATTAAATCAATCCCTCCCGTATGAATATTAATTGTTTGATGATTAAAATATAAATCAATTAAAAGGGCACATTCTGTGTGTCATCCGGGGCGCCCTTTTCCTCATGGTGAATCAAATAAAATTCCGGTGGTTGTTTTTTTTCATAAAGTAAAATCAAGCGGATTTCTTTTTGCCGGATCAACTTCAATGCGGGCCCCAGATGTTAATTCACTAATAACTTTATTCGATAAGCACCCATATTCCGTTTCGTATTTATCAATAGCAAAATAAACATTCCCTTCCGCAACATAGGCAGCGCCTTTGTTAACCAAAGCAGCAATAAAATTAATAATATCTTCAATGTGCATACTAATTGGTACATAGCGATCAGCTTTGCGAACTTGTAAACGGGTAATGTCTTCTTGAAAAGCCGCAATAAAAAATTCACTAACTTCCTTTTCGGTTTTTTGATCACAAAGTGCTTGGTTAATAATTTTGTCATCAATATCAGTGTAGTTTTGTAAAAAATTAACCTTAACATTATTAAATTCTAAATAATTTATTAATAAATCAACCGTAATTAGCGGACGGGTATTCCCAATGTGAATATAATTATAAACAGTTACCCCACAAGAATAGATATTAACTTCTGGTTGGTCTAAATTGCTTAATGTGTGGGTTAAACTATTATATAATTTCATCATTAAGCATCACTTCCATCTCTATCCTTGCTGATTTTTTTTAAATGAAATAATAACATCTGAATATCAGAAGGGTTAATTCCTGAAATTCGGTTTGCTTGACCAATTGAAATCGGTTTAATTAATTTTAATTTTTCGCGCGCTTCAATTGCTAAATTATCAACCTCATCATAATTAAGATCAGTTGGGATTTTTTTATTTTCAAGTTTAATTGTTTTTAAAGCAATTTCTTGTTGTTTTTTAATATAACCCTCAAAACGAATATTAATTAGTAAGTTTTGTTTTAAGAATGCTGGTAAATTTTTTAAAGCACTGATAGCTTCTTCAAGATATTTAATATTAATATCTGGGCGTTTTAATAAATTATAAGCACTAATTTTTTCATTAATAATAATCCCATTGTTTTTTAGCTGTGAAATAATTGGTGCTTGGTGATCAAAAATTGTTTTTTTTAATAATTGGTAAACACGATTATAACTAGCCACATTTGCTTGGTAAGCTGTTCATTCCTCGTCACTAATTAAACCAAATTTTTTTGCATAATGTTTTAAGCGCTCCTCAGCATTATCATTACGTAATAATAGGCGATATTCAGCCCGCGATGTTAATAAACGATATGGTTCTTTAGTTCCCTTGGTTACTAAATCATCAATTAAGACACCAATGTAAGCTTCATCCCGACGTAAAATAAAAGGTTCCTGATAATCAATTTTTAAACAAGCATTAATTCCCGCCATTAAACCTTGGCAAGCTGCCTCTTCATAACCACTCGTTCCATTAATTTGTCCCGCGGTATATAAATTAGCAATTAACTTACTTTCTAATGTATGAGTCATTTGTGTAGGATCAATTGCATCATATTCAATTGCATAAGCCCATTTAACAACTTCACAATTTTCTAACCCGGGAAGTGTTCTTAACATTTGGTCTTGAATGTCAATTGGCATTGAAGTCGAAAAACCTTGTACATAAATTGTATCTAATTCTTTTGACTCGGGCTCTAAAAAAATTTGGTGGCGAGATTTATCAGGAAAACGGGTAATCTTATCTTCAAAACTTGGACAATAGCGTGGCCCTCTCCCCACAATATTGCCTGAATACATTGCTGATTTTGTTAAGTTTTCAGTAACTAACAGGTGGGTTTTATCGTTGGAATGAATTAACCAGCATAATTCTTGTTTTGCAAAAGGTAAAAAATCTTTTGTTGAATACGAAAATGCCAGGGGCATATCGCTTCCCGGTTCAGATTGTGTTTTGCTAAAATCAATTGAATCACGTTTAATGCGAGCGGGTGTTCCAGTTTTTAAACGAATTAGGCGAAATCCTAAAGTAGCCAATTGTTGGGAAATACCATTTGTAGTAATTTCATCATCTGGTCCGGATGATTTTTTTTCTTGTCCGCGTAAAACAACCGATGCCATATAAGTTCCCGTAGTTAAAATGACAGCTTTGGCAATAATTTGTTCACCACCAACAACAACCCCATAACATTCACGTTGATTATTAACTAATAATTCATCAACAGGCAATGTTAAAAGATTCAAGTTTTCTTGGTTACTAATAATATCTTGCATATATTTTCCATATTTAATTTTATCGGATTGGGCCCGTAAAGCTCAAACAGCGGGACCTCGTGATGAGTTTAAAAGTTTCATCTGAAGGGCTGTTTTGTCAGCAGCTTTGGCCATTTCGCCACCAATCGCATCAATTTCACGCACAACAATTCCTTTGGCGGGTCCGCCAATTGAAGGATTACATGGCATATTAGCAATTTTATCTTTGCTTAAAGTCACCATTAAAGTTTTTTTACCCATTCGGCTAGCAACAAGTGCTGCTTCCACACCGGCATGACCACCACCAACGACAATCACATCATATTCTTTCATTTTCATTCCCCTATTCACTTTTTAATTCGGTTGTAATTTGCTCTAATTCTTTTTTAATATCAAGACGGTTAAATAGAATATCTTTTTTGCTGATTACTTTGTCATAAATAATGTTTTGGTTAGTTAAATCAGTAAATGATAAATCTTGTAAATTAATACTAAAATGATTAGCAATTTTTTGACTGCTATCAATTAAGACTGGCTGTAATAAAACTGCCACTACTACAATTGCATATGATAACCCGGCTAAAATTTCATGCAACTTATCTATTGCGTTATTTTTTGCTAATTCTCATGGTTTATTATGTTCAATATATTTATTCGCATACTGACATAGTGCTAACACTTCGGTTAAGGCTTTCGAAATTTGATACTTATTCATCGCCAAATGATAATTATTAATTGTTTCTTTAATTTTAGTTATTAAATCATTATGAAGATCACCATTTGCCGTTAATTGACCATTAAAATATTTAGTTACCATATTTGTAACCCGTGATACTAAGTTTCCAATATTATTAACTAAATTAGTATTATAAGATTCTAAATACATTTCATAAGAAAACTTTCCATCGTGATCTGTTGGAATTTCATAACATAAATAAAATCGTAAAGCATCACGGCCATATTTTTTAATTAAGTATAACGGACTAACAACATTTCCAATTGATTTACTCATTTTAGTATCCTTAAATAAAATCCAACCGTGCGAAAGTAACTTATTAGGCTGACGCAATCCTAAACTTTCTAACATACTTGGTCAATAAATCATATGAAAACGAGCAATTTCTTTTCCTAATAATTGAACAATTTCAACTTCTGGATTATTTCAAAATTTCTGGAATAATGTTTCATCATCTGATAAATATCCTAACGCTGTAATATAATTTGATAATGCATCAATTCAAACATAAATAATATGGGTCGGATTTTCTAATGTTTTAATTCCCCAGGTAAAACTAGTACGTGTTACTGATAAATCAGTTAATCCTAGTAAGAAAAAATTATTTAACATTTCATTCTTACTACTTACTGGTTCAATAAAATCTGGATGGTTATTATAATAATCTATTAAAAATTTGCTATATTTTGAGACACGAAAGAAGTACGTTTCTTCTTTAACAATTTTTAAAACATTATCACAAATTAAACAGGTTAGATTTTCTTTATCAATTTGTGATTCGGTCACAAATTCTTCACAGTTAACACAGTATAATCCTTCGTATTCACCAGCATAAATATCTCCATTATTATATAACTTACTAAAAATCTTTTGCACAGCAGCTTCGTGTTGCGGGTCAGTTGTGCGGATAAATTTATCGTAGTCAATGCCTAATTCTTGTCATAACAATTTAAAATTATTGACAATTTTAGTAGTAAATTCTAGGGGTCTAATGTTTGCCTCCTTGGCTTTTTTTTCAATTTTTTCCCCATGTTCATCACTACCAGTTAAAAAAAATGTTTCGTAATTATCTAATTTTTTATAACGTTTTAAGACATCTGCTAAAGTAGTTGTGTACGCGTGCCCAATATGTAATTCGGCACTCGGATAATAAATTGGAGTTGTAACATAAAATCGTTTGTTGTGATCTGCACTCATCAAGACTCGCTCCTTTGATTAATAAAACTCATTTACTTAAATTATATCGTAAACTGAATAAATCTGTTTTACTTAATCTTATTCCTAGACATATTTTAAACTAAAATTATAAAAAATAAAAAAAAGAATTTTATTCTAATCAATAAATTCTTTTCCATATTGTCTTGTTTATTAAGTTTCTGTTAATAAGATAAGATCCTTCATTATATTAATAACCAAAAGTATTAATATCTAAACAAACTTAAACAAAAAAATGGATAAGATTATTAATGTTAAATTATAATTTTCTAATTTATGAAATTACTTTTTTTCATAAAATATTAACATATTATATTAATAGGGAAAGTAAATCCACCCAACATATTTTCTTTCCCATTAATTATCAACTTAATATAAATCCCCATTAATAATCTTTTACTAATGGAATTATATTAAATTCTCAACTCTCAAAATAAATAATAATAAAATAAGTTATGGTTTTGTAACCATAACTTATTTTTTGTTTATTTTAGTCCATTCGGGAATTTTAAATATCCATAGGTTGTTAAGCCAATAAATACTAACCCAAAAATTGGGGTTAAAATAATTAGGAAAACAGCTCCTATTAGAGTTTGATAAAATGCTTTGGTAAAATTAGGTTGATAATAGTCATTAACTGTTGCTATTTCTTTACGAGTAACACTATCAGTATTTTTATCATAAGTTTCTAAATTATTAGTAATTCATGTTTTTGAATTTGCCGTAAACGGTAATACTAATGCATTGTTTGCTTTAATAATGTTATCAATTTGGGTATTTAAAAATCATACTTTGTTGTTAACAATATAAGTTCCTAAAGATGTTGTTATGGGATTATTGGTTGGGATAAATCCTGTGGCATCTGTTGTCCCTCCCACAATATTAGAATCATAGTTATTTTGGTCAAGGATTATTTGTTGATGACTTGCATCTTTATAAGTGACACTATCTTTATAATTAGTTTTCAATAAATTACCAAGAGCATGATGGCTAAACCATTCAATTCCTGAATGAGTATAACCATAATTACGGAATTTTTTAGCGACACTAATATCAAATTGCACTAGTTCATGTGAAAACTCATTTAAATCAATATCCTTTTTATCCGACCCAAAATATGCTCCTCATCAACTATCAAAAGAATCATCAGCATATTTTAAATATTCATCTTTAACACTACTATTAATTTCTTGGGTTGTTAAAATTGAAATTGCATCACTTTTATAGGCACTTTTAATATATCTTTTGCTAACTTAAAAGCGCCACCTTTCGAATCTAGCACCACTTTTCCTTTTGGCAAATAGTGATCAATTGATCGTTCAACGCTATTAATAAACTTCTGTAAATCCATTCCCACCATTCCAGAGGCACTTAATCCGATTCCTAAATCTAACATTAGAATAAACATCAATAGGGTAACCCCCATTAAAAGGTGCTTAAACTTACTCTTTATAAATGTCATAAAGTACGCTTCTTAGTTCTATTTTTAGTTTTTTTCATTAAATTAAAAGGGTTTAATTAATTAGACAAGTAAAAGGAATTTCTGTCTTAATTAAAAGATAATTATATAAAGATATAATTATCTGATTAATTTTACCAAAAAATTAATTAAATTAAATATCTTGTGGTAATTATTCATCATTAACTGTTGCTAATAATTGAACATTCATTGCTAAGATTTTTTTTGAAGAAATTAAAAAGGTAATGGCAAACATAAACATGACGATTACAAACACAATTGGAATAATATAATAACTCATTGTGAAGGGAATTACTAAGCCCGCATTTAATAAAACAGCACTAACTGCTTCTTTAATAATAACTCACAATAGTCCAAATCCTAACGCTCATCCAATTAGCACGAATGGAATAAACATTCCTAAAATCATACTGTTAATTTCTCGCACAGCATAACCTTGAATCCGAAGAGTGGCAATAAATTTGGTATACTTAGCTAAAAAGGCATCCGTCATCAAGAAAATAATAATAATAGCACTAATAATTGTTAAAACAATAAAAAAGGTTGCAATTTCAATAGTAATTGAAGTTAATTTTATTAAAATTTGTTGTTTCATCCCCACATAATCAGCATTCGTAATTGCCGGGGCAAAATTATCTTTAAAATTCAGCATTGAATAATTACCATTTGTTGAATTTAAGATATAGCGTTCAGTTTGATCAACTGCTTTTTCATTCGTTGAATATTTCCCGTTAAACCAATATGGCTGGCTATTAGCATTAACATCCGTTGGATAACCTAACACCTTATTAGCATATTGTTGGTCTAAAAAGATCCGCGGATGGTCATAAGTATTTTGGATTCCAATAACTTGATATTGATAATCTGACAAATTATAGGTTGGAATTTTATCTAAACTAGTTGATTTTAATAATCCCAGAGTCATTGCACTGTTATACCATGTGGTTGGGAACTCCGAAGATACTAAATCGCCTAAATTATTTAAGGTGTGATCAAACCCTAAGTCATAGACCCTAATTAAATAAGAATCACCAGCACTTGTTACAATCCCATTTTCAGCACAATCCCCGGTCTCATTACAAAAGAGATGCGTTTCCGTTTGACCAGTATTACTATTAATTTTAATTGGAGTTTTATTTCAAAAACTAACATCAATTAAGTTCTTTGGAATTTTTAACATAATATCTTTCATTTGATGATAAGGTATAATGTTCGGATGGTCTGTTGTTCCAACATTATAACCTCATACTTGTTGACTATTGTCATTTTGGGGTGAATAAGTAAATTTACTTAAATCCATCTGATAAATTTGTTGGTTCCCCATCTCATCATCTGTTTTAAAATATCACCACTCTGATTTAATATCATTCATTTTATTATCTTTTCCTAAGTATTGAAGGGCATTACTCATTGTTCCAAAATTAATTTTATCCCCAACTCCAAGTCCATAAGTTTTGACAGCAGCTTGGTTAATTAAAACCGGAATTGTTTTATTATTAGGATCATATTTAAAAATATCATCATTATTAAGATTCATTTTATTAAGGTTGCCTTTAGTATAACCATAACTATTAATTAAAATATTATTATCGGTAACATCTTGCCCATTAATATTCATCAGTTTTGCTTGATAACCGGTATATAATTCATCATGCTGGCGATCAAATGGTAAGGAACCAAAACCAAATGAAAAACGGTTTTTAATGGTACTATTACGTGACCACATTTCTTTAATTTCCGAAGGTAAAATTGTGTTAGTTGCTTTTTCTACACAATAAGTTCATTTTTGTAAATAACTATCATTGGGAATATTATCAATTGCTTCTTGGCCAAATACTTGGGGTAACATATTACATACAATTGTTTGTAATAAATTAGCAACATCATCTTGTTTAGCCACTGGTGCTTGTTTAACAATATAGTCTAGCATTGCTAACGAAATGTTAGTCCCTTTTAATTGCGCAATGTTGTATAATAACATATTTGTCACATATTCACTATAATATTGTTGAAACTCAGGATCATTAACGCCTTGCCAAGAATCCCCACTACTATTTCTTACATACTGAGCAAATGCCATATCTTCGCCAATCGGATCAGGGGTTGGGTTATTTTCATCAAATTCTGGTAAGGGTGAAGTCATATTATAAAGCCCATAACGAGATAATGGATTATTATATTGGACATTATTTAGATTGTATTCCGTTTTATACTTAATATTTTTATAGTATTCCCGGGAAATATTATTAATTGTTGTGGGAATTAATAATGATAAGGTCAAAATAGCCGTTGCGACAATAAAAGTTAGCATAAATAAAATAATATTCTTTAAGGATACTGAAATTAAAATTAACCGGAACTTGTTAGTAAACCGTTTAAATTTAATCCGACTAACTAATCTACTCAAATACAGGTTTGGTTTAATATTTTGGTTAGCATTTACTAATAAAAGGACACTTTTTCCTAACATTGTATAACAAGTCAAGACGACAATTAAACCAATTAATATAATAAATAATAAGAAAAAGTATAGAAGTGGGAACGCATTAGAACTAAATTTAATTGGAATAATAAAGTAGTTATTAAAGATATCCATAATTGGTATTTGTAATACCAATCCCAACGCTCACCCAATCGGAACGCTAATAATGATTGGTATTAATAAATATAATAAATAGGCAGAAGAAATTTCAAAAGTAGTATACCCATTGGCTTTTAAAATTCCAATTTGTGTTTTTTGTTTTTCAATTATTTTTTTCAATAATACAAAACTAACAAAACTAATTACTAATAAGAATAAAATTACACAAACAACAGCAATAATTAAATATAACTTAATTGTTGAGTTTAATAACGTATAACGACGGTTAACATTTGCATTATCTGCATAGGTTTTAAAAATTGAATTATTATTAAGATTATTATCAGTATTGTTATTAATTGCGGTGGTAACATTTCTTAAATCATTAACATTATCCGCTAGATATTTTTTAAAATTAAGAAAGTCAGCATCTTTATTTTTAATATTTCCAGTATGGGTTAATAATCCCCGGGAAACATCTTGAAATTCACCATCCAAATAACCAGTGGCATTATTTTCCCCAAATAATTCTTGAAACATTGGGTGCGAAATATATAAAATTGCTTGAGAATCGGTAGAAGGTATCACATCATCATCATAGATTGTTGGATAAATATCTTGAGTATCCCCCCCCATAAGCTCCAATATATAACTCCTGGCTTTGCCCAACACTAATCTTTGAATCAAACGATTGACCAGTAGCCTTAGCATATTGAGGCGACACAATTACCGTGTCACGCATTCCTTTTAAACTATCTCAGTAATTTGACTGTTGAATAATTTTTATCTGATCAGGGTCATCATAAATAGGAATGAATTTTCCTTCACTATCAATAATTGATGACCATGCCGCAATAAAACGATACTTCTTCCCGGTTACTGATCACACCACCGCTTGGTTTCTTGTTGCAATTTCAAAATTTGTTAAAAATCCAATTAAGTTATAATATAAGTTAAAGAAATCTTGATTTTTATAACCACGAAATGGAGCAAAAGTATCAAAGAAATCATAAGTATCTAAATTACGAACACGAAATGATCCTTTTTCTAAAATTGCTTGGTTTGATTTGATAATCTCTGGATTTTGACTATTGGCATAATAAAATTTAAAATTAGATGATTTTTGCACTGTTTTATTAATAGTATGTGCAATAACACCAATATTCCCTCGTAATCCTCATTTTTCTGAACTACCATTATAAGTTAAAATATCATTTCTTATCTCTTTATTTGTTGATTTATCATATTCTATTGTTGGAATATTTTGCGTATCATTTAAAATTCCTTTCACTTCTCAACTATCAGTTGAACTAACAAAGGCTGTTGGTTTTAAGGGGTCTCAAGTTGAACCATTAATAAATTTATTAGCAAATTCAGCAGCTTGGTTAAGATCTCACCCAGTTGTTTTATAATTTTGATTAATAAAATCAATAATTGTTAATTTTAAATTTGTTGTAATTTGTGAATTATTAATCATATCCATATAATTTGAAATTAAAGTGATTGCTTTGGTTTTTTGGGCACTTGTTGGTTTTCCTCAAATATCACGTTGGTAAATTTGGCCAATTGTTGAATTTAAAAAACTTGGACTTTTAAAGTTAAAACAATATAAACTACCAAAAACACCATTTTCCACATCTTTTTTATCCAACTGAAAATCTAAACTACTTACTAATGCAGTGGGAGTTTTTCCGGGCGTAAAATTAGTTGCTGCTAAGTTAATTGGTAATAAGGCGGAGTCAGCTTTTCCAATTGTTAAAGTTGGAAAATCAAGTTCCGCAACCCCATAACCTGTTGAAGCATAATCAGCATCAAAAGTATATCATGGTGATATTGTTTGAACATTATTAGCATCATAACCTGAAGAAATATAATTAAAGGAGTAATCATAATGAAAATTACCATAACCCATATAATTATTACCATCAATTAATCTATTGGAAGTTACATAGAATGTTGTTCCTAATAACGAAGATAATAAAATTAAAATTGTAAAGACAATCATTTGGGCCTTATTTTTAAAAGCAGATATAATACACTGTTTAATCAATAACATTTATAAAAACTCCTTTTTTTCATTTATTATAATTCATTGGATAAAATACCAATAATAATTTAAAGTAATATTATCATTACTTTAAATTATTACTAACATTTTAAATACTTAATATTTAAATTAGTCAGTAATTCTGAAAAATTCGAATATATATTAATATATATTATAGAATTGTTCTGGTTTACCACTTGCTAAATCAAAGTTATTAATTCCAACAATTACCCAATAAGGATTATCTGGACTATCTGAAATATTTTTTCAAGTTACTTCATAACGATGATGAACTTTTTGATAATCTTGGAAGTTACCCAATCCATCATATTTAATATAATCTTCATTACCACAGGCTACTAATGGCTTCGCAGTTGTTGCTTGTTGGTAAGGATTAAAATCATCACCAATTTTTGGTTGGGCTTTTTTATATAACGATACTGTGGGGTCACCTAACCCAGTATAGTCCATCGTATAACTCATTGTTGAACCAATTGCACTACTATCACCCTTAACTTTAACATTCGAAATATTTCAATTATCATTAGCAATTGCATTTACTAAGAATTTATCATGCACATCTTTCATTTGATCCCCCACCATTGTTCGGAAGGGAGCATTAGAACTATAAAAGATTTTAGCCATTGCATCATAGGCATCTGCTTGCGGGTTAGTGAAGGAATCAGATAATACTTTAAAAAGTGATCCTGGCTTATATTTGCCATTATCATTTCCAAGTTGACTAGCAATATACATTCGGTCAGTATTACTTAATTGTCCATATTGTTGGCCATCAAATTTTTTTCCTAGGGCTAAAATTTGGTCTTTACTATCACTAAGAGCTTTGGCAGTTGTTCCTAATCCAGAAAGTAATTTTAAAACATTTAATGATGCTACAAAGTCTTTATTAAAGAATGAGCTAGCTAAGGTTGGTTGAACTAGGGAAATTAAATTATAAAATTTAGTAGCTAAAAAACCTTTCGGAGTACCATTTTCTTGATAGCCAATTAAATCTAAACTAAATTTATCTTTTTGTGTTTGGTTTCAACCTTGGGAAATTGTTTTTAATTGGTTAATAAGAAGATTTAATTTACCAAAAACATCCGCATCATTATCCATAAACTTTGGAATCGTAATTCCCACCGATGGGCTTAATAATTGAGTCACTCAACTTGTACTATTATCATAACTCCCCATCATTTTTGTCCCAGCTGTTTTCATCGCATCGAGGTAATTTTGAACAATTGTTTGAAAACTACTATCACTTAGTCCCAAATCTTTATATTGAGGGTATTTATTAATATCTCCCATTTCTTTTAAGGTTTCTCCAACAGCAGCGGAAAACATTCCAAATAGTAAGAACCCTTCATGAGATTGGATATTTTCAACCATCGGAAACATTTGACTAATTAAAGTTGTCCCATAAGTGGCTCCCGTTACGGACTCCGTAAAGTTTTTAACTAATGAAATGTATTGGTTAATCTTCGAAGCACGGTTTAATGAACCACCTTGTTGAGTAATAAATGATTGCATTGAACCAAAATATGGTTGGTTTTCTGGCAGGACATAATTCCCACTTAGATCAGTTAAAGTAACACCATAGTTTTTGCTATCTTGGGTAACTTTTAAATTATGGGATTTTAAAATATTATTAATTTTTTGACCATCACCAATAGTTGCTGAATTTTTGTCCGGATTAAAGAGATGACTATTGTAAAATAAATAACCATCATAATTTGTAGTTCCTTTTGGAACAGAACTTGGACCAGGTGATGCTCCAATTCCCTGGGGATTTCCTCCGTGAAAACCATTATTTAATAAATAGTTTGTTAAAGCACCTGTATCTTGAATTCCTCATGCCAAGTTACGACGATTCATATAATCACTTAATTGTAAACCAGCCCCGGCATTATAACCAAGTGGTTTTGTAACATCACCATTCTTATCAGAAAAATCACTAAACATTTTATTTTTAACAAAATTACGGTAAAAATTATCACCATACATTCCCATGATATAACTAGCATAGGTTCCTCCATAACCATTATAACTAGCATCAATTACTCGTAAATTAGTCATGTTATCTAAAAATCCATTAATATATTTTCCTAAATTAATAGCATACTGTTTTCCCTTAACAGTTCCGTGGGTCCCATCACCAGTAACAGTATAAGAAAATGGTAATCATTGGGCAGTTGAAACTGGTGTGATATACATTGATAAAATCTCGTTAATATTATAGTTTAAATTTTCATGACGGCCCAATAAAATTAGTTTAGTAATAAAATCAGTATTCGTAACCATTCTTCTAATTTGGACTGGTAAGTTATTTAATTCATTATCCTCAAAAGGATTATTATTTATTGAATTTGCTTTTGGTTTACAACTAATAATTGTTGTTATCGGAGTACTTGCTAAACTTAATACTCCTAATGCACTTAATAATTTTCACATTTTATCGACTCCTATCTTTTCGAATTATATTGTCAAAATAGTTAGTAATAATCTGACCAAACTATTCTAAAACTTCCTGTTTTCAACCATTAATAATTACAAACTGTTCTTTAATTGTTTTATTATTTAAAATATTTTTTAATAATAAAAACTGGTGTAAAAATCATTGTTCAAAATTTGTCGTAGTTTTGTTATGGCATTCGTCATTTTTTTTGATAGTGCGCATTAAAGTGGGCAATTAAAAAATTAATAAACTGATAAAAATTATTTAAAATTATTTTAAAAACAACAAATAACTTAATAATTTGTATTAAAACAAGCCAAGAAAAATACTGAAAATTAAATTTATGGTGATGATGCGAAGTAATTGTTTTTGCATTTTTAACTAATGGTAATATTAAAAATTTAATCAGTAATCCTTTTGAATATTGAAAACGATAATCAATAATTTGGATAATTATAAAAGCTCAGATTAAAAACACCATTAAGTTTAACCCCGTTACTAAAGGACGGTCTAATTGCCCGCCAACTAAAATAATAAATTTAAAGAATAAATAAATAATCCCTAATAATAAAATTACGAAATTAATAATACGGATTGCTTTTCATAGTTTATTATTGGTAACCATCAAACTCACCATTAAAATTAATTCACAAAAAGTTATTCCTGTTAAAAGAATAGAAATATTAATTGGTAAGGTGTTTGCTGGTGAATAGTCAAAACTAATTGCTAAAAAACCGTAAATAAATAACTGCCCTAAAATGGCACTACTGCGGGTTAATAATTTATAATGTTGTTTAATAGTTTTCAAATTAAAAGTATAAAATATTAACTTCCAACTAATAATAAAAGTTAATATTCAAATGGTGGATAATAAAAGAACTTGTTCAGAATAAAAAAGATGATTTAAATTAATTGCAAAAAAATTGTATCCAAGATTATTGCTCATCTAATGAGCCTCCTTAGTAAAACACCTTCATATTTTTTTTCATAAGTATATTGTTATTATATCAAAGATTAATTATTTAGTTTTTGTTGGTCAATAATATTTTTAATCTCTAAACTAATATTCCCAAAGGATAAAATAACAGTATTCTTAATAATTTCAGGATTTTTTAGTTTAAACTTTGTTTTTAGCAATGTTAAATTAACATCATCTAAATTTTTAACTGTTACTTTTAATCTGGTTAAGGTTGCTCTAACTTCTTCAATATTATTAATTGAACCTAAAATACTAATTAAATCATTTACAGAAAACGGAATTTTTATGCTTGCGGTAAATGCTTTACGATAATTAAAAATTTTTTTTCAAAAAATCATCATCAAAATAAATAAAATCATAATTATCATCGCGACAACAATTAAAATAATTTTTAACGGATCCATCAATTTCCTCTTTTCTTATATTATGCAATGCGCAAATAATGATTTCATTTTTTCTGTCATTGATAAATCATTATCTTCATCATAAACAATATTTAAAGTTTTTTCACTAATTTTAATTTCTAATTCATTTGCGCTTAGGGCAAATTCAAAAGTATCAATAATTAACCGTTTGTCAATTAACTCACCTTCTAGCACAATAACTTGGCTATCATCCAAAATTAATGACGCATTAATAGTAATAAAACGAACATTCGCCACCGGAGCAATTTCTTTTAATTGCCATAACTTATATTTATTAGTAGTAATAATTGAGCCATTAATCGCACGCATATAACCAGTTGAACCAGTACTTGTCGCAAAAACTAACCCACTACCCCGAAAATATTCTAGTAATTCATCATTAATAAAAATTTTTGTTCGTAAAGTTTTAACATGGTCAACAACTTTAACTTCATTTAACGCATAGTTAATTTGATTATTATTATAAGCAACTTCTAATAATGGTAATTGTTTTAAATGACACCTATCATTTGCAATATCGGCAATTACTTTGGAATAGGTTTCTTTGGTATAGTTTGCATAAAAACCTAGGGAACCAGATTTAATAATAACAAAACAAACTTCATCAATAATATCTTGGAATTCATTAACTGCTTTTAGTAATGTTCCATCCCCACCAATCACAAAAACATAATCCGGGTTAATCACATCTTCGACTAAGCCATGACTAGTTAATTGCTGGTTAATTTCGCGAGCTAAAGTTTGTGATTCTTCATACTCATTAACAATAATTGAAAATTTAAACATTTTAACAACTCCCAGTCTTTATATGTGATTATTATATAACAAAAGATGTTAAAAATATTAGTGAATAACTAATATTTTTAACATCTTTCGTCGCCGCTAATTATTGCTAATTCTTTGTTTCTAACACATTTGTAACATAATAACGCTCAAATTCATACTGGCGGATTGCTTCTTTAATTTTATTATTTGATAAGAAAATAAATTTAAAAGTTAGGGTAATAAATTTAAACCCATGTTTTGATTTAAATAATTGTTTTTCGGCTTTTGAAACTTCACTAAAAGTTTTTGTTTTGCGATCATAATGATATGATTGGGCAAAATAGAATAGCATAATATGCGTCAATGAAATAATTGACAACCCCAAGAAGAACATTGGAATTCATGAGAACGGTCATAAATATTTACCACCCAAATAATTAGTATTTCAAAGTCCGACATTAAAACCACCTTTATTTCATTCTTCACTCCCATTAGGACCAACATATAACATGTTAGTTTGGAAAACACCATCTCAAATTACCGCGACAAATAAAAACATCGTCAGTCATAATAATTCTCAACGTAACATTAACCCACTATATCGGTGTTCTACTAAACCATATTTATAAACATAAATATAAGCAAAAATAATTAATGAGTGTAAGATAAAATAGTTATAAAAGAAGAAATTATCCGGCGTTCAATAACCATTAACCGGTGTAATAATTCTAAGATTGGTAAAATTAACGCTGAAGGCGCACAAATTTCAAAAAAGCGAGCTGAAGGAAAAATTAAAATTAAGCCAGATAATATTTGGTGGATACTACATAAATGTAACGGCATCATTTCACTTAAACTACGGACTTGGGAAGGGTCCATCGGACCAGATAACCAATTGGTATGAAGCACTGTTGCTAAATAAATTGCCATCATAATATAATAAGCAAAATATGAAGCAATTTGATATACTCCAATTGAAATTCGGAACCATTTAAAATTAACAGTTTTTTGATAATATCTTTTAAAAATAAATAAGGAACCAATTAGCAAAAGAAAAATTGCAACCCCAATTAACTGGTAAACATAGCTATGACCTTTCACAAATCATTGTTCACCTCAGGGAGCATTTGGCATATAATTACCCGCGGGGTCAAAAAAACCTCATGGTCCTTTACTTGACGGTATAAAACGCATTGACATCTCTCCTTATTTATTACTTTTAGTTAATAAGTAATTTTATTTTACTAAAGAATAACATTTATGTAAATAAAAAAAATCACTTAAAAAAGTGATTTTTTATTTAACAACCAAGTTAACAATTTTATTTTTAACAATAATTTCTTTAATAATCTGGCGATTTTCTAAGTATGGTTGGACATTAGAATGCTGTTTTGCAAGCATTAGCAGTTCGTCTTCACTAGTATCTTTTTTTACTTCTAATTTTGCTCGTAATTTACCATTAACTTGAACGGCAACTACTATTTTATCTAAAACTAAGAATTTTTCTTCATAATCTGGTCATGCACTTAAACTAATACTGTGCTGATGTCCTAACATAAACCATAATTCTTCTGCTAAGTGGGGAGCAAAACAACTTAATAATTTAAGGAACCCTTTTCAATATGGTTGGTAAATTTGTTCTTCATTTTTATAACAAGCATTAATAAAAACCATTAACTGTGAAATTGCTGTATTAAAGTTTAAATTTTCTAACATCTCACTAACTTTTTTCACCATTGTATGGTAGGCATAGTCTAAAGTTCCATCATTAACAGTGATAAAATTAGTATTTTTTGCTAAGCGATACACACGATCTAATCATTTTCGAGCGGAATCTAAACCCTTCGTACTTCATGGTAGTGATGCTTCTAATGGTCCCATAAACATTTCATATAGTCGGAGCGCATCAGCACCATGTGATTGAATAATATTATCAGGATTAATAATATTACCTTTTGATTTACTCATTTTTGTACCATCTTCACCAAGAATCATACCTTGGTTAACCAGTTTAAAAAAAGGCTCAGAAGTAGGAACTACTTTAATATCATATAAAAACTTATGTCAAAATCGCGCGTACAATAAATGCAAAACAGCATGTTCTTGACCACCAATATATAAATTAACTGGTAATCATTTTTTAAATAACGCGTGGGCTTCAGCACTTTGAATGTCTAACATTGTCCCATCCTCTTGTTTTAGAAGGTATCCTAAATAATATCAACAACTTCCAGCTCACTGGGGCATGGTATTAGTTTCCCGGCGCCCTTTTTTCCCCATGCTATCAACAACTGTTAATCATTCTGAAACATTTGCCAGGGGTGATTCACCAGTTTGCGATGGTTTAATATTGTCTACTTTTGGTAATGTTAATGGTAAATCATTTTCATCCACTAAGCTAATTGAGTCATCTTCCCAATGGATAACAGGGAATGGTTCTCCCCAATAACGTTGACGGGAAAATAACCAATCGCGTAATTTATAACTAACCTTTGGGGTTGCAATGTTTTTTTTGCCTAGCACTTCAAGCGCTTTCTCAATAGCAGACTTCGTGTCTAGCCCATTAAGGAATTCTGAATTAATATGTTTACCATCTTTGACATAAACATTATTATGATGTTCTCCGGCAATTACGTAGCTAATTGGTAAATGATATTTTATTGCAAAGGTAAAATCACGTTCGTCATGCCCAGGAACCGCCATAACAGCTCCTGTCCCGTAAAATGGTAACACATAATCAGCAATTCAAATTGGAAGTTTTTTATTGTTAACAGGATTTATAACATAAGTGCCAAGAAAAACTCCACTTTTTTCTTTGCTAGTATCTTGCCGATCAAGTTCTGTTTTATTTTCAATACTTTTGATAAATTCAGCAACCGCCGGTTTATTATCAGCGGTTGTTAAAACATCAACTAAAGGGTGCTCAGGTGCTAATACGATATATTCAACCCCAAAAATTGTGTCTGCTCTTGTTGTAAAGACATCAATAATTTCGGGGCGATTTTCAACCGCAAATTTAATTTCAGCGCCCACTGATTTTCCAATTCAATTTCGTTGTAATTCTTTAACTGAATCTGGTCAATCTAGTTCATCCAACCCTGCTAATAATTTTTCGGCATAATTAGTAATTTTCAACACCCATTGTTTCATTGGTTTTTTAACCACCGGAAAATGACCGCGTTCAGAAACCATTTTCCCATCAATTACTAATACCTCTTCATTTGCTAACACGGTTCCTAAGTCAGCTGATCAGTTAACATCAACTTCACGCATCTCTGCTAAATCATGTTTATATAACTGTTCAAAAATTCATTGGGTTGTTTTAAAATAACTCGGATCAGAAGTATTAACTTCTTTCACATAATCATAAGAAAACCCCAACGCTTTTAACTGGCTCCGAAAATGATCAATATTTTTTAAAGTAAAAATTGCGGGATCATTTCCCGTTTGAATAGCATATTGTTCAGCGGGTAATCCAAAAGCATCCCAACCAATTGGGTGTAAAACATCATATCCTTGCATTCGGCGCATTCGACTAATAATATCAGTTGCCGTATAACCTTTGGGGTGACCAACATGTAATCCCATCCCCGACGGATACGGGAACATATCTAAAATATATGCTTTTTTACTACTATTATTTGTTGTCTTAAAAACTTTATTTTCTTCTCAATATTTTTGCCATTTTTGTTCAATTGCTTTGTGTGAAAATTCCATTAATTTAGTCCTCTCTAATCATTGTTTCACTAATCTTATTTAAGATTATAACATTTACACTTTGAATTTCGGTGGGGAAAAAATAATTTAATGCTATTTTTCCGTTTAATTTTACATTAATATTCCTCAAAAGATAATTAAATTGCAATATATTAATAATTCCAAGATTCCTAAATTTTATTTAATTTGATAATGCTATAATAAAAATAGTACTGAAAAGTTATAACGAGGAACATAAATAAAATGAGTGTAAAAAGTGCAATTGAATTTCGAAAATCAGTGCGGGTATACGATCCTAATAAAGAAATTAGCGCCGCAGATTTTTTTTAAATGATTATTGAAGCGGGAATATTAGCGCCAACTTCAAATGGTTTAGAACCCGTAAAAATTGTTTTCTTAAAAGATAAAACATTAAAAGCAAAAGCTGCCGAACAATATTTTATGGGACCAAATATTAATTGGATGAAAGAAGCATCAATTGCGGCACTAATCTTATTTGCCCATGGTGATTATTTAGCATCTCGAGAATTTTTAACTAGTCGCTTAGGAATAATTTTTCAAGGTGATGCTTTAAAACAACGCGTTGAGGGCATGAGTAAATATGTTAAAGGGCAAAAAAAATATGGATATTTATAGCGAAGACAAGTCCATATTATTGCTAGCTTTATCAGTTTACAAGCAACTGACTTACAAATTGGAACTTCAATTATGGGGAGTTATTAAAAGTAGTACCGCGCAGTTCTTAGCGTATAATAATCTTGTTGATCCCCAAAAATATCACATTGCCTTAGGAATGGTGTTTGGATATTTTGATGAAACAAAACCAGGAACTTGTTATCCCCGCGTTCGAATTTCCCAAGAAGAATTTGCAATTATTAAACAAGAACGATAAAAATTATGTTAATGCGCATAATTTTTTTCATTAAATTAAAAATTTTTATTAAGTTAAATTATTAATCTAAAAATTATTTTATGTTAAAATTAAAAAGTACAATTTTAAAAGAGAAAGAGGTGTTTGATAAGTGAAACAAGCAGCATATATTATGTTAATTTTATCATGTTGTACAATCGGATTATTTTTAATTCCCTTGGCCTGACTAATTCCAATGACCTTAGCAGCTAAAAGAAAAATTGGGAATTCAGAGTCAGCAGTTGGGTTGGGAGTTTGTTCAATTTTATTTGCCGGATTTTTTGGTCTTGTGGCGGGAATTTTACTATTAATTCCAGGTGAATAAATTTTCACACCAAAAAAAATTACAAGGCGTGTAAATTTTTTTTTTTTTTTGATTATTAAGATAATTAATAATAATATGTTAGAATTAATTTATGAAAAAAGAAATGCATAAATACTTAACAATTTATTCAATTGCCAATGGTATTTTCTTATTATTACAAGTTATTTTAACAATTATCTTGTTAACACTGCAAGATAAGAATAAATTAGCGCATGATACTATTTCAAAAATCTTTTTTGGGATCCTTGTTTTTGTTGTTTTATGTGTTGTTTTATACAATTACTTTGGGATTAACCGCCTTAATAAGAAGATTGCCAAAAAAGAAGTTTTGTCAGATTATGAAGAAGAAATCGGATTTGAGGTGATGAAACTACATCCGAAAATATTAGATGAAAAAAGTGGTTATATTAACTTTAATAACCGTCGGGGTTATCTGTTCCTCCTAATTAGTAGTCTTAATATTTTTTACAGTTTAATCCTAGCAATTATTTTACAAGTAATATAAAAAAATGGTAATTAAGATCATTACCATTTTTTTGTTATTTTAATTTAATTGTTGTTCCTGATTTACCATTTAAAGCATCTTTTGCTAATGAAAGTTCAGCAATTACCGCTAATTTTTTGGCATCAAGTTGAGCAAATTTCATTGCGGCTTGAACTTTTGGTAACATACTTCCTGGGGCAAATTGATTTTCACCAATATATTTTTCGGCTTCTGAAATTGTTAAAGTATCTAATGTTGTTTGGTTTGGTTTTCCGTAGTTAATGGCCACTTTTGGAACTGCTGTTAAGATCATTAATTGATCAGCATCCACTAATTCGGCTAATTTCGCACTGGCAAAGTCTTTATCAATAACAGCATCAACACCTTGATAACCATCTTTACCTTTCACAACAGGGATTCCTCCCCCACCCACTGTAATTACAACATGGCCTTGTTTAATTAGATCTTTAATAATGTCTTTTTCCACAATATCAACTGGTTGGGGTGAAGCAATAACTCTTCGTCATCCCCGTCCGGCATCTTCTTTAACAGTAAATCCGTTTTTACTTGCTAAATCCTTGGCTTCTTGTTCAGTATAAAATGAACCAATTGGTTTAGTTGGGTTTTCAAACGCTTTATCGTTAGCAGCAACTTCCACTTGAGTCACAATTGTTACCACATTTTTTTTGATATTTCTCTTGTTTAACTCATTTAAAATCGCATTTTGTAAATGATAACCAATGTAAGCTTGTGACATTGCCCCACATTCAGGGAACGGCATCATTGGGATTTTACTATTTACTTTTGATGCTTGCGCAAAAGCATTATTAATTATCCCCACTTGTGGACCATTTCCATGGGTAATCACAAGTTCTTTACCATCGACAATAATATCAACCATTGCTTTGGCTGTTACTTTCACTATTTCATGTTGCTCATCACGAGAATTTCCTAAGGCGTTTCCTCCCAGAGCGACAACAATTCTTGACATATAATTGTTCCTTTCTGATATTAATTAACATCATTTGATTTACTATTAATTTAATTTTTTAAAATTAGGAAAAGAAAAGATATTACAATATCTTTTCTTTCAATTTTATTAAATATTAATCTGTTACGCAAATTAGAATCACATTCCACCAGGTTTAATTGGTAATTGTGATCCAATTGCCAACAAGACAATTGCTAAAGCAGTTAATCCGATTAAGTATGGTCACACTACTTTTAGATATTTATCTAATGAGACTTTACTAATACTTAATGCTGCCATTAAAATAAAGCTGGTTGGGCTAACTAGGTTAATAATTCCGTTTGCAAACGAAAACGCCGTAATTGAACCCGACCATAACCCTGGTTGAATTCCTTCCGCTACCGGCCCAATAATTGGGAACACTGCTGCGGCAAATCCCGAGGTTGACGGAATAAAAATTGAAATAATTAAGAAGAAGAAGAATCCAACAATAATGAACCCGGTTGTTACTAATTTTTTCATTGGCGAAGCAAGCACATTAACTAAGTTAATTTGCATTCCGGTTTTGTTCAAAATTCATCCAATTCCAGCAGCAGTTGCAATAACTAAACACACTGATAAAATATCACTTGCCCCCGCGATAAATGTTCTAACATATTCTTCTTCTCCTTTTCAGTCAATTGCCACAATAACAATTGAAGAAATTAAGAAGACAACCGCTACTTGTAATAACGAGAAGTCCCCAAATGGACTAAAGAATCTTGCAATATAAGGGGCATGTTCTTTAATTCAATCATTAGCATTTGTGGCTGCATTATAACCAAATGAACTTCATGATACTAATGAAAAGATCATGACGATAAACGTCAACATAAAGACAATCATAATTGCTTTACGTTTTTTAGTGAATTCTGGAATACTATCTGGCATCCCAAATTCTTTTAAGTAAAATTCACGTTCAGTATACATTGGTGATTTTTCAGGATTTTTTCTAACCCGCATCGCATATCACATTACAAATGCAATTGTTACAGCCGTTAGTACTAATCAAGCAATAATCCGTCATATAATCCCAGCTGAGTTAGTAATTCCAAAAGTTGCAGTATCTGTTCGACTAAATGAAACCCCAATTACGAATGGGTTTAAGAATGAACCAACACACCCTACTCCAGCTCCTAATAAGATTGTCATAACTGATGTTACAACATCAAATCTTGCAGCTAGCATTACGGGAATTAAAACAGGATATAACGCAATTGTTTCTTCTCCCATTCCGTAAGTTGTTCCCCCAATTGAGAATAAGAACATTAAAGTAGGAATAATTCAAATTTCTTTCCCTTTCATTCTTACAATTAAACGACCAATCCCAGCGCCTAACGCTTCGGATTTAATAATAACGTTTAAGAATCCCCCTAAGACAAGAACAAATAAGATAGTGTCTAATTTACCTCCAAAACCTTCTAAGGGTGCTAAGAATAGCTCAAAAACCCCGGCCTTCCCATATTGTCCAGTTACTGGATCATACGGTTTGGCTGTCCCTGGAATTCATGACACAATAATTACAATAGCAATAATGAAGAATAAGATGGTAATTGCGGCAGGCAATTTAAATTTTCTTCGTTTGCCACTTTTAAGAGCAGGCATTTAATCTCCCTCCCCTCCTTTCATTAAATTAATTTTTCAAATCAAGATAATAACAATAAGCAAATGTTTAAAAATTCACCATTAACCTCTTAAAGTTGCTAACATTATTGCTTTAATAGTGTGTAATCTATTTTCCGCTTCTTCAAATACTTTTGAGTATTTTGAGGTAAATACTTCGTTAGTTACTTCTAATTCACCATTTCCCCCAAATTCTTTAATAATATCTTGGGCAGTATCAGTATTTTCATCATGGAAACTTGGTAAACAGTGTAAGAAGATCACATCTTCTTTAGCTTGTTTAATTTTTTCCATATTAACTTGGTAAGGTGTTAAATCAGCAATTCTTTGTTTTCAAACTGATTTATCTTCTCCCATTGATACTCAAACATCAGTTGCAATAACATCAGCGTCTTTAGCTGCGGTTTTGTGATCTTCTGTTAAAGTAATTGATCCCCCATTTTCTTTCGCAATATCTTGACATTGTTTTAATAGTTTTGCATCTGGTCATAAATCTTTTGGAGCACATGCAGTAAAATGCATTCCTAATTTTGCACTAATAATCATGTAACTGTTTGCCATGTTGAATCTTGAATCACCAAAGTAAATGAATTTAATTCCTTTAACATTTGGCCCTTTAACTTCTTGGATTGTTAAAACATCAGCTAACATTTGCGTTGGGTGGTATAAGTCTGTTAACCCATTTCACACTGGTACTCCTGAATATTTTGCTAAATCTTCAACATCACTTTGTTTGTAACCTCGAAATTCAATTCCGTCAAACATTCTTCCTAAAACTTTTGCAGTATCTTCAATTGATTCTTTTTTCCCCATTTGGCTTCCTGAAGGTCCTAGGTACACTGCGTTCATTCCTAAATCAGAAGCGGCAACTTCAAAAGCACAACGAGTTCTTGTTGAATCTTTTTGGAATAATAACACAACATTTTTTCCTTTTAAAGGTTGTTGTTCAATTCCTGCATATTTAGCTTCTTTTAGCATTCTTGATAAATCTAATAAATAGTTGATTTCTCTTGGTGTGAAATCTAATAATGTTAAAAAACTTCTTCCTTTTAAATTTACGGCCATATTTTTATGACTTCCTTCCTTTTTCTTCGTTATTAATTAAATATCTTCTCTTCAAATTGGCATTGTCATACAACGTGGTCCCCCACGACCTCTCGATAATTCAGCACTGTCAATTACGTGTACTTTAACACCTAATTTTTTTAATTCCGCGATTGTAATGTGGTTACGGTTGTAAGCAATAACTTCCCCTGGTTTAATTGTAATCACATTAGTTCCATCGTTTCATTGTTCTCTGGCTTGGGCAATTGGATTTTCCCCTCCACATTTTACAATGTGAATTTTTTTACCAACAACATCTGATAAGTATTCATCTAGTTGTTTGTTAATTTCTGTCATCCCGTCTTTTGAAATTTCATAAAGTTTAAATTCACTAATGTTATCAAAGATTAATGGGTGTGCAATAAATTTATCGTAGTCAATATTTGTAAAGACTGTATCTAAGTGCATAAATGCTCTGTTTTTAGTTTTTAAATCAAAAACAATAACTTTTTCATAAGAAATTTCAGGACTTTCGATAACTCTTTTAGCAACTTTTTTAATTGCATCAATACTTGTTCTTTGTGAAGCCCCAATAATTAATGTTTTGTGGTTTAATACTAAAACATCTCCCCCTTCAATACTTCCTTCTTCGTTACGATCGTATCAGAAGTTTACTTTATCTTTAAATCTTGGGTGGTGATGTAGTACTAAGTCCGCAAAAATTGTTTCACGTCTTCTTGTTATAGTAAACATTTGGTGCACAGTTGTCCCGTTTCCAATTGATGCAAATGGGTCCCTTTGGAATAATAGGTTTGGTAATGGGTCCATTGCTAATGGATAACCATCAGTATTTTCAACACCTAATTCATATTTTGTTACTCCTGCGATCATTTTATTTACCATATCTTGGTCTGAAAGTTTATCTAAATATTTTCTTAATGGTTCAATGTGTTCTGGTTTTGCTCCTGATTCTTTTAGGAACCTATCTAACAAGTCAGTTCTTAAATTTTTATCTTGCGCAATTGTTTCAGCAACCATTTTTTCAATGTACAATACTTCCACACCATTATCTCTCAACACTTTTGCTAGTTCATCGTGCTCTTGTTGTGCGATAGGCAAATCTGGTGTATCATCAAATAACAATTTTTCTAATAAATCTGGTGTTAAATTTGATAATTCATCTCCGGGACGGTGTAACATAACACTTTTTAATGTCCCAATTTCTGAATAGACATTAATTGCATACTTATCTTTCATTTTAATTACCTCCTAAATAGAAAATCTAAGTATTAGATTTTGAATAATCTAAATCTCCCTGAAGGTTAATAAAAACATACGCGAAAAATAATCTAGAAAAATAATAATTTCCTACAAAATGTTTTTTATAATTTGATGATTCCCTAAAAGTTTTTATCATTAAGTTTTTGTCACTACATTATAAAATATGTTTTGATTTCCTTCTATTTGTATTTAACCACTTTTAGATTTATTTGCAACCATTTTACCGAAAAGTATCTTTATTTTTATATTATTTTTATTGGTAAAAAGAAAATTTTGGTAAATTGCCCCAAGGAAATAACGCTGAAAATTAACCAAATAAAAAAGTTAGCCGTGTTCTAACTTTTTTATTTACTAACTTGTGATTGTGAATTTTTCTTTGCTGCTTCCTTACGGGCATTTGCCTTTTCTAATTTTTTTGCTTCCATTAGTTTCACTCTTTTTTTCATTGACATTGCCATAATTTTAATATTTACCTACTTACTTATTTAAATTTTAATCGCAATTTATTTTAATAATTCTTTAATTTGATCTTTGGTTGCAAATCCAACATGACGATTCATTTCTTTTCCACCTTGGAAAATTAATAATGTTGGGATTGATGCGATACCATATTCTTGAGCAATATCTTGTAAATTATCAACATCAACTTTTGCAAAATGAACATTAGAAACTTCACCAGCTAGTTCTTCATAAATTGGCGCAAGCATTTTACATGGGCCACATCAATCAGCATAAAAGTCAATAATAGTTTTTTCATTTTTATTTATTAAATTATTAAATTCTTGCATATTTTCTAAATGCTTAATTGCCATAAATTTCTCTCCTTTGCATTATATTTATAATATAGTATCATTATATCTCATTTTTTAAAATTTTATCTCTTAAATATAGTGCTGGCCCGTTTTCTTTATTTGATAATGAAATTTCTTTGGCCAAAGCTTTAATTTCATCAATTGCATTATTAACCGCCACTCCGGTTCCTGCTTGTTTAATTAACTCAATATCATTGTATGAATCCCCAAATGAGAAGGTATTTTCAATCGGAACTCCTAAATAGTGTGATAAAAATCTTAATGCGCTTCCTTTTGAAATTCCTTTTGCTGAAATTTCAAAAACACGATTATTATACTGGGTGACATCTAATAATGGTAATAATGTTTTTAACTCATCTACTAGTTGCGCCGCAGAACTGTCACTTAATGGTTCATGGGTGATAACACTAGCATGAGTAATGCCTTCTGTAATCTGGTCAGGAGCATCAATAATTTTATAGCTTGTTTTCATAATCTTTGATCAGTAAAATGAATTTTTGCCCTTTTCATAAACATAAGTTCCGTTGTTACTAAAAAAATGAACTTTATATTTATTGTAAGTAAATTTAAATAATTTTTTAATTTCTTCATCTGTAAAAATCATCATTCATAAAAATGAGTTAGTAGCAAACGAATAAGCGGCAGAGCCATTATTTGCTAGGACATACCCATTATATTTATGAACTTTTAGTTTTTTTGCTTGGCGAATGGCATCACTCGCAAGACGCCCCGTTGTAACTACAAAGGGAATTCCTTTGTCCTGGATTTGTTTAACTGTTTTCTTAGTAATCTTGCTAAACTTATGATTGTCTTGTAATAAAGTCCCATCCAAGTCAGTAAAAATGGCACGTTTCATATGATTCCTCCTTATTTGATCGTAAAGGCTCCTATCTTTATTACTATATTTTAATTTTACTATAATTTTGATTAGAAATGATAAAGTTATGATGGTTTTCTGCACTAATTTTGCGATAAAAAAAATCACTCCACAGTGATTAAACTTTTATTAATTTTAAATAATGGTCCGGGTTAAGGGACTTGAACCCCCACGAGTTGCCTCGCCAGATCCTAAGTCTGGTGCGTCTGCCAATTCCGCCAAACCCGGATTTCCTCTGTTATTAATATTTTATTAAAAAATGGTCTCCTGTAAAGGACTTGAACCTTTGACCCACTGGTTAAAAGCCAGTTGCTCTCCCAACTGAGCTAACAGGAGAGAACAATAATGGTGCTGGCTAGAAGAATCGAACTCCCAACCTACTGATTACAAGTCAGTTGCTCTACCAGGTTGAGCTAAGCCAGCGTATTTAAAAAATGGTCGAGTGTAACGGACTTGAACCGCTGACCACCTGCTTGTAAGGCAGGCGCTCTCCCAACTGAGCTAACACTCGACAATGGTGACCTGTACGGGAATTGAACCCGTGAATGCATGCGTGAAAGGCATGTGTGTTAACCGCTTCACCAACAGGCCAAATATGATCTTTTAAATATACTTCCTTAAAATAAAATGGCGCCTAGTGCAGGGCTCGAACCTGCGACCTGTCGGTTAACAGCCGAATGCTCTACCAACTGAGCTAACTAGGCATTGTTGAATAATCAACCTTATTCATTATATATAAATTAATAAAATCGTGCAACTATTTTTCTTGTTTTTTTAATCTTTTATAGTTTATTTAAAAGATGGCTAATTTTATGTAAAAAAGATGACATTTTCTGAAAAGGGAAAAAAGGCTTTAAAAGCTGTTAGTAATTTTATTTTTTTGGCAGTTTGGTCATCTAAATACTCATCCGCTAAATCAATTAAATCTTTGCGATATTTTTCAACAATGTTAGTCCATGAAAACCAACTAATAATTAATAAAATTAAGCCAACAATCGCTAGGACTTGAATGGCGGTGGTGATGCTATC
The DNA here is from genome assembly GCF_000565195.1 of Spiroplasma mirum ATCC 29335. NCBI lineage: Bacteria > Bacillati > Mycoplasmatota > Mollicutes > Entomoplasmatales > Spiroplasmataceae > Spiroplasma > Spiroplasma mirum. Next base: position 168,126 of record NZ_CP006720.1, on the reverse strand, counting down.
AATATCTAAGTTATTATTGTTAATAACATTACATAAAATTATTAAAATTGTTGTTGTAATAAAAATTACAAATACAAAACATAATAAATACGAAACAAATTTTAATCAAAAAAATGAACGGTTTTTTTTAGTTTTAATTTGAAATAAATAATAAAAGTGAAATAACATATCATAAATTTTTAAAACACTAGGATCATTTAAATCACGAATTCTAATTTTAATAGTGTTACTAATATAATTGAAATTCTGCGCCTTCCCAATAAATTTAAAAATTCCAATATTAACATCTTTCAGATCATTATCATCTAACATTTTTCGTAAAATTTCTTTGGGATAATATTTTGTTTTTTGACTTTTATAAGAAATATCAACTAACCCAATAATTATCATTCCTAATATTAAAAGGCCTAAAATTATTAGAAAAACAAAATACCCTAAACCTGCCATATTATTTTCTAGTCCAAACATACTATTCTCCTTTTATTTGTCATTCAATTATTTTCGTATTAATTATATAAATTTATCAAAGGAAGTGGACAGGAAATCACCAAAATAAAAACATTATTTAATAAAATAATGTTTTTATTTTGAATTAGAAGTAACAACTTCTTCAGTAATTAATTTACCATCTTTACCAAATGATTTGGCACAAAACCCAATGCCATCAATCATATTTGGTGTACAATCAAAATTTTTTTAAATTTCTTGAATTTTTTTAAAATTTCTTCTTCAGTTAGGCTTGAACCTTTTAATGCTTCCCTCATGGTCGTCATCTCCTTATTCATAAATATTATATCACTATTCTTAAACAATGAAACTAGCACTTGTTAACTAATAATTTATTAAAGAAATCAATGAGGGCTTTGGGAGTGAAAAAATATAAAATAAAAAGTTTAAAAACCTCCTTACTCGTTTGATAATCTAGCACCTGCGTTCGTAATGTTGTTCAAAATTTTTCTTAAATTGTCAAAAATTAGTGAAGGGTTTTAAAACTTAAAATTTCATTAAAAATATTAGTTAAGATATTCATCGGGAAATCTTGGTATTTTGTTAATTCTAAAATAATTTCCACATTTAATTCTTTAACGGTGTTAATAAAGGCTTGAATAATTTCTTTTTGTTTAAGTAATACCTGGTCTAATTTTTCACAAAACAAGGTAATCCCATGGCAATAAGACATTACCATTCCAATTTGAATCATCATTTCATCTGATAAATCTTGATTATCTTCTTCCACAATCAACACTAATAAATTAATAAAGTGTTGACTATATTCTTCAATGGTAACACTATGTTCAATCGTTTCATTTAATAATTTTGTTAATTTAGCATTCCGATAACTTTGTTGTTGATAAAATTCATTAAATTGATGGTGTTTTTTTAACAAAACTAACCCATTAAAATTAACCTCACTTATTGTTCTTATCCACATTATGTTCTCTACTTTATCAACTAAAATATAGCACAATGTTATTTTGATCATTAAAAAATATCCCTGTCGTGCATAAAAAACATAAACAAATTTTGTTTATGTTCTAATTTCAGTTCATTGTTTTTAACATTGGATATCGTCGATCCATAAAACCTTTATTTAAAACAAATGCGGTGATAAACATTGCTACTAAGCCAAAGAAACTAATTAAGTAGTCCCCAACATTAACAGCTGCAGAAACATATGCGAGCATATTTCAGATAATTTGCTGGCGAATCATGTCAATGACATATGTCCCAATTGGAATTGAAATAACTCAACTAATAATAATAATTGGTAAATAAACCAAGAACATCCGGTTAAAAATTCATAAGTTTGAATATCCTAATGCTTTAAAACTGTTCAACACTTTTAAGTTATCTTTTACAATAATATTAGTAATAATAAAGATTTGGAAAATACATGCTACAATAGATGCTACTAAAATTAACAAATAAATTAAGAATAAAAGAATTTGTAAATTAACTGTCTTTTCAAACATATTAGTTAAATTTTGCGTCCCATTATAAATAGGAGCCGTATCATATGTTTTTGGATTAGAAGGATCAACGGTATAATTATTATTCCGCTCATAAAAACCAATATAGCGGTAAGTTTCATTTTGATTAAGGGATGAATAAAGTTGGTTTAAGTCTTTTTGGACCAATCCCTTTGTGGCGTAATTATTAATTAAAATCATATTTTTCATTCCGTTGTTAAATTCATCCATCACAATATAGAACGTAACTGATTTCTCGTTAAAATTGCTTGTCAAAACATTACCAATATTAACTCCCTTTAAAAATTGGAAACCTTTATTGACAATAATTGGATAAACATTCACTTTAAAATTGGATGGTTTTCAACCCGGGGTATGGGCATAAAACCAGTCTCCATTCTGAATTAATGATTTAATTTTATTAGTTAATAAAATTGTTTCTTTAACATGTCTATTGATTGTATACTGGTTAGGATGAAGTGCATAGTATAATAAACTTTTCTGAGAATCACGATCATCAAAACTAGTAATCTCATTAAAGAACCATTCCATATTAGTTTTGTTTTCTAAGCGAGGGACAAACAATAAATTATCATTTTCATATTGATAAAATTGGGTCGCATTACCCCTAATCCAACTAAAGTTTCATGGTTTAATATAATTTTGATAAAAACTACGGATTGAAATATCAATTGGTGATTTTAAATTAGCTTGGCGATAACTATTTAAGAAGTTTTCGGTATAACCATAATTTAAAGCAAAATTAGTTGATAAATAACTATTTAGGGCAAATAATTCTTGTTGTTGCTTACCATAAATAATTGGTTGATAACCCAAAGTAAGAATTCCATTATTACGGCTTAATTCTTCAATAAAATAATAATAGGTACTCGAATTAATAAAAGAGGTAATTTGGTCATAATGGCTTGTTCCTTTACAATTATTAACATATCATCCATAACTATTAGCATTTAACCATAAATATTTTAAACTTTTTAAATCCGTACTACCGTCAACAAATGGCCCACAAACAGCCTTCCCATTGAGTTGATATTTTTTTAAGACTAATTCAGAAGTAGTTATTTTTTGCGAGGGGTCTAGGATGTTATAACCGGCAACATTGCTAGTAATAACATCTTGGGAACTATCATAAACTAAATAATCATAGGGAGCTTTGTTTTTTAAATCATAATGATAACTATTATCATACTGATAAGCATATTTTCAATTCATGTTGTAACGCAAATTAAGATTAACTTGCGAAAAGTTAATAATTGTTGTTAAACCAGTAAAAAGCATTGCCCCCGTTAAGGTCGTTGCGATAATTGTTAATAATAATTTTCATTTAGCATCATAGGCAAATTTTAAACTGATTTTTTGCTTAAAGTTCAGCTTAATGAATCCTAAAAACTTTGTTAAATAACCTTTTTTGAGAATTGGTGCTTTCACCACTTTTGGTTTCATTAAAACCAGTGGTTTTTTCTGAACTTCTAAGAAAATGAAGATAAAAGCATAACCACAAACAATGACTGTTGGAATGACAAAATCATATAGCACAATTCTTCAGTTTGGAACTGAAAAGTAAGTTGTTAGTTCTAAAAAACCACTATATGTAATATTAAGAATAAAGGAAAAGACCCAACTCGTCCCCATCGCAATCGTGGAAATAATGAGCATTAAAACAAAGAAACATAATAATAAAAGTGTTGTAATAACCATCGTTGAATAGCCCTGGGCTTTTAAGTTTCCAATAATTTCACGATTAACTAATAATAATTTATTAACAATCATACTAATCATAATAAAAGATGAAACAATTAACAGAATTGAAATCGCCATTAAAATTGATCAAATAATTTCTTCTTTATTAATAATTAATAGTAACATTGAATTTATTTCATTGTTAGGTTTACCAGTTAAATTAATATTCCCATCCTGATAAATATTAGCAAAGTTATTCCAGCTTCCTTGCTTATTATCCTTAAAACCAGGGTTCAACTGGTTATCAGCAAAAGCACCCTTAATTGTTCACTGGTTTTCCACTAACCGTGTAATATTTGGTAAATATGATTTTAATTTAAGAAAATCTTGGTTTCGCATCCATAGGTAGGGATTATAAACAAAATTACCATTGTTTACATCTTGGTTTACAAATAAACTAGTCCCAAACCCTAAAATCCGATAATAATTATTATAAATATTAATAACATCACCAATTTTTAAATCATTTTTACGTGCATAACTCGGATTAATAATAATAGGCGCAATTCCATCGGGCGCAATATAATTTAAAAATTCTTGATAATTCCCCTTAACCATAATTGGGGTTGACCAATAACCCGTTTTAATATTTTGAATATAATAATACTGTGCTTTAAAAATATCATAAACATCTAGGGTTTCATAAATAAAACCCTTATTAATGACCGAACCTAAAATAACAGTATTCATTAATTTTATCTCTAACTCATTAATGCTATCCTGGTTAGTTTTAAAATCTTTATACTGGTTATTAAAAATTTCATAACCTGATAAATCTTTTGTTTTAGCATCAACACTAACAAAGGGAATTCACTCTCCATTCGTTACAGTATAACTAATTAATTCATTATATTCATCATCGGTTAAGATAAAATCACTATTTGGTAAAATATCATTTCGAAAATTAATGGCTACTGTATCACTCTTTTTTAATTGCTGTTGAAAATATTCATTATTACTATTTGATGCTAACCATTGTCCCACATGGGTTGTTTTTGAATCTAAAATAATTTGGTAATAACCATTGATTTTTTTTAGACTAAAATTAGCTTTCTCCATTTGATTAATATTAGGGTTGTTTTTATCATCCAAATAATTAATATTAACTAAACTGTATGATAAGTTGTTTACGCGTGATTTAATTTTTAATTTATCACTAATCGTAAAAGTTACATTGGTATCATATGATCCCTGTCCAATTTTATCTAGTTGGCTATAAGCTAAATTATGCGATAAAATTAAACCACAAAAAATTGTGATAATAACAATCAGCATCATAAATAACCCTAATACTTGTAAAGTATTTTTGGTAAAACTCTTTCAAAAATTTTTAAATAAGTGTCTAATCAAAATCATAGTTTACTCCATTTATTTTTATTAAATTAATATTTTTTTATTTGCAAAGGTGTAAAACTTCACCATAGTTTATCTTTAATAAACTACCACAAAGTTTTACTCAATTGTATTTTTTGCTAATTTATTTAGCGCGTTGCGTGCGGCAATTTGTTCAGCTTCTTTATGAGTATAGCCTTGCCCTTCGCCATAGCGCACCCCATCAATTTCAGCTACAATCCGATAAAGAATTTTGTTTCCTTCCGGTGGCATAATTTCTTCAATTAATTTATATTCTAATGCCCGCGAATCACTGGCTTGTAAGAATTCTTGTAACTCTGTTTTGTAATCACGAATCTTATCCAGAAAGGCTGGTGAACCAGCAAAGTCAATTAAGGTGTCGGAAATAAAATGACGTGTTGTTTCTTCACCGGTATCTAAATACAAAGCGGCAATCATTGATTCATAAATATCAGCTAGAATACGGTCTTTTTCATACCCTTTTGTTTTAATTTCTCCCTTTCCTAACAAGATAAATTGTGCTAAATTCATTTTTCGCACTAATTCAGCTAAGGTTGATTCACGCACAACTTTACTTCTTAAATTAGTAATCTCCCCTTCATTTTTATTAGGATATTTTCGAAATAAGTATAACGAAATTTCTTTGGCAAGGATGGCATCCCCTAAAAATTCTAACCGTTGATATGTGTATGATAAATTGTTTTCGTTTGCATAAGAGTTATGAGTTAAGGCTTCTAAATAGTATTTTCCATTTTTAATTTCAATGTTATATTTCTGAAAAAATTCTTTTAATTCACACACCAAATTTTCTGGTGTTTTATTTTCAAATGACATCTAATCACTCCTTTAAAACTAGTTTGTTTCCTTAATCGCTTCTCTAATTTTATTGGCAACATCATTATTAATAACAGTTCTAGTCATTTCTAAGGTACTAATCCATGATTTTTGATCACTACTACCATGGGTTTTAATTGCAATTTGGTTAAGACCCAGCATTAAAGCTGAAGCATTATTTCGATAATCAAAGGTTTCTTTTACCCCTTTAAATGCTTTTCTTAACATTAGTGCTTTAATTTTCCGAATAATATTTTTTGTTAATTCTTTTTTTAAAACTGTCATTAAATTTTTGGCCATTCCTTCAATTGCTTTCAATGCAATATTTCCGGTAAAACCATCAGTTATTATAATATCAACAAGATCACTTGTAATATGACGAGACTCAATATTTCCATAAAAATTTAATTTGTTATTAGTTTTTAACATTTGGTAAGCTTTCTTATGATATTCTTTACCCTTATTTGCTTCTTCGCCAATATTTAACAGACCAATTTTAGGATTAGGCAAATTTAAAATAACCCGGGCATAAACATCCGCCATAATCGCAAAATTTACTAAATCTTGGGCGTCATTTTCTAAATTAGCTCCCACATCCAACATCATAACATATTTACCCTTTGTAACGGTTGGAATAAAAGGCATAAAAGCAGGACGAGAAATTCCTTCAATTTCCCCAATAATAAAATGACACGCTGCTAAATAAGCCGCCGTTGACCCACCTGAGACAAAAGCATTAACTTTTTGTTCCTTTAGTAATTCCGCACTTCGTACCATTGAACTATCTTTTTTCCGCCTAATTTCAAGGGGTCCTTCAGTCATCGCAATAATTTCTGAAGCATGGAAAATTTCATAACGTGCTGGATCTAATTTGTAATTTTTTAATTCATGTTTAATTTCTTCTTCGTTCCCCACAAAGACAAAATTAATATCATGATATTTTTTAAGAAAAATTTTAACCGCACCAAGGATTGGGGTGATTCCCAAATCAGTCCCCATCATATCAATTGCAATTTTATTCATGATATTATCTACTCCTTATTTCTTTTTAATTATAGCAAAAGAAGTATTACATTGGTAATTAATCAAAGAAAAATGATTATTCTCTTATTTGCTAATAATCTTTACTAATCCTAGTTTAATTTTTCCTTTGGCATCAATTTCTAATACTTTCACCCGTACTAAATCATTTAAATTAACAATCTTTTCTGTTTTGCCAACATGTTTATCAGAAAGTTTTGAAATATGGATTAAACCATCAACGCCTTCTTTCAAGTTAACAAAAGCACCAAATTTTTCAATTTTAACAACTTTACCTTCGTATTCTTCACCAACAGCTGCTGGCCACACAATGTCTTTAATAAATTGGTATGCTTTTTCAATTGATTCATAATTTTTATGATAAATCGTAACTTGCCCATCATCTTCAATATCAATTTTAACATCATCAGATTTTTCAATTAAGGCACTAATAACTTTACCCCCCGTTCCAATAACTTCTCTAATTTTGTCAATGGGAATCATAAAGGTTTTCATTTTCGGAGCTGTTGGTGCTAAATGATTACGTGGAGTGGCAATTGTTGCTAACATATTGGCTAACAATACTTTCCGAGCTTTTTTAGCCGCCAGTAATGCTTCTTGTAAAATTTCTGAACTAATCCCCGTAATTTTAATATCCATTTGTAAAGCACAAATTCCTTTTTCACTACCAGCAACTTTAAAATCCATGTCACCTAAGTGATCTTCCATCCCTTGAATATCAGTTAAAATAGTATAGTGATCATTTTCCATTACTAAGCCCATAGCGATTCCAGCAATTGGAGCGCTAATTGGTACACCAGCCGCCATCAACGCTAACGTCGATGCACAAATTGATGCTTGCGAAGTACTTCCATTTGATTCCAGAACTTCGGAAACTAACCGAATTGTATAAGGAAAGACTTTTTCACTAGGAATAATTTGCGCTAAGGCTTTTTCCCCCAGGGCTCCGTGGCCAATTTCTCGGCGAGAGGGTGATCCCATTCTCCTTGTTTCACCAATTGAAAATGGCGGAAAGTTATAATGGTGCATAAAACGTTTTCCTTCTTCATCTGTAATACCATCAATAATTTGGTTTTCTCCTAATGCTCCTAATGTCACAATTGTCATTACCTGTGTTTCACCACGTGTAAATAAAGCACTTCCATGAACAACGGGTAATAAATCAATTTCACTTGTTAAACTGCGAATTTCATCAACTTTTCGACCATCCAAGCGTTTTTTATCCATTGTGATCTGACGACGAACTTCATCACGAACAACATTATGTAAGCAAGTGTTTAATTCTAACATTACCCGTTTTTTTTCTTTTTCATTTTTATATTGTTTTTCTTCATATACCATTAATGCAGCATTATTAATATTTTCAATTTGATGATAACGTTCTTGCTTACTTGCAATATTTGCAGAGGTAATTAAAGCCTGTTGATAATTAGCCTTTACAAAATCTTGAATTTCTTGACGGACACTAAATAATTCAATTTGCATTTTTTGTTTACCTACTGCTTGAACAATTTGGTCTTGAAATGATATTAATTCTTTCACAACATCGTGACCTTTTAAAATGGCTGCTAACACTAAATCTTCACTAATCTCTTGGCAACCTGCTTCAACCATATTAATTGCATCCCTAGTTCCCGCTACAATTAGTTCCATTTTGCCATTGTTTAATTCATCTAAAGTAGGATTAATTATTATTTTACCATTATTATCAATTGTTACTAAGGCGCCCGCAATTGGACCATTAAATGGAATTGGAGAAATTGAAATTGCTAACGAAGCAGCAAATAACGCCGCAATTCGCACATCATTATCATTATTAACGGCCAAAACATTAATAACAACTTGGACTTCGTTACGAAAATTTTCAGAAAATAACGGACGTAACGCACGGTCTATAACTCGCGCTGATAAAGTTGCATATTCACTTGGTTTTCCTTCCCGTTTTAAAAAACCGCCAGGAATTTTTCCCACCGAATATAATTTCTCTTGAAAAACAACTGTTAACGGAAAAAAATCGCTTTCACTAGCCTGATCACTTACAGTAACCGCTACTAAGACAACTGTATCACCATATCTTACTAAAACACTACCTGCTGCTTGTTTTGCTAATTGTCCATATTCAACAATTAATTTCCGACCGTTTAAAATTGTTTCATAAACTTTTTTATCCATACAAAAATATTATTCCCTCTCTGTTACTGCACACAATTCAATCTTAAATATTTAAAAATATTAAAACCATATTTATTTTAACATACAATTATTTTATTATTTGGTTATTTCATCAAATATTATATTAAAATATAAGAGAGATAGATTGAGGTGGTAAACAAAATGAACAATCAAAATAGTATTTATATGGATAATCAAACTTTTGAAGAGTTAAAAGATAAGGCGCTGTTATTAGATGTGCGAACGGAAGTTGAATTTAAATCATTGCAAGGAATTTCAGGAGCACAAAATATTTATATTTATGACTTATTGCAAGATCCAAGCTTATATTTAAAGGACAAAGAACAATTAATTATAACCCTTTGCAATGGTGGAAACCGCAGCAGCGATGCCGCAGCGCAATTACGAAAACTTGGTTATAAAAATGTGTTTGTTTTAACCCATGGTATTTATGGATATTATCGATGAAAAAATAAACAAGACAAATAATAAAATCCCAATAAAAAGTGCAAAAATTCTTGCATTTTTTTTAGAATAAGAGCAGTAATTTTTGAAAAATTTCAAGAATACAATTAATCAAAGAATAAACACAATAGATTTACAAAATAACCAGCAAAAAGCATACCAACTTTTGGTAATCATTTGTTGAGTTACTAGTATTCTAACATTTTTAACAAGGTTATTTATTTGAGTTCCAATCACAGTTTTAATGAAAAGAAAACTTGAGCAAAATGAAAAGACTAGTAGCGAAGGAATTAAGGTCTTAGCATTTACTTTACAATTTTGCGACTACTATTTATTTTTATGACAATGAGAATTTTACCTGCTATTTAACTAATGAATAACCATAAATAAAAATAAATAAAAAATGGTTGTAAAACCATTTTTTATTATAAATCTTTCATAAAATCCATATCCATTTTATAAGTACTAATTTCTTTTAATTCATTTAGTTTTTGGCGTTCTTCAGCTGATAATTTAGTTGGCACCGAAACAATAACATTAACAATTAAGTCTCCTCTTTTATTTGAACTTGGTGATTTAAAGAAACCGTAGTTAGGAATGTTAAAGATACTATTTGTTTTTGTATTACTTGGTAGTTTTAAACGCACTTCCCCATCAAAAGTAGGAACAATAATTTCACCACCTAATAAGGCATCTAAATAATTAACTGGTAAATCTAAAAATAAATCATATTCATTAACTCGTTTAAAGTATTTGTTTGGTTTAACTGAGATATCTAAGTAAATATCTCCGCGCGGTCCACCATTATAACCATAGTTTCCTTTTTCCCAAACTCGTAATTGTTGACCTGGCATAATTGATTTTGGAATTTCCAAGTCAATTTTTTCTTTGGCTTGGTATCTCCCTTTCCCCCGACATTTTGGACATTTATTAGTAATTACTTTTCCTGTTCCTTTACAATCCGGACAGGTTTGTTGAGTTTGAATAATTCCAAATAAACTTCGTTGTTCAACATTAACATAACCATAACCATCACAAGTCGTACATGTGTGAATATCTGTTTTAGGGTTTTTAGCCCCCGCTCCGTTACATACTTCACAAGTTTTATCTAATGTTAGATTTAAATTAACGGTTGTCCCAAACATCATTTCTTTTAAGGAAATTGTTACATGAGCGCCAATGTCTTGGCCCTTCATGGGACGCGTATCTTGTTTTTGTTGTTTACGATGAGAACTACCACCGCCAAAGAAATTTTCAAAAATATCGCCAAAACCACCAAAACTACTAAATCCCCCCGAAAAAATATCTTCAAAACCACTCGCATTAAATCCTTGACCAAAACCTTGTTGTTGGGCCCCAGCATGACCAAACTGATCATACATTTTCCGCTTGTTGGGGTCTGATAAAACTTCGTAAGCTTCATTAACTTCTTTAAATTTCGCTTCCGCATCTTTTTCTTTTGAAACATCAGGGTGATATTTTTTAGCTAATGTTCGAAAAGCTTTTTTAATCTCATCATCACTAGCATTATTGCTAACTCCTAACACCTCATAATAGTCTCTTTTATTATTCATTGTTATTGTAACCTCCTATAATTATTAACTGCAAAATGAATTAAAAGATAACTAATAGCTAGTTATCTTAATTAGTAATTAGTCTTTGTTATCTTCATCTTTGTTATCATCGTTATCTGGTTTATCTTCAATTTCATCATTACCATTTTGACCTTGTTGCTCTTGCATAAATTGAGCGGCTTGGGTCATTGCTTGTTCTAATTCATTCATTTTATTTTGTAATGTAGCATAATCTTCTTTTTCAACTAATTCTTTGATTTCATTTACCATTGTTTCCATTTGTGTTTTTTGTTCATCGCTCATTTTATCTTTAATTTCATTTAAAGTATTTTGAATTGTTGTAATATATGCTTCAGCTTTATTACGTAATTCAATATTTTTTAATCTTTCTTCATCACGAGCTTTGTTTTCTTCAGCTTCGGTAATCATTTTTTGGATTTCTTCTTCACTTAATCCTTCATTATTAGTAATGGTAATTGTTTGTTCTTTATTAGTTTTTAAGTCTTTCGCTGAAACAGACACAATTCCGTTCGCATCAATTGAGAACTTAACTTCAATTTGAGGAATTCCTTTTGGTGCTGGTTCAATTCCTGATAATTGGAAACGACCTAAAGTTTTATTGTCAGCGGCCATTGAACGTTCACCTTGTAAAACATGGATGTCCACAGCTGGTTGATTGTCAGCTGCTGTTGAGAAAATTTGTGATTTACTTGTTGGAATTGTTGTATTTCTTGGGATTAACACGGTGCTTACTCCCCCTAAAGTTTCAATTCCTAATGATAATGGAGTAACGTCTAATAATAGAACATCTTTAATATCTCCGGCTAACACTCCTCCTTGAATTGCGGCCCCAATGGCAACCACTTCATCTGGGTTAATAGTACGGTTCGGTTCTTTTCCTAATTCTTTTTTAATTGCTTCTTGCACCGCAGGAATACGAGTACTTCCTCCAACTAATAATACTTGGTCAAGATCACTTGGTTTCATTTTGGCATCAGCTAATGCTTTTTTAACTGGTTCAATTGTTCTGGCAACTAAGTGTTTTGTCATATCATCAAATTTAGCTCTTGTTAATGATAAGTTTAAGTGTAATGGGTTACCATCACGAGCAGTAATAAATGGAGCTGCGATTTCAACTTGTAATTGTGAAGATAGATTTTTTTTGGCTTTTTCTGCTTCTTCTTTTAATCTTTGCATTGCCATTTTATCTGTTTTTAAATCAATTCCATTGTCTTTTTTAAATTCCTCAACCATTCATTTAATAATAACTTCGTCAAAGTCATCTCCTCCTAAATGGTTATCTCCGTTGGTTGATAAAACTTCAAATGTTCCATCAGCTAAATCTAAGATTGAAACGTCAAATGTTCCTCCTCCTAGGTCATAAACTAATACTTTTTGTTCTTTATCAGTTTTATCAATTCCATAAGCTAACGCGGCAGCGGTTGGTTCGTTAATAATTCTTTCAACTTCTAAACCTGCAATTTTACCAGCATTTTTAGTTGCTTGACGTTGAGCGTCATTAAAGTAAGCAGGCACTGTAATAACTGCTTTTGTAATTTTTTCACCTATTTTTTTTTCAGCATAAGTTTTTAAATATCTTAAAATTTCTGCTGAAATTGTTTCGGGTGTTCATTCTTTCCCGTTAATTTCAATTTTTTCGCTAGTTCCCATTTTTCTTTTAATTGAACTAACTGTATTAGGATTAGTTACTGCTTGTCTTTTCGCCGAATCCCCAACAATAATTTCATTATTTTTAAATGAAACTACTGAAGGTGTTGTTCTTTGTCCTTCTGGGTTTTCTAAAACTTTAACATCTTTTCCATCCATCACAGCGACACAAGAGTTTGTAGTTCCTAAATCAATTCCGATAATTTTTGCCATAATATTAATCTCCTTTGTTATGTTTCTATCTTATGTATACCTATTTTTTTATTTCTTTTTTTATATTATTTTTCTACGTTAACAGCGGCATGTCGTAAAACCCGATCATGAATTAGATACCCTTTTTGTAGGACTTTTGCAATTTGACCTGACTTAACTTTGCCAGTTTCAACAATTTCAATTGCATGGTGGATTTTTGAATCAAATTCATCGCCAACGTTAACTTCAATTTCTGTAATACCTTCTTCACCAAAACTTAGTTTTATTAATTTATAAATCATTTCAAATCCCATTAAGAAATTTTTAACTTCGGGAGTTACATTTTCAACTTGTAGTGCTCGTTCAAAGTTATCAAGGGCTGGTAATAATTTTTCAACAATCCCGGCTGCTCGATACTTACGAACATTTGCTTGTTCTTCTTGAACTCTGCGTTTTAAGTTTTCACTATCCGCTAATACTACTAATTTTTCTTCGCGAAGTCGGACGTTATCTCTTAATAATAAATCAATTTCTCGTTCTAATTCTTCAATCACAACCATCGGGCTAACTTTTTCTTCTTTAACTGGTGACTGTTGATCCGGTGATGTTTCTTTTTCGGATCTAAAATCTTGTGATTCTTGTTTTAGTTGTTTTTGAAAAGTTTCGTTAACCTTTGCTAATTCTTCTTTTAAATGGGCAATCTTTTCTTTTAATTGATTTGGTGATGAGTTTTCTCTCTTTTCATTTGACATTTCACTTCTCACCTTTCTTTTCTATTTGTTATAAACCTCTTTTATTTTATCTGATAATCATTCTAAAATTTCATAAACCTTATCGTATTCTAATCTTTTGGGCCCAACTAAAGCAATCCCCCCTTCTTGGATATTATCAACACTATAAGTAGTTGATAATAAAGCGACATCATCATTGTTAAATCCTGTTTCTTTCCCAATTTGTACACTTACTTTGTTTTCTTTTTCCTTTGATTGTTGTTTTTGAAAATAATCAAAAGGGGAAATATTCTCAATGAATTTAACAATTTGTTTAATCCGTTCGGGATTATTGTATTCGGGGTTTTGCAACATATATTGCATGCCGTGGGTCGTATAGGCTGGTTTAACAATACTTGTTAACGCATTTGCAAATTGTTTTAAAATCATTTCATAATGCTTAACTTGTTGTTCTAAGATTGGACGAATAAGATCGAATTTCTTTTCAATTTCATTAATCTTGGTATTTTCCAAGCGATCATTAAATAATTCAATCGATATTTTAAGATCACTAATTGAAAAATCTTCGTTGGTAACAAATATTTTGTTTTCAACATGACCGTTGGATAATACAAAGACCACAACAGCGCGATCATTACTAATTGGTAATAATTCAATTTTTTTCAGTGATTCTTGTTCAATGTTAGGGCCAACCACAACTGTTGTTAAGTTTGTCATTTCACTTAGAATCTTACCAGTTTGATCTAATATATCATTAATTGACATATTACGATTAGCAAATAATCCTTCAATCCGATTTTTAATATCATCAATATTTTTGCTATCCATTAAGTTATCAACATAATAACGATAACCCATTGTTGAAGGAATCCTTCCTGAGGAAGTGTGCTCTTTTTCTAAATAGCCCTGTTTTTCTAAAATAACACATTCATTTCTAATTGTTGCTGATGAAGCATCAATTAATGGTGATTCCATAATAAATTTACTTCCTACAGGCTGTGCTGTTTTAGTGTATTCTTCAACAATACATTTTAAAATATTTTCTTGTCTTGTTGTTAACATGCTAATACCTCCTATAGTTCAATAAAATTAACTTTGGCAATTAGCACAGTTTAGTGCTAACAATTAATATTATAAATTATCATTCTAATATTACAAGTGCTAATTTAATTTTGAACTATTTTTAATGACAATTTCTTTCTTTTCAACAGCCATTGTGTAAGATTTTCCTTCTTGAATTTCTTCACTAATAATTGCTTTGGCAATTACTGTCTCAATGTTTTTTTGAATATACCGTTTAATTGGACGGGCTCCAAATTCCCGATCATAACCTTCATCAATAATTTTTTGATAGATATCATCAGAAAAACTAATTCGAATATTTTTGGTATTTTCAATTCGGGTCGTTAATTCAGTTAATTCTTTATTAACAATTTCTTTAATAACTTCTTTTGATAAGGCATTAAAGATGATAACATTATCAATCCGGTTTAATAATTCTGGTTTAAATTTACGAACTAATTCTTTTTGAATTAATTCGCCAACACCCTCATTGTTTTCTGACAATAAGTATTCAGAACCAATATTTGAGGTCATAATAATAATTGTGTTTCGGAAGTTCACAGTTTTTCCAAGACTATCTGTAATTCGCCCTTCATCTAAAATTTGTAACAAAATATTAAAGACATCAGGATGAGCTTTTTCAATTTCATCAAATAAGACAATTGAATATGGACTACGACGAACAGCTTCCGTTAATTGGCCACCTTGTTCATAACCAACATAACCTGGAGGGGCTCCAATTAATTTACTTACTGAATGTTTTTCCATATATTCTGACATATCTAAGCGGACCATTTGTTTTTCTGAGTTAAATAAAACATAAGCTAAACTTCTGGCAACTTCGGTTTTTCCAACTCCAGTTGGTCCTAAAAATAAGAAACTACCAATTGGCTTATTAGGATCTTTAATTCCACTACGGCTTCTTAAAATTGCATCGCTAACCGCGTCAATTGCTTCATTTTGTCCTTTAACTTTTCTGCGTAAAATTTTATTTAAATTTAATAATTTTGTTTTTTCTGATTCAACTAGGCGGTCAACCGGAATTCCAGTTCATTTCGCAACAATTGAAGCAATTTCACGTTCAGTGACATCTTCTTTTAGAAGTTGTGATTCAGAAGCTTTTTTCTCTTGCTCTTCTAGTTGTTTTTCTAAAGCTGGTAATAATGAGTAGCGAATTTCCCCCGCACGGTTAAAATCACCGCGTAATTGGGCTTGTTCTAATTCTGTTTTTAACTGCTCAACTGTTGATTTTACTTGCTTTAATTGCTTAATACTTTCTTTTTCTTTTGTTCATTGTTTATGCAAAACTTCTTGTTTTGATTGCAAAATTTTTAATTCATTATTAACATCTACTAATCTTTCATTTGAAGCTTTATCTGTTTCTTTTTTTAAAGCTGCATTTTCAATTTGTAATTGTAAAATTTTCCGGTTTAAATTATCTAGTTCCGTAGGAACTGAAGCGATTTCCGTTTTAATAGTTGCTGATGCTTCATCAATTAAGTCAATTGCTTTGTCTGGTAAAAAACGATCAGTAATATAACGTGATGATAAATTTACGGCGGCAACTAAGGCATTATCATGGATTTTAACCCCATGGTACGACTCAAAACGTTCTTTTAATCCACGTAAAATTGAAATACTTTCTTCAATTGTTGGTTCATTAACCATTACTTTTTGAAAACGACGTTCTAAGGCAGCATCTTTTTCAATGTACTGGCGGTGTTCATCTAAAGTTGTGGCCCCAATACAGTGAAGTTCTCCGCGGGCTAGTAAAGGTTTTAGTAAATTACTAGCATCCATACTTCCTTGCGTTTTTCCAGCCCCAACTATTAAATGCAGTTCATCAATAAATAAAATAATGTCACCATTTGATTCTTTTACTTTATTCATTACTGCTTTTAATCTTTCTTCAAATTCTCCTTGGTATTTAGCTCCCGCAATTAGGGCTCCCATGTCCAGTTCATAAATAATTTTATTTTTTAAGTTACTTGGAATATCACCTTTGACAATTCTCTGGGCTAGTCCTTCAACAATGGCAGTTTTCCCAACTCCTGGTTCACCAATTAACACAGGGTTATTTTTTGTTTTTCTTGATAAAATTCTAATTACCCGGTTAATTTCATCATCACGACCAATAATAGGATCCATTTTCCCTTCATGGGCTAATTTATTTAAATTTTTAGCATACTTGTCAAGGACTTTAGGATCTTTCCCCGGCTCATATTGTTGTGTAAATTCCATAATAAATACCTCCTTTATCAATAATAAAAATGACAATTGTCAATTAGCAATTAACTATGCTAAGTGATAATAACACTTATATCATACCAATACTCATTAGCATTGTCAATTATTAAGTGCTAAATTTTTATCTTTTTTTAGTAAAAATATTCCCTTATTATATAATAAATATTGTAGCAAGCAAATAAAAGAGGAGGTAACAATGAAATTACAACACTTAAATAAAAAACGCTTAATTTTAATTGATTTAGACGGAACAACCTTAATGGATGATGGCATATCAATTCATCCCAAAACAATTGAAGTATTAAAAAAGGCAACTAATGATGGACACCATATTTGTATTATTACTGGGCGCCCGCACCGGGCTAGTATCCGATTTTACCAAGAATTAGGGCTAACAACCTTATTGACTAATTTTGACGGAGGACATATACATGATCCGTTAAAACGGGATTTTAAACGAATTGTTTTTTCAATTTCATATGATGTAATTATGGATATTATTAATAATCCCCAAATTAAAAATTCATTAGATAACATTTTGATTGAACATTATGACAAAGCAATTTGTTGAAAAAAAGATAAAGCAGTCGAAAACTACTTCCATTTAGATGATGTGGCTGATAATGAATACTTCATCACGGACCCCTTTGATAATTGAAAAGGACCGGCTAGTAATATGGCCTTGTATCTAAAAAATGATAATGATAAATACCAAGTTTTAAGAATGTTTGATAATTATAAAAACTCAGTTCGGATTAATATTGGGAAAAAACTAAACAGCAATACTATTATGTTAAACATTAATAATAAATTAGTTTCCAAGGGTTTTACGGCTAGAATTTTAGCCCAATATTATAATGTTGACATCCGCGATGTCATTGCTTTTGGGGATGAAATGAATGACCGTGAAATGCTACAAACAGTTGGTTATGGAATTGCAATGAAAAATGGTAATGATAACTTAAAAGCACTCGCCCGCGGAATTACTTATTTAACAAATAATGAGGGTGGGGTTGGTGATTATCTTGAAAAACTTTTAAATGGTGAAGAAGTATAAAAAAGTTTGAATCTAAGGTTCAAACTTTTTTATATTACAAAGCATATTCTTTTTTTAACGCATTGGTATAAAAATCATTTAATACTTGTCAATTTAATCCTTTTTGACTATCTGGTGTTAAAAGTCATTGGGCAAAAGCTTCGGCAAATAATTCACCATTCCCACCAATATCACTACCTTCACGACCATAACCAGATTGTACAAAGGACCAAGCTGCCAATTTTTGTTGCAATGGATAACCATTACCAATTCCCGCACGTTGTCCTAAATAATGAACTAAATAATCATTAGGACTTTTGTTATAAAATCTTACTCTTGTTGGATTATTATATTTAAGACTTTGGCAAGTAGAAATGCCATCAAGGTTTTTATTAAAATACTGGCGATCAGACGCATAAGTTCATAAATAATTTGATACTGCATGGCCCATTTCATGCACTAAAATATTAATATCTATTTTTGTTGGCCAATAGCCAATATCATATTGTTGTCTTACTAAATTAACATCAGCTGCTTGGGGTCCTAACACCATACATTGATAAACCCCATACGAATTCCAGCCCCCAAATCTTGTTACCGCAACAACTTGGTTATTAACCATTGAACCTTCTTCAAGATTATATAAAATTGATTTTAACATTTTGTTTCCATATAAGTTATTAAGTTTATTAAAAAAATCAAGGATATTATTGGCAAAAGAAACTTTATCACCAGTTGTTGAATTAACTAAACTGGTAAAATCTAAAACATAATTATTTTTCAATTTGCCTTCTAAATCAGCAATACTATTGAAAACAATTGGAGTTGATAAATCTTGGAAAGTATTAATTGCGGCTTGGCTAGCTTTATAGACCATATTACTTTCACAAGCTCTAATTAAATTAAAATCATCTGTTGTAAAATCATTATAATTTAACTTTTGTTTTTGTAAGATTTTAAAATTAGGGTTTTGTAACTGATAAATTAATTCCGCTTTTTGACCACGATCAGAACTAACTTTATCAGGAGAATGCTCTTCGTATAAAACACAAGGACTATACTTATTTCCAGTTTCTTCCACTTTAACTTTTAAAACATACCAAGCCACAACTCCCAATAATACTACGAGCACAATTCCAATTACTAAGGTAATTATCATTAATCAATTAAATGCTTTTTTGGCCATAACATTCCTCCACTTAATTATTTTTTTCTTTTAATTTACTTAATTATAACATTTGTCGAAGTTAAGGCAATATTGGCAATTCAACCAATTGCATAAACTAACATAATAACCACACTAATTGTTATTAACATTATTTTATTATTACTAATTTTTTTTCTGTGTATTTAAAATTAATAATCCTGTTAACAGCGCTTCAATACAAATTATTAAAAATATTCATAGCGAAGATTATTTGTGGCAATGGTTTTATACTCCCCTTCGTTAAAATAGGCAATATCTGAAAAGAAATCAAAGAAATAATGAAATAAATTTGTTCCAACTGTCGCACTAATGGACCTGGTTCCTTGCCCTAATTTTGCTAAAAAGAATAAGGATGTTAACTCTGGTAAACATGTAACATATCCTAATAATAAACCACCGGCCGAAGTTGAGGAAATAAAGGCGGAGATAATAATTAATCCCGTTCCCAAACCAAAAATAGTATAAATCCGTTTTAACTTTAGATAACTCATGGCTAATTTTTCAGTATCTAAATCAATTTCGGTTGTTTGTTCTTTACTAGCAATGTTTAGTGAATAAAACAAAAAAGATGATATAACCAATAAAAATTACTAAGTTAACTCACGACAAGCGGATACCTGGAATCGTAACACGCATAAAGGCAAATTCCTTAATCGGAATTAAGGTAATTACTAATAATAAAACAAATCCTAGTAATAATCACATCATAATGTTATTTATTTGGTTGTATTAGCAAATAATTTTTTTCTTAAAAAATAATATTTGCTAATACTAAACAAAAAGTAACTACTGAATTTGAACCAATTACATCGGATACCGACAGTTCTGGGTGACCAATAATTCCCGAAACTAAGGCGGCTGTTAATTCCCGACTTGCACTAATAAAAGATAAAATAATCCCCTCAGCCACGGCGGTTCCTAACTGTGTTTGTTGGGTAAGGGCCGATAAATATGTTGAGGATAATTTTGCTCCAAAAAAGGTCCCTGTTGCTATTAATAAAAAAATAAATTAAATAAAATACTTAATTGGATGCCAATTTTCTATTTGATTTAAAATCCTTGAACTATCATTTGCTAAAATACTATATGATTAAACATAATAATACCTCTAATAAATTTCTCTCTTAATTTTAATTAAAACTAATTCTCATCTCCTGAATTTTAGTTTCACTAATTATAAACCTTTATCTTAAAATAGCAATTCAATTTTAATTAAAAATGAATAAGATCATTCTTATTCATTTTCGTTATCTTCTGATAAATTTTTGATATCTTTTTTATCAATTTTTTTGTCAATTTCTCGTTTTTTCCTTACTTAGTTGTAATCAGATTTAATAATTTGGATTTGCAGGATTATTTGCTGCTTTTAGCAATTTTAATTTTTGTTCTAAGGTTAAATTTACTAAATCAAAAGTTTCACCATCAGCAATTTCAATTTTTTCAATATCCACTGCTGTTTTGGTTTTTTTAGCGGCGGCTAAAATTTCTCCCATTGTTTTTTTTGGCCATCTGACTCTCACCTCATTATTTAATTACATACTATAATTTTATCTAAGAATTAAAATTAAAACAATTTTAAAACAACAGTCAGAAAACAATATTTATAGAAGATTATTAAATAATTATTTGCAAAAACTATATTCAGTTAATAAGTATTTAATATCCTTAACAATTGGATATCTTGACACAATCTGATGATAAATATTATTATACCCAATAAATGAATTAACAATAAATTCATTATTTTCAACTATTAATGGTTTTAATAATGACCCCCCGGTTAAACTAGCTGCAAAGAACATTGTGTTATTATCTTTAACTAAATCATTTTCTCGTAAAATTAAGTCATAATTTAATTTTTTTAGTTGCATACCCTTCGCTTCAATTTTCATTCTTTCAGCAGTTTCCTTCTCAGATGGTCAAATTTGTTGATATGGTACTAACCGATTAAACATAATATGATTAGTAGCAATTGCCAAAGAAGCCATTAAGATTCCCTCGGGCGCACCACCAATCCCATATAATAAATCTGCGCGCCCTAAAACAACATCAATGGCTCCTAAGACGTCCCCTTCTTTAATACGAATAACTTCTATTTTATTTGCTTCCATATATTGAATAATTTCTTGATGGCGAGGCTTATCTAAAATAATAACTTTTAAAGTTTTCTTAATTTTTAATAAATTATCTAAATTTCACTTAATATCTTTTGTAAAATCAATATTCCCCTCATCTTTTTTGGCAATAAATAATTTTTCCATATACATTTCCGGAATTTGTAACATTGAATCGTTTTTAGCGATAGCAATACAAGAAATTGAGCCCTCTTCATTTTTACTAGCGGGAGAAGTTCCTTCAATGGGATCAACTGCAATATCAATTGTAATCGGATGGTTATTAGTAAAAGTTTGCCCTTGATAAAGCATTGGTGCTTCGTCTAACTCGCCTTCCCCAATAGCAATTTTAGCTTTGGCATTATGGTTAGTTAATAATAAATTAATAATATCGACGGCCTTCTTATCCAGATTATTTTTATCTTGCTTTCCAACTAATTCATAAGAAGCAATCACTGCTAATTCAACTGCTCTTAAAAAAAGTAAACTATTGGTTTTCATGTTTTTTCAATCCTTACTATCTTTTTTTATCTATACTCTTTTTAATTAAAACATTTTTTTAGATAAATATTAATAAATTATGAAAATTTTTAAGAACAAAAATAATAAAAAGGAATATAATAACCTTGTTATTGTATTAATAAAAGAGTGAGTGTGATTAAATTGAAAGAAACGAAAAAGCAAAAGTTAGTAGATGAAGAGCTCTACGAAAATATTAAGAAAAATATTCGGTAAACAGAACAAATGATGAAATAATATATTAATGAAACCAGCGAATATAAAAATCAACTAGAGCAAAAATTATTAAAATTAAGTAAGAACCATGATCAGTCAAAAAAATTAAACTAAAATTAAAATTAGAACAATTTGACTACAAAAAAACAAATTATTAATAAATTTGTTAATAAAATAGTTGCTTATGAAAAACAACTTGTTGAACTTGAAAATAAATTAGATGTTAAAGAAAAAATCAGTACTCTTTGGAGCGAATATAATGAAGAACAAATAAAAAAAGATTAATTATTACTCAAAGCAAAAAAACTATCTTAAAAAAACTCAAAATAAAGTTTATATCTATTTTGTTTTAGCTAGTTTAATTTGTACGATTGCTTTTGATTATTTCTTAACTCCTTCAAAAGTTCTTCCACCGGGGTTGGGAGCGGTCGGGAAAATCTTTGTCCAATATATTTTCCCTCCATTAAATGATTCAAATATTAATAATGCTAACTTAATGTATTATGTTTTTTACATTGTTAATAATATCCCTTTAATTATTTTTAGTTCAATAATTGTTGGTCGGAGATTTATCATAAATACATTAATTTTTATGGTTTGTCAAACGGCTTTCCATATTATTATTAACGGGAATTGGGGATTATCATGGAATCCCTGTTATCAATTCAACAGACTTCCATTTTTTACAAAATCTAAATGATATTGATAAGTCTAGTGTTCGTGATTTATAAATTTTCTTCTTTGGATTAATTGGAGCGATCTTAAATGGAATTGGTTATGATTTCTTATACATTGGTGATGCCTGTCCAGGAGGTACAGACTTTGTAAATAACTATATTTCAAGAACAAAGAAAAACCAGTTGGGAATGTTTCAATCCTAGTTAATACCTTGGTAATGTTAATAACATGGGCAATGAGTTATGCTTTTAAACCACCAACTCCTAACCCTGATTTTATTACCTTCTATTTCTCAGCTACATTCTTTGCGGCCTTTATGGTTATTATTGTCTGTGGTATTGTGTCAAATAAAATTTTCCCAAAATATTGCAACACAACTTTGATGGTAATTACAAGCAACCCCCAAGTGATTATTGACCGTTTACGAGAAAATGGTTATCGTAATAATACCATCTAAAAAGTTTCTAAAAATCTTAATAACGAATTTTCAGATAATAATTACATTGTAATGATTACTATTTCGTTAATTAGTTTTAAACGAGTGCGGGAAACTATCTTATTAGCTGATCCTGATGCTATTATCCGCGCCCAAACAACTTATAAAACTTATCAAATGCCCAAAAAAATAAAATATTAAATAATCCGAGGAGGATTATTTTTTTGTTCTATAATATAACTAAGAAAAGGTGGTTCAGTAAAATGCAGAAAAAAGGTTATACTCATATATATTACGGTGATGGTAAAGGAAAAACTTCAATTTTGAACGGAATGACAATTCGAGCGCTTGGTTATGGTTGAAATATTAAATATTTACGATTTTTAAAAAATCGTCAATCAGGAGAAATGTTGTTTTTTGAACAAATTAATCATCCCCGCTTAGAAATTTATGATTTTTATTCTTCTAGTCAAAAATTCTTTTGGGAAATGAATGACCAAGAAAAAGCAATCTTAAAAGAAGAGATGCGAGGTGGGTTTGCTATTTTACAAAAATTAGTTCAGAGTGATAATGTGGATTTAATTATTGTTGATGAATTATTAGGATGCATTGTTAATGGTTTAATAACTGAAGAAGAATTAATTGCTGTTATTAAAACAAAAAAGCCAAATATTGAATTGGCTTTTTCCGGACATCATATTACCCAAAACTTAATTGATAATGTTGATCTAGTAAGTAATGTTAAATTAATTAAACACTACTTTTATGAAAAGATCCCTGCGCGTAAAGGAATTGAATTTTAATTTCCTTTTTTATTTAATAGTGCTTCTAAGTTGTCAATTAAGGAAGTTAATTTATTAATTAAACCATCATAAACTTTTTCATTAGTGTAATCAATTCCAATATCTTTTAAAATTAATAATGGTTCTTTGCGTCCCCCCTGTTTTAAGAAGTTAATTAATGTCTCAGGGTTATTATTTAAAACATCATTATATAGTTTGAATGAGGCAACAATACATGTTGCATATTTATAAACATAATATGGTGAATTAAAGAAATGTAAAATTCTTGTTCACCCATACTGTTTTGAATTTTCTTCATATTTATCAAAGACTGAACTTCCAAAATCATTACTAATTTTTTCAAATAAATCTGCCAACTTATCAGCATCTAGGGGTTTATTATTTTCAACCATTTTATGAGCAGTTCATTCAAAATCAGCAAATTGAATTTGTCGGAAGAAAGTTCCAGTAATTTCTTCAATGCGATTTTGTAATAAATAAATTTTTTCATCATCACTTTGAGCATTTTTATATAAATAATCAAATAATAAGTGTTCATTAACAGTTGAAGCTACTTCCGCTAAAATAATTGGATAGTTTGATAATGGGCGGGGATTATTTGCATCTGCTAGTAAGGTGTGCACGGAGTGACCAGCTTCGTGGGCTAATGTATTAACCGATGAGATTGTATTATCTCAGTTCATCAAAATAATTGGTTCAACACCATTCCCTCCTGATGAATATGCGCCGGCTCTTTTATTAGTATCTTCAAAATAATCAATTCGATTATCACTTCACGCAATCTCTAGTTGGCTCAAATATTCTGGTCCTAACATTTTTAATGATTCACGAATAATGTTTTTTGCTTCTTCAACTGAATATTTTTTATTAACACTGGGCACATTTTTTACTAATTTTAAGCGGCTGTCTGATGCATAATATTTATTAAATTTAAAATATTTTTTCAAAATTTCATTATAGCGAACATTTAAATGACTTGTTTGACGACCATACTTAATTAAACTTTCATAAATGTCTTCGGTAACATCATCACCTGATAATGATGCTTGCAAAGTATTTTTATAGCCTCTTAACTTTACTGATTCGACACTTCTTTGTAAAATTGCTTCATAAACTCTCGCAAAGGAATGTTTTTTATCTGTTAAATGTTGCACAAATAATTTTGCTGTTTCTGCTCTTAATTTTTGATCATCCAGTGGGTCAGTCTCTTCAGTAATTTCACTATATAAGGCTTGAGTTAATTTTTGTTCTTTGCCTTGATAATTTACATAAGCTGGTTTTTTATCAGCATATGCTAATAAATCATAAATATCATAAGCTGCTCCACGACTTCGTGATACTAATGATAAAATTTCTTCGTCTCGTTCAGATAATATATGTTGCGCTTCGCGGAAGAATTTCCGATATCCATATTCGTATTTCTGTAACTCAGAATCTGATTTAATTCATCCCATAATAATTTGTTCACCAATTGCTTTTAATTCGGGAGAAATAAAAGCTAATTGACTTGAAAGTTCATTAATAGTATTGGCAAAGATTCCTGATAATTCTTGATAAACTAAATTAGTTGTATCAATATCACCCATATGTAAATACTGCCCTAATTTACTAACAATTAAATCAATTTCATCATCTAACTGTAAATATTTTTTAAAAATATCTTTATTATTTAATTTTCCTTTAAATGCTATAATTTCTTTTAACTTTTCAACAATAATATTTAAATCTTTTTTTCAATCATCAATTGTGGGGTATAAATTTGTAAAATCTCATTTATACTGGGCTGGTGCTTCATTTCTTTTCATTTCCCATCTTCTCCTTTATCTGCATAAATTATTATTCTAAGTCTTATTATATCTCAAATAATCTGATTATATAGTAAATAGCGCTTTATTTTAATGCTATAATTTTATATATTAGATTATTTAGAAAGAAGGATGAGTAAATAATGATTGTATTAAATGATAAAAAACAAGTTCTGACATTAAAAGCTATTTTTAAAAATGATCAAGTAAACAATTTAGTAATTAAAGAAAATGAAAGAACAACTTTAATTTCCGAAGATAAAACTATTTATGTTTATTTTGAAAAACCATTAACATTCAAATCAGTATATAAGTTTATTACTAATTTTACTAAAACTAATAAATACAATATTAATATTGATGTTGATAGTTTTAAAAAAAATGCTGAACCAAATAGTCACTTATTTAAAGCATTAGCAGAAGGATTATATTATAGTTTAAATAAAAACTATAGTTTAAAAACAACAAATAAAAAAGAAGAAAAAGATGTAATTTATAATTTGGTTCATGATTGCCCTAACGCAAATAACAAATTTATAGAAATTACAACAAAAATGGAATATGTTAATTTTGCAAGAATCTTACAAGATACTCCCCCAAATTTAATGTATCCTGAAATTTTTGCAAAAAAAAGTAGAAGAAGAAGCTAAAAAAAATCCCAAATTTAAAAATTACAATTTTAGATAAAAAAGAAATTGAAAAAGAAAAAATGGAATTATTATTGGCTGTTAACGCCGGAAGTTATTTAGAACCTCGGGTTGTAGTTCTTGAATATCATGGCAACCCAGATAGTAAAGAAAAAGTAGGTCTAGTAGGAAAAGGAATTACTTTTGACAGTGGAGGATATAACCTAAAACCATCAAATGCTCTAGTTGGAATGAAGTTTGATATGTCCGGGGCTGCTATTATGTGTGCGACAGTATTAGCCTTAGCAAAAGTAAAAGCAAAAGTTAATATTTCAGCCGTTGCTTGTTTAACAGAAAATCGCATTGGTGGGAAAGCTACTTTAACAGAATCAGTAATAACTTCAATGAACGGTAAAACAGTCCAAATTGATAACACAGATGCTGAGGGAAGATTAGTTTTAGCCGATGGAATTACTTATTCAATTCGTAAATTAAATGTTAATAAATTAATTGAAGCATCAACATTAACTGGCGCTATGTTAGTGGCTTTGGGAAGATTTATGACCGGAGTTTTTGCCAATAATGACGAATGATATGAAGAATTTAAAAAAGCTAGTGAAAATTCACACGAAGAAATTTGAAGAATGCCAATTCATGAAGACAATATTGCAGTAATGCGGCAAACTCCTATTGCTGACTTAACAAATGCTGAACCATCAAGAATGGGAGGAAGTTCAACAGCGGCTGCCTTTCTATGTGAATTTGTAGAAGATAAACCATATATTCATTTAGATATTGCAGGAACATCTGATACAGGGAACGGGCACGGAACGGGCGTAATGATTAAAACAATCTTCGAAATGTTTAAATAAATATAAAAACTAAGTTTTAAACTTAGTTTTTATTTGTTTTGATCTTTATTTATAATGGTTTACGAGCATGGTAAGTTCGTTCTTCCTAAAAAGTACTATTTTTGCGCATAATTCATAGCCCCACATCCACATGTTTAGCCACCTTTCTAGCTTTTCTAATTCCATACCGTACTACTTTTCTTTTGTTTTAAAGTTTTTGGTTTTTTGACCATTATCATAAATTCACATTTTATCATCTTTATCAGGCTTGATGTATTGTTTAATCATTGTTGTTTTTTCTTGCTTTTCAATAAATTTTACCTTTATTTATTATATTAAATAAATACCTAATTTACTAGTTATTAACGAAATATTTTATACATAATATTTGTACCTCATTTTTGTGGGGCAATTTTAATTAAAAATCGCAATATTTTATTTGCAAAACCAACAATGATGTAGTTTTTTCTTTTTTTAAACTTTGTTTTAAAGATTTGGGGGCAAATACAAATTACCTTATTTAATGACTTTTGTTTTTTTTAATTCGGTATTTACAGCAACTGAATAATTTAAGACATATGCTTTTGAAACAGCATATGAAGATAAAAACAAACTCGGTGTAAAACTTACTAATGATGCCACATTTAAAACTCGCCCAATAATATTTTCTTTTGTAAATTTTTCTAAAAATAACTTTGTTAAAAGGAGTACGGTCTTGATATTTAAATCAATTAAATTCAGATTGGTATCAATGTTAACTTTGTTATAATTCCTATAGTTAGCAAACTCTGCACATTATTAATTAATAAACTAATATTCGGTATCTATTAACAGAACGAAATAAGTCATAAACATTATCTTGAATTGATAAATCATAACTAAAATTTATGACTTGAGAAGGATATTTTTCCTTCAGTTTTTCTAAAATACTTTGCAACAAAATTATTAATTTATTTTTTATTTTACTTTTAAATTCATCATTTGTAATAGTGCCTTCTCTCTTATCAAAGTCAACTATATGAGGAAATTTTGACATTATTATTTTATTGAATTTTTTAAAATAAAATTCAGAGGGTATTAATTTCATATATTTAAATTTTAAATTAAATGTTACATTTAATTCACTAGGATTTAATAATGATTTTTTTTATATAAATACTCCATTCTTAATTTTATTTTATTATTTTCTTAATATAATGAAAATCATAAATAATATAATGCTAATTTTCTATAATCATCAATAGAAGAATTTCCACGAACTGCAGTACTTTTTTTGGCAAGATCAAAATTATTAGCAATATCTAATATATAATTAAAGTTTTCTTTACCTTTAACCTTATGATTATTAATAACAATTTTATTTTTGGCAAGTGAAAAATTAACTGTTGGTACTAAATCAAGAAACTGTTTTTTTTTGTTAATCCATAGTTATCTAAATCTAAAATAGTGACAGCTGAACTAGCATTAAAATAAGTTTTTTGTTTACTATTTAATTCGGTTTGATTTAAAGTTTTAGTATAAGTTACACCTGATAAATATATTTTTAAATTGTTTTTATTTTATAGATTATTAGTTTCATTATTCAGGATGTTCGAAACTTGACCATTAACTGTCTGTTCAAGGACGAAAGAAAGTGGGGTTAATATTAAAAAAATGCTGGTTGCAATAATTGCTAGTAGTTTATTCATTAATAATCCTCGTTTTTTATTAATTTCTCATAAATAATTTAACTAATAAAAAAAGAATTCCTTTAAAAATAAAAATACTTGATTTAATAATTTCCAAATAATTATCAATAAAATCAAGTTTACAATTTTTTAAATAAATTGTTCGCTGGTTACTGCTATCTTTAAAAGGAAGTAAAATATCTCTTAATTCTAAAACGAACCACGCATCAATTAAGACATCAATATATTTTAAACACGCATTTAACTCTGGTTTGTTTATAATTTGTTCATACGTATAGCCTGTATAACATCAAATATTTTTGTTAGTATATTTTTTAAAATATTCTAACAATTGTCTTAAAAATAGGGAGTCATAAAAACGGATCACCTCTCCCGATAACGTAACACCCTCCAATAACGAATTAGCATTAATTTGGTCAATAATTTCAGCAAGATATTTATCATCTAGAAGTTGGCCATTATTATGATTTCAACTTCTGACATTGTGGCAACCAAAACAAGCATGCCGGCAACCCGCTACTAAATAAATACTATAACATAACCCAAGGCCATCACTAGTTGTTTCAGGATAAATTTTTAAAACTTTAATGTTAAAGTTATTTATTTTCGTTAATTCCATGTTTAACCCGATCATGTTCTTCTGATCTTTTCGCTGAATTTCAACTATTTAAATCACCAGTTAAATAACCAGTAATTTGACGAATGCGACGGATATTATTGCTTTGACATTTATCATATGCCTGAGGAATAATTCCTGAAAATTGACATTCTAAACAAACATCAACGGGGTGATTAATTGATCCATAACCAATATTATTATCAAAGATACATTTAAGTATTTTTAAAATAACAGGAATTTTATATTTCATAGCTCCATCCAATTCAACATAACTAATATGTCCATCTAATGTAATTGCGTGGAATGGTACTTCTTTTTTATTTTTTCAAAAATACTAATATTTTGTTTAACATCAACATGGAATGAATTAATATAATAATTACTATCATTAACACCAGAAATAATTTCGTATTTTTTAACATCCATTCTAGTAAAACGCCCAGGTAATCCTTCGGCCGGAGTGGCAATAACTGAATAGTTTAAATTTATATTTTTGTTTATATTGATTAGCAATCTCGTTCATTGTTAATACTGCTTGGTATAACAAATCATATGCTGCTTCTAATTCACTATGGCCTTCCCCAAAAATCATTTTCATGGCATTGTGTCCACCAATAAAACCAATTGTTAAACTACCCTGGTTAATCATATTTACCAGATATTCATCTTTTGATATGTCCTTATGATGTTTTCATACAATGAGGCACTTACTTTTTTTAAAAAATCATCATATGATAAATTTTCTTCTTTAACTTCTTTTACCGCTTCAATGGCTAAACGAGATAAGTTCATAGCGGTAAAAGAAATATTACCACGACCAACTGGTGTTTTATACCCATTAATATTTTCAAATGTTCTTGTGCGACAACCCATCGTGGCAACTTCATTTAAATAATTATTTGGATCAGCAGGATTTCAATTTTCGTGCTTATTAAATGGTGTATCTAAAAAACAAAGTTAGGAAATAATCGGGTTGAATTTGTTTGACAAGCAAGAATTAATAAATCAAAGTTTTTAGTTTTATAATTTAGCATTTCCTGTTTAGCTTGTTTTCAATTATTAATTGCTAAATTAAAATCTTCTTCAGAGTAAAAGATTCCTTCCTTAACTTTAAAAATTTAAATTGGGAAATTGGTGTTTTATTTTTTCCAAGTCCTTTTTGAGTTGCTAATAATACTTGGCGAATCATCATTCTTCCTTCGGAAGAAGTATCGGTTCCATAATTTATTGATGAAAAAAAACAACTTGGTTTTTCCTCATGAAATGCATTGTGTTTAAATTATAAATAAATCCTTCCATTGCTTGAAAAGTTTCTTTTTCTGTTGTAAGATATGCTTCCTAAAATGCAATTTTAACTTGGTTTATATTTAAATCTAATAATTTACTAATTTCAAGTTGTACTTCTTCGTTAAGATGTAAATCAATAGTATTAAATTTTTCTTGGATTAGTGCTTGTCAATTTTTTTAATTTTCTAAATTATTTAATTTTAAAATAAATTCTAATTGTTTAACTAAATTTTTACGAAATGATTTTAAAACACCAAGAGCTAAAAAATAATCAAAAGCCGGAATTTCTTGACTACCATGTTGTTTATTTTGGTGTGATTGAAAAACAATTGCTGATAGTGTCGCATACGACTAAATAGTTTGTGGTTCGCGGACCATTCCATTTTTTGTTCAAAAACCATTAGCAAAAAATATCTTTTAAATCATATTGCACACAAGTTGTGGTTTTTGATGGATAATAATCTAAATCATGAATATGAATATCCTCATTTTGATGAGCATCACGATATTCTTTACTTAATAAAAAGCGTAAAGCATATTCTTTGGCAGCTGTTGCAGCCATATTCATCATTTGACCGGCTGGTGTATCTGCTGACATATTATCATTTTCATAAGTTGAATCATTTTTTTCAACATTAACAATTTTCATCATTTCTTCTTTTTAATAAATCATTATTATATGAATTTAAAGGATTTTCTTTAGTAAAAATAGCAAACGAGTTACTAACTAATACTACTTATTGTTGAAGTAGATCCCCCATCAGTTTATTTATTATATAAAAACTTTTTATCATTTAATTTCATTCCCACTTTTCCCCGTTTCTATTTTAGTTATTATTTAAGTACTTTAAATAAACAAAAATAACTAATATTATTTTTGTTATCTTTATTAATAAAATTCAATAATTTATTATTTTTCATTTTTGTAAAAAATACAAAAATTAAATAAATTACAGGATTACTTTATTCCAGAAGTAATCAAATTTCAAAAACATTGTAGGTCTACTGGCTTTACTTCATCTTACTTACTGCCCTTATCAAGAAATTTTCTCAGTGGTTATTACATATTACAGCTTTCGTCAGTTCTACAGTTGCTGGTACAGCTTGTGCTTTTAACACAATTCCCTAATTAAAAACCACATTTATTTTATTTAATTTTTGAAAGATCAATATCTTTCATACTTAAACTATATTATAAATAAATCAAAATTTTTCATTTTTAAATTAAAAAAATAAACTACTAAAGTTAATTTATATTTTCATTTAAAATTTCATTCAATTTAGATAAATCAATATTTCCTACCAACATAATGATTGCTACATTAGTATTTTGAATTAATTTAATTTCTTTATATAGTACTACTGCATAAGCTGAAGCGTCAGCACCTTCTGCTAAAATTTTATCTTTTGCCAATAAGAACTAAATTGTTTCCTTTACCCTCTTTTCTCTGAAACAGTAACAATTTCAGCAACATACTGTTTACATATCTCAAAAGTAATTAAACCAATTTTTTGAACATTAATACCATCAGCAATTGTTTTACTAGGTTCAACTTCAATTGATTTACCAAATTGAAAGGCTTTTGTTAAAGATGGTACATTTTCAACTTCAACACCAATAATTTTAATTTCTAGATTTAATGTTTTTGCAGCAATAGCAATGCCTAAAATTAAACCGCCTCCACCAACGGGAACAATTATTGTATATAAACCTTGGATTTGTTCAATTAATTCTAATCCAATAGTACCTTGCCCACTAATAACATCTTCATCATCAAAAGCATGTACAAATGTTAATTGCTGTAATTTTTGAACTTCTAATGTATTTTTTAACGCCCTCATCAAAATTAGAACCAGATAAAATAATATCTGCACCATAATAATTTGGTTGCCTCAATTTTTGACTTTGGTGCATTTTCTGGCATTACTATTGTACATTTAGTATTTGTTAATAAGCATGCCAATGCAACACCTTGAGGATGATTGCCAGCAGATGCAGCAATAAACCCTTTAGCACGTTCGGTTTCATTTAAAGAAAGTATCTTTTTTAAACTTCCTCGAATTTTAAAACTTCCTGTTCGCTGTAAATTCTCTACTTTTAAATATATTTCCATATTAAGCATTTTTGATAATGTAAGATCATGAATTATATTATCAGAATTAATATAATCATTGATTCTATGTCGTGCTTCCTTAATTTTATAAATAGTAATCATCAGGGAAAACCTCTCTTATATATGTGTCTTTGTTTTCATATATTTTCTATTCCGTTGTCTAATAAATTAAGACTATTTATAAAACTCACTAAATTACCCATACCCATAGCAGATAAGATACTCATTGGTATGTCAACACCATTAATTTTGCTCAAATTCATACCAATGATATTATCAGGCATTAATGATAATGTTCCTTGACCATTCTGAACTAATAAATAAGTACCAGCACCATCTTTAGTAAATAAATTACTAACAAAAGTAAATGTAATGTAACTGTAACTATTAATAGCGTTTTGTGCTTCTTCTGTAAGTCTTGTTGTTGTGGCTTCTTCTTTATGGCAAGCAATAATACTGATTGCTCCGGTTGCTGTTAAACCAACAGCGCCAAAAATTGCTAATAACTTTTCCATTCCTTTATTTTCCTTTCTTTTAAAAATTTTAGGGAAATAAAATAATATAGTTATTACAATTGTTATAAATAAAGTTAATAAGTTTTTAACTTTCCCTGCTAATATCTTAATTAACTAAACAATAAAAAAACAATAAGTTTCATAATTTAGAAAAATAATTATTACCCTAAAAATTATAAATTCTCTAAAAAACTAAGTTTTTATATTTACACGCATATATCTATTTGCTATAATTCCTTTGTGTCTAAGTAAATGAAAGGAATAAATATTAATGGCAAATATCAAATCACAAGTTAAAAGAATCAAAAAAAAATGAAAAAGCTAATTTAGCTAATAAATCATTTAAATCTTCAATTAAAACAGCAATTAAAAAAGCTAATTTAGCAATTGCAGAAAAACAAGAAAATGCTAATGATTTAGTAAACAATGCTGTTTCATTAATTGACAAAGCTGTAACTAAAGGGATTTATCATGCTAATAAAGCAGCGAGAATAAAAAGTAAATTAATGATCCGTGTAAATTAATTTTAGGAAATAATTAGGCTGGTGTTAAATAAAAAATAGTAGCTATGAAAGTAGTTACTATTTTTTAATTTAAAAAGATAATTAGAACTTTAATTATCTTCATCATCTTGGTTATTATTCTTATTTTCATCCTTATTTCCAAAGGAATTAAACGGATTATCTTCTCTAAATTCTTCGTCAAATAAAGAAGGATCTATTATATATTTTTTGCCATGCATTGCGGCGTTAACTGCTTTTTGGTATTCTTCATTAGCTCGGACTAATTTATTACGGTCAAGTTTAGGTGCAACAATCATTAGGGCAATGGTCGCAATTGAAGCAACTAATCCCACAATCATAAAGATAATACTAAATGCATAAATTAATTTGTATGAAGAACTATTATTAATTTCATTGATAATATTATTTAACGTTTGTTGCAGGTCAGAATCGGGTGTTAGGATTCCACCAAATAAACTTGAATCACCAACATTAATACCACTTTTGGGAACTCCTAGTCCATTAACAATATTGCTAACGTAATTATGTAACAAAATACTAATTAATGAAAGAGAAGAATATAATAAAATAATAACACTAATTCCGACTGTTAGCATTTTAACAGTATAATTATCTCTTTTAAAACGCTTTGCTCCTAATAATTCATAGCCCATGAAAATTGCAGGAATAATTGGTAATAGTCCACTAAATAAACTCATTGAACCAGCGCCAGTCAACGCTAATTTTAACTTGGAAGAAAATGGAAATGGTCCCACAAAATTATTATTCCCAACATGAATGCCCGCGTCAGCGCCACCACCAACAATAATGACAGAACCGTTTCACTTATAAACAATTACATTTGTATCAATTATAATTCCAAGAAATGACCCTAATAATCATAAAATAATTAAACCAACAGCAGCAAGAATTACTAATCCCGCCACAATCTTTTTAAATAATGGCATAAATTTAGGTTTTGTGCGGTAAGGATAAAAACGCGGATCTAAACGGGGATGAATTGGCATATTAGCCATCTGTTGCATCATTTGGCCCATGTCTAGTTTGCTTGGATCAAAAGCATTCATTCCCATTCCAGTCCCCATCATCGGTCCGGTACTTTGGGCAGAATCTTGCTGCTGTTCTTTTTCCAATCCTTTAGCCGCTTTTTTATTCATCTGATCACGAGCATTATCAATTGCTTTTTCATCAACAAAATCAGCAATTTTGTCAATGGCATCAATGGTAACAACATTTTCCTGCGTAATATAGTCTTTTTTAACTTTAAAATTATCACAAATATATTTAATATATTCAACATAGTCTTCATCTAATTGATTGAAAGTTGTCCCATCAATTTTTTCAATTGTGGCTGATTCATTTGTCACATTGGCTAACGCTTGCGCAAATGCCACGGTATATTTTTCATCGTTAAATGATGCATCAAATTCTTTTTCTAAAGTTAATAAAGAACAAATTTGTTTGATTACTAACGCTTTAAACTCAGAATTAACAATAATTTGTGCTTTAATGTTATCGTCTTTAAATGTATTATATAAAGCATAAGCAATGTAGGTATATAATTTATTTTCTTTCATTTTTTTTGAACCATCTCCATAACATCTTTTCATTATAGTCTATTCATTTAAATCAAATAAATTAATTAAAAATAAATCACTACTAATGTCTTCATTTATTATACCTTTTTTTATTTTATAATCAATTTCAAATAATTTTATAATAATTTTATTTGCTTTTTCTATATTAAATTTATTTAAACACTCAGAAATTTTTTTAATTCGATACGGATGAATTTTTAAAGTACTAGCAATATCAGAATATGTTTTTTTAGTGGCCGATAAAATAATGATATCGCGCGTTAAAATAACACTATTAGCAATTAAGGCCAATAATGCAATATTATTTAACCCCCGTTCTTGTAAATAATGGTAATTAATTAAAAAATTATTTAAATCATTATATAATAAATAATCAACTAACTTAAAGATGTCCGTATCTAAATACTTAGTAATATTATTTTCAATAATCTCTTCTGTAATATGAGAGTCAACCAGGATTAATTTTTGCAATTCATTTTGAATAATATATAAATTATTTGGTAAATATTCAATAATTTTTTCAACTCCGTGTTGAGAAATGGTAGCATGATGTTTAGCAATAAAATCATTAACAAATTTGAATAACTCGGGGTATGATAAGTTGATTGCTTTTAAAACACTAGTTAAAGCCAACATTTTTTTAGTGATTTTTAGCCGATTACTAATATTATTAACAGGACAGATAAATATTAAATAAGTATTAGGATTGGGATTTTCTAAATATTCTAATAAATTAGGCAAATATTTTTTATTATCTACTTTTGCCTTAATTTTTTCTTCAGTTAAGAAAAAACAATCATTAATAACAATAATTCTTTTATCTGAAAACATTGCAACAGTATTAGCATCATTAATAATATCTAATAATGGTGATTCCAAATAACTATATTCTTCAACTTCATATTCATCATTAAGATTAATTTTAGCCAAAATCTTATTTTTTTGAGTTTTTATCAAAAAACTATCTTCACCGTATATTAAAAACATGTGCCTTTCCTTTCATTAATATGTTAAAAAGTTGTTAGATAACTTTTTGCTCTTTCATTAATATTATAAACTAAATTATGAGAAATATTAGTTTGATAAATTTGACAATGATATTTATTTAATGTGGCAAGCGTTTTAGCAGTCGGAAAATTTTGCTGGTAGTCATGGGTCGCTGAAATAAAACAAGTTTTAGGTTTAATTTTACTAATAAATTCTTCACTAAAAGCAGTGCTTAAACCATGATAACTAACCTGCAATAAATCAATTGGGGGCCAGGCAAAATTTAATAACTTATCTTCAATTGTTTTACTAGCATCTCCCATCAACAAAAAATATTGATTTTTAACTGTTATCAGAATAACTAAACTATTATTATTTTCATTATAAGCATTTTCATTACGGTGCAAAATCTGCAGGGTAAAATCGTCAATTTGATATTTTTTCTCTGTTAAATTATTATTTAAAAGTTAAAAACCCATAGTTTCTTTTGGACATCGCTCAGATTATTGTTATAATCCTGGTGATGATGGGAAATAAAAACCTTACTAATTTAATTGATTCCTTTTCATCGTAAATAATCACTGACCATAGTTGGTGAGAATCCTGTTCCGGCGCCCAGCCCAAATCAAAAGCAATAACTTTTGAATGTCATTTATCTTCCATAATAATTGTTTGACCATTTCCAACATTTAACATTGTTAAAGAAACCGCTGGTTTACTCAAAAAATTAAATGAAAGCATGATTCCAATTAAAATAATGAATAAAATAATTAATATTTTTTTTAAGCCACTTAATATAGTAACAAGCCAACAGAAAAATTAAATAATAACAACAAATAAAAACAAAATTAAGGGTGCCAAGATTCCATTTAAAGTTAATTTTTAATAATACCAAAGAATAATGCCATAAGATAAAATAAAACCAGGAATAGAAAAAATGTAATGGTTTAATAAAAACAATTATAAAATTAGCTAAAAAAATAATTGCCATAAATGGGGCGTTAAGATAATATTAAATAACATGCTCGTAAAAATAATACTAAAATTAAAGTAAATATTTCAACCACTAGCAATTAAAAAAATGAAGGCATTAAGAATAATAACCTGTTTTTAATAAGGTAAGTGTTTTATTTGCCGCCATATACTAGTAAAAAGTAGCGTAATTGAAAAACCATAAATAAAACCAACTGTTAAAAAGCAAACGGGTAAACTCCTAATGTTAATAAAAAACTAGCACATCATCGTTGATTATGATCAAATTTCTTTTTACAAAAATTATTGTTGAACAAAGTTACAAATAAAACAATGACCGCCTTTAAGGTTGTCAGATTAAAATTTATTAAATACAAATAGAAAAATGCAATCCGCAAGTTAAGATTCAAGTTCTCCGTCATGGAAAAATGGACATTAATAATTTATTTAAGAGAAAAAGTAACACATTAATGTTTTATGTAAGGGTGGTCTATAACTAAATTTAATAATCATTAAATGACTAATAACAACAATCCCTATCAAAAAAATATATCAAAATTTTTTTTGCCAACATCCTAACAAAATCAAGAAACTTAATGGTAACGATAATAAATAATATAAATTATTAATAATGATTAACTTAGTAATAATAAAATTAATAACAATTAAAAACCATTACTGTTAAAATTTTCTTAGTTTTAATAACATTAAATTACTACAAACAATAATAAAATATTATAGTATTTTTTATAACTACGGCCCCAAATAATTTTGTAAGTTACTTTTTATCTGGAAAGTTGTTAAAAAATTACTATGTAAAATTTTTAATAAATTGGGAATAATTGCCCGCGGAAAATTTAACTGTTCTAATAGTTTTTCTGTTATTAGTTTTTGAGAATGTTATTTAATAAACTGTTCTTTGGATAAGAGAATAACTGTTATACTTGTTAAGACTTTCCTTGTTAAAAGTTGCTTGTCTAACGGATAAAAATTATAAAAAACAAAATGATAATTAACTAAAATTTCGTTAACACTTGTTCCTAACAGAGTGGCAGTAACTGGATAAGAGTGGGGAAATAACTTTTTCATTTGTTAATGGCAAGCGATATTTATTTTGAAAAATCACTGCTACGGTTGTCCCATTGGGAGAATCACCATTGCTTAAAGAATCAGGGTCCACTGTTTTCACGGAATTAATAAAAAATATCATTTCTTTTTAATAAAAATCACCTCACTTATTTTTTATTTAATAAATAAAGTTATCATTTCCTTTTAAATAAATTTTAAAAAATAAAAAAATGCAAATAAAATTTCATTTTTAAATAAATAATCAAATGGTAAATTTATCAGTTCTTTATAAATTGATGCATATCTTTCCCAACTAGATTTTGAACTCACAGGGTGGTGTGCACATCATCCAGAAAAAAAGTATTATTAAGATCTTTTACACTTTTATTATTTATATAACTCATTGTAATTTCTCCTGTCCCAAATAGACTAAGGCTGCGCAATAAACTCACTCTATCCAAATTTTTATGGACTACAGCATTTTTGGTGTCCACCCCTCTTTTATTTGCTAATTCGATATAATTATTTAGTTCTTTTTCTAAATTAAATAAATGAACATATTTTGACTTTTTGTTTTTTAGTAAGTTGTTTAATTGGTTATTATAGTTATCAACAATTTTCTTAATTCACGCTGTTTGATAATTAACAAATCGCGGTGTCTTCGAAAGACTAACAACATTGGCAACCAAAATTTTCTGAGATCCTGAATTAATTAACTTGTCAAGAACAGAACCAAGCGTCTTAATTAATTGATCTACTAATTTATTATCATCAGTTTGCTCATTGTCCATTTGATTAAAAATATCATTATTACTACTCTCCACAATAAACAAACTATCTTTATTAATAGAATGTTGTTTTAAAAGCATATGAAATTGCGAAGTTAAATCAAATTTATTTAAGATATTATTTTTAACTCATTCAATTGGATGTTTATAAAAACTTACCTCCCTTGGGGTGTTAATTGGGAACCAGCAAATACGTAGTTATTACCATAATGTGAGTATTCTTTATTAAGAAACCATGAATTGCTCGAAATTTGATATTCCCATCCTGATGGTTAAATCAAGATTTAATTCTTTTGCTAAAACTTCGACCGCAACCAGTCCCGTTGAAAACGAACTATTTTTATAAAAAGGAGCCCCTAACTGTAATTTGCTGGCAGTTAAAACCTTGTGGTCAGCTAAAAAAACTAGAAACTGCTCCTGTTAAAACCCCCACATCTGAAAAACTATCTCCTAAAACATACAACTCTTTTATCTTATTTGCTGTTTTTTCAATTCTATCGTTATCAAAAACATTGTTCACACCAATAGTTGTAAAAACTAGTGCGCTAAATAAACTTAGTAATTTTTTCATAATAAAAACCTTCTTTCTAATTTAAGTAATTATTTTTATTATGCCTTTCTTAAAACCAATATTTTAGTGTATCTTATCCAAAATAATTATATTAAATAAAGTGAAAATAAAAAAGATAAGATCTTCTTATCTTTTAATTTTTACTGGCAATTAAAATATTATATTTATTAACCAGATAGTCATCAAGACTACCATTATAGAATGGTCCATCAGCGGCAATCGGATCAGATACATAGTTATTAAGAGTACTATCCCATTTTGAGACGGGCACATATTCACGATTATAGTCCAGCATTGGTCCTAATTCATCACCAGGTTTTACGACCGGGTTAATTTCATAGTCCATCACTTGTTGATATGGAGAAGTATACCCAGCATTTTCAGTTAATTCTGATTGGTGTTGAATTACATAATTAATAAATTTATAAGCTAAGTCCTGATGTCTTGAGTTTTTGGCAATTACAAAGTTATCGCTCCAAATATTGGTTCCTTCAATATTAGTAAATTTCTGTTGGATGGCATTATATTTTGCAAAACGAGGATGTGTTATTAATAATTTGTGGTCGCTGCCGACTTGTCCACTATTTGCAAACCCACCTTCGCCATTATCACCAGCGTCAGCAGCAATGGCATCGCCATTATACATAAACGCAAAGTCAAAACGGCCATCCCCAACATCATTAATAATTTCATCATTTTTTAAAGCAACATTATTATATTTTAACAAGGTTTTTAAATCATTAAAATCTTTGTCAACTTCTTGCTGTGTTGTTGGTAAGACTTGCTGGCGATTTTTTTCACTAGCAATCATGAATAGATTTTTATAATCATTATTTAACAGAACTTTTTTACCGGCTTGGGCTGCTTTTCATAAAATATCCCATGAAATCCCGTTCGAATATGTAACATTTTTGGGATCATAAACATCATTAATAACATATTGTTGGCGGTCCGCTGTTCATGCTTGTTCACTAATCCCAAATTTAGCAATTGTCCCTGGCAGGTTTTTATTTTCTTCATTTAAAATATTTCGAATAAAAGCAATATTATCAGCAGATGGACGGATAACTAACGACATATCACCCCAAAATAATGGAATATTATAGTCAGTAATTGAAGCATTAATTGTAGGGCTAGCAATTTTATTTTTATTTTGAATTCCTAATAGGCCATTATTAACCATAACTATTTTATTTTTGTCAAAACAACTTGCTGGCGGTTTTTTATCATTTGTATTAATACAAGTATTATAGAACTGAATATCATTATTTTGATAATAATTAACATCAACATTTTTATCATTAAACCATTGGTTAAACCTCACATCATAGCCCGCAATCTTGCTATCAAAATTAGGATTTGGTTTTACAAGGTGGAAATTAGGATCGACCGCATTTAATTTAATATAATTAATTTTTGCTAAGTCTCCTTGCCCCCCTAATTTGGCAACCATATAATCACTAGGAACCATCACATCGTATTTAGTCGTGTATAACTTGTTGTATAGAGTTTCATTACTATCATACACAACATATTTAACTTTAACATGGTATTTTTGTTGGAATCCATTTAAGACACTATCTGTAATATAACCACTTCAATTAGCAACCACAAGGTCATAAATATTGTTTGTAATATAAACTCCTGTTAGCAAACTAATCGAACCAGCACAAATTATTACTAAAGTAATCGGTTTTCAAGTTTTCATAAACCAGCGGAACTTATTCCGCGAAATTTCACTAATTGTCTCCCGGCGCTCTTCTTTGAGAATAAAATTATTTTTTTTATTCTTAGCCCAGGCGAGTCCTTTGGCATATTTATCTTCTCAATAAATAATTTTTGTGCGCAAGCGTTCTTTAACTTTTTCATATGTTAAAGTTTGGTTGTTTAAACTATGGTATAACATAGCCAAGCGCATTTCATAACGCAACATTGTTTTATCTTTATAAGTTCCTTTTAACATTTCTTTTCGGAATTTTTCATGACTTGCCTTATAAATATTTCACCCGTTTCAGCCAATAATTACAAAACCAATAATTGCAATACAAATTGTTCCAAAAGCATTCACAAAGGGTTTAATTCTCTTCATTGTATAAATGAAAGTTGCCACATTAACATCATCACCCCCTGTAAAATAAGAAATAATAAAGTCATCAAAACTCATCGCAAAAGCAATCGCGGCGGCTGAAATAATTGCTGGTTTTAAAATTGGTAAAATAATTTTTCATAGTGTTTGCGATGGCTTCGCACCTAAGTCTAAAGATGCCTCAATTAAACGCGGATCAATTTTTCGTAAACGAGGTAACACTGTGATAATAACATAAGGAACATCAAACGAAATATGGGCTAGCACTAAAGTTAAGAACCCAAATTTTGCTCCTAGTGCAATAAATAACATTATTAATGAAACCGCAGTAATAATATCAGCATTAATTAAGGGGATGTTAGTAATTGATAATGTTATTTTTTGGGTAACTTTACGAGCGCGACTTAAGCCAATTGCAGCTAAGGTTCCCAAAATAGTTGACACTAATGTGGCAATCACCGCGGTAAAGACCGAAA
Organism: Spiroplasma mirum ATCC 29335; assembly: GCF_000565195.1. NCBI lineage: Bacteria > Bacillati > Mycoplasmatota > Mollicutes > Entomoplasmatales > Spiroplasmataceae > Spiroplasma > Spiroplasma mirum. The sequence continues at coordinate 125,472 of NZ_CP006720.1, read as the reverse complement.
TAATAATACTTTGTAAAAATGATTGTTGTTGGGATAATTCATGGTATCAGCGATCAGAAAAGCCAGTGAAAATTCCCATACTATCACTATTATTAAAAGAAAATAAAATTAAAATTACAATGGGAACATAGATAAATAATAAGATAATTCCCATGTAAGAACATTTAAGAAAGTTTCTCATTTCGTTTCCCCCTTTTAGTTTCAAATACTTTTGACATTCAATTTGAAACAATAATAATGATAAAGACAATCACAGCTAATACTACCGAGATGGCAGCCCCTAACCCAAAGTTACCTCCTTTAAAAAAGTAGGATTTAATAACTTCAACAATCATACTAATTTGACCATTTCCCATAAATTTTACGATTAACAGCGAAGTTGCTGCTTGCACTAATAATAAAGTTCCCCCAGTAATAACTCCCGGAATTGACTGGCGAAAAATGACTTTTCAAAAGGTCGTAAAACCATTTGCTCCTAAATCACGTGATGCTTCAATTAAGGAATGATCAATTTTATCCAAACTATTATAAATCGGTAAGATCACAAAGGGAATAAAAGCATAGACCATCCCAATAACAATGGAAACCGGAGTTCCTAACAGCCCCGGGGCAATCATATGGAATAATGTTTTCAACCCAATAATTTTTAGTAACATGTTAATTCAAATTGGTAAAGTTACTAAAATTCAAATATTTTTAGATAATAATTTTGATTTACAAAAAGCCATGACATAGGCAACTGGATAAGCAATAATAATTGCAATAATTGCGGCAATTAAAGCATAACCTAATGATAAAAATAAGGACACCACAAAGGCTTGTTGGGAAAAGAAGGCCGCAAAGTTAGCAAAATTAAATTCAAAAACTAAGCTGTTTCCTGTTGGTTGAATAAACGAATACAATAAAATAATTAACAGTGGAACTACAATTAATAAAATCATTAAAATAATGTATGGTCAGATTAATAGGTTAATTCCTCGTTGGAATCACTTAGTTTTTTGGGTATTATAAATAATGTTATGGTAGCGAGTTTTACATCACGCGGATAATGTTTGAAAGAAAGAACGAAGTTTTGATTTAGTTTTTTTAAATCATTTTTTAGTTTTAATTCAGAATTTGAATTCTTTTTTATCTAGATTTTTTTTCATTACGAAACCTAATCATCAATTTCTTTTCACATGACATGAATATCTTCGGGATTTCACTTTACCGCAACTTCGCTTTCTTCTTCAACATGGTCGGTAGTATGAATTAAATATTTTCGATGTTTAGTTGCCACCACAATTTCTCAATGGACTCCCTTAAAATTTAACGACTCCACTGTCCCATTAAAATAACCGTCCCCCTTTGCCACAATATCAATATCTTCGGGGCGAATAATAATATCAATCCGATCTTCATTTTCCCCAAATCCCCGGTCTAAACACGAAAAATTTTTGCCATCAATTTTAACTAAATAATCCTTAACAAAAATGGCATCTGAAATAATATTGGAATCACCAATAAATTGCGCTGTTCACAAGTTTTCCGGTTCATTATAAATTTTACTCGGAGTTCCTACTTGTTGAATTGCCCCCTTATTCATTACAATAATCCGGTCAGATAATGTTAAGGCCTCTTCTTGATCATGGGTTACTAAAATAAAAGTAATCCCAATTTCTTCTTGCAAAGCTTTTAATTCACTTTGCATTTTTTTCCGAAGTTTAACATCTAACGCTGACATTGGTTCATCTAGCAATAAAATTCGGGGACGATTAATTAAAGCGCGGGCTAGTGCTACTCGTTGTTTTTGTCCCCCAGATAATGATTCAATCCGGGCATCTGCAAAGCCATCTAAACCCACTAAACGCAAAAAGCGACAAACTTCCCGCTTAATAAAATCAAATTTTTTCTTTTTAATTTTTAAACCATACGCAATATTATCAAAGACATTCATATGGGGAAATAACGCATAATTTTGAAAAACAGTATTAACTTCCCGCTTGTTTGCAGCAACTTTTAATCAGTTTTTCCCTTCAAAGAGCATTTCGCCACTATCTGGTTTTTCAAAACCACCAATTAAGCGTAAAGTTGTTGTTTTACCACACCCAGAAGGTCCTAATAAAGTTACAAACTCACCTTCTTTAATATTGACACTAATTCCTTTTAAAATAACCTTTCCATCATATTGTTTAGAAATATTACGTAATTCTAAAATATTTTTTTCCAATTTTGTTTTTTCCTTTCTCTCATTTTCTTATTAAAATACGGGCGGAGTTGAAATTCACAGCACTTCCGCAATTTTATTACTATTATTTTTTAAATAATGTTGATTATTACCATACAAATAAAAACTATCTTTTTCATAAGCTTTTTGAAATTTTGTTCCACTATAGACACTAACTTCCCCGGACAAGACATAACCAAAGATCTCACCTTCAAAGGGTAATAACTTCTGGGATTCACTATACGGTTTAATTTGAATTAAAATTGGTTCTAACTCATTTGCTTGCGCATTTGGAATTAACCATTCAATACGATAATTATCTTGCTCAACTTCATAGCGGTCTTCGACACCATACACAAACTTTCGATTCTTTTCCTGCTTAAAAAAATCGCCTAAATTGGTGCCTAAAACCTCTAAAATACTTTCTAAAGTTTCAATACTTGGGGAGGAAATATTCCGTTCAATTTGGCTAATAAACCCTTTTGTTAACTCACAACGATTAGCTAACTCTTCAATGGTTAAATTATTTTTTTGACGTAATAATTTAATTTTTTCACCAATTTTCATTAGTTTTCCTCCTTATCTTGTTTAGTTATACTAAACTTTTTGTTTTTTAATTTTCATTTAAGTTAATTATAGGGAAAAATGTAAAAATATCAATAATTAAGTAGTCTTTTTTATAAAAAATATTTTAAAATTTCATATTATTTTAATGTCAAATTTAAATATGGTAGAATTATTCCATTAATAATATAATAATTATGATTATATTTAGCAGAAAGAAACATAATATGCAGAAAAAAATCCTTTATTGAAGTTTACTAAGCATTCCGATTATTTTGATTATTTTTTTAATCACGCTATATTTTACAAACATCTGACAACCAACATTAACATCTACTATAATATGTTTAGTATTATTATGTTTTGTCGGAATTTTTGTATATTATTTAATTACGAAAAGTTATCGGTGCTACGGCCAGGCAGAAAAAAACGTTGGCGAGTTTGATAATAATATTAAGCAGCGAATATGAAAATTAGGGATTATTGGGTTCATTGCTGATTTCTTTGATACTATTGGTATTGGTTCATTTGCAATTAGTATTGTTTTATTAAAATTAACTAAACAAATAAAAAATGATAAAAAAATCTTAGGGACTTTAAATATTGGTCACGCGGTTCCCACTTGTTTAGAAGCAATTATTTTTATTTCCCTGATAAAAGTTGAGTGACTAACCCTAGTTTTTTTAATTGCGGCAGCTTCAATTGGATCATACTTAGGGGCAATGTTTGCTAATAAAATAAAATTAGGTTGGGCCCAAATTTTTATTAGTATTGTATTGATTATTATCTCAATTATTATTTTATTAGGTCAAAAACAAGTTGGTGTCATGCCAAGTTCTGGGAATGCTGATTCCTTACAAATATGATGGAAATATTTGGTGGGAGCGGTTGTGTTCTTCATCTTAGGAGCCTTAATGTCCTTAGGAGTTGGGATTTATGCTCCTGCAATGGCTGTTACTTACTTATTAGGATTAAGCGCTATTTGTGCATTTCCTATTATGATGGGTTCAGCTGCCTTTCTAATGCCAATCGGGGCCTTACGTTTTATTAAAGATCAAAATTATGAAATTAAACCATCATTAGCTTTTACAATTGGTGGTTCATTTGGAGTTATTTGTGCATATTTAATTGTTTTTATTGGTATTCAAAAAGGGTTAGGTCTTAATAAAGATAACTTTGTGAATATTCTAACTTGGTTAATCATTGTGGTAATTTGATACACCGCAGGAATGATGATTTATGAATATGTTAAAAATAAAAAGCAAGCAAGTAAACAAGAACAAACATAAAAAAATCACTACTTAAGTAATTTTTTTATTTATTATTAAGGTGTTTTTTAATTGCTTTTGCTACTCCGGATTTTTTATGATGATGAGTAACTTCATTGGCAATATTTTTAATATCTTGTTTAGCATTCCCCATGGCAATTCCTAACCCTGCTCATTTTAACATTTCGCGATCATTTGAACCGTCCCCCATTGCAATAACTTCTTCCTGCTTAATATCATACATTTTTGCAATATATTCCACCGCATCTTTTTTATCGGTATTTAAAGGGGAAACTTCAAGATTTAATTTTGATTTAGAGACATAAGACCAGTCAAAAATATTAAATTGATACTTTGCTAAAATTTCTTCTTTAAAAGCAAGAACATTTGGTCGGTTACCACTTACAACGAATTTAAAGACTTCATCATTAAAATTTGCTACTTTATTATATAACACGCGCTTACGTTTTGTATGCCAACTCATTCATTTAACCATTAATCCCCGGTTAGTGTTGACATATGCTAAATCATCATCTTTAACTGAATATGCTCATAGTTGTACCTTATTTTTATTAGCAATTCTAAAAACATCCTGAACTTCAGCAGTTAAAAAAGAATTTTGTTTTATTATTCGATTATTTAAAAAATCATAAATAACTCCACCATTAAAACCAATTACTGGCAAGTCATAATTGATTACTCCTAATTTATCAGCTACTGTTTTAATTGCTTTAATACTTCTACCAGTTGCAATAATAATCTTAATATCATTTTGTAATGCCCATTTAATTGTTTTAACATTTTGCTTTGAAATTTTATTTTTTCGTTTGACAGTTGTGCCATCTAAATCCAGTGCAATTAATTTATATGCCATAATATTTCTCCCATTAATTGTTAATTCTATGTTAATTATATCAATAAACTAGGGCAAAATAATATATTTTGTTAATAAATAAATTTTGTCTAATCTTTCCCATGGTAACTCATGACTAGGACGTCCAAAATGACCATAAGTAGCTGTCTGCTGAAAGATTGGTTTTTGTAGTTCAAGATTTTTAATCATTGCCGTTGGAGAAAAGTCAAACACTTCCTCAACTGCTTTTAAAATAACATTATTAGGAATGCGATTAGTACCAAATGTATCAATATAAATTGAAATTGGTTCTGCAATTCCAATTGCATAAGATAACTGAATTTCACAGCGGTCAGCTAATCCAGCCCCAACAACGTTCTTGGCAACATAGCGTGCCATATAGGCCCCACTGCGATCAACTTTAGTACCATCTTTCCCTGAAAAAGCACCACCACCATGACGGGCATAACCCCCATAAGTATCAACAATAATTTTTCGTCCTGTTAGTCCCGTATCACACTTTGGCCCTCCAATTACAAAACGACCGGTTGGGTTAATTAAAATTTTAAAATCATCATTTAAGCTATATTTTTTAATAACCGGAATCATAATTTCATTTTTAATATATTTTTTAAACGCATTTTCATCAATATTATGATGATGTTGAATCGACATTAGAACTGTATCAACTAAAATTTTTTTTTGATTAGTAAGATCTAACGTGACTTGTGATTTCATATCCGGACGAGCTTGGGAAAATAAACCTTGTTTGCGTAATGAGCTAGCTCTTTTGACCAAGTCATGAGCAATTGAAATTGCTAAGGGCATGTAATTATCTGATTCATTTGTAGCATAACCAAACATAATTCCTTGGTCACCAGCCCCATTTTTATTAACTCCCATTGCAATATCTGGTGATTGCGTATTAATTAAAATTTCAATTTGACAAGTTTCTCAGTTAATTCCCCATTCTTCATCATCATAACCAATTGCTTTTAAAACGTTACGAGCAATTTGTTCATAATTAACAATTGCTTTGGTCGTAATTTCTCCTCCAATGATTAAACGATTTGTTGTAATAAAACACTCACAAGCTACCCGTGAATTTGGATCTTGAGTTAAACAAGCATCCAAAATTGCATCCGAAATTTGATCACAAATTTTATCCGGATGGCCTTCCGAAACCGACTCTGATGTAAATAATATCTTTTCTTGTAATACCATAATAAATCCTCTCCCAAATAAGTTAACTAAAAAAATAATTAGTTAATGGCTAATTAGTTTACTTTATCAGAAATATGATTATCAAAAAAATTAATAAGTTTAAGATTTTTAAATAACTAATAAACCTTATTGATAGCTATCATATGCCCTGCTAAAAGCACCTTCTATAATTTCTATATAGGGTTGCTAGTGGATTACTGCTTAGCATGCTAACCACTTCTGAATAAGTTTTAGTTGTATTAACAACAAAAAAATTATACCGTAAAATCTGATATTTTTTAAACAAAAATCAATTTATTTTTTTAAAATTCTTTTAAAAATTAGTTAACATGTTAACTAATAATACTAAAATAATAATGGTTAACGCATCAACAAATTAAGGAGAGGAAAATTACAATGTCAGTAAAAGATGCAATAAATTGAAGAAAAGCAGTTAAATCATATATTAACAAATCAATATCAGAATAAGATTTAAATGCTATTATTGAAGCAGGAAGATTAGTACCAAATGCCTATGGTGTTGAACCTTTTAAAGTCGTAGCTATTAAAAGTGAAGATGCTAAAAAGCAATTTTACCAGCAGTATTAGAAGGAAATCCTAAAAAAAATCAATAATGTACCTGTTACTTTAGTGTTATTAGCAGCAAATAGGGACATGCTAGTGATACTGAGTTCTTAACAGAACGTTTTAGCCGTTAATTACCAGCAGAAATGGTAAATGGTTATGTTCACAAGCCATGCAAGGTGTTATTAATGGGGCAGTTGATGCTAACTCATTTTCTGACCACAGGACATACATTGCAGCAAAATTTATTACCTTACAAGCAGCTGATTTACAAACTGGGTCAAATGTAATAACCGGGCTTGATCCACAAGCGTTAGAAAAAATCTTAGCTAAATATGATGTTTTAGATAAAAATCGCTATCATCCAACTCTTTTAATTAGTTTAGGTAGGATATTATGATCTTAAGATTGACCCAATGGTAGCCTTCCCAAGAACTAGAATTTCACATGATGACTTTGCCCAAGAAATCTAAGTTCAAAGTTGTTATTCCCTTTTTCCGATAATTTTTGGTAGAATTTAAGTAGGTGATAATGATGTTATTTAATGAATTAATGTTTGTTCTGAGAAAAATTAATAAGGAAATTGATGCGCTAGTTAGTGAGTTTTTAACCCACGCAAAATATTTTGATATTGAACCAACAGACGGACCAATCTTGTTGTATATGCAAAACAATCCAACAACCAAAATGACAAAATTATCAAAAATTTCTAATCAAACAAAAGCCCGGAATGAGTCGAAAAATTAATCGTTTGACAACGTTGTCAAAAAGATAAAAGAATTAGTTGGTTGGAATTAACACCAAAGGGGGAGAATGATTGCTGAAAAATTTATGGAAATTTCATCAGCTCTTAATAAGCAATTATTAGCGTTAATTACCGACCAAAAACAAAATGATTTATTAGAAATCCTAACCTTTTTATCAAACGAATTAAGTAAAAAATAAAAGTTTGGAAGTTAACTTCCAAACTTTTTAATTTTGCACAAAGTCATTCATTGAATTAATTATTTTCTCATCAAGATTATCAATAAAAATAAAATGGTTATCATTATCAAGGTTAGTTATTTCAACATAGGGGTTGGTAATTTTCGCCAACCGTTTGGGAAAATAAAATTTATTACCATTACTTTGCAATAATAAGGTTTTAACCTGTAAGTTATTTATTTTCTTGATAATTCTTTTATTAATTTGTTTAACTTGCAAAATTTGGTTTAAAAAATATTGTTGGGGGTTGGCTTTCATCTTCACAATATACTCTTGGTTATTAGTAAAATAATGATAATCAATATTAATATTTAAAGTTTTGTTTAAATAAAATAAAAAACTAAAGAAAATACTAATTTTACTAAAAAAAGAAAAGCGCATCGTTTTTTTATTGGTAATTGGATTAACTAAAATTATTTTGGTAATATGTTTTGTTTTTCGTAAAAGGTAATTAACTAAACCACAACTATAACCTTCTAATAATAAGGTAATTGTTTGGTTTTCATATTTATTTTTAATAACTTCAATTGCCATTAAAACATCATTTATTAAAATTCCGATATTCTTTGTTTGGTAGTAATCATTATCGCCAATATTTCGCTGGTTAAAACTAAGAAATGAAATTTCAGAATTTAAATTCTTATTATTAACTAAGCTAGCAAAATCATTTTTGTTACCATAAATGTCATGGATTCCTAAGATAATTTCCCAGTCATTTTTATTAATTTCCCCTAACACAGAGAATTGATATTGATCAGCACTAATGAAATATTTATTATCAATTAGTTCCGGTAACTGTACTTCATTTACCCTCACCCGTTTGGAAAATAATTTATAAAAGCGACTAATAAAATAACATAATAGAGCAAATCCTAAAATTCCAAACACAATTCCAATTGTCATTTTAATTGTAATTAATTGACTCATTAACCTTGCTCCTATCTATATTTATCTTGATTATCAGGGGTAATTAAAATTCGGTCAATTTTAATCACGGAATTATCAACATTATCAGTTTCCAAAATAATTCCTGAAAAAATTAAATTATCTAAATCTTCCGCGGGTTGAAAACGACTTGGTAAGCCAGTTTTTTCTTTTAAAATAACTTCTTCGGGATTAGCCCCAATAATTGAATTATAACTACCACACATTCCTAAATCAGTAATATATGCAGTACCATTTGGTAAAATACGATTATCTGTTGTTTGAACATGTGTATGCGTTCCCACTAAACAAGTAATTTTGCCATCAAAATTTCAAGCTAAGGCTAATTTCTCAGCGCTTGCTTCCGCATGAAAATCAACTAAATGCAAATCACTATTATCTTCAGCCACAATTTTTTCCAATGCATAATGTGGATTATCAGCAGGATCCATAAAACTACGACCAATTAAATTAGTAACACGGATGGTTTTATTGCCAACTTTTTTTACAACGGTTCCTGAACCAGGAGTATAGGGATTCATATTTAGTGGTTTTAATAAATCATCAACCTCTTCAATATATTTTGGGACTTCGGGATTTTTAAAAATATGGTTTCCGGAAGTAATAACATCAACCTGCAATGCTTTTAATTCTTCATAATGCTTTCGTAAGATTGATTTACCATGACTAGTATTTTCACCATTCGCGACCACAAATTGAATTTGATATTTTTTCATAATGAAAGGTAAATACTCTTCAAGCGCTTTTCTTCCTGCCTTTGCATAAATATCACCAATCATTAAAATTTTCATCCTTAATCTCCTAATCTTCTTCAATTTTTTTTAATTTGTTAATTAGTTCCTGGCATTCTTTAGTATCATAATATTTTTGGTATAAATTTTCGCGTTGTGTTTGTTTATAACATATTTTTAAACTATTTTCAAATTTTATTAATGTCTTGCTAATCTTTAAAAGCGAATCATAAACAGCATTCCGCGAAACAACTTGCATTTCGGAAATTTCACTTAATGAATAATCTTCAAAGAAATACAATTTAAAGTAGGTAATTTGTTTTGGGGTTAATAATGAACTATATATTTCATATAAATCGATTAGATAATTTGTTCGTTCAAGATCTTTCATTATCCTACTGGGGTGGTTTCACTTTCAAATAAATCTTTTGTTAAATTATAAATATATTGTTCAATATCAAATTCTTGTAAATCTTCTGGTTGTTCACCAAGGCCAATTAATTTTACAGGAATATTTAGTTGATCCTTGATTGCTAAGACTACGCCCCCCTTGGCTGTACCATCCATTTTTGTTAATACAATCCCACTAACATCTGTTACCTCGGAAAACTTTTTGGCTTGGGAAATACCATTTTGACCAGTTACTCCATCAATAACTAATAAAGTTTCGTGGGGGGCACTTGGAATTTCTCTTTTAATAATTCGGGTAATTTTATTTAGTTCATTCATCAAGTTAACTTTATTTTGAAGTCTTCCTGCAGTATCAATTATTAAAAAGTCATACTTCCCTGCTTTTGCTTTGGCAATTCCATCATAAATAACACTAGCTGGATCTTGTCCTTCTTTAGCTGGTTTCACAATTTCAGTATGTAACCGGACTGCTCATTGGTTTAGTTGCTCAACAGCCCCTGCCCGGAAAGTATCACCCGCTACTAATAAAACCCTTTTGCCCTGGTCTAAAAAATTTTTAGTTAATTTAGCAATTGTTGTTGTTTTACCACTACCATTAACACCAACCATTAAAATTACATTTAATCTTTCCTCTTCAATATTTAACTTGTTTTGACACAACTTTGGGTCGTTGTATAAATCCATAATTACTTCTACTAAATAATTATTGGTTTCTTCAATTGACCATCCTTTTTTAACTTTTTTACGAATTTCATCGGTAATTCGTAAAACCATGTTCATTCCCATATCACTAGCAATTAAAATATTCTCTAATTCTTCTAAATAATTATCATCATATTCTTTATATTTACTAGCTAGTTTTTTAATGTCCGTTGAAAATGAAAGTCGTGTTTTTTTTAAAGCTTTTTCTAGCTTAATTTGTTTTTTTTCTTCCCGGTTTGCTTTTAGTTTTTGAAAAAAACCCATCTTAATTATTACTCCTTCTATGCTACAATCATAAATTAACAACTTTTTTAAAATAGTCTTTATTTTCAAATTGGTTGAAAGCTTCCATTACTTCATCTTTATTATACACTTGGGAAACTAAAACATTTGGATCTAGTTTTTTTGCTAAAATTTCATCAATTACTTCAAGAGTCGCCCCATTATTTAAAATCCCGGTTTTGATGGTAATATTTTTATATCATAGTTCATTAAGGTTAAAAATGACTGGTTTTTTAAAGAGCCTAATTGAAATAATAATACTGTTAAAACCAACTAATTGTTGGGCTAAAGTAAATGTATCACGATCATTTCCAACACATTCCACTACTAAATCATATTGTTCATCTCCAAACTCATTATTTTTACTATTAATGATTTGTTCAGCACCATTAGCTTTAAAAACCTCTAACTTAATACGGTGATGGCCAAAAACTGTTACTTTTTTATAATAAGAATTTAAAAATAACAAGATTGCTAAGGCAATTGGCCCATCGCTAATTAATGCAACATTATTAATTTTATTAAAATCAACTTTTAAAATAACATTTTCATAAGCTGTTAATAAAACATCTGATAACATTAATCCCTGTTCAGTACTAATTTCGGATGGTAATTTATAAACACTAGATTCGCCATATGGAACTCGGACATATTCAGCATAGGTTCCGTTAATCTTAGTTCCCAAAATAAAACCAGCATTTAAACAATTAGCATATAAACCTTGTTGACAAAACTTACATTGGTTACAATGGATAATACAACTAATAACAACCCGGTCCCTAACTTTTAAAAATGTTACTTTTCTACCAATTGTGCTAACAATTCCAACCCCTTCATGGCCCATAATTGTATTTTTGGCAACCGTGTCGTCCATTCCTAAATAAGGACGATAATCAGAGTGTGAAAAAGTAAATACCTCAATTTTTACAATAATATATTCATTATCAATAATTTTTGGTGCTGGTACTTCACTTCAATCAATTAATTCCTTATATTTAAAAACTAAACCTTTCATCAAGTTCCCTCTTTCTATATATATTAAATTATACTCTAATAAAACCTTAAAATAAAAAAATTACTAATCTTAGAAATTAGTAATCCTATTCATCATCAATTTGTAAATTTCCTTGTTCAATTTGTTTTTTAATGTCATTATCAATTAAATTAGTAAATAATCTTTGGTGAACCATTCGTGAATTAAAATATTGGCGCATATTTTTACGGATGAATTCCTGACTTTCTTTACTAAGATTATAATATACTCAAGCATCAGTACAAACTGGTAAATTATTAAATATTACTGTTTCGGCGGCATAATATTCCGCTGTTTCCACACAATCCTTGGTTACTTCTTCAATAGAAACAGTAAAATACTCATCCTTATCAACTCCTTCAATTCAACTTTTCTTCAAATCATTTGCAATCCCCACCCCAATTTTAACTTCTTTTACTGAGGTAAAATCTTCATATAAATTAAAATTCATAATTCGAACTGTGGTATTATTGATTCATATTGCTTTTCTGTAACTATTAAAATTCTTACATTACCTTTTGGCGGCTTATGTAAATTAATCATATTATTATTATTATTATTATTAACTTCATCATAATTTAAACATAACTTACAATAAATAGAATACTGAATCATATAATAACCGTTTTTAATTAAAAATTTATGAAATTTAGTATAATTCTTAGTATCCATTTTTGCCGTATTAGGTAAGTCATAAAAATACAAACATTCGCATTTATCGTTATCTACTCTCCCTCTTCATTGATTTCATATTCCTCTTCATCTTCTTCATAATCATTTAATAATAATGTTGGTAATTTAAGTAACTCTGGATTTGATTCTTTTAAACAAGTAATAAAACTTTTTCATATAATTAATTGCATTATTAACACTCATTATTTTTTGTATGAATAATTTCTTCTAATTCATAATAGATGTTCTTATTTAAATTATTGATATCAACATCTTTTAATACATCAAAACCAAAAACTTCTTTTTTTTAAAAGATTTAAATATTTAGTTTTAAATTCTATATTTTTATAAGCAGGGCTATCAAAAATATTTTCATCAATATGTTATTTTAGAATTTTTTTTAGTAGTGTTTTGCTTTTTTTATTTTGGTCATTATAGAAAAAATTATCAATAATTTTCTTAGCTAAAATTTCCTTACCTTTAATATATTTACTAATTTTTAAAATTTCAGATGCCACATGAAAAATATCAAATAAAATTGATGATTTAAAATCAACTTTTTCATTACGATAAAATGAACATCGGCCTTCTAATTGCGTAAAATTTTTAGAAAACTGTTTATTTTTTTCTTTATACAATTTTCTTAATTTTTCATTTTTAGGTCCTGGCCCATCTTCAAAATCCTGTTGACGAAAAATAATACCAATAATATTTTTAATATTGGTTTCTGTTAAAATAGGATAATATGTAGATTAATTTTGTAATAACAATTGAACTTCATTTATATAATCAGTTCGTGAAAAAAGATACTGAAAATTTTCTTCTCCTTCCTTAACACCCTTATTTCTAACAAGAATTGCTTTTAAATTATTAGGATCACGATATTTTGAATTTTTAATAATTTCTTCCGATAATGTACGATAATTTTTATTAAGAGTAGCACTTTTGATTGCTTCTTCTAATCCTTTCGGTAATTTATCACCAAAAGAAAATTTATTACTATATCCTCTTCTATTTGCAATATAAATTAAAGATCAAACTAATTCTTCTTTTGTAAGTTAATTATCTAAACCAATGTATCGTAAGTAGTAAGGATTATATAATTCCTTACGATTAAAATCATCAACTAAGTTAGTTGCACTATGACTATTAATATAGTTTTTTAAATCTTCTTTATTAAGAAAATCAATACGTTCAAATAATTTTATTAAATCTTCTTTAGAATTTTTTCTTCGTCTAATTAATCTTTTCGCACTACGTTTCAATCTTCTTGCTTCAGCATTTGTAATACCATCTTTTGAATCTTCAGGTATCTGAAATAACCTTACTCCAAAGTCTTCTAAAATTCATTTGCCCTCTTGCGTTTGATTTGTAATTGCTCAACCACATGATGAAATTCCTAAATCTAAAACTAAAATTAATTTTTTATATTCCATTTTTGTTTTTCCTCTTATTTATTACAAATAAAATAAATCATTACGTTCAAAACTTTTAATAATTAAAAATAAAATACAATATTTTATTAAGCGGCCTTTAATGTTATAAAGTATTAGATAAAACATAGCAATAATCAAATTCATTATATATCATTTTCAGATAAATAATAAAAATTTTTCATAAAAAATAGAATAATATTACTTAATATTTAACAAAATAAAAATATGTTTATTTAAAACAAATTTTTAGATTGGTTCATTATACTATCATAGATAAATCATATCGGTAACAACATAGTTAATTAAGAATAAATTAAGGATATTAAGTAATTAAGGAAAAAATAGATATTATTTATTAAAATATTATTTTGGGTATTATAAATTGTTTTCTTAATTGAAATATTTAGTTTTTTCATAGGTTCTAATTCCGAAGGTCTAGGGGCGGGAAATGTTCTTTTTTAAACTGGTTTAATAGTTTTGTTTTTCGAATTTGATAAATTAATGCTAGTTGACGAAATTTTGAAATGAGAGCAACTAGGATTTCTAAAATACGTAAAATAATAAGTTTAATTCGGATAATTAAAGCAATTATTTTGCATATTCTTTTGTGTAAATGATGGAGAGCTACTTTGTTACTTGCTTTAACAAAACGGTGTAAATTTTTAAATAAGAATAAAAAATTCATATAGAGTTAGATAAAAAATTAGTGCCGCACAGAAAATAATATAAGAGAAATAGAATTTTCCAAAAAAATACTCAGTGAAAATCTAACAAATAAAACTGATTTATTAAAGCCCTACTATATAAATAAGATGAAAAATACTATTAAAATTTTGCAATAAATCTTTACACATCTTCCGGTCATAATTATTTATCCCACTAGTTTTTAATCCTTGCTATTATCTTAATATAAAAGCAAAGATTTTAAAATTTTTTTTCTAAAAAAAAGAAACCTCATAACAGTGGTTTCTTGTAAGATGTTATTGGACAAATGTATAATCAACAAAATAGCCAATAAAGAGAATGTCAATAATATAAGTAACAATATGAATGTGTCCCGGTATTTTTTATTAATTAGACCAACAATTGTATAACTAATAAAGCCGATTGCAATTCCGTTAGTGATTGAGAATGTTACAATCATCATAATAATTGTAAAGAACGCCCCAATTCCTAACTCTGGTTGTAATTATTCAATATCTTTAATTTGAACAATCATTAGTGTCCCCACAAAAATTGTGGCTGCCCACGCAATGGCAGGAGTAATTAACCTAAAAATTGGAAATAATACAATTGAAATTAAAAATAATGTTCCAATTACTAATGATGAAAATCCTCTCCGTGCTCCCTGAGAAACTCCGGTTGTTGATTCCACGTAAGTTGTAACAAGAGAAGTTTCTAAGACCCCTCCCCCACAATAGCACCGACGGAATCAGCAATTAATAAGCGTGGTTGTAATTCATACTTCACACCACTTTGATCAGAGATTTGTTTTGTCACAAAATATAATGTTCCGGTTGAGTCAAAAAACTCAACAAATAGAAATACAAAAATTAAAACATATAATACGGGAGAAGTTTAAATTTTACTATTGCCAAAAGCAGTAAAAGTCGACTTAATATTACTACTAAAGCCAGCAAAATCATGGTAACTTCACCGTGTTCAGTGCGAAAAGCTTGCTTTAATAAAATCATTATTTAACAACATTCCCAACAATTAGGGAAACGCCTAACACAACAATAATGGCAATCGCAATTGCTCCCGGAATTTTTTTAAAATGTAAAATAAAGATTAAAATTAAAACACCTAATCCCATTAAAATAACGGGTCAATTTATTTTCAGATTTCCTAATTCAACAACAGGAATGACCCCATTATAAATAACACCACCGTTACTGACAGCGTTAGCACCAACTAAACCAATATTATACAAACCTAGGTAAGCAATAAAAAAACCAATTCCAGAACCAATCGCCAACTTAATTAATTGTGGAATTGCTCCAATAATTAAAGTTCGTAGTTTAGTTGAAGAGATAACACAAAAAATAAGCGAAGAAATCATAACAGCAATTAGAGCTCCTTGATAACCAATGCCATTTTTAGCGACATTAAAAGTAAAAATAGCATTTAACCCCATTCCGGGTCCTAACCCCACCGGTCTATTTGCTGATAATCCCATAATAAAGGTTGCCACAAATGCAGCAATTGCAATTGAAATAAACCCAAAAAAATGACATGTTATAACTAGCATCATTAAGATGATTAACATCCGGGACAGAAGACAACATTTGCGGTTGGACAGATAAAATATATAACATTGCTAAAAATGTTGAAACTCCACCGATAATTTCTTTCCGAAATGTTGTTTGAAAAGTATCAAATTAAAAAAAATGACTAATCTTTCGTGTAATAAATATTAACTTCTGTTTCTCCTTCTAATAAAAATAAAAAACATTAACCTGTGAAATTTAAAAAGTTAATGCTCTTAAAAGGAAAAACATTAACCTATAGTACCTAATTACAATGGATAGTTGTAGAGACGTTAGACCATATTACTAACACATACAGGTTATACAGATTGCTAATTTATTTTCATGCTTTAAATATATCAAATTAATAATAAATTGCTAGTTTATTTTAATAATTTTTCAAAAATATCTTAAAAATTTTGCAAATTAACGGTTTCTTAATCGCTCACTATCTCTTTTCTTAATCGCTTCTCTTTTATCATGAAGTTTTTTCCCTTTTCCTAACCCAATTTCTAATTTGGCATAGTTTCCTTTTAAATAAACCCGCAAGACAACTACCGTTAATTTTTCTAATTTAATTCGTTGCAAGATTTTTTTAATTTCTCGTTTATGCAGTAATAATTTACGAGTGCGGTCCGGATCAGGTTTATAAGATGCAGTAAATTTATAGTTGGCAATATGCATATTAATAACAAAAGCTTCGTTTTTACGAATGACAACAAAGGCCTCATTAATTGAAACATCATTATTGCGAATTGATTTAATTTCACTACCTGTTAAACTAAGACCAGCTTCATAGGTATCTAAAATTTCATAATTAAACCGGGCTTTTTTATTAACACTAATAACTTTCATCCGAACCCCTCCTTTAATTTATTAAAGTAAAATCAATTTGGCGTAGTTGTTTGTTTGCTTTCTTTACCTTAATTTTAACTCTTTTTCCTAATGTTAAACGTTGTTTTTTGCGCTTACCAATTAATGTTAATGTTTTTTCATCAAAAATATAAAAATCATCGCTTAAATCACTAATATGAACTAAACCTTCAATGGTGTTTTCTAATTGGACAAAAATACCAAAAGCAGTGATCCCCAAAATAATCCCGGGGAAAGTCATTCCTACCTTATCCTCCATATATTCAGCTTCTTTCATTTGATCAACTTCGCGTTCACACTCCATTGCTTTAACTTCGCAATTAGAAGATTGCTCACTCGCTAATAATGTAAACTCACGATTTTTTTCAATAACTTTTGCATTAATTTTATTATTAATTAAGTATTCTTTTAATAAACGGTGCACAATTAAATCGGGGTAGCGCCGAATTGGCGAAGTAAAATGGGTATAACATTTTGAGGCTAACCCAAAGTGGCCATCATTCACTGCACTATATTTTGCTTTTTCCATACTTCTTAAAAATAAGGCAGAGATAACCTTAAAATTTTCTTGATCTCGTAATTTATCTAAAACTTGTTGAATATCCTTGGAATGAATGTTTTCTAATTTTCCTTTAATATTTAACCCCATTAAAGATAATTGGGTGTATAGTTCACGCAATTTCTTTTCTTTTGGTTGATCATGTACCCGGTAAATAAAAGGTAAGTCCATTCAGAAAACAGTTTCCGCTACTGTTTCATTGGCCCTAATCATGAATTGTTCAATTAATTTCTCTGCTTCATCGCGTGGACGATTAACAATATCAATAATTTTGCCTGCTTTATTAGTAATAAATTTTGGTTCATCTAAATTAAAATCAATTACCCCATCATGGTTTTTTTTGGTTAACAAAATTTTATATAATCTTCTTGCTTGATATAACATGTTACTAATTTCGGGGACAATTGTGGTTGTTTCACCTTTAAATAACTTATTAACATTTTCATATGTTAACCGAGCTTTCGATTCCATTACTCCTTCAAAAATACTTGAACTGATAACTTCCCCTTTTTTATCAATAATTATTTCACAACACATTACTAGTCGAATTTCATGGGGATTTAATGAACAAATCCCATTACTTAACCGTTCTGGTAGCATTGGTACTACCCTGTCAATTAAATAAACCGAACACCCCCGGGCAAAAGCCTCTTTGTCTAAAAAAGAGTTCGCTGTGACATAGTGGGCTACATCCGCAATTGCCACTAATAAGCGGTAGGTCCCATCCTGATTTTCAGTAACACAAATGGCATCATCAAAATCTTTTGAATCATTACCATCAATCGTTACTAATAATTCATCTCGTAAATCCTTACGCGTTGTAAAAAGGAGTGGATCATTTAAAGAAACGCTGGGAGCAATTTGATTAGCTTCTTGCAAAGTTTCATTATCAAATTTTACTTTAATATTAAATTCATGCAGAATTGTTAAAATATCAACCCCTGGTTGCTTAACATTACCAATCACTTCTAAGATTTTAACTTGCATAGTATTACTATTACTATTAGCTTTAATAATTGCAGCTTTAACAACCGTGTTTTCTACCGCAGCTTTTAAATTTAAAATTTCAGCTTTATATTGTTGGAGTTTGTTGTTTAAAACTTCTAAATATTTCTTGTTGTTTTTATTTTTTTTAACAACGCCCATAATATATTCTAAATTTCGTTTAATAATTTTCACAATTCGGGCTTCTACTTTTTTGCCATTATTGGGTGACTTGCTTTTCAAAACAAAAATAACCTGGTCACCATCTAAGGCATTATTTAAATCCTTCTGGTGAACATAATACTCTTCTTTGCTATTATTGATTTTAACAAATCCAAACCCTTTTTTATTAATACTAATAACGCCTTGCAAATAAATTTTAGGATTTAAATAGTAAAACTTATGATTACTATTAACGGCAATAATATTTTGATTTTCTAACTCAACTAATATTTTTAACATTTGTTTATTATCTTCTAGATTATCAATTTTTAACAAAGTTGTTAATTCAATTGTATCTAATGGCTTATTTTTTGCTCTTAAAATTTCAATGATTTTATTTTGCATACGATTCCTCAAATTCTAAATAAAAAAGAGATATTAATAAACCTCCCCATAATTATGCTATCTTTTATAGTAAAACATTAGTTAATAAACAAATGATTAAAGTAATAATTAGAAGTCCACTCCCAAAACTCAACATGGCAATTGACAAGGTACAATCCAAACCACGCTCTTTACTATTGGCAAATAGTTCATCGTTTCCCCCATTTAAAGCACTTAAACCAGTTTGAGATTTTTTGTTTTGCAATAGGCCAATAATAATCATAATAACTGATAAAATTAAAGCAACTATTTCAAAGGCATATATAATTGTATTACTTGTCTCGCGATCAAGGGCTAACAGCACCATGGTAGGTACACTCATTTAAATCGACTCCTTTATTACTTTTGTATCATATTAATAATACTATATTTTTTAAAATCTTATACTATAAATTAATAATTTTGTTGTTTCAACTTATTTAAATACCAGCTAACTCAGGCTTGGTTGTTACTAATTGTGGTGTCATAAGCAACTGCTAACACACTACTTTGAGTATGGCTCATTCAATTCCATATTTAACATATTTTAATGCAGCAATGTCATTATTATTATCACCAAAATATAACAAACACATTTTGTGGTTTGATTGCTAAATGATAGTGAGCATTTAATAATTTAATTAAGTGGGCAATTCCAGTTCCCTTGTTACAATCAGCGTTTACAATATCACAAATTGTTGGTGATAATCGTTCAATATTAATTGCTGTTATTCTTTGCAAACCTTGGTAAGCTTCTTCAAATTCCGCAACACTATTGGCTCTCACCACAATTTTATTAGTTTCTTGTAAATTGTTAAAATCAAATTCTGCTACCATTTCCATTCCGTCCAAAAAGGCACCAGGAGTTAATTTTTCAGCTAATAAGTGTTTACCAGCAACATGTAAAACCTTATCTTGAGCATATGATAACGCAAAAGGACAATTATTATTTAATAAAATTGAAGTAATCTTTTGCACAACCGGAACTTTGATTTGGTTAGAATATTCATTTTTTTTCTTGTTGTTAAATTCATCACCACAGCCCCATTGTCACCAATTACATAATTACCATAATCTTTAATTTTTAAATCATCTGCATATTCAATAAAACCAAGGGGCATCCGTCCTGAAACAATTGAAACAAATAGCCTCACTGCTTACAGATCAAGTAATGTTGCTTTAACTTCTGGCAATAATTCTTTATTATTGGTAATTAAAGTTCCATCAATATCACAAACTATCAATTTAATTTCATCATTATTAATTTTCAACATTTTTAACCCTCTTTTCTAGTTAATAAATGGTCGTATAAATAATCGGCTATCCCAGCATGGTTATTATCTTTTTTCGTAATATCATTCGCAACTGTTTTTAACTCACTTGTTGCATTTGCTAATGCAATTCCATATTTAGCATTTTTAATCATTTCATAATCATTCATTTGGTCGCCAAAACACATAATTTCATCTTTATTAATTTTAATACCTTCATTAACTTTTAAAGCGTCAATTAGTTTTAAAATCCCATTTCATTTATTGACATTCTTGGGCATAATCTCAATATAACCATATCCGGTTACTTCTACACGGAGGTTATGATTTTTAGCAATCTTACGGCGTAATCATTCTTGGCCTGCTTGTTCACTACATGAAATCACAACTTTACGCATTTGTGGAATCGCGTTTCAATCTAAAATTACTGGAATGTTTTTAGTATGGCGAAATAAAAAAATATCTTTTGTAATAACACGTTCACTTGAAACATATGCCATTTTTTCGTTTAATGGCGCCAAATAAAAATCATTCCCCATTTCTTTAACAACTGCCATTGCTCATAATGTATCTTCATAAGAAACCATTTCGTCATAAACATACTCCCCAGTTTGTAAATTCATCACCGCGCCCCCATTACTACCAATAACATACTTACAGTTTTTTGTGATTCCTAATTCATCGGCAAATTCCGCTAACCCACTTGGAACTCTTCCCGAAGCAATTGTTACTAAAATTCCTTGGTCTTGGACTCTTAATAAGGCGGTTTTATTTTCCGGAGGAATCGTTTTTGTTTTATCAGTTACTAAGGTCCCATCAATATCACAAACTATCAATTTAACTGCCATTTTATACCCCTTACTCTATTCTCAATATGTTTATTATCTCTCAATAAATCCAAAAAATAAAGAAAAAGTAAGAAAAATCTTACCTTTATTTATAAGAATTAAATTTTAAACAATCATTTAAAAAATTATTTTCAAATTGTTGGACCTTGTAAAATATTACTTTAAATTTTTCCATTTCTTCGGCGGTGGTGTCTGTTAATTCTTGGTTTAAATATTCTACTCATTTTTGTTGCAACTCTAAATCCTGATTATCATTAATGTATAATAGTAGTCATCAATAATATGGGTGCAGTTCATTTAAATCAAGATAAGTATCTAAAATTAGTTGTCGAAAATTATAATGACCAAAACTACAAATACTAAAGGCAACAATTAAATCTTGGTAGGTTCCTTCCAAGGATAGCTCTCACAAGTAATTAATAAAATCAATTGTAATTTGGCTTGGTTTAATATTTTTTAATTCCTGACATTGATAATTTTGGTTAATTTGCGTTATATATTTAATCATAATATTTAGCCCTCTAATTAAAAAAACCATTTGTTTTTCATTATGAGCTTTGACTAGTAAACTCCCCCAAATCCTAATTACTTCCACTAAAATATAATAATTTTGATTAATAAAATAATCAAATCCTTGGCGAGTAACTTCATTCTTAACAATGCCAATGATAAAAGGATGATTTAAAAAATTGTGATATTCTTTTTTAATCGAACTTAATAATTCATCAAATTTTGTCATTACGCCTCCTATTAACTTCTTAAATTAGAAAGAAAAATTCTTAATTTATAAAATTAAGAATTCCTTCTTTATAATAAGGGATCTGTTGTAAGATCAAGATTAATTTTGATTGCTAAATCTTTATTTGTAAGAAATGAAATTGTAGGATCCGCTTTTGAAGTAACTTTAAATTGTAAATTATCAAGTTTTACCTGAAAATCTTTAACATTAGCTTTTAAAATATCATCCAAGTTATTGGCTGCTAATCAAGTTTGCCCATCTGTTGATGATTCAAATTTAATGGTTCCTGATAAAATACTAATGTTATTATTAACTTCATTTTCATCATAGCCTTGTTGTAATAAAAATGTTGGTAAAGATGTTTCAATTAGTGGTTTTAGTTGCAAATGGATATCTTCTTTTAAAACTGAAACACTAAAATCAACTGTGATATCTTTATTAATATCATGATTAAATAATTGGTTTAAAGTGTTTTTAAAGACATTGGTAATCCCCACTTTTGCTAATTCAATATCAGTCAATTCTCATTTATCTCAATATACTGGCATCGTTACATATTTAACAATATCAATCGCAATTGGACGATTAACACCAAATTTTTCTCCCTGCTCGGTTTTTCATGGTTGTAATAAGTCACATATTAAATAATCAAGATTAGAAGTAATTTTTGTGGTTCCACTGTCAACTTTTGTAAAGCCATCATTATTAATATCTTGGGGAGTTGCAAATAAATATTGAATTAATAACAATAATAAATTTCTATGTTTATCATCTTTTTGCTTAATTAAAAAATTATGGAAATGAATTAAATCAGGAGTAATTGCATTAATAATATTACCAACATTCCCACTAATGTTAATTTTTACCCCTGAGCTATCAAATGTTTGGTTAAAATTAATTTTTAAAATATCACCAACCATTGCTAAATTAGCAAATTGTTGTACAAATGCTGTTCATTGTCTTTGAACGGGGTCATTCTGATTAAAAGTTGTTGGAATTTTTGTTGGCAAATTATTAAATTTCACTAAACTAGGCAATAAATTCATAATTAATTTTAATGGTAAACTTGTTTCCCCAAAATTAATTTGAAAATCAGAAATATTCTCAACCGAACCGGAAGTTTTTTGATTTAAATCATTCACTAATTTTTCGGTATAGCTAATTTCCTGGGTTGTAAATTTAATATTAAATTCTGATAGTTGTTTTTGTTTATCAACTAGAATTTTATTATTATGCAAAATTGAAATAATAATTGTTCCATCTGTTAATTGGTTGTTATCAACTTTAACATCATAAAAACTACTATCTTTAATTTTTATTTGGTAAGTTTGATCAATTGGTAATTGATTACTAATTGTTTTTTCAACATCATGGGCTGTTAAATTACGAAAGTTTTTTGAATTTACTAATAATGGTGCAGCTTGTGACCAAGATTCTACTTTATTAATAATTTTGTCATCTTTTGTTGATGGAGCAGGATTTGGTTGGGGTGCAACCTTGTGAAGATGACAACCCACAACTGATGAAACTCCAGTTGTTGTTAAACCAAGAGCTCCTAAAATTGATAAAAGTTTTTTCATGCACATGGCCTTCTTTCTTTTATGTTTTTTTCATCTTTGTAGTTTTAATAATTATAGTTGCTAACAGAAAATAATAGGTTTACTATGTTGTTTAAAATTAATTCCATATTTTTTCTAAGTCTTACTTCCTTATTATATCTTAAATTTAATAAATATAAAAAATTCTTAATGGTAAATTAAGAATTTTATGGTTTTATAACAAGTTTGTTGTTGACAGGTCAATATCAAATTCGGTATTTAAGTTATAATCGGTAGTAAAATTAGCATTGACGTCATCTTTGGCAATTACTTTAAATTGCATTCCCGTCACTTTCATTCTAATATTTTTAACATCACTAATTAAAATGTCATTAATTGATGTTGATGCTGTTCATGTGTCACTACCATCTTTTTGAATTTCAAAAATAAGGTTCCCCGCTAACATTTGCAAATTATTACTATCAACTATTGTACTACCATAACCACTATTTTTTAACATTGTAGGCATAATACTATCACCAATTATACTATTAAGGTTTAAATCAAAAGTAATATCTCCTTTGATTGGAACATTATGGATAGTGACTTTAATTGGCTGGGCGACGTCATGATTCATTAAATCAGTAATTAATGTTTTTAAAACATCATCAACATTTAAATCTTTTAATTTAACTGTTCCCGTGTCCCACTTAACACTTAGGAAAACTAAGATTTTTAATTGTAAAGGATTTGCAACACTGTATTTTTCATTATTAGCATTTTGTCAAGGTTGTAAAAGATTACATAGTAAATTATCTAAATTAGATTTAATATCTTTTTTATCTTTATTAATTTTTAAGAAGCCATCTCCATTAATGTCTCGTGGTGCTTCAAATAAATATTGAACTAATAATAATGCTAAATTATCATGATTTTTTGCCTTTTGCTCAACTAAAAAGTTGTGGAAATGAATTAAGTCAGGAGCAATGGCATTTACAATTTCACCAAGTTTGCCAGTAACCGTAAGGTTAATTCAATCTGTTAATTTAACACTTGTATTAAAAGGTTTTTCTCAAATTTCTCCAGCTAATATTTTGATTTTATTAACAAAATCATTTCATTTCTTTTGGTCAGGATCACTATTAGCATCAAACGAGGCTGGAATTTTAGTTGGTAAATCCGATAACTTAACAAAAGTAGGGATTAAGTTAAGAATCATTCCTAGTGGTAATTGGGTTCCGTTAAAATTAATTTTAACTTCGGATAATTTTGTCAATGAGTTAGGTGCTTTTTGGTTAATTTCAGTTGCTAACTCTCTAGCATTCTTAACTTGGTTAGTTTGGAAATAAACTTTAAATTCAGTTTTCCCTGAAGTAGTATCCACAATTGGTTTATCATTTCGTAAAACTGACACCGTTACAGTACCATTCGTTACTTTTCCATCGGTAATGTTAATATTTGTAAAAGTACCATCTTTCACAACTACTTTGTTAGTTTTATCTAATGGTAATTGGTTAGCAATGGTGTTCACTAAATTATCAGCGGTTAAGCTTTTATAATCTTTTGAATCAAATAATAATGGTCTTAAATTTGTTCATGAACTTAGTTTTGTAATAATACGTTTGTCTTTTGAAGGTTCGGGATTAGGCGTATCACTTTTATGCGCATTACAAGCAATCACACTTGATGTTCCTGATACTGTTAATCCTACTGCTCCTAAAATTGATAAAAGTTTTTTCATAATAAGATGACCTCCTTAATTAATAATCACTACTTTTTCTCTATCCTTTTATTGTTTTTTTATAGTTTAATTTATTAATTATAACTCAATTAAAATAAAAAACAACTTTTTATGGCCCTAAAAAGACTTGAAAAATATAGGCTAAATAAAAAATGTTATTTTTCATAAAATCTTTTTTATGAACCTTGTTTATCAATAAAGTTAACTTCATCAGCTAAGATTTTAACAAATTCCTGATCAACTTGTAAAATTCCACCGTTAATACTTAGTTTATATTGTTTATTATCAACACGATAATACATTTCCGAAGGAACAATTGTTGATACTAAGGGTATATGACCATGGAGAACTCCCATATAACCAGTAATTGTTTTCACCGTTACAATGTCAACAGGTTCTTCAACCATGACTCCCTTTGGAGTAATAATTTTTAAGTTTGTTTTATTAATCATAACAACTAGTTTTTCATTTGGTTGGCTGCTTTTACAGCTTCGTCAATTGTTCCAACATATAAGAATGCTTGTTCTGGTAAGTTATCGTGTTTTCCACTTAAAATCTCTTTAAAAGCACGAATTGTTTCACTAACCGGAACATACTTTCCTTCTTTTCCTGAGAATTTTTCAGCCACAAAGAATGGTTGTGATAAAAAGTTACGAATTTTACGTGCTCGCGAAACAGATAATTTATCTTCATCAGATAATTCATCCATCCCTAAAATTGCAATAATTGATTGTAATTCTTTAAATTTTTGTAGAGTTTCTTGGACTCCCCGCGAGGTGTCATAATGTTCATCACCAACAACTTGGGGATCCAATAATCGTGAAGAACTCCCTAGGGGGTCCACCGCTGGGTAAATCCCTAACGCCGCAATTTCCCGATCTAGGACAACTTTCGCATCTAAGTGGGTAAAAGTTGTGGCAGGAGCGGGGTCAGTTAAGTCATCCGCTGGCACATAAACAGCTTGCACAGAAGTAATACTTCCTTTTTTAGTAGAAGTAATACGTTCTTGTAACGCTCCCATTTCTGTTGCTAAAGTTGGTTGGTATCCAACCGCTGAGGGCATACGACCTAATAGCGCTGATACCTCAGATCCTGCTTGGGTAAAACGAAAGATATTATCAATAAATAATAAAACATCTTGGTTTTTATCATCCCGGAAATATTCAGCAATTGTTAATCCAGTTAACGCCACGCGCATGCGAGCACCAGGAGTTTCATTCATCTGTCCGAATACTAAAGCTGTTTTATCAATAACACCTGCTTCAATCATTTCGTAGTAAAGGTCATTTCCTTCCCGAGTTCGTTCCCCAACTCCGGCAAAAACTGAAATCCCCCCATGGGCTTTAGCCACGTTATTAATTAACTCTTGAACTAGCACGGTTTTCCCAACTCCGGCTCCTCCAAATAAACCAATTTTTCCTCCCTTGGCAAAGGGTACTAATAAATCAACAACCTTAATTCCGGTTTCTAAAATTTCTGCCATTGTTTGTTGTTCTTCATAACTTGGGGCTTGACGATGGATTGGGCGTTTAACTTTTGTTTTGGGTGCTGGTTTTTCATCAATTGGATCACCAAGAACATTAAACATTCTTCCTAATACTTCTTCCCCAACAGGGACTGAGATTGGGGCTCCACTATCGTCAGCTTCCATTCCCCGTACCATTCCTTCGGTTGGTCCCAAGGCGATTGCTCGAACAATATCATCACCAATATGTTGAACAACTTCTAACACTAATTTTGTACCATTATTATCAACATTAATGGCATTATATAATTTTGGTAAATATTCTTCGGGAAAGCGAATATCTACAACAGGTCCTAAAACCTGTACTACTTTTCCATTTTTATCCATGTATCTATTCAACTCCTTAACTTTCTTGGGCACTTGCTCCCGCAACAATTTCTGAAATTTCTTGGGTAATTGCTGCTTGGCGTTTACGGTTATATTTTAATGATAGTTTTTCCAACATATCACTAGCATTATCAGTTGCATTTTCCATTGCTGTTCGGCGCGAAGCTTGTTCCGACACTTGTGATTCGACAATTGCCGAAAAAATAATTGCGTTTAAATACATTGGGAGGGCACTTGCTAAAATTGTGGCCGGATCAGGTTCGAATTCAGTAATAACATTATCATTTTTTTCGGCTTCCTGCTGACTATTTTTAGAAATTGGTAACAACTGCAAAATAGTTGGTTCAAAAGTAACATTATTAATAAATTTTGTATAAGCAATTTTAATTTCATCATACTGGCCATTATTAAATCCAGATAATAATTCGGATGCTAACTCACGAGCATCATCATAAGAAAAGTTAATGTCAACTTCTTTATGAACAGAAGCTAGTGCAAAATTTTTATTTTTATAAAATGATTCTGCTTTCGAACCAATCGCAATAATGTGATCAGTATGCTTAATTTCTTTTATTACCAGTTTATTAACATTGATATTATATCCCCCCGCTAATCCTAAATTAGAATTAACAATTAACCAACAAGTTTTTTTGTTTGGTTTGGGATTAGCTGGTGCTTGATAAATTGAATTATCTGCTTTCCCAATAATATCGTTAAAAACAGTATAAACTTCGGCAAAGTAAGGTTTGGAATCACTAATTCGTTTCCCAATTTTTTTTAATTTTGCCGTTGCCACTAATTCCATCGCCTTGGTAATTTTTGAGATTGAATTAATTGAAGTTATTTGTTTTTTTAAATCACTACCAACAGCCATTTTTAAACCCTCATTACTTTCCTAGCTTTTCTCATTCCGAAGCTAACCCATAAGTTTCTGGTTTGTAATTGGCAATTTTGTCAACAACTTTTTTGACAACTTTAATAATTTCGTGGTCAATTTTTTGCATTAACTCATCATTAAATGCTTTTTTAGTTTCTAATTCATCACGCAAGACTTTTGCTGATGTATGGAAATGTTCAATAATTTCATCTTTAAATTCTTTAATTTGTTCAATTGGAATTCATTTTGTTCGTTTTTTATTAACTGATAACAACACGATTGCTTGGTCAATTTGTGATAATGGTGAATATTGTTTTTGTTTTAAAATTTCCACAACACGTTTCCCATGTTCTAAGATTGATTTTGTTGCATCATCTAAGTCTGATCCAAATTGGGCAAAAGCTTGTAATTCACGGTATTGCGCTAGTTCAAGTTTTAATGAACCAGAAACTTGTTTCATCGCTTTAATTTGGGCTGATGATCCTACCCGTGACACAGATAATCCAGCATCAACCGCTGGACGAACCCCGGCGTTAAATTGGTCAGAATTTAAGAAAATTTGTCCATCAGTAATTGAAATAACATTGGTTGGAATATAAGCAGAAATATCACCCGCTTGCGTTTCAATAATAGGTAAGGCAGTAATACTTCCCCCTCCATATTCTTTATTTAACCGACAAGCACGTTCTAATAATCTACTGTGTAAATAGAAAACATCCCCTGGGTAAGCTTCCCGACCAGGTGGACGGTGTAATAACAACGCCATTGTCCGGTAGGCAACCGCATGTTTTGATAAATCATCATAGATAATTAAAACATCTTCTCCTGATTCCATTCATTCTTCGCCGATGGTAACCCCGGTATATGGTGCTAAATACTGCAATGGTGCTAGTTCACTCGCTGTCGCAGAAACAATTGTTGTATAATCCATTGCTCTAGCGGTGCGTAATCTTTCCACAATTTGAGCAACTGTTGATGCTTTTTGACCAATCGCCACATAAATACATTTAACATTTTTACCCTTTTGGTTAAGAATGGTATCAATCGCAATCGCTGTTTTCCCCGTTTGACGATCACCAATAATTAATTCCCGTTGTCCTTTTCCAATTGGAATCATTGAGTCAATTGTCATAATTCCGGTTTCCATTGGTTGGTCAACTGATTTTCTGGTCATAACTCCGGGGGCAATT
This sequence comes from Spiroplasma mirum ATCC 29335, assembly GCF_000565195.1. Classification (NCBI taxonomy): domain Bacteria; kingdom Bacillati; phylum Mycoplasmatota; class Mollicutes; order Entomoplasmatales; family Spiroplasmataceae; genus Spiroplasma; species Spiroplasma mirum. The sequence goes on along the minus strand of NZ_CP006720.1, from coordinate 96,291 downwards.
CTTTCAACTGGTCTTGTTTTGGTTGTTTTTAACGGCCCTTTCCCATCAATTGGTTGTCCTAAAGCGTTAACAACTCTTCCTAAAAGAGGATCTCCAACTGGAGTTTCGACAATCCGGTTCGAACGACGAACTTGGTCTCCTTCTTTAATTAAAGAATCATCTCCCATTAAAACTGTTCCGACAACAGCTTCTTCTAAGTTTAAAACCATTCCATAAATATCATGGGGAAAAATTAATAACTCACCCATCATTGCATTATCTAAACCATCAATTAATGAAATTCCATCCCCAACTGTTACGACAGTTCCTTCTTCGTGAATTTCAATTTTTTTACCATAATCTTTTATTTGCTTTTTAATAACTTCTGAAATCTCATTTATATTTAAAGCCACTTTATTCACCTCACATCTTATTTATTTCCTAATGCTTTTTCTTTCATTGTTTTTAATTGACCAGCTAATGTTCCATCAATAATTTCATGTTTAATTTTAACTTTTACACCACCAATTAAATTGGGATCAATCTTATTAACCAATTCAATGTTATAACCAAATTTTTTAATTAATTTATCTTGAATTCTTTTAATTTGATCTTGCGTTAATGGTTCAACTGAATAAACATTTCCATACTGGACATCATTACGTTCATTAATAAGTTTTCGTAAATGCTTAAAAATTAATCTAACAGCATAAAAAGATTCTCTGTCGATTAATAAATATAAGGCATGCAAAATATCTGCTTCAATTTTACCTTTAAAAACCTTGCTCAATAATACTTTCCGTTCTTCTTTTGATTCATAAGTATTAGAAAGCATTTTAATATAATAGGGATATTCTTTGAACAAATCAATAATGACGTTTGCTGTTTTTAAATATTCATCAATTTTTTTCTTTTCAACAGCAAGTTCTAATAAAGCAACAGCATAGTTTTCAATAAATTTTTGACTAACTATCATATTATTCTAAATTATCAATAAAGTTTTCAACAATTTTTTTGTGCTCATCTTTGCTGATCTCTTTACTTAATAGTTGACCTGCTGCATCAAACGCAACTTCAATAATTGATTTTCGAATATCATCTTTGTATTGTTCTTTTTCTTTTTCAATTTCTTTTTTCATTTGTTCGTTTAAATGAACCGCTTCTTTTTTTGCCGCATCGATAATTTGATGCTTTCTATTTTCCGCTTCACTACGCGCAGTTGCCACAATTGTATTTGCTTCAACTTTCGCTGTTGTTAACAAACTTGTTGCTTCCTTTTGAACATAGTTAGCTTTTGCTTGTTTATCAGCAGCATCTTGTAGAATTTCTCTTATTTTGTTTCGACGAGCACGCATTGCTTTTCGGAATGGGTTATAAACTCATTTTGTTAACAATGTTAATAACACAATTGTCGCAATTACGTGCGCGATGAAGACTCATAAGTTAGGGAATAACTGATTAATAATTTCCGCTGGTTCAATTGGTCTTGACATTAACCACATCATTATTGTGTCCCCCACCTTTCTGATATATAAATTCTTGTAATGTTCTCAAATTTTCCGTAATTTAGTCTGTTATTCAAATTATTAGCTAGCAGTAACGAATGCCAAAATAATTGCAATAACTAATGCGTAAATTGATCCTGATTCAGTAATCGCCGCAGCAATAATATATTGAGTACGAACTTTCCCTTCAACTTCGGGATTACGCCCAATCGCTTCAACCGCTTTCCCTCCAGTATAACCTTGTCCAACTCCTGAACCACAACATCCAATCGCTGCTAAACCAGCACCAACTAGACTCATTCCTTTTGAGAATGACCCATCAATTGACATTAATCAAACTCCTACAAAATTCGATAATAGATCTAACATAATTTTAATCTCCTACTTTCTTTTTTAACAATATAAATCTATATAATTAATATTTTAACTCTTTTTTTAAACATTTAAATGAACTTTTTGTTCATTTTTAACTTTTTTTAACTTGATACTTTTTTCCTTGTGTTTTTCGCCACCGCCATACTGCATTTCCATCGCTCAATAAGCAATGGTTAATATTGCAAAAATATACGCTTGAATTAATCCATCAAATAGGTCAAAGTAGATACTTAACCATGGTAAGATAATTCCTGCTAATAAGTCCACTGGTCCAATATAAGTAATATGTCCTCATATGAAGGCCAATAAGGTTGTCAATAATGTAACAATAACAGTTCCCCCTAAGATATTCCCAAATAAACGGAATGAAATAGAAATTAAAGGAACAAACTGTGTGAATAATTCTAAGGGGTTAATTAAGAATTTTTTGAAATAAGCTAGTTTTTGATATTTAATCCCAAAATAGTAAATTCCAAAGAACGTTACTAATCCTAATGATAAAGGCACTGTATAAGCGGTTACTGTTGATTCAAAACCAACAATACTTAATAAGTTCCCAATCCCAATATATAATAATAAATAAATTACATATACTGTTAAGAATTTATATTTTGGACCCATTAAATCAATTACTTGCCGTTCAACTCACTTAATTGCCATTTCGGCAAAGAGCACTAACCCACCGGGATCATCCATTGGCCCTAGTTTTTTAAGTCGTTTATAATAACCAATACATAACATCATAATAATAAAAGTAGTAATTACTAACGTCAGTAACTGCGGAAGCAAGATGGTAGAACTTCAGGCATCCATCCCACTTTTATCAGGATCTGGAATAATATTGATTGTTAGAAGATTCAAGTTGTTCTTTAACACTTATCCATCACTTCCTCTCTTTTTTCTTTTTGGGAGTTTGATATTTAAAAACAATGCAGAAAATGAGAAAATGCTAAGACCAATAATAATGGTAAATATATTAAAATATTTATCTCAATAAGCATAGATAATTATTGAAATAGCATAAATCATCAAGCGAACAAGATACATTAAGACAAAAAAATACTTATTTAAACTTATACTTAACAATCACCCGGAAAATAAAATGATTAAGAAACCTATAAGAGAAAACAAATACCCTAGCATTAATCCTGAGTATAAAGTTCAGCTTCACTTTAGTGTCAAATATAAAATTGTTACGATAATCAATATCCCAAAAAGAGCGATAACACTTATCATTGACATTTTATATTCTACACCTTTAAACTTATTTTTTCAAATTAATTTATTTTTTTTATTTGGTTCCAAAAATCCGATCTCCTGCATCACCAAGTCCCGGAACAATATAACCTTTTTCGTTTAATTTTTCATCTAATGCCGCAACATAAATTGCCACATCGGGATGTTCTTTGGCCACAAAATCGCGCCCTTCAGGTGCTGCTACTAAACAAACTAATTTGATTCCCTGTGCTCCCCATTCTTTTACCTTTTCAATTGTTAAACAAGCACTACCCCCGGTTGCTAACATTGGGTCTAATATTAGGACATTGGCGTTTTCAATACTACTTGGTTTTTTGGCAAAATATTCATGCGGTTGCATTGTTTTTTCATCGCGATACATCCCAATATGCCCAATTTTAGCATTAGGCACTAATTTAATAATGCCATCAACCATTCCTAATCCGGCTCGTAAAATTGGAAATAACACAATATCCCGGGCAATTTTATATCCTTGAGTTCTAGCAACGGGCGTTTCAATTTCAAATTCATTTAACTCTAAATCACGAAAAATTTCATACGCCATTAACTGGGCAATCTCATCAAGGTTTTCTTTAAAAACTTTGGAATTACTGTCTTTTTTTCGCATTCTTGTTAACTTATCTAAAATTAATGGATGTTTAATTACGGTAAAACTCATGTTATTAATTTCTCCCTTCTTGTAATTGATTAGTGTAATATTATTTTAAATAATATTATTAATATTATTATAAAGGAGTTTTAAATATTATTATGGAATAATTAAATTTATTTCAAACTAAAAAAGATAGTGCTCTTATCTTTTCTGATTAAACACAAACTCGGTGTTTGGTTGTAAATATTTAAAAATTTCTTGTTCATTTTCATCTAAATGACCAACCAAATTGTGGATTCCATCATTAGGCATTGCATTGGTTTCAAAATAATATGTAACTCTCCCGCATAATTTTTTGCCTTATTTATTAAAAATAAAAAACATCCCCCGGTTGGTATTCTTTTACTTGCTCCGGGATTGGGATATCTTGTTCTCGGTATTTTATTCGTGACCAGGTACTACGAATAATATATTCGGCTAGATCTTGGCGCACAAAATGAATCTCTTGGTCAAATAAAATTGCTCGCTCAACTGGTGATAGTTCAGGATTAACATCAATTGCTAAACTAATCTTATTCAAATTGATATTTTTGACAATTGCAAATTTTTCCTCATTGATAAACTGGGTTGAAATCACAATATCTTCAAACCCCATTGCCATTAAATGACGAATCTGAAAATCTAATGGTAAATCACGGTAAAATTCTAAACTGGGTAATTTATCATTATAAGTTCAGGTCCCGACAGTATCTATTCGTTGGAGAGTAACAAAAGATTGCATTTTAATTCCACACTCATGGGCATATGCCAACCGTTCAGTAAAAAGCAATCAAACTCGCCGTGTAACGTTGCGAATAAAAATTTCAACAACTAATTAAATTTTCTTTGTTAGCATTTGCAGAAATAATATATTCAAGTTCTCTGCCCGAATCAGTACCATTTAAAATTACTTTAATATTTTTGTCATTATTGGATAATTTTGTAATGCCAGAGGGCCAGTCACCCTATCGTCAAATAGTACTCCACTTAGCCCTAATTGTTGAACAAAAAAAGCCATCATTTCTTCGCGATTATTTTTATCAATGTTAAACTTATTAAACAGATGCTGGTCTAAATCACTGTAGACCGCAATCTTTAATTCCTGCGCTTTTTTTGTAAATGCTTTCATTTTAGTAAATAATTTTTGGTTATTTTTTTTTTTTTTGAAAACCAATTAAAGTTGTAAAAATAAAACTAATCTTATGCTCCGCACAAGTTGTTAAGTATTTTTCAATATTAAAGTCATCTGCCAACAAATGAATAAAAATACTTGTTCCAATTCTAACATTCATTATTATAAGCTCCTTTTATTTAATCAATAACTTTTTTTGCTAATAATTTTTCGTATAAGTTAATAAATTCTTTGGCTAATTCAACAACCATTTGACTAGTCATCATCTGGTCTTCGGCATGCATAAATAAGACGGAGATTTGGTGTTTGACCCCTTGGGCTTCTTGTTTGATAACATCTATATGTGTTTTTTCAGCTTCCACAAGATTTTGTTCAGCTTCGGTAATTAATCCCCACGCTTCACTAATTTTTCCTTCTTTCGCTGATTTGATTGCCATAATTCCAATTGATTTGGCCATTCCTGCAAAAGTAATAATTCCAAATGAGATTTCTTCAAAATTTATTTGTTTCATTTTATTGTTCTCCTTTATTTATATTTATATTTTATAGTAATCCACTATTTTTAAAAGCATAATAAGCAGTTCAGCATACCCCCACTTTGGCTTGTAATTTGGAAATTTCAATTTTAAAGGTTGGGAGGATTAAAATCCCCCATCCGTTTCTTTACTAACTCATTAATAATTTCTGCTAAATTACCCCCTAAATTAGTGACACCCCCGCTAAAATAATAGCTTGCGGATTAAGAATATATAACAAAATAGCAATATGATTGGCTAAGGGAATTAATCCTTCGAAAATGGTAGTTGTTGTCAACAAATCTTTTTGTTCAAATAATTCTTTGATGTCTAATAATTTTAAATGATCGCCTAACTTTGCTTTTAATTTGCCTAAACTACTTTCTGGGTTTTGGTTAGCTTGCTCATTTAATAATTTAGTTAACCCTGTTTGCAGAAGACACTGGTTCAATACAATGTTGGAGTCCACAAGTACACAAATATTTATCTTGAAAATGACCCGCCATGACTAAATTCGCCCGCATAACCAGTTGTTCCTGTTCAAAGATTGCCATTCAGGATTAATCCTCCACCAATTCCGGTTCCTAAAGTGTATAAAGCAAGGGTTGCGGTATCACCATGGTCCCCACATCAATATTCTCCTAACGCTGCTGCATTAGTATCATTAATAATATAAATTTCTTTATTAAAGATTGCCGCGACTTCTGAACGAATATTAAAATTTTTTTATCCTAAGTTTCCTGCTAAAGTAATTACCCCAGCTTTATCATCTAAAAACCCCCGGATTGCAAAACCAATTGCTTTAATTAAAGATTAGTCAATTTGATGTTTGATAAATTGCTTATCAATTCCATGTTTAATATTAAGTAAAATATTATTTAAATTAGTTGGAATTAAAAATTCTAAGATAATGTCTTTTTGTTGGGAAAAACTGCACATTTATCAATTGTTCCCCCTAAATCAATAACTAAGATATTTTTCTATAAAGTATAGCAAAATTTGATTTGTTAATGATGAAAATTCAACTTTTACCTTATTAGGTTATCTTGATGATTATTTACCCGCGAGCGAAAAAAATAAAGCTAGCTTTATGAAAGCTCTCCATCATTTACATTTGACCGGAGCAATTGTCAAAGAAGAGTTTAAATTAGCAAAAAAGCGGGATATGTTCCCCACGATGCAATGTTATGAATTGACCATGACTGGTCACCAGCAATTCCTTATCAGAGAGATGATAACTCGGCAGCTAAAAAATATGATAAATAATTTAAGAATTTTTCTTGAATCCTAACTTAAAAGGAACATACCCCCCCCCGAATTCTTGACATGAATGGATGAAAATAAAATTGACTATCAAATTTTACCAGCTGATTTAGAATTTTTAAAAAAATATCCGTTAGATTTAATTGGATGAAATTACTATCGGCCTTGTTATATTACCAAAGGTGATTACCAAAAGTAACCTGGTAAAATGCAAATTGAAAGTGCAACTTTTTTTGTTAAAGACTTTAAACAAGTTTTTCCAAAAAAAAATGTTCGCTATACAAAATGAAACTGGATCATTGACCCATCAATGTTAGTAACGGGGGCTAAAGTTTTAGCTGAGGAGTAACACAAGCCATTAATGATTATTGAAAATCGAATGGAGGCTTTTGATGATAAGACTCACGAATTAATTATTTATGAAGAACGGATTGAATATTTAGAATTGTATATTAATGAAGTTAAAAAGCAGTTGCCCAAGGAATTAATTTTATTGGTTATTCATTATGAACTTATTGTTATATTTATTCACCAAGTGGTAGTTATTGGAAAGATTATGGTTTAGTAGCGGCTAATTTTAATAGTAAAACCAAAACGCGTAAACCAAAATTATCTTATGTGTGATATCAACGCGTAATTACGAGTGGTGGGGAAAATTTAGTCTATGATGATTTGAACAACCTTAAAAAATTATTAACCACAGAATTATCAACATGAAATATTTGGTATCAATAGGAGGATAAAGATGAAAATTGTATTTATTGGAGCGGGAAGAATTACCAGATGATTTTTAGATGATATTAAAAACACTAAATATCATAACGATATTATTCCCTATGGGATTTATAATTTAACAATTGAGCAAGAAAAAGAGTATCAAGCAAAATATCAAATGGCAAAAGTCTACAATAGTTTGGAAGAGTTAATTGATGATTATGCCAATTATGATTTAGCTTATATTGGAACCAGTGATAGGTTTAGCAAAAATTCCTAACTCAGAATTTTCATTCACAGTTTTTGGCATTCCTGTTGATACTAACGCGGTGTTAATTCCTAAAATCATCCATCAAATTGGTTCGAAGATAGCAGCCATAATATTTGACCCGTGAACTCCAAAGAACCAGAAGAATGAAATCATAAAGACATATAAGATTGCTAATCCTAATCCATCATCACCAGTTGCAAAACCAATGAATTATCAAGTAAAGAATTTATAAATTGCTGCTCCGAATCCAAAGGCGTTTGTCGGAACTTGGATTTGGTTTCAGCGTTCCGCTAAAATTACAACAATACCAGTTGTTCCCATAGAAGCTTTAATATCAATGACACTATCTTGTAAACTAGTAATTCCTTTAATCTCTCCACCAAATCTCGAAACTAAATATTGGCCAAACAAGTTATAACCATCTTTTGTCATTCCGTTTCGGATTGTATCAAAATAATTATTAATTCCCACTACATCAGTAGCATTCCCATAACCATTAATAATATTCGCAGTAGCACCATTGATAAATAATGAATTGGTATCAATATTAGCATCTTTATATGGTCCAGTTTTAGTAACTCATTCTAAAAAATCATTACCACTAATTGTAAAGTCTTTAAATGCTGGTTGTCAAATTGAACCACCTTTATAACTACTAATAACAAGGTTTTGCCAAGTGTCAACACTTCATCCTGTTGTAGCAATTACCGGTGCTAAGAAACAAATGTTAACTAACGCTACACTCGCTAAAGTAAAGGTCATTGGTAAAAAGACCGCAAAGAACTTCCCAACAGTGGGGTACTCCCGAGGGTAGTTTAACCTCTAACTTTTTCATATTTCCAAACCATATAAATAGTTCAGATGTAAATAATGCCACAATTAATGCCATAATCAATCCTTGGGCACTCATAAAGAAAAAACTTGCCCCATAAATGCTACAATAAAAGCAGTAAATGAAGCTAATCCAGCCATTACTGGTTGTTTAAAGTTTCTTGATAAGGTAATAAAGTACCCTAATAAAAATGAAAAGTATAATGGCATTGCACCAATTATGGCAATATTAATATATCCAAATGCTAACTCCCCATTTTGGGAAGCATCCGCTCAAGCTTTGGTTGGTCATTCAAATGAACTAGCATTTCAATCCCAATTAGGATTACCTGCTTTGGTAAATAAGGCTAATAAAGAAATCTTATTTGACCCCCCCAAAAAAAAGATAATGGTAATAATTAAAATCCCAATTGATCGAGCAATAATCAAGAGGTCATTGTTCCAAATGAATACCAAATTGCTGAAAAATGACGTTGATTCCCAATTTTTAAAATAGTTGGTAGGGTTTTACTATTTCATCAATTCTTAAAATTTTGAACCTGAAAATTTATTTTCTTATCGGGTCTAAATTTTTGTGTATCATTATTATTTTCACCCATAAATAGAAATCCTTCTCTTCTATTTTAAATAGGGAGGAGTTATCCTAACATTTTTAATGCTAAGTCTAATGCTTCAGACCCTTTCCCTAAGGCATATATATTAGAAGGAATCACCGATAATGGTTTTGTAGTCATTGATTTAATGTTTCTTTCCATAAACTTTACTTGTGGGCCAAGTAAAATGACATCTCAGTCATTTAATACTGATTGTGCTTCCGCAAGTGCTTTTACTTCAACATGAATATAAATTCCTTTTAAAGCAGCCGCATCTTCACGCGAAACCCAGCCACCTTTTTCTTGGGCTCAAAAAGGCATATCAAAATGAAATAAATTAATAATTGGTTTAATCTTATTTTTAGCATTTCATTAATAACATTATTATAGAATTTAACACCTTTGGGGTTGATATTTTTGCCATCGGGAATTAATCTTGTTCACTGAATTGATATGTCCGTAGGGAATTAAAATTCAAACCCCGGGCAATTTTTTAATATCTTCTGGATAACGATGATAAAAATCATTTAAACACGGAGTTTGGTTAAAAAAACCGATATTTTTCAATTTGGAATCAATGATCTCAATTTGATGCTGCTTTACCATCTTCTAAACTAGCTCCTTCGGTTTGTGGTTCTGAAAAAGCACTTCCTCATAAAAATTGGTCTGGAAACTTATATTTTGCCATAATACTACTTCTTTCACTAAAAAATCATATATTTTTATCATATATCGAAAATAATTTTTAATAACTTTTTTTATTAAAAACAACAAAAAAAACGCTAAGATTAGCGTTGTTTAGCTTTGAAATCAACATATTTATGTCATAATCTACGCGCTTCTTCATGAGCAAAAACAAATTCACGATTTTTAATTTGTTTTTTTAAGTTATCAATTTCTGCTCAAACAATGTTAACAATTTCCCGAGGGTATTTTCAAGCAATGCGATTACGATTAAATTCTTTTAAATCTAAAATTTTATAACTACCGTCGGTAAAAACTTTAATATCTAAATCATAGTCAACATACTTAATTGTTTTATCATCCAAAATAAATGGTGAGGCAATATTACAATAATAATTTAAGCCACTATCTTTAAACATACAAATAATATTGCTTCAATTTTTTTTATTAAATATTCAAATTGCTGGTTCATTTGTTCGTCATTTCCGCCCGTTAACTTCAGTTACTGTTACATCTTCATTAACTAATACAATATAATCCGCTTCAATCGTTAACACAATTGCTTCTTCTCATGAGCGATAAATTGATCCGTTATGTTTATAGGCGTGAACAACAAGACTATCCCCAACTTTTAAGGCATCGATCATTATTGCACCTCCACTTCGTCAATAGTTAATACTTAATTATTTAATTTTATTAAATACACTAAAATATCTTAATTTTAATAACTATGTCGCTTTAAAATTAAATTATTCGGTAAAAATTAAAAAAATAAATATCACATATATTACATTAAATTAATAATAAGATTTCTTATTTTATTATTAATATGCCAACATATACATTATAACAAGCAAATGGAGGTTAGTAAACATATAAGAACACTTTTATTATTTAAATAAGTCAATTAATCGGTGTGCTACTTCGGCAATTGTTTTTTTATCTAGCGCAAAATCAACCCGGATAAATAGTTCGGAAGTTGGTGAAAAAATACTACCATTAATGGCTTGGATATGCACACTATCTAATTTTTGCTCTAACTGGGGGCATGTTTTAACAACCTTACTCATATTTAACTATCCTAAATAAGTTCCTTCAATTCTGGTGAATTTGATATTAGTTGACCTTTCAAAAGTTCATTTACCAAATAATGGTAGTTTTCTTCTAACGTTGTTTTATATGCTGCTAGCCAATCATAATTATCATGGTTCAAATAACCACTAATAATCATTTTAGCTGATAAATAATTAGTTGAAGCATAATGAATTGATTTTGTTAATTCATGGTGCATTTTTACAATAAAATCACGGTTATAAGATAACCCATAACCAATTTGGGCTCCTGCCAGGTTATAAGTTTTTGTTTGGGAAGATAATACTAATACTTGATTAATTGCTGGTGAATTAAAACTAAAAAGTGGATGATGTTGAACATTACTAGAAACAATATCTTGTCAAATTTCATCACTAATAATGAAAACATTATATTTTGCAGCTAAGAATAATAACTGTGCTAACTCTGCTTCTTTTCAAATTCTTCCCACCGGATTATGAGGACTGCATAAAATCATTGCTTTATGTTGTTGCATTAATTCTTCTAATTCCAGAAAGTTCATTGTGTAGTATTGTTACTCTTCATCATATAATAAATGGTTCATAATTATTTTACGGTCTTTATTTTTAATAATTTCATAAAAAGGATCATAAACTGGTGGTTGAGCAATAACTCCATCGCCCGATTTTGTTAAAACTTTCAAGGCAATTTGCATTAAATGAATAACCCCCACTCACAATAATTAACTCTTCGCGAGCAAAAGATAAATTATATTATTTAGTATACCAAGTATTAATTGCTTCTAATAATTGATTATCTAAGAACGAATAACTAACATCTCCTTCTTTGATAACTTTGATTAAATCTTATTGAATTACCAGCAGAATTTTAAAATCACTATCCGCACAAGTTAACATTAAATCATAAGAGTGTTTCATTCCTTCATAACGACCACTGGTATGATGTTTACATAAAAACTCATGATTTGAAACTAATTTTTTTATTCTAAACTTCCTTTCTAATGTAATGGTGAACTTTTTTGGTATTAATAACCTTCATTCTAATAATTATACTTGTTATTATAATACAAACAAGCTTTGGAATAATCACAGTTAAATCAGATAGCATATTATTTGGTTCGCTATCTCAGTCAATAATTACTCAAATTATTCAAGCAAAATTAGCAAGGTTATATATTAAGTACATTCCTAATAAAATTCCCACGCGATTTGCTTTGTTTTAATCGTTTTAATAGCTTGGGGAATAAAAACCAACATTGATATTAATGCAGCTAATTATCCAATAATATGGACCGTTAAAAAGAGTGGATCATCACTAAAACTAGTTAAGAGCATAATTGTTCTCTACTTTCGTTAATTTTTTCAACCATCAGTTTTTTTATTAGCGGTAGTTAATAATTCCCCATGTTTTTTAATATTATAAATTTTAATGCCTAAAATGATACTGACTCTGGTAAAAGTTACAAAATATGGTACGATTAAAGTTAAACTCCACATAATTTTTGTAACTTCTGATTGGTTAGGATTTAGTTGTGGGCAACTAATGGATAGTGCTCCAAAAATGAGCCATAATAAATTAGCCAAATTAAATATACAATATGTTGCTAAGGAAATATTAGTTGTATTTCTTGTTTTTAATGTTTTGATGAGTTGTGGTAAACACGTAATAATTCCTACTAAATAATGCAGCAAAATAACCAATTGCTTGTTCTACAATTAAAGATAGTGGAACATTATTAAGCAGGACATATTGTTTCCCTCGCTTCCCTGGTTTTTAAATATTATTATTTTTTTAAACCTTTAATTAATAAAGCGGTATTAGTATAAATTGTGATTAAACAAAAAACTAACAAGTTTATTTTGTTAGGTACTTTAAGTACTCAAGTAGTCAAATTTACACTTCTAATATAGCACAATTAGTTTTAAGATTGTGGAGTTTTTAATTAACAATTTTAAATTATTTCTTTAACTAAAAATATTAACCATAAAAATAAAAAATCACACCAACTGGAATGATTAACACTTTGTGGTTATTTAAAATTAATGGGGCGGCTGATGGGACTTGAACCCACGAGTACCGGAGCCACAATCCGGGGCGTTAACCTCTTCGCCACAACCGCCATGATATATTGGTATAACCTTAATCATTATATCTAATCTAAAATATTTGTAAATACAAAACAATTAAATTTCTGGAATCATTAGCAATTAATACCTTCCTTTTATATAATATTTTATGTGAAACTATTTTGTGGAGCGTAGGGAGGTATTAAGTATTTATTAAAATGTTATATTATCAACAAAAATGAAATATTTAATAGTGAACTAGTTTTTCAGAACTCTAAATTTATTTGTTTTATGAGTTATGTTGAAACTCAACAAGATATTATTAATTTCTTAGCAAAGTATAAAGATAAATCAGCAACTTGTAACTGCTATGCTTATATTATTGGTAAACGTCGAAAAAATATTTATAAAACTGATAATGGTAAAATTAGAAACAGCGCTGGGCGAGCAATTCTGAATAATATTCTTAACAAAGAGTTAACTAATATTATTGTCTTAGTTATTAAGTATGCTGGCTCTATTGCTTTGGGCTTTGATTCTTTACAAACTATTTATGGCACAATTACGCGCAAATTTATTGACTTAGCACCATTAACTAAAATTAGTGAATATATCAAAGTAGGAATTTTATTTCTACCGTTAAATGAGATTTTTGTAAAAGAACTATTATTTAAATACAATATTAAAATTACGCGGCGCAATTTTTATCGCAAGAATTTATTATATACCATCATCGTTAATAAAACTAGTAATTGAACCCATGAACTAGACGCATTAATTGTGAAAGGTACAATATATAGTTATAAAATTTTACGTTAAAAAAAACATTATCTGCAAGATAATGTTTTTTTATGATAAAGTAATTAATTCTGGTTGTTCAAGAATTTCTTTTAATCTAGTCATAAAAATTCCCGCTTCCGCTGCATCAATAATTCTTTGATCAATGGTTAGTGAAATACTCATCATTGAACGAATTACCAACTTGTCGCCTTTAATTACAATTGGTTTGCGAACAATTCTTCCAACCCCAATTACAGCAGAGTTAGGATAGAAAATTGTTGGGGTGGCTTGCGTTGCGCCAACTGTTCCATAGTTAGCAATTGTAATTGTACTTCCTTGCAATTCATAATCATATAACTCACCTTGACGTAAACGATCAAGAGTTTCTTGAATATTAATGGCAATTTGTTTTAAGCTTAAGCGTTCTGCAAACTTAATCACTGGAATAACTAACCCTTCACTTGTTTCCGTTGCTAATCCAATATGGTGAGAATTTTTAATTACAATTTGGTTAGCTGATTGGTCGTAGTATGAATTTAGTTTTGGATATTTACTTAATGCTAACGAAACAGCTTTTAAGATAAAACTCATTGTTGAAAATTTTACACCCGTTTCGGCGTTAGCATTCTTTAATTTTCGTTGTTGTTCAATGACTGCTGACATATCAATTTCCGTACTAATTGTTAGCGGTGGCACTTGACTTTGTGATAAAATAACTGACCGAATTACTGGATATTTAGTTCGTTTAATTTCTTCTCTCGTTTCTAATCCTTGTGGTTCCACGGGATTGGTATTTGTATGTAAAATATTAAGTTTGTTATTTAATGGTTGAATAAAATTTCCCGCGTTACTATTAGATTGTTCATCAAATTTTTTAACCATAATCCCTTCGTTATTGTGGGTACCTGGTTGGCTCTGTGGTTCTGGAGGTAGTTGGTTAAAATTAGTTGGTTGCTGATTAGGCATTGATTCTTGTAATAATTGTGCTAAAAAAGGATTGGGTGTTTGATTCATACTTTTAATCATCTGTTGCATTAACATATACTGCATCATTTTATCAAAATTATTATGATCATTATTATTAACATTATTACGAAGATTATTTTCTTTTAATGTTTTAATTTCTTGTAATAACTCCTGGTGTTTATTTTGTTGTTCTTGTTGCGCTAATTTTTCTTTTAAAATTGCTAGTTCAACCAATACTTCCTGGTTATTATTATTAACAACTGGTGGTTGGTTAACAATTACTGGTTGAGATTGAGATCCAGGGTTAGTCACAAATGGTTGGTTATTAACAACTGGTTGGGGGTTTAAGGATGGCGTTGGTTGGGCAGAACTCTTAAGACTATCGGGAATGATTTCCCGGTAGGGGTTAATGATTTCCTCACTATTATTTGTGGCATGCGTTGGTGATGATAATTTTTGTTTATTATAATTATCATTTAAAAGATCATATTGGGCTTCAATTTCTTCATAAGAAGGGCGCTTGTAATTATTAATTGCCCCTAAAACGTTATCGGTAACTTCAATATCACCACGTGCTAATTGTTCCATTCTTTTTTTAATTAATTCTCGCTGGTTTCGCGTTTTAAGAATTTTTTCACGTTGATCGTTATTATTTAATTTTTCATATAAACGATCACGATAGGTTTTTAATGGTGAATAATAACCTAAATCTTTAGGCGGCGTATTTTGATCCTCACCAACTTTAATTTCATAGCCATCCGCTGTAATATAGTCCACTGGTTCTTCTTCAACCGAAATTTTAGGTTGTTTCGACACGCTACTATCACTGCTTGTACTTCTTGCTGGATTAACCTCATTAACTGACTCTAATTGACCATTGTTTTTCATTAAATTATTCATTCGTCCTTGAATAATATTTCGCATAATTTTAGGGCGACCATATTCATCTAAGAAATCCATTACGTTCTTATTATTTTCAGGTTCATCAATAATTTCGTGAAAATTATTTTGTTGGTGTAATTGATTACGGCGAGCTTTTACTAAATCACGAAAAGAAGAATTTCCTTCTTCATTAGCAGCAAAAAGATTAGCTGTTAAGTTATTTTGGGGTGCTTGATCTTGTTTTTTTGTTTCTTCAACAAGATATTTCGCATAAATTTTTGCATTAGTTTTGTCTTTTAACATATTATCACTTTCCTTAACTGCATTAGCAATATCATTATGCATTCGCATAAATGAATTATTTAGTGAATGATTGTTTTTAACATCATCGTCTCGATCTTTTGCACCATAATTTTCCACATTAACATCTTTAATTGTATCAATTAAAGGAATATGCGCACGTTCTTGAGGTCCAACATTGTAATGTAAATTTTTAAATGATAGTCGATGTGACTTTTGGGGACCAAATGTTAAATGTTTTTCACTTATTTTTTCTGAATTTAAATTAACCACTGGTTCTTCTTTTTTAATTAAATTATCTGCATTTTCTTTAATAAGGCTATCAGTATTAATAATTGGCTGGTTATTTTTGACAGGGACAGCTGATGACTCAGTTAAATCATCTGGTTCAAGGAGAATAGTCTCTGATTGTTTGGTGATTGGCATTTCTGGTGGTTCAACAGTAGTTTTTAAATTAGCAATTCGATTTGCATACTGTTTATTTCTGTTAGGAATTTGGGTAATATTAAGTAGTTGCGGTGGGGTTTTAGTATCAGCATCACTAACAAAAGCAGCTCCTGAATAATCTTCTTCATCAACATCTTTCCATTTTGTCCCAAACTGCCCATTTTTACCAGGATTAAATCGTACGCCATTTTTATCTAAATAACTAAATTCATCTTGATAACCATGTTTATTATTATATTTAGCAATTTCTTTCTCATCGGTTAATAAGTAAGCAATGGTTGAACCTTTCTTAACAGTTGCACCAGTTTTTAGCGGCTTGATGATTTTACCATTATAAGGGGTTTTAATAATTATTTCATCATTATTTGTTTTAACTACCGCAATATCATCACCAGCATTAACAATATCACTACTATATAAAAAGCGCTCAAGCATACCCTTTGTCTTTAAATTCGATATTTTGATTTTTTCCATTAATATGCCCCCCACAAATTCTAAATATTAAAATTTTGATAACCATACTATTACTAACCATGTTCAACCATTTGTTATATGTTAATTATATCATAAAAGTTTAAATTTTAAAAAAATAAAACAAAATAATATTATACACAAAAAAATAAAAAATATCAAAAAAATGATAATTAATTATCATTTTCATTATTATTTTTATTTTTTAATTCTTCTAATTCTGCTTCTAATTTTTTAATTTTTTCTTGGTTAGTAATCGTTTTTTCTGGGATGGAAGTCGCTTTCTTCTTATTTTTTTGTTTTTGTCGTAATTCTCGCATTCTTGTTCATAAACTTTTTAATTCAACTTCCTCAGCTTTATTTTTAATATTATTGGTTTTCTTTTTAAAATATCAGACTAAAATAGTAACTATTATAATAATTGCAATACAAATTAATAAAGCTGCTCATCAAGGTAAAACTTCAAATAAATTAAAAGTAACATTTAAATTAAGCATAATTTTATTAACTCCTTACAAATATGATAAACAATAAAATGGGTAGTAATTACCCATTTTATAAGTTATCTACTATCCTTTGATATTATTTTTTGCTACTTTATTAAGTTTTACTTGTTTATTTGCTTTTTTAGCAACTACTTTGTCCGCTCTTGTTTTTAAAACAAATTCTTTCATTGAAATTGT
The DNA here is from genome assembly GCF_000565195.1 of Spiroplasma mirum ATCC 29335. Taxonomy (NCBI): domain Bacteria; kingdom Bacillati; phylum Mycoplasmatota; class Mollicutes; order Entomoplasmatales; family Spiroplasmataceae; genus Spiroplasma; species Spiroplasma mirum. Next base: position 78,872 of record NZ_CP006720.1, on the reverse strand, counting down.
TTCACCTGTTCGTTTTTTATCAATAATCATTCATATTCCATACATAAAGGTATTAATTGTTGCCCCACCAAACATAATAACTAATGATAATAATGTTCAACCTCAAGCAGTTCCTCATCCTAATAATTGGCCATCGTTTCCACGACCAATCGCTCCGACTAAGGCAACAATTGGACCACCATGCGCTGCAGCATCAGCAATTCCTAATAATCCAGCAACAGCACCGGCAATTGCTGAAGAAACAACATTACATACAATCGCTCTTTTTGGGTCATTAATAGCAAATGGAATAGCCCCTTCCGAAATTCCGATACATCCCATAAAGAAGGCTGATGATCCCATTGATTTTTGTTCATCATTATATAATGGACGGAAAATTCATGTTGCCATTCCCATTCCTAATGGTGCAACTGGGATGGCACAAGCCATTGCCCCCATTGGGGTATAGACTTTTGAACCAATTAATCCTGTACAAGCTAAGAACGCTACTTTATTAATTGGTCCACCCATATCGAATCCAGCCATCGCTCCAATTAGTAATCCGAATCCAAATCCGATTCCTAATCCAGCGGCATTATTTGGATTTCCTCATGTTGATGAAATTCATCATTTGAATTGGTGCATTACATAACCGACTACTAATCCAATCACAAACATCATAATCATTCCGTACACAAATCCAACTAGAACCGGAATTACAAAAATTGGCATTACCGGGCGTAAGGATTTTGGCACTTTTCAACTATTAATCCATTTAACTGTATAACCAACAGCTAACCCAGCTAAGATAGCCCCCACAAATCCGGTTGGCGTATCAACAGCGCCGATTCCATCAATTGGGAAGAAAGCACTCGCATCATTTCCAATAAATGAGACTACTAACGCTGGGGCAATCGCCGCTCTTCCGGCAATTGAATTAGCAATGAAGGCTGCTAAAATTGGAATCATTAGGGTGAAGGCTGCACTCCCTAGTTTTAATAAATAATAGAAAAAGTTTTGGGGATCAGCAGTGGGATCGGTATAGTAAACCGCTTGTAAGGTTGGAGTTGCTTGACCTGAATTTAAGACTCATTCCATATCCTTAAATGATCCATGGTAGCGTTGATAACTAGCTCCATAAATAGCTTTTGATAATCCTAAGGCAAGAGCAATAAAAATACCCCCCAAAATAACAATTGGAACCATATAAGAAACACCAGACATTAAATGTTTCATAATTCCTGTTCTTTGGCCACTATTTTTATCACCGCTAGTATTAAACTCACCTACTGTTTGAACTTTGGCTTCTTTTAAAGCAGTATTGATAACCCCTTCGGGATCTTTAATTGCTTTTGATGTACTTGTGGTATAAACTCTTTTACCACCAAATCTTGACATATCAACCGCAATATCAACAGCAACAACAATTACTTCAGAACGTTGAATCTCATCATCAGTAAAGTTATTTCGAATTCCTTCTGATCCATGGGTTTCAACTTTGACTGTATACCCTAATTTTGGCCCAACTTGTGTTAACTTATCAGCTGCTAAGAATGTATGTGCAATTCCAGTTGGACACGCTGAAATTCCTAAAATTAATTTTGAACCACTAGTTGTCGTAACTGGTTCTTCTTTCTTACTTTCACCCATTAATGCTTTTTGAATTTTGGCTTTATCAGTTTCAGTTTTCATTGCTTTTTTAAAATCAGCATCCATTAATTTTCTGGCAATATCACTTAACAGCCCCAAGTGAATATCAGCTGATTTGTCTTCTGGAATGACTAACGCAATGGCAATATTAGTTGGTTTACCATCCATGGCATTTCAATCCAATGGATTTTGATATCTAACAAATAATACTGCTGGTTTTTTAACTGCTTTGATTCTCGCATGGGGAATGGCAAAACCATCTTCAAAACCAGTTGATGATTCTGCTTCACGAGCTTTAAAGCCAGCTACTAAGTCACTTGCTTCATTAACACAACCTAGTTTTTTAGCTAATTCTGCTAATTCAACAAACGCTTCTTGTTGTGTTTTTGCTTGTGAATTAAGAATTATATGCTCTTGATCGAACAAATCATTAGATTTCATTTGAATATATACCTCCTGTTCTTATTATATTTTTTTTTTTTTTTGTAAATAGTTTTTTCTAAACAAAAAAAATATTCAGAAAAAAATAAAAAATAAGTGTTAACTTATTTTTTATAACTTAATAATAATTCACCCGCCGTTTTAATTGTTAAATTGTTATTAAAGTCTACTAGAATCGCTGATTCACCAGCAAGTAATTGTTCACCATTAATCACTGCTGTTCCTTTTAGTAGAGTAACTTGAGCTCAATTAACATTTGGTAATTCTAAATGTTGATCAGACTTAATTAAATATAATGTAAAATATTCATTATCAATTAGAAGTCCCTGTTTTTTATGAATAACTGGTAATTGAGGATCAGGAACAGTGGTAACATCCAAACATTCTTGAATATGCAACGGGCGTAAGTTTCCATCCTGATCTTTCCGATCAAAATCATAAAATCGATAGGTGACATCCGATGATCTTTGCAATTCAAAAACAGTTACTCCGGGCGTAATGGCATGAATCTTACCCGGAGGAACATATAAGAAATCCCCTTTTTTAATTTTTACTTTTACAAATAATTCAATTCACTGCTTATTCTTAACAAAATCAATTAATTCTGATTTTGTTTTTGCATGGTGTCCATAAATTAATTCCGCATCTTCTGGACAGTTAATGATATACCAACATTCTGGTTTTCCTAACATCCCGTCGTGTGCTAAACTATATTTATCATCAGGATGAACTTGAACTGATAAATAATCATTAGCAGTAATAATTTTAGATAATAAAGGAAATTGCGAATTATTATCATTAAAAAGATCATGATGTTTTTCATATAATTCTTTTAGTGATAATCCCTGGTATTCTCCGTTTTGTACATATCCCATGCCATTATCAAGCGCACTAACTACTCACGCTTCCCCAATAAGTTGATTAGCTGGTAACTTAAACCCATACTCTTCTAATTTTCTTCCCCCTCATAAACGCTCTGAAAAAAAAGGCGTTATTTTTATCATTTTATACATATTTATTTCATCCTTTCATTCTTACATACATATCTTAAATCATATTTTTTAATTAAGCAATGAAAATTTTATTTTTTTATCAACTGAAAAAAAGTATTGATTTATTATTTTAATAATATTTTATAATTAGCATAAATTTGTTATGATTTACTTAATAAAAAAAGTTAGGTGTAATATGAAAGTTGCGGACATTAAATTAATTATTAAAAAAATAAAATTTAATCTGTTATGATTATTTATTTTTTTAGCTCTTAGTTCAATTATTGTGTTATTAGCTTTTATTTTTAGTAAAATTAACCCCACTGATAAACTAACTTATTCAATAATATTCATTTTTTTAAACCTTATTTTATTGTTCATTAATTTCTTATTAATTAAAAACCCTTTTATTTTTGTCAAAACATATGTTTATGACGAAAAAGAAGAACATTTTAACATTAAAATTTTTATTTATATTTTCACCTGTTTTATCGCCTTGGTAATCTTCTTTATTTCATTATTATCTGTTAGTATGGCGACTAAACAACCATATTCGCAAGTTCTTCATAACCAGTGGTATGCTGGTATCAGTTATATGCTCTGAACAATTGCTATTATTCTAGGTTTTAGTTATTTTAGCTTAATAATTTTAAATAAAAAAATAAAATACAATTAGTATTTTATTCTTATAAATCTTCCCCAATTAAATCGTAAGCAGCTACTCATTCAAATACACGACGAAAATACTGGAGATCAGCAATAATTTTGTTGCAAATATCATTGGGAATGTCTTCTCAACTACCTTTTAAATCAATTCCGGCTAAGGCTCCAGTTGGATCTTGCCAACCCCCCACACTGAATTTTTCAAAACCATAGGTTAAGTAATTTTCGGTGAAATTCATCTGTGGAATATTATTAACAGTATTGCCCAAGTTGATTAAATTAGCAATAACTTTTGGGACTAATAACTTCCGAATCATAATTTGATCATCAGCATCAACCGCATACATTTTTTCAAATTCACTTGATTCTAAATTAGTATTGTCCTTAGTTTTAAAAATTTTTAAAAATGACTTTGCTGGTTTAATAACAGCATTGACTTCAATATTTTTATTTAAAATAATACTATTTAAAAAGGGGAACCGGTTTCAATAATATGTTGTGCGGCGGCGACCCTGGCTATCAACATAACTACGGCGAATTTCCTGGGTTAGGGTTCCAAATGAACAACGAAAATTACGATGATGTAAATTAAGAACGCGGTCCACTCTAATTTTACCTTCACAGGGAACAAAAGCATTAGGTGCAATTTTAAAATTCGTCGAAATATCATCTAACTCGATTTTTCCAGCGAATTCATCTAAAAAAGCAAGTTGATAATATTTTTGAAAATCTAAAACTTTTAAAATCTTTTGTTCATAATTATCGGATATATATCATTTTACATAAAAAATAATCCCAATCAAAAATAACAACGCCCCAATTACTAAAAAAACAATGTCAACAATCAAAAAAACACCGTGCAATGACTTACTAGCCGCAAGAAAATAAATTGTAAAGACAAGAAAAAGTAATCCCGCACTCAACATAATTGCGGCAAATACTCGTAAATTTTTTGAAGAATACTTAAAACTTATTTTATGGTTACTAAATTGTTGTAATTTATCATTAACATCATTCGTAATTGTGGTGATTCAGCGTTTTGACTGCGGAGTTACTGTCGAATTTAAATTATTTGTCATCAGCTATTAATTATTGTCCTAGATCAATTTTAACATCTTGGCGATCAGCAGGAGCTGCTTCAAAATATAAATATGTTTGCGCATGAATAGTTCCGGCCGCTACATTTGTTGGTCAGGTTTTAATTCTTCCGTTAAAATCACGAACTTCTGAGTTATAAAATCTACGAGCAGCAGCAATGTTGTCCTCACAATCTTTAATCCCTGTTTGTAATTCAATTACACTATTATTAGCTTTCAAATCAGGGTAATTTTCCATTAACATGTTAATGCGTCCCATTTGGTCACTAATAGCTTTGTTAATGCGATCAACATCTTTTATTTTAAAAGGACTTGTTTGACTTCTCAATTCAGTAATTGTTGATAATGTTGATTTTTCATATTGCATATATTGCTTTGTAGCATCAACTAATTTAGTTAACATGTCCATTCTTCGTTTTAATTGCACATCAATATCCGATGCTGTCTCTTCAATTCGTTGTTTTTGACGAATTAAACTATTTCTTGTTCCAATAAAAATAAAAATTGGAATGATTAAAATAAATGAAATATATACAAAAAACTTCCCAAAAGCAATTGCTTTTGCTGGTTCTTCAACATTATTGACTGTTGGGTTATATGCCATCTTGTTAACCTCCTTTAAATGACTTAATTAGAATTATAACTAAAAATCCATTAAAAACAAGCGTTTTTAAGTAAATCTTCTCGTTATGAAGATAAATTAGAATAAATAATCATAAAAAATACCTAACAAATAATCCTTGATTATTAGGTCCTTTGCATACTCTGTTAACATTAATATCTAATTTACATTTACAATATAACATATTTTAGGGGTGTGAATTAATATTAATTTTAGACAATTTAAATATTTAAAATAAAAAAATAATAACTTACGAATAAGTTATTATTTGATTGTGTCTTTACAATTATTTAATAATTTCCACAACTGATCCAGCGCCGATTGTTCTTCCACCTTCACGAATTGAGAATTTAGTTCCTTGTTCAACAGCAATTGGACTAATTAATTTAACTGTTAATTCAACGTTGTCTCCTGGCATTACCATTTCTGTTCCTGCTGGTAATTCAATGCTTCCCGTAACATCAGTTGTCCGGAAGTAGAATTGTGGACGGTAGTGACCGAAAAATGGTGTATGACGCCCTCCTTCTTCTTTTGTTAATGCATAAACTTGCGCTTTGAATTCTTGGTGTGGTTTAACAGTCCCTGGTTTTGCTAAAACTTGTCCACGTTGAATATCATCACGGTTAACACCACGTAATAATGCTCCAATGTTATCTCCCGCTTCCGCGTAATCTAATAATTTTCTGAACATTTCGATTCCAGTAACAACTGTTTTGTGAGTTGGTTTAATTCCAATAATTTCAACTTCATCGTTTAATTTTAATTCTCCACGTTCAACTCGTCCAGTGGCAACTGTTCCACGACCTGTAATTGTGAAAACGTCTTCGACCGGCATTAAGAATGGTTTATCTTTATCTCTTTCTGGAGTTGGGATATAATTATCAACCGCATCCATTAATTCCATTACTTTTTCTTCTCATTGTGGTTCACCGTTTAATGCTCCTAATGCTGATCCTTTAACAACAGGGGCATTATCACCATCAAAGTCATATTGACTTAATAAGTCTCTAACTTCCATATCAACTAAGTCTAATAAGTCAGCGTCATCAACCATATCACATTTGTTTAAGAAAACAACGATTTTTGGAACTCCAACTTGTTTTGATAATAAGATATGCTCTCTTGTTTGAGGCATTGGTCCATCTGTTGCAGCAACAACTAAAATTGCGCCATCCATTTGGGCAGCTCCGGTAATCATGTTTTTAACATAGTCCGCGTGACCTGGACAGTCAACGTGAGCGTAGTGTCTTTTTTCTGTACGGTATTCAACGTGCGAAGTGTTAATTGTAATTCCACGTTCTTTTTCTTCTGGGGCGTTGTCAATTCCATCATAACCTTTAGCTTCTGCCAATCCTTTTTTAGCTAATACTGTGGTAATCGCAGCTGTTAAAGTTGTTTTACCATGGTCAACGTGTCCAATTGTACCTACATTTACGTGTGGTAAACTTCTGTCAAATTTTTGTTTTGCCATTTTATTTTTCCTCCCTAATTAATTGACAAATGTCATAACTATTTTAATAGAATTTATTTATATTTTCAATCCTTTTTTTTAAAATGGTAGACTAACCATGTATTTTTTAAGCAGTCGGTGCGGCTTTTCCTGATTTTTTAACAATTTCTTCGGTAACTGATTTTGGTGCTTCTTGGTAGTGTGAGAAGATCATTGTGTAGGTTCCTCTCCCTTGGGTAAAACTACGAAGGTCAGTCGCATAACCAAACATTTCTGATAATGGTACTTTTGCTTTAACAACTTGGGCATTTCCCCGTTGTTCATTTCCTTCAATTTGTCCCCGACGTGAAGACAAGTTACCCATTACATCCCCATAGTATTCTTCAGGAACAATAACTTCCACAGCCATAATTGGTTCTAAGATAACTGGTTTTGCTTTTTTAGCAGCTTCCCGTAACGCTAAACTAGCAGCAAATTCATAAGCCATTTGTGATGAATCGACATCATGGTATGATCCATCAAATAAAGTTGCTTTAATATCAATCATTGGATAACCAGCTAACTTCCCAGTTTGCATTGAATCTTCAAGTCCTTTTTTAACAGACCCAATAAATTCACGCGGAATTTTTCCTCCGACAATTGCATCCACAAATTCAAATCCTTTGTCATGGTTTGGTTCAAATTTAATTCAAACATGACCATATTGTCCACGACCTCCAGATTGTTTGATGTATTTTCCTTCAACTTCGGCGGTTTCTTTGAAAGTTTCACGGTATGAAACTTGGGGTGCTCCAATATTTGCTTCAACTTTAAACTCACGTTTTAAACGATCAACAATGATGTCAAGGTGTAATTCACCCATCCCGGCAATAATAGTTTGTCCAGTTTCTTCATCGGTTCATGTTCTAAAAGTTGGATCTTCTTCTGCTAATTTTGCTAAAGCTAAACTCATTTTTTCTTGGTCAGCTTTTGTTTTTGGTTCTAATGCTAAGTTAATAACTGGTTCTGGGAAGACCATTGATTCTAAGATTACTTCATTTTTTTCATCACATAAAGTATCTCCCGTTGTTGTTAATTTTAATCCAACTGCAGCAGCAATATCTCCCGCATAAACTTCTTCAATTTCATTACGGTTATTAGCATGCATCTGTAAAATTCGTCCAATTCGTTCTGATTTATCTTTTGTTGAGTTTAAAACACTGCTTCCTTTTTTCAAGACTCCTGAATAAACCCGGAAAAAAGTTAGTTTTCCAACAAACGGGTCAGTCATAATTTTAAAGGCTAATGCTGAGAATGGTTCATCATCTGAAGCATGTCTTTCCACTTCAGTACCATCTGAAAATATTCCCTTAATAGCAGGAATATCCACTGGTGACGGTAAGTAGTCAATTACTCCATCCAACATTGCTTTAACCCCTTTATTTTTAAAGGCACTTCCACAAAAGACTGGGAAAAATTCACTAGTTAAAGTTGCTTTACGCACTGCTGCTTTAATATCTGCAACACTAACATCTTGACCATCTAAATATTTCATCATTAGGTCTTCATCAAAGTTAGCAGCCGCTTCAATTAATTTTGTGCGGTATTCTTCAACTAAATCTTTCATGTCATCTGGAATTGCAATTTCTTGCGCTTCTTCATTTGGTTGGCCATCATAGTGGTATGCTTTTCTTTCAATAATATCAATAATACCACTAAACTGGTCTTCGGCTCCAATTGGTAATTGCACTGGGTGTCCATTACCTTGTAAACGTTCATGAATTGTTTTTACTGAATATAGGAAATCAGCTCCAATTTTATCCATTTTGTTAACAAACACAATGCGCGGTACTTTATATGTAGTAGCCTGACGTCAAACAGTTTCTGTTTGGGGCTCAACTCCTGACTGCGCATCTAACACCGCAACAGCACCATCTAATACCCGTAGTGATCTTTCAACTTCGACTGTAAAGTCAACGTGACCAGGAGTATCAATAATATTAATACGCATATGCTTTCAAAAAGCAGTTGTGGCCGCTGAAGTAATTGTAATACCTCTTTCTTGTTCTTGGGCCATTCAGTCCATTTGGCTGGCCCCATCATGGGTTTCACCAATTTTATGAATTTTTCCCGTATGGAATAAAATCCGCTCTGTTGTTGTTGTTTTACCAGCATCAATGTGCGCCATAATTCCAATATTTCTCGTATTTTCTAGAGAATATTCTCTTGCCATTTTTATTTTCCTTTCTACCTATAAATAACTTTTTTTATCAACGATAATGAGCAAATGCTTTATTAGCTTCTGCCATTTTATGGGTATCATCTTTTTTCTTAACTGCTCCCCCAACTCCGTTTGCAGCATCTAAAATTTCATTTGCTAATTTATCAGTCATACTTTTTTCATTTCTTAATCTTGCATAACTAATTAATCATCTTAATCCTAAAGTAATTTTACGATCTTCATTAACTTCAATTGGGACTTGGTAGTTAGCTCCCCCAATTCTACGCACTTTTAATTCTAAATGTGGAGTAATATTTTCAAGGGCTTTGTTAAATGTTTCTAACGGATCCGCATTTGTTTTTTCTTTAATTTTTTCAAAAGCTCCATACAAGATTGTTTGAGCAACTCCTCTTTTACCGTCAATCATAATTTTATTAATGGCACGTGTTACTAATTTTGAATTATAAATTGGATCTGGTAAAACATCTCTCTTTTCAGCTCTACGTTTACGCATTTTTCTTCCTCCTTCCACTAATAATCATTCCTTACTATTAAATTCTAAGATTTTGTTTTAGGTTTTTTTGCTCCATAAAGTGATCTTCCTTGCTGACGGTTATTAACACCAGCAGTATCCAATGTTCCCCGAATGATATGGTATCTTACCCCAGGTAAGTCTTTAACCCTACCACCACGAATTAACACAACGCTGTGTTCTTGTAAGTTATGCCCTTCACCAGGAATGTAAGCGGTAACTTCCATTCCGTTTGTTAAACGAACACGAGCATATTTTCTTAACGCTGAGTTGGGTTTTTTTGGTGTCATTGTTGCAACACGAGTACAAACCCCTCTTTTTTGAGGAGATGTCGTATTAGTTACTTTTTTTTGTAAAGAGTTCAGCCCACGGTTTAAAGCCGGCGCTTTTGTTTTTCAAACTTTATCTTTACGTGGTTTTCTAACTAATTGGTTAATTGTTGGCATCCTCTTGTTCTCCTTTCACATATCCGAGTGTATCAAACAATACAATCCACATATAATAATAGCGATTTTTTAATTAATAGTCAATATTATTATCATTATTTATTAAAATTTTATTTTTTAAATCATCGAGTAACTAAATCTCAATGATGCTAAGTATCTTAATAAAATAAAAAGTTTACAAGTTATTGTAAACTTTTATTCTTAATATTCTTCTGTTCTTGCCGCAATTCCTGCTTCAATAATTTCTTTCGATTCTTTTAAACCAGTTCCTGCTGGAATTAAATGTCCTAACATAATGTTTTCTTTTAATCCTTCTAATTTATCAACTTTTCCTTTGATAATTGCTTTTACTAAGACACGCGTTGTATCTTGGAATGAAGCAGATGATAAGAACGATTCTGATTCTAATGGTGCTTTTTTAATACCAAAGATGACATGCTTAGCGGTTGGTGGTTTTTTCATTGCCCGTACCGCATTAATTGTTTCAGTACGGTATTTTTTAATTGAAACAATTTCTCCTGGTAATAAGTCAGTGTCACCTGAATCAATAATTTTTACTTTGTTTAACATCTGTTTAACAATAATTTCAATGTATTTATCAGAAATTTCAATCCCTTGTAAACGGTAAACTTTTTGAACTTCTTTTAGAATGTAGTTATGAACATCTTCAATCTTCGCTACTTCTAATAATTCTTTAATATTAATTGAACCTTCAGTTAATTTTTGACCACGAACTACTTTATCACCAAGTTTAACCCTTAGGATAGCACCGAATTGGGTTTTATATTTACGTTCATCATTTTCTGATTTAACATGAATAATATATAAGCCACCTTCGTCTTTAATATCACTAATTTCACCATCAATTTCTGAAATAATCGCAATTGATCCTTTTGGTGTGGTAACATCTAATAATTCTTTAATCCGTGGTAACCCTTGGGTAATATCAGCCCCTCCGGCCACCCCTCCGGTATGGAAAGTACGCATTGTTAACTGGGTTCCGGGCTCTCCAATTGATTGGGCCGCAATTGTTCCAACTGCTTCTCCAATTTCAACTTCGTTTCCAGTTGCTAAGTTTTTACCATAACAAATCTGACAAACTCCTTTATTAGCTTCACATGTTAAAACTGAACGAATCATTACTTCTTTGATACCGGCTTTGATAATTCGTGCAGCATCTTCTTCTGTTAATAAAGTAGCGGCCGGAATAATATCATTTTCAGATAATTTAATATCACGTAAATTACAACGGCCAACTAACCGGTCTTTTAATGGCACAATAATATTTGAGTGTTTTTGTTCCACAATATCCGAAACCATAAACCCTTTACGAGTATGACAGTCCGGAATTGTTACAATAATTTCTTGGGAAACATCAACTAAACGGCGAGTTAAGTATCCAGAGTCGGCCGTTTTTAAAGCAACATCGGCCATCCCTTTCCGAGCCCCATGGGTTGAAATAAAGAACTCTGACACTGATAATCCTTCTCTAAACGAAGATTTAATTGGTAACTCAATAATGTCCCCTTTCGGGTTATTCATTAATCCCCGCATCCCAACTAGTTGGGTAAAGTTCGAAACGTTTCCCCGTGCTCCCGAATCAGCCATCATAAAGATTGGATTTTTTGGATCTTCCTTTAAAACATGTTCTAATTCATTTTGGATATTATCTTTTACCCGTGATCACACGTTAACAATTCTTGTATGTTTTTCTCGGGCCGTTAACATTCCTAATTTATAGTAGTCATTAATTTCTTGAACTTTTTGGTCAGCTTCTTTAAACTCAACATGTTTATGTTCATAAACTTTAACGTCAGCAGCCGAAACAGTAACCCCTGATTTCCCAGAGAATTTAAATCCTAAGTTTTTCATGTTGTCTAACATTTCCGCTGTTTTGTTAGCCCCGTATATTTTAAAGTAACGATCAATAATATTTGATAAGTCTTTTTTCTTAAATGGCGCATTAATTTTTCAATTTACCAAATACTCATGAAGATCAACATTATCTTTAATCATATTTCGTGGTGCTAAAGCAATTAAGTTTTCAATATTTGGTTCATTAATATATGGGAACTCTTCTTTAAAAATTTGGTTAAAGATAATTTTCCCGGGCGTTGTAATTAAGTAATCTCCCATATTAGCTTGTTTAAATTGTTTATTACTAAATGCTTTAACAGGAATAGCCACCAATGCATGTAAAGCAACACAATTAGTTTCATAAGCCATAATTGCTTCGTTAATATCTTTGAAAATTGAACCTTCTCCTAACTGATCACGTTCTTCATATGTTAAATAATAGTTTCCTAGGACCATATCTTGGGTTGGGGTAACAATTGGTTTTCCATCTTTTGGTCCTAAAATATTACGGCTTCCTAACATTAAACTTCTAGCTTCCGCTACTGCTTCATCGGTAATTGGAACATGGACCGCCATTTGGTCTCCGTCAAAGTCCGCATTAAAAGCAGTTGTTACTAATGGATGTAATCTGATTGCTTTTCCCTTTACTAATTTTGGTTCAAAAGCTTGAATTCCTAACCGGTGTAAGGTTGGTGCCCGGTTTAGAAGGACTGGGTGATCTTTAATCACTTCTTCCAACACTTCTCAAACTTTGTCATCTTGGTTTAAAATTAATTTTTCCGCCACTTTAATATTAGCGGCAATCCCATTTTTAACTAAGTATTGAATGACAAAGGGTTTAAATAAGGTAATCGCCATATCACGCGGCAATCCACATTGATACATTTTTAAATCCGGACCAATTGCAATAACGCTTCGCCCTGAATAGTCAACACGTTTCCCTAATAAGTTTTGACGGAAACGTCCCTGTTTTCCTTTTAAAATACTTGTTAATGATTTTAATGGTCGTTTATCTTTACCAGTAACCGGGCGTGCTTTTCGTTCGTTATCTAATAAAGCATCAACAGCTTCTTGTAACATCCTTTTTTCGTTATTAACAATTACACTAGGTGCCCCCATTGCTTTAACTTTTTTTAGCCGTTCATTACGAATAATAATCCGACGGTATAAATCATTAATTTCCGAAGTTGTAAATCTTCCCCCATCTAATTGAATAATTGGACGAATATCAGGGGGAATAACGGGAATTGCCCGTAAGATCATTCATTCCGGTTTACTATTTGATTTTTTTAATGAATCTAAAACTTCTAATCTTTTCATTAATTTATTTTGATCTAATTGCGTTCTTTTATCTTTTAAATCTTGTTTAATCTTGTTGATTTCAGCATCAATATCTAATTTTTTTAATAGTTCTTCAATTGCTTCGGCACCAATTCCAAATTTAGCATTTGTATGGCGATTAATAAATTGGGCACATTCATCCATTGAAAACGGTAATGAAGTATTTTTTAAATCCTCAATCATTTGTTCACCGACTTCATAAGCAATTGTATTTGGCTCAAGGGTATCTAAGATTTCGCGTAAAGTTTTTGTTAAACGTTGGCGAGTTTGAGCTGAGGTTTTGGCATTTCCTAAATCTAATACCATTTTTGGACGTAATGATTTGGCATCCCCAGCATCCAACACAATATAAGAGACAAAGTAAACAACTTCTTCTAACTCTTTAGTTTTCATATCTAAAATTAGGGAAATCCGACTTGGCGCTGCTTTTAACATCCAAATATGAGTAACTGGCTCTTCTAATTCAATATGCCCCATTCTTTCTCTCCGCACGATAGCTTCGGTAATTTCGACCCCACATCGTTCACAGATTTTACCTTTGTTTTTTGATTTTTTTATATTTCCCACAAGCACACTCAAAATTTTTGGTTGGACCAAAGATTTTTTCATCAAATAAACCATCACGTTCTGGTTTTAAAGTTTTATAGTTAATTGTTTCGGGTTTTTTAACTTCCCCATAAGATCAACCACGAATATCATCGGGATTCGCCAAGCCGATTTTAATCATACGTCCGTTTTTCATTTTATTATTTTCTACCATTTTTACTTTGCCTCCCTATTCTTCATCACTTTGATAATCTGGTTTAATTGGGTTATGATCACCATCATCATAACTATCCTCATCTGCATTTGGATCTTCTTCAATATTCAATTCGAATTCAGCATTTTCAATATTATCGTTATTTAGAATAAATTTTGAAATATCAAACTCATCTTCAAATTCATCAATTGTTGTATTAGTTAATTCTTCAATTACATAACTATCTTCATTATCATAACTATTGATATTTTTGATGTTTCCATCTTCATCAATCATTTGAATATTAAATCCTAACCCTTGAATTTCACGAGTTAAAACATTAAATGATTCGGGAATTCCTGGTTCAGGAATTTTCTTATCTTTAACAATTGCTTCGTAAGCGCGGGTTCTTCCTTTAATATCATCGGATTTGATTGTTAAAATTTCTCGTAAGGTATGCGCTGCTCCGTAAGCTTCTAACGCCCAAACTTCCATTTCTCCAAAACGTTGCCCCCCATTTTGAGCTTTTCCTCCTAACGGTTGTTGGGTAATTAATGAGTATGGTCCGACATTCCGAGCATGTAATTTGTCATCAACCATGTGAGATAGTTTTAACATATACATTACTCCCACTGAAACTGGGTTATCAAATTTTTCACCAGTACGACCATCAACTAAAATTTCTTTCCCGAAGTTTTTCATTCCTGCTTTATCCATTAGCTCAATTAATTCATCATTTGTCATTCCATCAAAAACTGGTGTTGAAACTTTTTGCCCTAATTTTTTAGCCGCCATTCCTAAATGAATTTCTAGCACCTGTCCAATATTCATCCGTGATGGCACCCCTAATGGGTTTAACATAATATCAACTGGGGTTCCATCTTCTAAGTGTGGCATATCTTCAATTGGTAAGATTTTTGAAATAACCCCTTTGTTACCATGACGACCAGCCATTTTATCTCCTTCTTGGATCTTACGTTTTTGGACAATATAAACTTTAACAACTTCTAACACATCAGCTGCTAATTCATATTTTTCACGAGGGAATCGTTTAATTGCTTGCACAATTCCTTCCCCCCCATTTGGTACTCGTAAAGAATTATCTTTAACATTTTTTGATTTTTCACCAAAAATTGCTTGTAATAGTTTATCTTCTGGTGAAAGTTGGGTTTGCCCTTTTGGGGTAACTTTCCCCACTAAAATATCACCTGGTTTAACTTCGGTTCCAATAATAACTAACCCGTCATCATCTAAGAATTTCCGCGCGTTTTCAGAAATATTAGGAATTTCTCTCGTAATTTCTTCTGCTCCTTGTTTTGTTTGGCGTCTTTCAATTGTATATTCTTCAATATGAATCGAAGTAAAAACATCATCCGCAACTAAACGTTCAGAAACAATAATGGCATCTTCATAGTTATAACCATTTCAAGTTGTAAAGGCAACCACTACATTTTGTCCTAAGGCTAATTCCCCTTTATCAATTGAAGGACCATCAGCTAGAATTTGACCTTTCACAACTTTTTGCCCTTGTTTAACTAACGGAACATGCGTTAAAGAAGTCCCCTGATTACTACGCACAAAAGTATCTAGGTTATATGTTTTTAACCCTTCTTTGGTTTTTAAAATAATTTTTGTAGCATCAACAAAATCAATTACTCCATCATATTGGGAAACAATTGCTAATCCCGAGTCTTTCGCTGCGGCATATTCAACTCCTGTTCCAACATATGGTGATTGGGGATTAATTAGTGGGATGGCTTGTCGTTGCATGTTGGCTCCCATCAATGCCCGGTTCGCATCATCATTTTCTAAGAACGGAATACAACTTGTAGCAATTGAAACAATTTGTTTTGGTGACACATCAACATAATCAACTTCAGTTCGTGATGCAATAATGTTTTCACCTTGGAACCGAGCAATTACTTGGTCGTCTAAAATTTTACCCTTATCGCTTAAACGAATGTTAGCATGTGCCACCACATAATTTTTTTCTTCATCAGCGGTTAGATAATCATTTTGACTAGTAACTTTATTATCAATTACTTTGCGGTATGGTGTTTCAATAAAGCCAAATGAATTAATTTTTGCGTAAGTTGCTAAGCTATTAATTAACCCAATGTTAGGCCCTTCTGGTGTTTCAATTGGACAAATTCTTCCGTAGTGTGAGTAGTGAACATCCCGTACTTCTAAACCAGCGCGTTCACGTGATAATCCACCCGGCCCTAAGGCTGTTAACCGACGTTTGTTTGTTAACTCTGCTAAGGGGTTAGTTTGGTCCATAAACTGTGACAACTGTGACAAGTTAAAGAACTCACCAATAATCGCTGATAAAGGTTTATTATTAATAATATTTGATGGCTTCATCTTGAAAATATTTGAAGTTGACATTTTTTCTTTAACATTTTTTTCAATTCTTAAAAGTCCAATTCGAAATTGGTTTTGTAGCAATTCTCCAATTGTACGAACACGACGGTTTCCTAAGTGATCAATATCATCAACTTCTCCAATATCATGTTTTAAGTTTAATAAATATGAAAAAGTTGCTAAAATATCTGGCGCTGTAACAAATTCATCCGTTGCGTTCGGATCAATTCCAATAATATTTTCAACTTGATTTCTTAATTCGTTATCAACGTATACTTTAATTTTTTGGATTTTATTATTACCGGGAATTTCAGTATTAAAGTAGACTTCTTCTAAACAAGCACCAGCTTTTAAAACCTCTTTTAATTTATTAACACTTTCTTTATCAAATAAAGTTCCCTCACTAAAAATTACTTTACCATTAACATCTTTAATGTCTTCTGCTAAAACCTTATTATAGATTCGGTTTTCAACTGATAATTTTTGAATTAATTTGAATCTTCCGGCTTTCGTTAAATCATATTTACGTTTGTCAAATAATAAACCATATAAATATTTAGTAGCTCCATCAGGAGTGGCAGTTTCTCCTGCACGGATTTTTTTATAAATTTCTTGGGCCGCTACTTGCTGATCATAATTAATATCACCACTATATTGTTCTAAATCATAAGTGTTTCCAACATATTTATTATCACCAAAAATATCAAAAACAGTTTCTTTGGTTACTCCTAAGGCTGTAAATAAACTAGCCACCGAAACTTTTCTTGATTTATCAATTTTGACATAATAAACAGTGTCAAAACGTTCTTCTTTTCCAGTCTTAATTTTTTTCATATCTGATTCAAATTCTAACCATGTTCCCCGAGACGGAATTAGATCAACATAATAAATGTTTTCTCCGGTTTTACGGTTAAAATCTTTTTTATAATAAGCCCCTGGTGAACGGACTAATTGTGAAACAACAACTTTTTCTGAACCATTAACAATGAAGGTTCCTTTTCCAGTCATTAACGGAAAATCACCAAAAAAAACTTCACCAATTTTTTCAATTGTGATTTCAATGACTAATTTTAAATCTGTTCGTTCTTTAATTGTTGCAATGCAAGTTGCTTCTTCATCTCCTGAATGGATGTCGAAATACACAACATCAGCTGTTTTTTTCAAAATAGTAATATTATGACCGATTTTTTCTTCAATTCATGACTTAATTAATTCAGCGTCACCTTTAATGAGTCCTTTTTCAATTTCTAAATCTTTTGAATTAATTGTTAGTTTTAAATTTGAATAAATTGGTGCTTCATAAATCTTAGATTCTTCTTTAGATTGGGGAATTGTTCGTCGTGGTTCTCTAAATTCTCAATCTAACATTTCTAAAATAACATTCTCTTCATGCCCAACAATTGGGAATACTTCTTCGAACACTTGGCTAATTCCTTGTTTTTTAAATCAATCATACGTTTCAGTTTGAATTTCAATTAAGTTCGGCAGGTCCAAATTCCCACTTACTTTTGTATAATCAATTCTTTTAGCGTAATGCCCAAATTCTTTTTCTTTTAATGCCATTAATTTCTAAACCTCACTTTTCAAAATTTTCACAATATATGCTTATAAATTTTATATTGGTTTTGTAAAAAAGTCAATAAATATTTGGTTTTATTTTAAAATTAAAAATAGTCTTAATTTAAAAATCAAGACTATTTATTCTTTAAAATCTCGGGTTATTTATGACGAGCACACACATAAATCTCATCATTTACTGAGCCAACCATTCCTTGTTTCATTTTATTAAATAAAACATTAGCAACAGCTCCTCCCTTTCCCACTCTCTCTTGTTCATTAACACATTTAAAACATCTTGGATCAAAATCTACCATCTTATCCCTCCTTATTTGTGGATAATTATATTTTAAATTTTTCTGAACTAAAAAGCAAATTTCAAAAGAGATATACCCCTCGGATTATTAAACAATATCACTAAAAATTTTAGTTGCGATAATTTTTTATCGGAAATTTGTTTTTTTTTATAATTAGAAAAGTTTATAATAATAGGAGGAAAAGAACTATGAAAATAGTCCAAACTAAAAATATGGATCAAGAGGCCCTAGAAATTGTTAACCGCTATTTAACATTAGGGGAAGATATTTAAGAATATCTTAATGTCTTGAAACAACAAATTATTCAAAAAAAGAAAGTAATGATCCTAATCAAAATCTTTAAGCAGAATATGATGAAAAACTATTAGACGCAGTGAAAAAATATTGAAAAGAAGGACAACAAATTTAATAGTCCTTTTATAAATAAAAATACCTATTATAATAATAGGTATTTTTATTTTAGATAATTAATATTAAAGTTTTCTTACCGTAAAGATTTATTAAATGGAATTCCATCAGATTTCGGCATTTTCGAGTATTTTGAAAAGGCGACCATTGTTACTAAAGCTAGAGCAAATGGAATAATTTTTAATAATTGGTTTGAGGGATCAGCAATATTTCAACCAGTAAATCTTCATAAACTATTAGCTAGAGCAATTAGGAAACTAAATAGCATACTTCCTAGAGTAATATATTGAATTCTTCATTGACCAAAAATCATAATTGCTAAAGCAATATAACCTTGTCCTTGGACATCACCACGGAATTGTCCTGATACAAAGTGGGTAAACATTGCACCAGCTAAGCCCGCTAAACATCCTGAGATAATTACCGCTACATATCTAGTTTTAATAACACTAATTCCCGCTGCATCAATGGCATTAGGGTTTTCCCCGGCTGCCACATAGCGTGTTCCTCTTTTAGTAAATCTAAAGAAGAAGAATGTGAATAAGGCAATCACCACGGCAATAATAACAAAGATGGTTACAATTTGATATTTATCAATTCCAATGGTTGTAAATCCAGTTTGGATCATGTTTCCGGGTGCTAAGGAAGGAATTGTTACAAAGAACAATCCTAATCCAGTTGCTAACAAGTTAATAGCGGTTCCGGATATGACTTGTTGGGCGCGCAAGGTGACCGAAGCAAACGCATGAAGGATGGCAAATAATCCGGCAATCATTGAAGATATTACTAATGCTACTAATTGCATTGCATTTCCCTGTTGGGCAAAGGCTTTTCCTAATAAAGCATACACTAAAGCCCCAATAATCATCATCCCGTCAATGGCAATGTTAACAACTCCGGCGCGTTCTGAATAAAGTCCAGCCATTGATGCAATTAATAAAACAGCAAATAATATGGAACCATTGGCAAATAATTGACCTGCAGCTGACATCTTATTCCCCCCTTTTCTGAGCTAATTTTGCTTTTTTATAAGTTTCTTTTTTACAAAGTAATTCTTGGCGTAATAATTTATTATTATCTTTTAACGCTTGAATAATTAAGGATACTTCGTGATTATATTTATTACGTAATTCCGGCAATTTATTTTGTTGCTCAATTCGTAATTTTTCTAAATTAGCAAGGTGTTCTTTTTTAAGTTCTTGTAATTTAAGGTTTAAATTTTCTTTAATTGTTGCCACTTGTTGTTTTATTACTGAATCATTATCACAAGCTAGTTTTAATTCTTTTAGCTGTGCTTTAATCTGTTGTTTGGCAATTTTTTGTTGTTGTCTTAAATCATGTAATTGTTGTTTATGTTTAATTTTTAACGCTTTAACTTCACTATTCAATTTTGCCATTGTTTCTTTTTCATGTTGTTTTAATAACACATGGTCATTTTCATATTGATGATGAATTTGGTCAAAAATTGGATAGTAACTTTCTTTTAATACTTTAATTTCCTCATTTTGACGCGAAATTAATTCACTATACGCTGAGTGTAAATTAGTTAACTGTAGATAAGCATCTTTTTTATAATTATTTAATAATTCATAACATTCATGTTTTGCTTTTCCGGCTAACTCTTTAACAGTTTGTTCATACTGTCTTTTGGCAAAAGCAACTTGTTGTTTTTTCAAGGTATACTCTGTATTTGCTTGCACATAACGATCCACTGCCGCGGCAATTGAACCAAAAATAGCATTGTTGTAACTAGTTCGAATTGCTTTACGCCCTTCCATAAATAAATTTTTGTAACATTTTTGAATAAAGAAATTAATTTCAGTTTTTAAATTATTTATTCGACCAACTAAGTTAGTTAATTGACTATTAACTTCTTCTTTATAATTTAAAACTTCTTCTTTATTACCTTTTGCTTTTAAAACTTTTAGTTGAACATGGTATTCTTTATTAATATTTTTAATTTCTTTTTTATATTCTTTAATTTTTAGTCGATATTTTTGATATTCACCCCATACATCTTTATTATTATAAATATTAAATCAACGGCGAATTCATAAAATCGGTTTTAAATATATAAATAACGCTGAAATAGCTGTCATATAAATAATAATTCCGAAAATTAATTGTCCCATTTGTTTTGACATTTGGAGCGCTGGAAGTTGGGTTGTTGCCATCGCTGAAGTCTTAATAATCGCCCATAACAGCGCAATTGGCAAGATGGACAATCCGTTCGTAAAGGCAACTAACGCTACCGCAATCGCATCAAACCCGACACTTGGCAAGGCATCAGTGGTGAACTGCAACACCGTTGACTGGGTCATGTAATAAAGCATTCCCAAGACGCCGGCGAGTCCCCCGGAAATTACCATTGAAACAATTATATAGAATTTAACATTTGTTCCGGCATATAATGAAGCATCACGTGATTTCCCAACTGCTTTAATTCTAAATCCTAACACTGTGTAGTTAATAACAAAGATTGCTAAGGCTAATAGAATAATTGCAATAATAAATGGAATAATTCAGTTTTGACCATTTAGTGCCAAGTTAAAATTATCAGTAACTTGGGTAATATCTTTGGTTGAGTTCCGACTTGCTTCTCATAACCCAAATGATTGGTTCATAAACATCCATTTCATTACATATCAAACAATTCAGTTTAACATAATTGTTGTCACAACTTCGTGGATATTAAAGTAAGCTTTTAACGCTCCGGCAATTGCTGCTAAACAAGAACCAACTAGAATGGAAATTATCAAAGCACTAACAACTCCTCCTCCTTGTGAAATATGGGGATTTTTTAATCCCAACACTAAACTCATACTTCCTGCTAATAACATTTGGCCTGGCGCCCCAATGTTAAATAATCCGGCTTTAAACCCAATTGCAACAGATAACCCCGCCACAATATAAATTGCTCAGTATGTTAATGTTTGATCTAACATTAGCGGTTGGAATGCTAATGAAAAAACATATTTAAAAAATAATAGTGGATTAGCATCATTAGCACCAAGAATAATGAAACTTAAAATTGCTCCGGCAATAATGGCACAAATTGAAGCTTTTACATAGTTCATTTTTGTTTTAAACTCATTAGAACGAAAGAAGATTCTTGTCTTTTGCGTTAGCAACCAAGAATTGTTTTTAATTGCTTGATTCATATTTACCTTCTCCTTTGCTACTTTGGTGATATGTACCTGCCATCATTAATCCAATTTCTTCACGTTTTACTTGATTACCAGCAACTTCTCCACTAATTTTACCAGCATGTAAAACAATGATCCGGTCTGCTAATCCCATAATTTCTTCTAATTCATAAGAAACTAATAAGATTGCATTCCCATTTGCTTTTTCTTCTAAAATTTTAGTATGAATATATTCAATCGCCCCAACATCTAATCCCCGTGTTGGTTGGACAATAACTAAAATTTTATGTTTACGGCTTAATTCTCGTCCAATAATTAATTTTTGTTGATTACCCCCTGATAATCCCCGTGCTACTGCGAATCCTGAGTTTGCTCCCCGAACATCATATTTGGTAATGATATCTTGAGCATATAACTGGATCGCTGATTTATTTAATAATCCATAATTTGAAAATGGTTTTTTATCAACATTTTGTAAAACAACATTGTCAATAACATTGAAGTCTAATACTAACCCATGTTTATGACGATCCTCAGGAATATGTGACATTCCATTTTCATATTTTTGATGAATTGATACTTTTGTAACATCAATGTTATTAAAAAGAATTTTTCCTTGGTGGAAATGTTCTAATCCGGTAATTGCATTTACTAATTCCGACTGTCCATTTCCTTCAACTCCGGCAATCGCCACAATTTCACCAGCATGCACTTCAACATTAAAGTTATCCAACGCCATTACTTTAGTAATTCCTTTTTTCTTAATTGATAAGTTTTCAACTTTTAAAAGAACCTGAACTTGTGGTTCAACTCCTGTGTTCTTAATTTCAATTAACTGACGGCCAACCATTGCTTCGGCAATTTCTTTTTGGGTTTTATCTTTTACACTAAAAGTATCAACTACTTTTCCCTTACGAATAACCGTTGCACTATCAGCTACTTTTTTAACTTCATCTAATTTATGCGAAATAAAAATAATTGTTTTACCATCTTTTTTTAAATCTAACATAATATTTAATAACCCTTCAATTTCTTGGGGTGTTAAAACCGCCGATGGTTCATCAAATACTAGAATATTTGCTCCGCGATAAAGAATTTTTAATATTTCTACCCGTTGTTGCATTCCAACTGAAATATTAGAAACTTTTGCCCGAAAATCAATTTCTAAGTTATATTTTGTTGCAATTTTTGAAATTTCACGAATTTCAGAAGTTCTATCTAAAAACACTTTTCCGGTAATCTTTTCATGACCTAACGCAATATTATCTAACACTGTAAAAATATCTACTAGTTTAAAGTGTTGGTGAACCATTCCAATTCCCAATTTATTTGCTTTAATTGGATTACTAATATATTCGGACTTTCCATTAACAAAGATTTCACCTTTTGTTGGTTCGTATAACCCAAATAAAATACTCATTAAGGTTGATTTTCCGGCCCCGTTTTCACCAATTAGCGCATGGATTTCACCTTTTTTAACTTTTAAAGTAATATCATCATTTGCCACTAATTCGCCAAAAATTTTGGTAATGTTATTCATTTCAATTGCATATTCATTTTGACTACTCATACAATTTGCCTCCTACAATTTATCCTCAATAGCTTGTCAAATATAATCTTTTAATTCATCTTGACTTTGGTAAGTATTTGCCAAAGTACCTGGGAAGAATTTTGCGGCCACTGGCTGGTTTCCACTAATTCCAACTGAATAAACTGCTTCTAGAACAGCAACGATTTTATCAAACGCCGTATCTTTTGCACTATCATCACTAGTATTATGAATTAACTCCGTAACTGTTTTAGGAATTGATTTTGTTGGTTCAATTCCAGTTCAACTTGGGTGGCGTAGTGAAGATTGGTCAGTATTAATTCAACAAGTATCTGTTTGTGGTTTATTTCAACTATTAGAACTTGGGTCAAACCCACAAGCTGAAGAATAAATATTTTTTAATGCATCTTGGGTCGATGTTGCAATTTCTTTTAACGCACTAGTAATAATATAATATTCACCATAAATTTTTGATTGTTCAGTATCAACACCGACAATTTTGGCATTTGATTTATTATATTTAATCCGATCAATTGTGTCTTGGGTTTGTGGTCCCGCCACTGGGAAAATAACATTTGCCCCTTTACTAATTAATGAATCAGAAATATCTTTTCCATGCCCAGCTTCAAATGATTGTGAAAATCATGATTCATCAGGGCTTAAAACATTTTCTACTTTACTAATTGAATTTAATGTTTTGACATCTGGGTTCAAGGTATTAACAAGGTTTAATACTACTCGTTTTAAAGATCCCAGTTTAGGATATTTTGGATCTTCTTTGATAATTTTGTTAAAAATATCAAAAGCAACTAAGAATCCTCACATATAGTTTGATACAGCCCTGGAATTGTCCATCCCCCCGTATGTTGCTATTTTAAGATTAGTTCCGAATTCTTTAATATTCGCATTTAGGTATACAGCTGCTGCTAAACCAGCAAAGAAACCTGATGATTCAGCTTCATATTGTAAACCAATAATATTTTTGGCAACTGGTTTATTTTTATCCATATCCAAATGAACTCCTTGACCAGAACCATCAATATAAATTAGATTATCAGCAAGATTTGCTGCCCAACCGATGGTATTTCCATGGTTAAACCCTGGTAAAATCATTGTTTTAGCTCCCGCAATTTTAGATGTTACATATGCCACCCTAAAATCAGATGTTGTTTGTGAAGCCGCTTCAAAATAACTTGCTCGTCATTTACTACTTTTTCATTTATCACCAGGTCCATAATGAGTTGGATCTTGCTTAGATACCAAATAAGCACTAGCTCCTTCTCATGCAGATTGATTAAATGAATTATCACTAATTGTTCCCCCATCAGTTATAACTCAAACATCACTATCAAAAGTGTATTTTTTGGTACATGAAACAACTGATGTTACTGATGTTGCCACTAGTGACAATGCCATTAATAATCCAAGAAGTTTTTTCATTCCATTAACCCCTCCTATATAATTTTTAAATTTGTTTTCAATTAAGTACTTTTTTTCATATAAAAATGATCGCAATATTATTTAATGTATTATTTCTTTGCCCTTATCAGAACTAACAACTACCAACTTTTCTTCACTTTATTGCTTAATTAAATTTTAAATTAATAAGATTGTAAGTCAAGAAACAAATTATCTTTTCTAAAAATTAACTTCTTAATTAAAAAAAAACACTTAAAAACAAAGAAAATTGTCATTAATTAAATAATAAAACTCTAGCCTTTATTTTTAATCTGAATTTCTGTCCTATTCTTCAAGAAATCTCCGTAGAAAAGAATGTACCGTTTAATTTCTAACACTATTATATATTAAAATAATATTTTTATAATTAAAATTTATTTTTTATAAAATTTTTATAAAAAATAACTCCTATTCATTTTTATGAAATCCTGTTTAAAACCAATCTTTATCATTGTTGTTTAAAAGAATTAAAATCTCAGTTAGAACTTAATTTTCATAATTTAAAAAAATATTTTAGTAGCGAATAAATGTATTATCCCCGGTTTATTAATAAAATTTAATTAGTATCAAAAATAGAAAGAAATGAGGTAAATAAATATGAAGAAAAAACTTCTTTTAATAATGGCTGGTTTCTGAATACTAACTATTATCTTTCTAGTAATTGGTCTGCGATGTTTAGGAGTAAAAATTGATAACGAGATGGGAGGAACAATAAACGGCTATAAATGCTTAGCTCCCGTTACTAAAAATATTTCAATTGGTAATGAAGCAAAAGAAACTGAATCCGGAGTTGACAATGCTCTTTCCAAAGATTATAAAGACTTAATTGATAGTCTAAAAGATCAAACAACCATTGCAGAAACGAGTGGTGTTCCACAGGATATGCTAGATGCAATGAACAAAGAAATTACTTTTTACCAAATAGTTAAAGTTGGAGTTATTTTTTTTTCAGTTTTCCTAGTCCCAATTGCTGCTGGTTTAGCAATTATTATCGGTGTTGTATGTATTTTTATTAAAAATTAAGTATAAAATAAAAAAATCCCTAAAGGGGATTTTTATTTTTTTGCTTTTTGACATAATTGACAATCTGTTTCATACGGAATGTCTTGTTTAGTATATTTTGAAACATTATGTAAATTAATATGGTTGTAATCTACCCGGTTCATGCATGTTCCTAAAATATCTTGAACTTTTCGTTTTGGATCTTTATTTTGGTATAAGTCTCCGCTTTGGTGAGACACCCCAGTAGTTGCTAAAGCACCATAAGTATTTGAACATCCAGTGCGATTATATAAGTTATAACGCGCTGAGGCAAAACTCATCCCATCCACCTTTGGATAGAACTGATCAATTGGTGTTACTCCCCGACGAAGTTCAATTTGTCTTAATTCATCTTCATCAAATTTTTTGGCTAAGTCATTAGCTTGTTTTTCTAATAATTCTAACTTCATTGTTAAGTCTTTAATATTTGATTGAATTTTTTTTAATGACTGCCCTTGTTCAAGTTGAGTATTTGTTGAATTAATAATTAACTGTTCTAACTTATCAATTTTGTTATTAAATTGACTAGCAAAAGCTGTTTGATTAGTTGTTAGATCACTAATTTCTTCACTAATTTGATTTGTTGGAAACCCTGGTGAAGAAACTGGTTCTTGTTTAAACACAGGGTTTTGAATCTCACTAGCAACCGGAGGGGTCTGCTCTTGTGAACTTGCTGCCCGAACGTTATCACTTTGTTTTTTAAGATTTGCTAAAACATCTTCATCTTCTAAATCACTAAAATCATCATTCATAATTTTGTTATCTAATTCATCCAGACTATAAGACACTTCATCTTCAAAATTTAGTTGAGCATTAACTTGTTCAGAAGCAACTGGATCTTGGGTTCTTGGTTCAGAAGGTATGTTAATGTTAATCAGTGTTTCTGCAAGAACTGGGCTCGAAGCAGTTTCGTTTGTTGGTTCATCCACAAATTCTTCCGAGCTCACTTCTTCATTTAATAATTCACCAACTGGGGTTGCTTCTGCTGTTACAACAGATGGCACAACTTCATCATTTTTTTCTTCTTCGCTAGTAGCTTTAACTGGTTTGGTAACCGGAACATCTAATTGTGATTTATCAAAATTATTTGTTAGAACATCATCTAATTCGGCTGATAAATTATCTAAATTATTAAATTCAGTAATCCCATGGTCAAGTTGTTCTAAATGTTTTAGGAATGCACTTTCTGCATCATCTTCTTCATTATTACGTTCTTCTAAACTATCTTCAGAACTTTGCTTATCATCTAATAATTCAAAAACATCTTCTGCAATATTCTCTTTAATTGTTTCCATTAAATCTTCAGAAACTGTTGGTGATGTTTCATAGCATGTATTTGTCATAAATGAATTTTCACTTTCTGTTGGTACTTCTTCTTGAAAATCATAGCCTTCTTGTTCAATTGGTTCTTGTTTGGGCTGATCATCACTTAATACATCATCTAAATTAAAATCTAACACATTATCGTTAATAAATTCTTCGGTGCTCATTGAGGCATTGCCAAAAATTTTAGTAACTTGCATTAATTTCAATTGTTTATCTGGGCTAAGATTTAATTTATTTGCTAAGGTATTGGCCTCTTTAGCTAAATTATTATAAATTTTAGCTTTCTTTTTAATTGCTTTTGTTGGTTGGGAAACTGCTTGGGCTTCCTCGTCAACTTCATTTTGTAAATTTTTTGCTTGTTGATATAATTGTTCTCATTTTACAAATAACTTTTGTTCTTTTTTAGAATAATTAACTTGGTAATTACTTTCAATGATATCATTAAGGGCTTCATCAAGATTTGAATCCACGTTGTTATTTGTTAAAACATCATTTTCTTCAATACTTGATGTCACCACCTCTGCTTCGTTAGGGGCAACAATTACTGGTTCTTCTGGATTGTGATTTGCAACTGGTTCAACATGGTCGGTTAAAATTTCAACATTCGCATTCGCCGCCACTGGTTGGTCATTTTTATAATCATATGTATTTGGTGAAAAACAAACTGTTTCTTGCAAGATGGCTTCTTGCGGTTTGCTTTCTGATGCAACTGGACTTGCAACTGGTTCATTTGGTAGGTTTTTTAAATCACTAGGTTTTACAGGCAGTGGTTTTTGCACTGCTTCAGCGGGACGATTCATATCATTAATTAAATTAGCAATTTCCGCTTCGTTTGCTTTATCGTTAGCAACATTAAAAATATCATCTAATTCAGCTTTTCTAAATAGTGTTTTCTTAGTTATTGGTGATGTTTCATTGTTATTATCATCCCCGTTTATTAAGTCATTGTTTTTGAAATTTGTTGCGCTGTCTGCGGTCTCGACGGTAGTCGCTCCAACTCCCGAAGTGACGCTTCCAAGATACTTTCCCTCTTTGTTTACCTCTCTTTCAAAACGTTTGTCTTCGCGGTAAACAATAATCATATTTCGTTCATCAGCATAGTTGCGGATTGCTTCAACATCAAATAGGGTTGATTCAATAAATAATAGTCCAACAAAGATAAAGGTTGGCATGATTAATGCTGATACTTTACCAAATACTAATGATGCAATAATTAATGCAACAAAAAACATTTTAATATAAGGCTTCGCAATGCGTTGTCCTTTTATTATTCTTGCTAATTCGAATGATGCTAATGCAATTGTTACTAATGCTGTAAATAATAATAAGGCAATAATTGCATAAGCTCATCCATTTCCAACTAAAGTATCAATAATCTTATCTTGTTTAAAAATTGTTTTTTGGAAAACATCATTAATATCAAAAATAGTACCGGGAAGCGTCACTTTAGCAACTACTAAAGCTTGAATAATAGCGGCAAAAATCTGGACAATTGCTCCAACAATGAATAATATTCAACCAAATATAACTAAAAATATAAACATTTTCTTTTTCCTTCCTAAAAATCTATCTATGTTCCTACAATCTTATCGCCCACCACGTAGTGCTCAATAATCAAAACTAATTGTATCTTCTTCTTGATCTAACGGTTCTTCGTTATTAACAATTGGCGCTGTCATTGTTTCTGGTTGTTGCCCATAATCTTGTTCAGAATTATCATTTGTAAGTAAATTATACTTACGGTCAAAAATTTGTAATTCATGGTTAATTAATTCGGTAACTAAACTTTCATCATAATTCTTTTTAATATAACTTTCCACTAAGATTGGATTAAATCCCGTAATTACTTTAAATGCTGTCAGACCTTTGAAAATAGTATGAATTAAGATAAATAATTCACGGAATTTTTCATAACCAACAAGATCAACATTATTAAATAGGATAATAATATTTTCTTTAATTTCATAAGCCCGAATTATTTCACTAAATTCTTTATGAATATATTCAATCGGATCATCAAATTCTAGTTCGTTAATAATAACCGCGGTATTTGAATCAGAGGTGTTGTTACTTTTTTCGTTGCTTTTTAACGTTCTGGCGAATAATTTAACACGGTCCCATAAGACTTTTTTATCTTCTAATCCGACTTGTGGCAGTCCCTTTATAATTTTTTTTAACAAAAATAAAAATGGTGAACCATATAAATCAATTTTTGCCATATCTAAATTAACTAATGGTACTGAAAAAAATAAATTTGACAACTCAGTAATAACATCATTATTGCCTTTAGTATTTAGAGTTAAAAAAAATTGCACTAAACTATCTTTTTCTTTAAAAATCTTAATAATATCACGAACTATTTCATAACTATTTAAAGAAATAGCACCATTGATTTTTTGATTTGTTGCCGCTTGATCGTTATTATGAAAACTCTGTTGTAAATTGTGGTTTTCTAAATCCAATCCTTCGTTAAATGCTTCTGGTTTATTTTTTCTTCCGCTCACAAGATTTCAATAATCAAATTCTTTTGTTTCCTTATTTTCATCCTCGTCAGTATTAAGTTTTAAGTTTTTCATTCTCTCATACGGATTGATGTACATGTCTAGCCCTCCTGCATCATTTATCTACATATTAATTATAACATAATTTATAAAAAAAATTTGAAAAAAATTGCATTTCCATTTACAATTTGGTATGATATTATGCTTTTTTCAAAATAAAAATCCTTATTTTTCAGGATCTTTTAATTTTTTAAGTTCTTCTTCTAAGCGCTTAATTTCCTCTTCTTTAGTTTCTTTTTCTGCTGTTGGTTCCTCATTAATTGTATCTTCATAATCATTTTTAGGTTTTTTCTTATAATCAGCAACTAGTTTTTTTGTTCCTTCTGCAATGTCTTCTTTTTTATAAAATAAAAATGTTCCGGTAAAGAGCACAACAATTCACAATCCAAAAATAAAAACAAAAATGAAAAATGCCAGGTCATATTTGCCTGGATATAAAATATAGAGTACTAAAAAAATAATTGTTAACACAAACAAAATACTAATTGCACTAAAATTGATAATTTTAAACCACAGTCTTTTTTTCTTTTTCATTTTTTAATTTGGCTCCTATCTAACAAATTCTCTAGTTAAAGCATTATAAATTTTTGATGGTTGGTTATCTAAATATCCATTATCAACAATAACATCCACCGCAAAATCTTTAAAATCATTAAGTTCTTTCCCATAACGTTGGCCAGTAATATTAACACTGGTAGCAAAAATTGGTCCTGTTTTTTTTAAGATTTGTTTTAATCATTTCCACTTTGTAATCCGCACCGCAATCGTATTATTAAAAGTAATGTGGTATTGGTCATTAACTCTCGCATAAATTTCACCAATTATAGTAATTGAATTTTTTGATTTAAAATATTTCAAATCATTTTTATTAATTTTAATTAACTTTTTTGCTGTTCATAATGAATCAACTACTAATGATAAGTACATTTTTTCTAAACGTTGTTTTAACTCATAAATTCTTTTTTTACCTGCTAAATTATCAATGGTGCACGCAAAACCATAAATTGTATCAGTTGGAATAATTAATACTTGGTGTTCTTTAAATGCTGCAATAATTTTTTTCTTGTCGGCAAGATGATAAATTTTCATAAAAATCCCTCATTATCTTTTAATTTAATTATATCTTAAATTTTAAGAAGTATTATAGAAGAAAAAAACATTATTTTAAAACTTAATTAAATAATGGCTTAGGCTTGACGAACAATTTTGGTAGTTTGATCTTGTTTTTTAATTTTTAAAATATGAGAAATGGCAATAATTGATAAGACCCCTAAAAAGAAAAACGAAAGAATTCCACTCGCAATTAATTCATTCCCATGAAATCAAAAATAACTAATATTAGGAGTTCCAAAAATTTTTGTGGTAATCTGTTGTTTAAAAGTTCCACTTTGGTTATTTCAAAATTCAACTAACCATCCTAGTGAAGATTGTGAATATAAATAAACAATTAACCCAAAACAAACTATGGCTAAAAAACCACTATATAAACTAATGAACCCGGCTTTTGATAAATTAGGTCTTTTTAACATCACAAAGATAAAAGCAAATAACATCGCTGCAATTAGGGCAGTTGCAATAATTGGTAAATTTACAATAAGAAAAAAATTAACCGGAGCATGATTGGCCATTGTGTCATAATATTCTTTATTTGGTAAATCATTTAAATCGATTGTTCCCGGAATAATAATATTTCTTGTTAATTTAGGATATATAAATGAATATAATAAAAAGCGATAAGCTTGTGTTGAAGTAATTGCAATGCTAAAAGTATAAACTAAGTAAGGAGAAAAAATAACAACCGAAAAAATAATTGTTCATAATGAAATGTTAAATTCAGTTGGAATTAGGAATAATCCCAAAATTTTTTTCGCTAACCCCTGGTTAAAAGTATTTTTTAAAACTGCAATTTCTTCATTTTTTTGAATTTTTATTGTTGTACTTAATAATTGTTCAATTTTAAAACTTGTTCGTAAGGTAATAAAAATAATAAAGAAAATTTGCAATCCAGTAATTCACCAAATGGTGTTAATACCAATTCACACAAATGGGTATGGGTTGTGAGTACCGGTTCCCGTTGCTAAGTTAATTAAATGGTCAATTACTTGGTCACGGTTTGGTAATGTTGTAGGAACTAATGAATTAATATGGGCTAAAATTTCATTAAATTTATCCGAACCGCCTTTGATTGATTTACACCAATCATTAAAAATTCCGTACTGATATTCCGCGAAAGAAAATAGTAAACAACTGGCAAATAATAACCCTAAAATTAAGATAATTGAAATTAAAAACAACTTCTTACTAAAATAAATAATTCGGTGGTGAAAACCACCATAAAAGCAGGCAAATAAAATCGCTACTCCTAATAGTCCAAAAGCAATATAGGGAAAAACTAAAATATAAAGTTTTGAAGGTAATAGAGGATTTGTAAATGTTTGTAAACTAGCTGTTGGAACTTCTTTTAAAAATTGAAAATATTCTTTTAAAACATTATCACTATGTGAGACAAAAATAAAAATGAAATAAGGAACCATAATGGCTAAAACTACTGCAAAAGCAGTAACTATCATCTTCCATTTTTTTGCGTTCTTAGTTTCATTCATTGATTTGACCTCACTACTAACTTTTTGATTGTATATATTTTACTACAAAACAAATATAAATAACATTCTTCATTTTTTATTGATATCTTTCATGAATTTATATTGGGAATGTTTAAAGAATTGTTTAACTAATTTTTCTAGATCTTTTTTTTGGTCATAACCATATTCAAAACATAAAATTGCTTTTGTTTTCACAACTGCTTGTCAATTTTCAAAAATTTTTTGATAGAAAAATAACCCATCTTCTTGGCCAAACAAAGCAACATGCGGTTCATAATTTTTAACACGCTTGCTAATTGCTTGATGCTGGGGAATATAGGGCGGATTACAAACTAAAATATCAGCTTTAATATTATTTTTAATAAACGGTGCTAATATATTTCCTTCTAATAACTTAACATTGTGAGCATTTAAGTTGTTAATATTTTTTGCCGCAACTGTCAAGGCGGCGGGTGAAATATCACTTGCATACACTTTTAACTGGGGATTTTCTAGCCCCAAGCTAATAGCAATTGCCCCACTCCCAGTCCCAATATCAATTAAAGTTAAATTATGGGGATCATCCCATTGATATTGATCAATTAAATTATTAACTTCATCTACTAATTCTTCTGTTTCATAGCGGGGGATTAAAACATTATTATCAACATAAAAATCATAACCATAAAAAAACTGCACATTTGTAATGTGTTGAATTGGTTTGCCAATTTTATAAGCTGTTAAATCTTGTCAATACTGATCAAAATCAAAAGAAATTGGTTCATTCTGACAAGCATATAATTTTGAAATTGTTGTTTTACTATAATATGCAATTAAAGTTTTAATATCAGCACTATAATTAATAACATCACTATCCGCTAAAAAATCTTCTGATTTTTTAATTAATTCATTAACAGTCATTAATTACCTTCCATTTTTAAACTTTGTTCTTCGTTCATTAATGCTGTAATAATTTCATCCAAATTGCCTTCCATAATTTGGTCTAACTTTTGCAAAGTTAAGTTAATACGATGATCAGTCACCCGGTTTTGTGGATAGTTATAAGTACGGATTTTTTCACTACGATCACCAGTTCCGACCGCATCTTTTCGTAAATTACCACGCTCTTCATTAATTTTACGTTGTTGTTCTTCGTATAGTTTACTTCTTAAATGTTGCATTGCTAATGCTTTATTATCATGTTGACTACGGCCATCTTGTGAAGTTACTACGGTTCCTGTTGGAATATGGGTAATTCGAACAGCTGAATCAGTAGTGTTAACATGCTGTCCGCCAGCTCCAGAAGCTCGGTAGGTATCAATTTTTAAATCTGCTGGTTTAATTTCAAAATCAACTTCTTCAATCTCAGGAAGAACTACTACTGTGGCAGTTGAAGTATGAACTCGTCCTTTACTTTCAGTTTTCGGAACTCTTTGCACACGGTGGGCTCCCGATTCAAATTTCATTTTTGAATAAACCCGGTCACCTTTTAAGATGAAAGAAATTGAGGAAAATCCGCCTGCTTCTGAATCATTTTCTTCAATCACATCAATTTTTCAACCTTGTTGCTCCGCATATTTCAAATACATTCGATACAAATCACCAGCAAAAATATTACCTTCATCACCACCAGCAGCTCCGCGAATCTCTACAATAACATTTTTTTCATCATTGGGATCTTTTGGCAATAACATTATTTTTAATTCTGCTTCCAGTTCTTCTTTCTCTACTTCCGAAGTTTTAATTTCTTCTTTTGCCAATTCAATTAACTCTCCTTCTTTTTCCGTTTCTAAAATCAGTTTTGCTTCTTTAATATTTTGCAAAATATTTTTATATTGCAAATAAACATCAACAATGTCAGCAATTTGTGCTTGCTCTTTTGATAGTGCTGTCAGTTTTTTAACATCATTAACAATCTCTGGATTTACTAACTCTCCTTCAATTTGTTGTTTTCGTTTTAACATTGTTTCTAAACGGTCAATTGTTTTCTGATTCATTTTCTTCCCACCTCAAATTACTATTTAATACTTAACAATTATATAATATATCTTTTTAAAGAATAGTAGTTATTTAAATAATTTATTAATTATCAGTTGAAATTAAAATAAAAAATTCAGGTAAAGAATTTCTTATTTATGTTCATTTACAATTGTTTGAATTTTTAGTAAATTAGCTAAAGCATCAACCCAGGAAAGACGGATTCTCCACTTTCAAAAGTTTTTTTGACAGGGTGTTTTTTAATAATTCTTAAACTTACTTTAAAAACATTGACCCCTACCACGACATAGTCACCTTCTTGTAAATTTAATTACTTAAATAAAGAGTAAGGCGAGAATTCATTCGTAAGTTTTCAACAAAATGTACTTTATAGACAACTTTTGGTTTTGCCCCCGTAAAGAAAATTGCTTCGGCATTTAACCCTAATTTATTTGACATAAGTAATATACTCCTTAGTTCTCAACATTGTTTAATATTATTTTTGATAATTGATACTTGTCTTTTCCTCATTTAATAAAGTAATATTTATCACAAATAACTAATGAATGATATTTAAACGCATTGCGCTCATCAACTTGCACAAAATTATCATTGCGAACTAATTGCTCTTGATAATAACTGTTTAAGATTATCATGTTCATCGTATTTAACTGATGTTATTTGTAATGATTCAAATCCTTTTTAATTGACTTCAATCAAAATAAACGGATGTCAAATTGGTGTTAATACTTTATTTTTATGTCAAAAAAACAACTATGTCTCTTTCCACAATACTATAATATCCTTATATATGTCTTTTTTTCGATTCAAAACCATACTAAAATTATATTACTCTTTCATTTCCCATTACAAAAAAAGAAGTTGTTAGTAAACAACCTCGTGACAATGGCGACAACGCGCTTCATATTTATCTTTTTCACCAATTAACACAATTGGATCATGGTAATTAGCGGGTTTCCCGTTAATTAATCGTTGCGTACGGTTAGCTAAATTACCACATTTAACACAAATAGCATGTAACTTTTTAACTTCTTCTGCCTTACTCATTAATTGTTCCACATTTAGAAATGGTTCAGCTCGAAAATCCTTATCCAAACCATTCACAATTACAATAATTCCCTTGTTCGCTAAATCATCTGCTACTTTCACAATTTCATTATCAAAGAATTGAACTTCATCAATCCCTACCACATCCGTATAGGGTGCTAGTTTTGCTAATAATTCTTTGGTATTGTTAACTGAAATTGCTTTAATTGATTTTTGGCTATGACTAACAACATTATCATTACTATAACGATTATCAATTGCTGGTTTAAAAACCTGAATTTTAAATTTAGCATAACTTAAGCGCACAATCCGGCGAATAAATTCTTCGGTTTTTCCTGCAAACATACAACCCGTAATAACTTCAACTCACCCAATTTTGGCATTTCTATTTAAAAAATACATTTTAATTCGCCCCCTCCACAACATCATTATTAATAATCAAATTATCTAAGTCGTTAATAATAGCTGCACACCAATTCCAGTTTGGCATTTTAATTCCACTTGCTAACAAATGCCCTCCCCCATGGTATTTTTTTTGCAACCTTATTAACATTATAGTGACGACTTCTCATACTAACACTAACAAAATTTTCAGCTTTATTTTCGATAAAAAATAACCAAATTTTAATTTCTTTAATATTAGCTAAGATATTAACTCACCCTTTAACAAGATCATATGTCATTTGATGCTGCTGTAACATCTCATCGGTAATTTTAATATACCCAACACCGTGCGCACTAATTTCAACTAAATTTTGCAAGTAGTTTTTAAACTTTACATTAGCTCATGATTCCAAATATAAATTTTGATAAATTTCTTGCACATCAAAACCAGTTGCTAAAAGTTTACTTGCCAGAATTAAGGTCACATTTGTGGTGTTGCGAAATAAAAAACGATTTGAATCAGTAATAATTCCTGTGTATAACAACCGCGCAGTTTCTGGTGAAACTTTTAATTTACTATGGAAAACTAACTCACTCACCATTTCTGAAGCAGCAATTCGTTTCGCATCAACTCAGGAAAGATCTCCATAAGGGGTATCATCGGGATGGTGGTCAATTTTAATCACTTCTTGGGATGTTTGCCAATACAAACTATCAATGCGTTCAGTATTAGCAGTATCAGTGACAATTACTAACGCATTTTGGTAATCTTCAGCCGTTAACTTTTCGGGAACACCTAAAAATGATAAATTATCATTTGCTTCCCCATCAGTTAGGACTTTTTTAGTTGGATAGTTTTCCTTAATAAAATTAGCCAACCCAAATGATGAGCCATAAGCATCCTCGTCCGGGGAAATATGACGTAAGCAAATTATTTTGTCGTATTCTTTAATCTTTGCTAAGATCAAATCCATTTTTTCGCGCATTTTTAACATCTCTTTTCTATCTTAGATAATTCCTAATAATTTTTGCGTTTCTTTATCATATACCAAAACTGCTCCTTTTTCAAAATAAATCATTGTTAATTTTCGTAAATTTAATTGCTGGTTATCAACAATTAATTTAAAAATCTTATTATGATGGGTTTCAAAATAACAAACAATGGCTCCTCCTGATTTTTTAACAGTTTTAACAGACCCTTTAAAATGTAAAGTGGTTTCTTTATTATATAATTTTGTCTTTTCAAAACTAAGATACTTTGGATTAATCGCAATTATATATTCTTGATTATTTATTAAAGGTAAATTAGCCGCTTTAATGATAATATCATCTAATTGTATTGTTTGGTTGGATAAATGATAAATTCCCCGAAAAATATTTTCAGAAGTCGCAAATATTGTTTTGTATAATTCCAATGTCATCGGTGTGGTTGTGGCCTGCACTTGGGAAATCACTTTATAATGGTTTTGTTTATCAAATAGTAAAAATCCATTAACATAATTTTTGATATTTTCAATATTTTTAACAACCACAAGAACAGAAATTTGAGGATTATAATTTTTAATATTATTAATAATATTATATAACTCATTTGCTTCACTCTGGGTTAAATTATCAAAAGTATGATGTAAAACAATTAGTTCTTTTTTAGCTAACAATGCATTAATTAACCGGATTTTGGTGTGATCAAAACTACTTAAATTTTTGGTTAATCTTAGTCAATTCATTTTAATATTTAAATCTAACATTAGTTCTTTAACATAGTCATAAGCTTGATTGGAAACACTCACAATTTTATTTTTAACCTTCTCAATTAATTCACTATAATCTTCTTTTTTTGTAATAAACGTGTCATTTAACATTGCTAAATGATATTTGTGAAAATGCTCAATAACTTTTCCCTTTATAATTGAAGCTTCATCGGGTAATAAAGTGACAATTAACTGTTCTTGTTTCTCATTATACTCATACCACTGATCATCTGAAAGTTGGATTCAAGTTTTTAAAATTGCTTTTAAAATTTCCTTTTTTTGGCTATCTTTCATTAAAATATTAACAACATTAAAACGGTATTTTTTTTAAAGATTTCCGTGCTTTAAAAATATGGTAACGCTGGTAAACAATTTCTGTTCGTAAAATTTTAAGATATTTTTCACAAATTAGTTTTGCTTCATTAAAAGCAAATAATTTAACTTTTAATTTTCGTCGTTTAGCAATATATTTACAATCACACGAATAATCTAATTCTGAAATATAATAAATTTTATCTCATAACGCTTGTAAAAAGGCTAAGTAACCTTCTTGAATTCTTAATTCTTCTTTTTTTAAGACATAAGTCTTAACAGTTTGAAATAAAATTCCCGTCACATCTTCTTTTAAAACTTTTTTAATTTCTTTTTCATGGAAAAGTTTAATCCCATTCCGGTAGTTTTCCATTCATTGTTCTTTAATTTTAATTGAATTATAAATATATTCTTCAAGAATTTTATCAACTTTATTAATTAAATCTTTGCGATACTTATTATTATCCATTGCTAATAATTCGCGATAAGCATACTTATTTTTTAAATATTTGATTGTTGCTTCGTGTAAAAACTTTGGTGTTTTTAGAATATTATAAGTTAATCGTAATTTTGTTGGTAAAAATCCTAAGCGGAAAGCAGCTGGGGGAACATAAGCGATTTTACGTTCTTTCGTTAACAATGTTGTAATATTTTTTTTATTTAAATAAATTGTCCCTTTATTAACCTTTTTCTTTCCTAATAAAAATTTTAAAAAATAACGTTGGCTAATTTTATTTTCAAAAAAAACGACTAATGATTCTTTATTATTAATTCTAAAAGATAAATCATTAAAAATAATTTTTTTATATCTTTTATAAACAATATTATTAAACTCTAAACCCATTTTTTCCACCAAAATTCTATTTATTCTAAATATATAATATTATACCGAAATAAGCAAAAAAAACACCATTATGAATGGTGTCTTATTTATTTTATTCTGATTTATCGGCAGTTACGGGTGCTTCTTTTTTATCTTTTGCATTTTTTTGTTTAAATCTTTTTGTGCTTTTGATAAACTGGCAGTTTGTTTAGCAATTTCTTCTTTTTTATTAAATTTAGATTTGAAACGTTCAACTCGTCCTGCTGCATTCGCAAATTGTTGGTTACCAGTGTAGAATGGATGGCATGAAGAACAAGTATCAACTTTAATTTCTTCACCTCTAGTTGATCCACTCATAAATTCCGTTCCACAAGTAGTGCATGTAATTTTAGTATCAAAATATTTTTGATGGATACCTTTTTTTGCCACAATACTCACCTCTCTTATTAAGATTAATATACTTTCTTGGTATATTAATTTACGACATTTATTATAATAACATATATTTTATTAAAAACAATAGATTTATTTGTTGTTTTTATTTGGTTTTTGTTTTATTGTTTTAATTTTTATGCTTGCAAGAGATTATTACTTAACAATTTTTGCAAATTCTTCGGTGCTAATTCTTTTCCGAGCAAAAGTTGCGCCATTTGTTTTTTCGTCATATTTTCCAAGTGCTAATAACAATACGGTATGTTTAATATTTTTATCAATATAACCAAGTTCATGTAATAAATCATTACTATGATGAGCATTAAAGCCCCCAATTATTGTTGTTCCAATTTTTAAATCAGCAGCTTGCAGGGTCATAAAAGCAGTTGTGATATAGACTTGACTATCAACATAACTAGTTAAATTATTATGGTTTTCTAAATATTGGCGATATTTTTCAATGGTTTCACTTAGTTTCTTTTCATCTAATGCTTCGTTCCGATGTAAACGACTTCTTAAAAATTCATCGGAGACTAAATAAGTTGCATTATAACCAACTAAACATACCAAAGTATCACATTTTAAACCTTTTTCCACATTTGACCCGTTTAAAACATCATACGCAAATTTTGCTTTAATTTCTTTATTTTTAATCACAACAATATTACAAACTTCTAATCCCATTGAACTAGGGGCCATACGCCCAGCCTCAATAATTGTTTCTAATTCTTTAGAACTAATTGCTCTGTTATCATCATATATTTTGACTGTTTTTCGTCATTCAATTGCATCTTTTACTGACATTTTACGTTTCTCCTAACTTTATTGCTTTTAAATTATATCGGATTTAATAATTAAATGCACCTAAAAACATCACATAACAAATTTCAATTTCTCCTAATTTATATTTTTCAAGAAATTCTTTAAAACACTATCTTTTCTTAAAACCGGCAGGGGATTTTGATAATTCATTAAATTCATTTCCGTTGCATTCGTAACATAATATGAAAACTGATAAAGATATTTTGCTTCCCATTCTTCCGATAATAATTTTGCACACTCAATTACTTCCATTGCATTACGAACATCATAAAAACGAATAATTTTTAATAAATGACTTGTGGCAATTTTATTCGCCTTTAAAATTGTTCACCGAAAAATTAGGTTAACTACAATATTATTAAAATCTAATTGTAAAATAATGTTACCGGAGGGATTAGCTAAGGTGTAATCCCCATAATAAAAAAGGACAACGAAAAACCTTTCTTTTTTAAAAAATACCATGGACATACGGAAACCTAAGTTTTAAATCACCATTATTTCGCTTAATCATTAAGTTTAATTTACTGTAAATGTTGGTAAACTTTTTTAAAATAAAAGTCAAATAATCATCAATTCATAAATATATATCGGCTTTTAAATATTTTTTTCCTTTTTAAATTTTGAATTGTTGTTAATAACTTATTTTTTTAGTATAATTCAAGGATTTTCTTTGAAAATATTGATTTTTACTTTTAAAAAAATGAAAAATATTTGGTATTTTAAACCAAATATTTTTTTATTATGTTAAGCTAAAATAAAATTGAACTTTATAACGATAGTCATACGAATTTGTCATATATCATTTATTATTTTTAAAAATTTTTCCTTTGTTAAAGTAACTATTACTGCGATCAACTAATAAGTTAGCACTACTTTGATGACTTGCAAATGCTCCGGTAATATCAGTTAATTTACTTTAATACTTATTATTAGTTCCAATAATATCGCGGCGGGTTCCGACAAATTTATCTGTCTTTCCTTTTGTACTAACATCAATTTGAATACTAAAAGTCACCACATATACTTTAGTGTCCTCTTTATATTCTGCTTTAATTTCAACATGGTTGGGGAGAATTAGTTCACGAACCATCTTTAAATTCAACAGTTGTTTTATTATCCTGATCATATATGGTGGTATTAAAATCATTTTCTAAAACCTTGATATCACTGTATTTTTTAATTTCCGAACCGGTATTTGAACTGGCTTGTAAGCTGCGAGTAACTTAAAGACAATAGCTTGCCCACTACTATCGTTTTTAACAAACTCATTATAATCAACTTGTTTATCACCATCTTTAATCGCATTGGTTAAATTATTAATAAACTCATTTTTATATGCGTCAGAATTAATTGCATCAGAAGATCAGTAAGTAATATCATGATAACTAAAACTGTGATCTTTTTCCAAAATATCATTACTATTATCATCTAATGACATTACTGAACGTTGGGCATTACAAATAACAAGCGTGATTGGTAAACTTCCACTAATACATATTTGTTTCTAACCGGTCATTAACCACAAGTGAGCCTTGAGGACTCATACTAATTTCACTATCAGCTAAGATTGGGTATTTGGAGTGAAGCCTAAGGCACAAATTACTAAATCAACATGTAACAACTTCCCGAGTTGTTAGTTCAATTTGGTTAATTATTTTGTTTTTATAAATCTTTTAACACTTGGTCTTGTTCTTCAATTAAAATTACGCGTTTATCATTTCGGGTAAAATTTTCACAAAACTCTAAACCAATTGGCCCATCACCAACTACAACCACCGTTTTAATTTTGTCAGTTAATTCTTCGCGAATTTTAACAGCTGCTTCTAAAGACGCGGGCGCATAGATATTATGAGCATCATTTCCTGGCAAATCTAACTTATCTAAACTCCCTCCGACAGCAATCACTAATTTATCATAATAATCTTCAATCGGTTCTTTTGTTATTAAATTAATTCCCTTCACTGTTTTATTTGGAAAATCAACATTGGTAATTTCATAATTGGTATGAATAGTAATTCCTTCTTCGGTGTAAATTTTTCAACCGTTCTAGCAATCATAATATGAAATTCCACATCTTCCTAGGGAAGGATAACTCAGATTTTGATAAACAACAATTTCAACCTTGTCTTTTAAATTTCTTTTTAGTTTAATTGCGGTAGTCATTCCCGCAGTAGCAGCAATAATAACTTTCACTATGTTTCCCTCTTTTGTAATTTTTAAAATTATTCATTTTGCTTAATTTTTCTTTTTTTTCTTTCTTTTTATGAAACTTCGCTCTTATTTTACCAAATAAAGTCTTACCATTAACATTAAACAATAAAAGTTCATCACTTTCTAAAGCATGAGTTAAGCGTGTGGCAATCGTAGTTGCTTGAACTCTCCCGGTAACATTAACTCCTATTCGCCCCATGTCAAAGAGACCATCTAAAGCACCAATAATACTATAAACTGGCATGTATAATTCTCTTAACCACAGTCCGCCTAATACTCCGGTGGTAACCACACTCGCAATGCCCGGAACACAAGCAATTCCTAATGACGCAATTACTGTCACCAATAAAGCAATAAAGAAATGGGCGATGGTAAAGTCATATAATCCAGCACTCATAATAAATGACACAATGATCCCCCGACTGGGCTCCTGCACAGGCCGTTAATCCCATTGTCGTTGATAATGGTGCAGAAATTCTGACTAAGCTTTCCTTAACTTTAATATTATTTTTTAAAGTGTGTCCATTGTAATTGTTAATGTTGCATTCGAAAATTGGGTTGAAAACCCTTGAATTAGCGGGCGAACAGCATGTTTTCATCACTTGATAGTATTGATTCCAAATATTACTAACGTAATTGTATGTCAAATTAAAGCAATAACTAAACATAAATAAGCAACTCCAATTACAATTACAATTTTGCCCAGATAACCAATTGGGCGTAAAATTATTGAATAAGTAATCATTGACATTACCGCGTAAAGCATTAGTTTAATCACAAACATTAAACATGACATCACAATTGTTCATCATCTTTTAAAGCCATCAAGAATTTTTTGCATATCTTCAGGAGGTTTTTTAGTTGATTTCTTAACAGCTAACCCAATTAAAGCGCCAATAACCATTACTGGAATAATTGCAATGCCAATAAAAGTCCCAATAAAATTTGAGGGAACATATTTCCAGATAATTTGGGGTAGTGGTTTCGAAGCATCACCATCATAATTACCACTGCCATTAATAATAAAGCTATACCCAATTTTAAAAGCCCAACCAATAAAGAAAGTGATGGTAAAAGCAACCGCGATATTTACTAATAAGATTACTACCATAATAATAATTTCTTGGCGAGTTTTCTTATCATGGCCTGGTCTGGCGATTGCTCTTGCAATTGCTAAAAACAAATGGAACTGTTAGCATTAAAATGGCATTAATAAAAATCATTTTAAATAAATTAACCCAAATTGATAACT
The DNA here is from genome assembly GCF_000565195.1 of Spiroplasma mirum ATCC 29335. NCBI lineage: Bacteria > Bacillati > Mycoplasmatota > Mollicutes > Entomoplasmatales > Spiroplasmataceae > Spiroplasma > Spiroplasma mirum. Next base: position 35,522 of record NZ_CP006720.1, on the reverse strand, counting down.
CGTGCACCCCCATATTTGGTAAATTGGATTAGCCACAGGATTGGGAACATTAGGATCAACTCACGGGTTAATCATTGAACTACTTGGATGATCACTATTATTAAGGAAAGCCATTTATTGCTTGGATAACAACTTTAAGCCCTAGCCCAATAACTAACCCAATAATTACCCGGTACATAAAACGAATTTTAGTTTTTTTAATAAAGATTCATAGTAATAACACGATCAGCCCAAAAAAAAGATTACAATACTAACTAAAGATTGTCATTGAGAAATTGCCACAAAATCATGTAGTGCGTTACTATTATCACTTGCTAAAAATTCCATTTAATATCTCCATAGTTTTTGAATAGTTTAATTATAAACTATTTTTAAGTTTTATTTTAGTCTTTTCCCAAGAAAAAAACTATTAGAGAATAAAATTCTCTAATAGTAATAGTTTTCTTTTCATCATTATCCTAGTCAATTACAAATGGTAATAATGCCATTTGGCGACCTCTTTTAATAGCTGTCGCTAACATGCGTTGGTGTTTGGCGCAAGTTCCTGTAACTCTTTTTGGCAAAATTTGACCATTATTTGACGTGAATTTTTTTAGTAATTCAGCATCTTTATAATCAATATAATTCATTTTATTTTTAGTAAAATAACATTGTTTTTTAAATCTTTTAAATTTTGGGTTCATTATAGACTTCCTTTCTTAATCTCATAATATGGCATCATCCCCGTCAAAACTAATTGGTTCGTCATTATCATTTTGGGGATTTGGTAATGATTGTTGATTTTCACCAAACGTAATATTATCAAAATCAACATTATTTGGAGTTGGAATGCTATCAACATTAGTAGTTGAATTAGTATTACGAGAGTCTAAGAATGACACACTATCAGCGACCACTTGCACAACAGTCATCTGCTGACCATTATTATTATCAGTTCTAGTTTGAATTCTACCATCTAAGGCAATTAGCGAACCTTTTTTTAAATAACGGGCCATGTTTTCGGCAACTTTATTTCAAGCAAAGCACGGCACAAAAGCGACTTGGTCATTAAATGAACTATTAACCGCCATTGTAAAAGCAACAAATGGTTTTCCATTAACTGAATTTCGTAATTCTAAATCTCTTGTTAGTCTTCCTACTAAGGTAACTCTATTTAACATTTTGTTTGTACTCCTTTTATAATTTATTGATCTTTTTTAACTGAGTTTTCTGATTCAGCAGGTTGTTGATTGTTATCTAGTCGGTCTCATTTTTTTTCAAATTTTTTGCCACCAGGTTTACGATCATTTCTTTCGACTTTATCGTTTTTTACTTCTGTTTTTGCATATTTTGTTGATTGGAGATATACTTTTTCTTTTTCTGTGTTAATTACTAAAATTCTTAACACATCTGGTTCAATATGACTAATACGGACAAATTCATCAACATTTTGAGCAGTTGTATTAACAATTAAAACTGTATAATGTCCTTTTTTTCTTTTTTTAATTGGATAAGCTAATTCCATTACTCCCCAGTCACCAATTTCTTCAATTTTTGCACCATTATTTTCTAAAATAGCATGCAATTTGTTTTGTAATGCTTTAATATCATTACTTTCTGGGTTTAAAATATACATAATTTCATATTTACGCACTTTAAAATTTCCTCCTTATGGTCTATTGGTCCTTACCGGACAAGGAGCTAATAATTCCAAACTTTATATTATTAACTCACAACAAATTATACATTATATTATTATAAAATATAATATTTTCCCAAAGTTTTTAATCAATTATATCTTCCAGATAAGTTACTTTAATATTATCCTTGTTTCCTGGAAAATAATGAATCGTAATTTCGGAGGCGTATAATTCTACTAATTGACTATCATCATAAATTGGGCTTAGTTTATGAGGATTTTTTTTGATAATTTTGATATACTCCTAATAAAACACTAGTTTTAAACATTTGGGGAGTTTGAACTAACCCATACTCTGACCGATGAACCGTTTCGACAATTTCTTTATCATTAATTTTTTTAATCGCATCATTAATTCTTAACAGGGGAATTAAGGTTTCATAATTATTCACAACAAATTCACCTAACATCTTATCAATAAAATCATTTGTTAAATAACAACGAGCTCCATCATGAATTAGAATAATATCATTAATAATCTTATTGTTTAATAAACAATTTTTAATGGTATCAACCCGTTCATTACCACCAGTTGTAAAAATAACCTTCTGGTTACGCTGGTATTTTGGTTGCAAATAAGCAAAAATTTCATCATTAACTCCCACAATGATTTGGGTACATTTTTGATCATTTAAAAAGGTTTGTAAAGTTGTTTCAATTATTGTTAAATTATTTGTTAATTTAAATAATAACTTATTTTTTTTACTTTGAAAGCGTTGTGAATTACCAGCTCCAACAATAATCACACTATAAGTAGCATTCATTATTAAAGCACCTGAATTTCATTTTTTTCTGCATATTCGATGAAGTCATCTTCTCAAACTGAGGAGATTACTTCACTAATATGTTGTTTCTCTAGTAAATATAAATCTAATTGTGATTTATAGATTCCAAAACTTAAAGTCACTGGTAATTCATTGGTTGCAATCATTGCATCAAATTTGGTTTTAATCTTATTAGTTTCTTTGGTAATTGTTGTTTGTTTTTTTAAAACTTCTTTATCAACAGTAATTCCACAATAACCAATGCAAATTGCTTTTTCTTGGTAAAAATTATAAACAAAAATCTTGGCATATAGTTTCCAATCAAAAGTATCTTGTGATTCATTCGGAACTAAAATACCATCCTGAATGATTTCTTCTAACCCATAAAGCACAGTTGCCCCATTTTCCCGAGTATATTTATTTAACCGTTCTTGGTAAGTTAATAACCGCATTGATTTTTCTAATTCATTGTGGGCAATTCAATTAAATTGCTTATCAAATTTTTCAGTTAATTTATCATATTTCTTAATTAAAATCTTTTCAATTGCGCCCAAACATTCTCATACCTTTTCAACAGTGACATGAATGAGGTCAAAACTAAAAACATTTTTCCCTAATAGTTTGTCAAAACCAATTTCAGTAAAATTAACAGCATTAACATCGGATTGTTTAATATCACGACGCAAAACATTGGAGAATGTTAACAACCCCTCGTTTTCTTGAATGCCATATTTTTTAACAACATATCTTCTTCATTTATTGGGTGATTGTAAAACTTCTCCCACAATTCCACTTGGTTGAATATCAAAATCAACTGGTCGTTCGGTAATTCGAAAATCATCATTAAAACCAGTTTCTTCACTACAAATTAACGGAAAATCAACTTCTAACAAGTTAAACTCCTTAGTAAAACGTTTTAAAAGTTCAAATTTAATTAAGGCAATTGCCGCAATTGTTTCTTGTAAAGTTAAAATTGAAGAATATCCAATGTGGATTCCGTGTGCCATAAAATCACCTATTTTCCTCGTGGACGCATATGGGGGAATAATAAGACATCTTTAATTGAATCTTGCCCTGTTAATAACATTACTAACCGGTCAATACCAATTCCTAATCCTCCCGTTGGTGGTAGTCCGTATTCTAATGCTTCAATAAAATCAATATCCATTTCCTGAGCTTCATCATTTCCATTGTCTCGTTCTGTCAACTGACTTTCAAAACGATTATATTGTTCAATTGGATTATTTAACTCTGAATACGCATTGGCATATTCACGGCCATTAATAAATAATTCAAACCGGTTAGTAAACCTAGCATCACTAGCGTTTGCTTTTGCTAACGGTGATACTTCGACAGGATGACCATAAATAAATGTTGGTTGGACTAAAATTGGTTCAACAAATTCTTCAAAAAATAAGTTAATAATATGTCCAATACTAGTATGGAATTGTTCAACATGAATGTTTTTTTCCTGAGCTAATTTTTTAGCTTCGGCAAATGACATTTTTTGTCAAAAATTAACTCCACTTGTTTCTTTAATTGCATCAACAATATGTCAACGTTTTCATGGTTGTTTAAATGAAATTAATTGACCACCATATTTTGTTTCATCAGCATTCAAAATATTTTTGGCAATATAACAAATTGTATTTTCAGTTAAATCCATTAAAAAATTCATGTCTTGGTAAGCAATATAAATTTCAACCGTTGTAAATTCAGGATTATGTCTCGTGTCCATTCCTTCATTTCGAAATAATCGCCCAATTTCATAAACTCCTTCAAATCCTCCAACAATTAATCTTTTCAATGGTAACTCTGTGGCCACTCGTAAATAAAATTCCATATCTAAAGTATTATGGTGGGTAATAAATGGTTTAGCGGCGGCCCCGCCGTGAATTGCTTGTAGAACAGGAGTTTCAACTTCTAAATAACCTTTGTTATTAAAATATTCACGCATTAAGGAAATAATCCGACTTCTTTTAATAAACACATCTTTTGTTTCTGGTGACATAATTAAATCAACATAACGACGACGATATTTTTCTTCAATATCACTCATTCCATAATATTTATCTGGTAATGGTTTTAACGACTTACTTAATAAATGATATTCTTTTACCCGTACAGTTAATTCGCCAGTTTTAGTTTTCATCATTGTTCCCGTCACTCCAATAATATCACCTAAATCTAAGTCAATAAATTCTTGATATTTTTCATCCCCAATAGCATCACTTCGAACATAAATCTGAAAAGTGCCATTTTGATCTTGTAAAGTCGCAAAAGTTGCTTTTCCGGCTTCACGAAACATTCTAATTCTTCCCGCAATACTAATTAAAGCCGGAACGTCCATGGTTTCTAGTTGCTCTTTGGTATAATTATTAAACTCATCATGCAATTCTTTACTAGTATGTGTTCTTTCAAATTTGGCAATGACAAAAGGATTTTTCCCTTTGGTAATTAATTTATCTAATTTAGCGCGTCTAATTTTCTCTTGCTCACTAAAATTTCTATTATCCATCTTTTTTCTCCATTTCTTAATAATTATTTACTCATATTATAAGAATTATTATAATACTCAATATAGTCATTTACAACATTATCTAAATCAATTCTTGATTCAATCCGCGTTGCTCGTGCTTTATAATCTGTTGCATTTGGTTTTCCTTTAAAATAAAAAGCTAAGTTTTTACGCATTTTACTAATTGCAATTCGTTCACCTTTTAAAGCAATTAATAAATCATCATGGTGGAAAATCACTCGTTTTCATTCTTCAATACTTGGTGGTGCCAATTTTTTACCGGGTGCTAAATAGTGGTTAATTTCTTGAAAAAACCATGGGCTCCCTTGCGCCCCCATGCAATCATGACCGCATCACACCCAGTTTCATCTAACATCCGTTTGGCAACTTCCACTGTAAAAATATCACCATTTCCAATCACCAGAATTTTAACGACTCCCTTCTCCCTTGACTTTATTGATTCAACTTTAATCAACTTTCCCACTATAAAATTGATTATGCGTGCAACCATGTAACGCAAATGCTTGGCCCCTGCTTTTTCAATTAACTTGGCAACTTCCACACAGTTAATATTTTCTTCATTTCATCCTAACCGAATTTTGTTCAAATTTTGTGGTATATTGTTTTAATTTTATTCATTTTTTAGTTTTGTTTATTTAATTAGGATATTTATTTTTTAATCGCCACAAAGAATTTCTAGCTTCATTTTTAATTTTCTTGATTACATTAAATGTAATTTTACTGCTAACTTATAATTATAATTTTGCATCAATTGAAAAAAATCAGGACTCCAATATTATAATTTTAATAATTGGAAACATTCCCTTAGTTGCTAGTTTCTTATTTTATGTCTTAATCTTAAAAACATTATTAGAAAAAAAGTTTAATATTATTTTGGTATCTTATATATTTCCGTTAGCAATTTCGGCGGTAGGAAAAAATATGTATGGTGAATATCTGGCAAATATCATTAACAATCCTGATTGGCAAGAAATTTTGATTATTTCGTTTCATTGTTGAGCAATCATTGAACTTTTAATTGCTTCAATAATATTTATTTATACATTTGGTAATTTATGTGGTAGGTTGTTTAAAGCAAAAATAATAAATTCGCACCCAAGTAAATCATTAACTTAATTTTAACTTTTCCATAAAAACATTGCCAATAAATTTAACCTTCTTACGATTCATAAATTTATTTTTGATGTTTTTAAAATTATTCAGTAATCTGGGTTACTTTTCATCTTTTGATAGTATTCATTGCTACTAACCAAGAAGTTCCTAAAATTAATGTAATAACTGCTAAGGCAATTAATGGACCTTGGTAGTCAATTGGAATGTCAATTACTATTTTAAATAATCAATACAATAATAATCCCATTCCTTGCCACGCTAACATTGACGCTAACCATGACACAATAAAGGTAATAACTATTGAAATGACATAACTGCCTATAATTGCAAAATTAATTTGATTATTCTTATATCCAATTGCTTTCATTGTTAAAATAATTGGCATCACTTCATCAATAATAACCATTACTACGACAGCTAATAAAATTAGAACAATTAAGGCTGTTAAAACTTCAAACAAGATCATTAAATTATTCTGTTTATCAAGCATATCATCAATTGAAGATTTTAAAATATTTAATGGTAACATTGAGAAATTAGAAGTCGCACTAACTAAGGTTGCACTCACAGCTTGGGTTTGTAAATTAGTTAATGCCTCTAGGAGATTTTGACCAGGACTGGCATCAATTGATAAATTATTACCAATAAATTTCAATTTAGAAATTGAATTTTCCATGTCATTTAAATCAATTTTTCCTTCATATAATTGTTGTTGAGAATAGAGACCACTATAAATATTTTTACTTGGATCATTGGGGTCAATTGTATTAGGGGCAAACAGATTATTAATTAAATTATGATAACCAGTATAAATGTTTGCACCAATTATATCGTTTTTAATAATTCCTTCAACTTTAACATTTACCTCTATCTTATTCGGAGTTGCTGATTTAACTTTAATGGTGTCACCAATTTTGTATTTACCATCTTTCGCTAATTTAATTGAAATTATCCCGGGAATAGTATTATCATTACTATTATAGTCAGCAAATATTTTTGTTATTTGTTCGTTGTTAATTCCTTTTCAACTAAAAGCAGAAGTATATAACCCTCCTATTTTTTGATTATTTGATAATCCAATAATTTGCATATTATTTTCATCTAAATTGCCATCCGGAACAACGGATAATCCATAAACTGTAGTTTCATTTGTAGGGTTATATCATAATTCATTAAATGTAACAATCGTATTGGCATTTGCTCCCATCATTAGTGAGTTTAACATTAATGATGAGAACGCACTATATTGACTTGGATCAACAGTACCGGTTTTACCAGATCTACTATTTTGGGTTGCTAAAAAGATTGTTTGTAAATCACGTAAATATAAATGTTGGTTAACACTACCGTTAACAACTTGGTATTTATTAAATAAATCAAAATATTGATCTTTCGCATCTGGAGCAGTTGGATCAATCTTAATAACATCCTGATGGAATAAATCAGCACTATTATTATTAAAATTAATATCTTCAACATTTTGATAAGTTTGATATTTAAAATCTAACTTTTGATAAAAATCATCGGCAACTGTTAGTTTTCCTTTATCGTTACTATTAGTTTTCGGAAAATTCCGAAAGGTTTCTTGATGATCAAGGTTAGGATTTAAATTATTAAACATTCCGCTAACAATTGATTTACCAACACCGACCGCTCCTAACATCAGGATTAAAATAAATGATGAATAGAAGAATAAGATAATTACTAGAGCAAACTTCCCTTTATTCCGAGCCGTGAATGCCATCTGTAATCTTCAAGTAAAAGCTTTACCACGTTTAGCAAGTGAACGGTAGACTAAACCAGTGCGAACTTTTTTGGTTGCTTTTGCCCCATTATTAACTAATGATAAAACTGGTTCTTTAATATATAAGAAAGTTAAAATATAAGAGGCAACTGTAAAAATTAACGGAATTACAATAAAGAGGATAACCATAAACCCGGCTGCATAGTAAACCTGGTTATAAGCAAAGGTTACAATTTTTTCAAATTGACCATACATATAAATTTGTAATGGGATTGAAATTAAATAACCACAAATAACTCCTAATAAAATAGTAATTAAAGTTTTGACAGTAAATATTCATGATAATTCACTTGTTAGATAACCCATGGATTTAAAGATACCTAATTGTTTTCTTGTTTTATTGATTTCTTTTTTCATCACAAAACTAATGAAAACAAAAGCTAAGATAATCATTACCACCCCTAAAATTGTATAGATAGTAACCATCATATTCATCGAGTTAATTGAACTAACTGGTTTTAGATTTCCAAAACTAGTCAAAACTGCAGTTCCCATATCATAAATTGTTTTATCTTGATCATTAGTAGCACTAAACACATTTTTTAAGGTTTGATAATCACTACCATTAATAAAATTTATTCTCTGGTCAATATGAAACTTAAAACTATTTGTTTTATTTGGTTGTTGTCATGCTTTGCTATATAGTTCTTGTAGAATATTTTCGTTAACAAAAACTGCTGCATATTTCTTGGCATCTCCAGTCATTGAAAAATCACTGACTTGGGATAAAGTATCAATTTTAGTTCCGAACCCACTAATAGTTGGTTGGTTTAATTCCGGAATAATTGTTCCTAAAATCGCAAAGTCTAACGAAGAACCAATTTGATAATTGTTATCTTTAGCAAATTTATCAGTAATAACAATTTTATTATTTTTTAAATCGTTTACTCCTTGCGTAATAATTAAATTATCAATTCAAGTTTTCGTGATGGGATTAATATTTTCCGTTCCGTTGGTAATATATAGGTAATAGTCCGGAACAACATTAGTACTATTTTTAAAAACCTCGTAGTAAAATGTTAAATCATAGGAAAAAGCAAATTTATCTTGATGTTTTAACATTACTTTACTATTAACATAATAACTAACATCATTATAATAATTTTTAAGTTTATCTTTAAAAGTTGGATTAAAAAATTTACTAGCTAAGATTGGTTGACCAGCAGCATCTGTAAAGCTTGTCGGACTTTCAGTGTAATTAAAATAAGTATTTAATAATAATTTTAAATCTTGTCCTCATGCTAACTGGGCATCAGAATTTGCCCGCGGATCACCATCTTTACTTAATAAAGTATCATAACCGGTTTGACTTAAAATTCCATAATTATTTGGATCAGATCCCTTATCAATAATTGGACTAATCCCATATTCATTTGAATCATCAACAAAATATTCATAAGTAAAATTATTTTCAAATTGCGTTGGCTTACTTATTAAACTATAATTTCATTCATTTGATTGCGCTTTTATTTGATTATTTTTTCCCATTAATTGTAAGGGCGAGGCTAACATTCCGATAATAGCCATTGAAATAATTGTGACAAATAAAATTAAACCAATTGTTTCAATTCATTGTTTTAAATAAGTCCGCAAATAACTTTTCAAAACTTTGCTCATATTAAAACTCCTTTTATTTAATTAAAATATTTTTGTTTTGTTCTTAATAATTTTTTAAAGTTCAGAAAGTTTATTACTTAATTATTTAAACTCTGTTTTCAACCATTAATAAAAATTTTTAATGCTTTAATTGAAAAAGTCATTTTTGCTTTATCATCATAATTATCATAGTCAACCGCTAGGGTTGGATCTTCTGTCATTGTTTTATAATTTTTAATTAATCTTAAATTTTTAAAATATGAAAACAACAATTCAAAAGTATAAATTGTTTTTAACAATGCTAATGCTTCTTGCTGTCATTTAATAATAAAGATTTCTAACCAATCTTTGTAATTATTTTTTAATTTAATTAAATTTAATAAACAACAAAGAAGGGTTAAAACTAATCCTTTTAATACTAAATAATTTAACACTAATAAAAAGATATATAAATAACTTTTTAAAATATTCGAAAGAACACTTAATAAAATTAAAGTAGTTAGTTGGTTTAAAATTAAACTATAATGAATTAAAAATATTACTGGTGTTAAAACACTTATTAAAAATAAAATCATTGTGGTTTTTGCCATTTTGATTAACAAATTATTTTTGCAAAAAACTCCTAACATTAAGCAAATTCAAACTGGTAAAAATAAATATAAAATATACAAATATGAAATATAATAAGTACTTATTTTAACATCATTAAAATTCTTATAATGAAAAAAACTCATTAAAGTATAAATTAAAATAAAAAAGAAGAAGTTTAGATAAATAAATAAGTGCTGATGATAATTAAACGGTTTTCGATAAATTAACCATCTTGTTTTTAAACTTAAAGTAATAATCGCAAATAAACAAAAAAGGGCAATAAATAAAGAATAGTTAAAAATTGCCAACAGGCTAGCAAATAATTCAAAATTATGATGATTATTTTCAACAGTTGCTTTTAAAAAAAAAAGGATTAGTTTTGTTCACCATTTTCATACTCCTTTCTTTATCCCTTAGTAAACTTTATTATATCTTAAATAAACTAATTAAGTCAATTTAAATAAAAAAGATAAATTATTCTTAAATAATTTATCTTTTTTGGACTAAGACCAATCAATTTCACTTGGTTTTTTGGGATTAGCATTGTGTTTAATTTGATCAATTAAACCATTTCGCACGTGAATAACAGTATTTCCAATATCGGCAATATTTGGGTTATGGGTAACAATAATCACGGTTGTTTTATATTTTTTATTAACTTCGACTAGAATTTCTAACACTTTTCGTCCCATTTCTTCATCTAACGCCCCAGTTGGCTCATCTCCGAAAAGAATGTCAGGATTTTTAGCTAAGGCTCTTGCAATTGAAACCCGTTGTTGTTGTCCCCCTGACATTTGGTGCGGATATTTATTCATTTGTTCTTCCATTCCAATTGTTTTAAAGATATCATTAATTGTCATATCTTTATTTTTTGCCTTACTTAAATTTTCCCCTACTTCAGCATTTTCTTTTGCTGTTAAGTTAGTTAATAAATTATATTGTTGGAAAATGAATCCGACATTGTCACGACGGAATTTAGTTAAATCAACATCTTTTAATAATGATAAGTTATAACCAATCACAAACACATCACCACTGGTTACTTTATCTAATCCAGAAATAATATTTAATAATGTTGTTTTCCCTGAACCAGAAGGACCTAAGATAACAATAAAGTCCCCTTTTTCTAGTTTTAGGTCAACTCCTTTTAGAACTGGTGTTTCTAATTCACCTGTTAGGTATGATTTTTTAACATCAACTAATTCAATAACGTATTTATCAGTATTTGGTTGTTCACCAGTAGTTGAAATAATTTCTCCTTTTAAAATTCGTTTTGAATATTGTTTAGTTTTTTTGCGTTGTTCTTTTAATTTTGCTTTAAATTCTTTTAACGCACTGTTATCATATTTTTCTTTCTTTACTTTAGCTGGTTTAACAGCTTTGGGCGCTTCTGATTTTGGCTCAGTAACCTTATCTTTTTGCTCAGCCATTTTAATCCTCCTTTAAATTTAATATTGCTTAAATAAACACTTCTCCAAAGTGCCCTTTTTAAATATTAAATTTCGATATCTCTATGAATTTTGTAGTAGTTTATAAAAACTCCCACTCACACGTAAATATCATACCAAAATTATTAGAAATAGCAACTTATCAATTTTTAGTTATTTTGGTAATATCAAATTCCAGTTGCATTAGTAAAATAAACAGTATCATCTTTATTAATAATATCATTAATATAATAACCCATATTTTTTAGATGCAGATAAAATGTTTCCTGCATAGTTTGTTCATTAGTAATCATATAAAAAATACTTTCGGAAGCAAAAAATAAATTATTTTCCTGGGCACTAGAACGCATTAATTCTTCATCACTCATCACTATGATAAATTTGTTTTTCCCGGTCTAATTTATATAAAGGTTGTAAAATTATATTTTAAAATTTCATAATAAAAACTATTATTTGGAGTAACTAAAATTCTTCTCAAATCACCATCAATTTCATTTAGTTTTTCGGTACTAATCCCGTGGTTTTTTGATATATACAATTTATTTGCTAAGCCAAAATAAACATTGTTATCAGGAGCAATTACGATACTATTAACATTTGTTTTAATATCATAAATTGCTTGGATAACTGTTGTTCCTGATTTTAATAGAAAGGCTTTGGACCCAATATTATTATAGAGGTTATTGGTACTAAATAAACATTATCATTCTGATCAAAACAAAATAATAAAATATTTAGTTCATTAACATTTTCAACATGTTGAAAGGTTATGGTAGTTGCTGGTAATTTTCACAACCCCGCATTGTTAGTTAAAACATAAACATTATCTTGGTGATTAATTTTAATATCATTAATAATAATATTAGTCGGCAATCCCGACAATTTAATTGGAGTATTGGTTTTGTTAGCTAAAAAATAAAGATTACTATAAGTCTTCATTGTTTTTTTTGATAGTAAAATACAAATTATGGTGATTATCAACGACTAACTGATCATAATTTCTTAATATTTGCAAATTTAAAATTTGATTAATATTATCTTCAAATTTATTACTTACTCTTACGAGGATTATTAGTTGTACAGACCATCATTGTACTGGTACTAATTGCTGTTAATGCCCACGATAATAAAAAATTTAAAAGTTTTTTCATTTGTGCCCCTTCTTTACTATCTTATTAAATAAGTATACACCAAATTATTTTTATAAAATAAAAAAATATCATATAAATGATATTTTATTCCACTTTTGTTGGTTGTGGTTGTTGTTCTCATTAGTTAGGTTAAGGTTGAACGGGACCATATTTCCCAACTAAAATTAAAATTCCGCCAATTAATCCTGAAAAGATTAATGATACTACACCAGCAGCAATATTACTTTTTGCTCGCCCTCTTAATACAAGTGAACATAAAATTACGGGAGCAATTTGAACACAGCAGAAAATAATTAAGAAAATTCCCACTCCAATTCCGGTTGATCTAATTATACCCGGGTCAACGTATGGTTGTGGTCCTAAAACAACTTTTTCAGCAAATGCTGCTCCGGTAAAAAAGACAATTGCACTAATAAATGATACCAAAAGTGCTAGCCCTGAGCAAACAAGCGAAACAATACACCCCGCCACACATAAACCATCTGGTTTTTTAACTTCCATATTTCCACATTGTGGTCGATATCTTTGTGATGAATAATTTGAATTCATTTTGACCTCCTTGTTATTTTCATACATAAATATCATACATAATAATTTTACTATACTAAGTTTTTTCATTATTATGAAATTTCAAACAAAAAAAATGTTTGTATTATGTTAAAAGTTTTTTGCAACTTCTTCTGGTTTAATAACATATTTTGTGCAGCAAAAATCACAAACAATTTCAACATCATTATTTTTTTCCACAATATCATGTAATTGTTCTTCACCTAATAATTTAATTGACATTAATGCGTTTTCACGAGAGCAAGAACATTTAAAAATAAAGGTTTCTTCTGATAAAAATTTTGATTCATCATCAATTAATTTATAAATATTATTAAGATCATTTTCTTTAATTAATTTTTCCGTTATGCTGCCAAGATTTTCAACCTTTGTTTCTAAGTAATCAATGTCTTCTTCTTCATGATTAGGTAATAATTGGGCAAATAAACCTGCTGCTTTATTAATAGTTCCATCATCATTTAATTTCACTGAACAAGCAATTACTGATTTTATTTGTTCACTTTTCACTAAATAATAAGTAATGTCAAGGTTAATTTCTCCTGATACTAAATCAATTTGTCCCGTAAAGGGTTCTTTCATCCCCAAATCTTTAATTACTTGTAAATATCCATCAGTCCCTACTACTTGTGAAATCACATTTTTTTCCTTTTTAATTTTTGTTTCATCAAACTGGGGATTAGCACAAAATGCACGAATATGATGATCAGTATATTCAGCCATAATTGTACCAATCGGACCACTCCCATTAATGATGGTTGTAATTTTATTGTCTGGTCCTTTCATGTCACTACCAATTAAAATTGTACCAATGGCAACTCGTGCTAACGCAATTGTTGCTAAGGGGTTAGTTTCCTGTAATCTAATAATTTCATTTAGACTTTCTGTGGCATCAACAACTGTAATTTTGGTATGATGATTTTCACTAATAACTTTTATAATTTTATCCATTTAATTGTTCTCCTCTTTATATATAATTCTTTCTTTGTTATTGTAGTATATATTGGCGAGAAAGTAAAATAAATGCAAAAACAATTTTAAATCGTGCCTTCTTATTCACTTAACGCAATTATCGCATTGGCATAAATATCCATTGCTTTAAATAATTTTTGCAAATCAATAAATTTATTTGGTTGGTGCTCTGTTGTTTCCTCACCCGAGAAAGTTACCACAAAGGCCACAATATTAGACATTAGTTTTGAATAAGTTGATCCTTTGGAAGCTACAATTTCATCTTGATAACCAGTTACCTTTTGATATATATTATGCAAAATTTAAATCATAGGAGCTGATTTTGAAAAATATAGCGTGGGTGTATCGTTTTCTTCACTAATATAAATATCTAATGGTTCAATAATTTTTGTTAAACAAGTAATTAAATCAGTCATATTAGTATTTTGTGGATAGCGAACATTAAATTTGAATTTAATCACCTTGTTATTTTGTTCAACCAATCCTAAACTCATAGTTAAATTTCCCATTTCATCATTTTTAACTTGACAATTCATTTTTGCCCCATCAAAAGTAAAATTATAGTTATCATCGTGCACTAATGGTAATTCATATAATTAACTTAATTAAATTATGAATAGCATTAAACCCTTCTTCCGGAGTACTAGCATGGGCAGTTACCCCGTAGGAGTGTATAATTCAAGAATCATTATTATTTTTTATTTCAAATTTATATTGATCATTTGTATTATATTGTTTTAAAAAATCATTAAGTTGTACAGGTAAATCAAAGTCTAAGTTTTTTAAAGTTACTTCACAATAATCAGGAACAACATTTGAACGATCTCCTCCTTTTAAATTAAAAATTTGATTAGCAAAATTATTATTTTTTTTATTTAATCAATAAGTAAAAATTCCTTTTTCAGCAAACACAACAGGAAACACACTGTCGGAGGTATAACCCATTATTGGTGGTTTTTCTTTACTAATATAATAATTAATTCCTAACCCTCGTGATTCTTCATCGGTCCCAAAAATAATCCGAATTTTAGTTTTGGGATAATAACTTAAATCTTTTAAAATTTTAATTGCATATAGATTAGCAAACAATAGCCCTTTATCATCAACCTTCATACATATGGGAAAATACATCTCCAGCATTTAAAATAATTTTAAAAGCAATCATTTCAATATCTTCCATAACATAACCTCTCTTTCAATAAACTTAGTTATTTAAGTGGGCTCTTAATTCTTTTCTCATAGTTATCTAGTCATTTTTTGATTGCTAAATCATAATTAGTTTTCGTAAAGTCGGAATTTGGATTAGCAACATAGATTTGTGGTTACTTATGTGTGGTGGCCACCACAAATGAAAATTTAACATTGCTAGCTACTCCCCATTCCCCATTGTTTCGCATTGCAATTAAGAAAATCCCTCCGACTTCGCCAAACCTTGTTTTTAATTTTTGATGAAAATTAAAAAGAACTTTATCAATAATTTCTTGAACAGATTTGTTAGGTAGCATTGCCATTTGGCGAACTACTTCATAGGATAGACATCCTTTCATAATGTCTTCTCCTAAACCAGTCGCACTAACACCAGCAACTGTACTATCAACATAAAACCCGGATCCCGATAGCGGCGAGTCACCTACTCTTCCCGGCTTTTTCATAAATAATCCACTAGTAGACGTCCCCGCTGCCCATTGATCCTTGGTTATATAAAATAATCGTTCCTACAGTGTCATGACCGTCATAGACTTTTAACTTTGCAGCACTTTGTTCAGCAACTTTGTTGTTATACATTAATTTAGCACGGTCTGTTAACATATTTTTTCTTTCAAACCCATTTTTATGCGCCTATGCTTCAGCACCACTAATAACTAACAATATATTATGGCGTTCATGTTCCGCAAGATGTTTGGCCATACTAATTGGATTTTTAAAATCTTTAATTCCCGCGACTGTACCAATTGTCAAATTATTACCATTCATAAAAGCAGCGTCTAATTTAACTTCTCCATTTTCATTTGGTAATTCTCCATAACCAACTGATTTATAGTAAGGTAATCTTCAACTATTTTAATAATTGTTTCTAAAATATCACCCGCAGTGACATTTTTATTAAACAATCAACAACTGTGCTAACCCCTTCATAAGTCATGCGCCAAGTGGGCAATAAAGCCTTATTTTATCTAATCCCCCTTGCTTATCAACTATTAAATAGTTTTTTAGTATAATTAAATATTAATTACTATTTTATTTTTTAAATTTTATTAAAAATAGTAAAAAAATTCCAAAAATAAAATAAAAAAGATTATTTTTAATCCCATTCAAAAAATGTCTTTGATAAATTAGTATTTAATCATATTATAATTTAACCATAATTATTAAATTAAATAAATAAAAATATTGGATTAAACCAATATTTTTTTAAATTAACAATATGTTACATCTTAATCTTTACATTACTTAAGTCATCTGTTTCCTGATATAAATCAAAGGTCTTTTTGTAATTTCCGGATTCCATTAATTTATGAATGGTTGCTAAATAAACAACATTTCAAAATTCAAATAGCATTTGTCCTCGTAAACTATACAAGTTCCAAATATTTCATTCTTTACTTTCTAACACAATTAATTGGTCCGCATTTTAAAAAACTGAACCCGAAACAACTAGTAATTGCAATCCAATGTGCTTCGTTCGACTTTGCACATTGGCCCGCGCTTTCTAAAAAAAAGTGTCGGTTCCCGCCAATGAGATTGTAATAAACACATCATTTTTAGTTGCAATATTCGCAAATGAAGTGACAGCTACTTCATCTTGTTCTAATAAAAAATGTTCTTTATTTCGTTAACAAAATATGAAATTGTTAATACAAAATCTTTACCACGACCCATATAAATATACCCCTCTTAAATTTAACTATACCTTAAATAATAAAAAAACAAGATAATTTCATTGTCCCCTTGATTTCTTAATTTAAAAAGAAAAAACTGTCAAGTGACAGTGTTCTTAGCTTTTATTATTTGATTTATCATCTTTTTTATCGTGATCGTCGTCATCTTTTGGTGGTTCTTTTTTACGTTCACGTGGTTTAACTTCTAAAATTTCACCTTTTTCTTCTTTTTCTTTATGTTTAGCTGAACGTTCTTTTTCACGAAGAACTTCATCTGGTAAACGGTTATTTTTATTAATAAATTCAATTTGTTCAGCAGTTAAGGTTTCTAAGACACGTAAACTTTCAGCTAATAAATGAAGCGTTTCCATATTTTCTGAAATAATTGCTTTAGCAGTTACATAACAATCATCCAAGATTTTACGAACTTCGGTATCAATTTTAGCAGCAACATCTTCTGAATAACGTTTCACCCCACCGGTGTATTCATCTTTTGGTGATTCAAATTGAACTAGTCCTAAAGAACTCATTCCATATTCAGTAACCATATGACGAGCAATATTAGTTGCTTTTTCAAGGTCATCATGCGCCCCAGTAGTAATTTTAGTTTTTCCAAACATAATTTCTTCGGCCGCTCTTCCGCCTAAGTATCCAGTAATTGTAGCATATAAGTTTTCTTTACTATGGAACATTGTTTCTTCTTTTGGGGTCATAATTGTATAACCACCAGCTTGTCCCCGGGGAATAATTGTTACTTTTTGGACTTTACTTGCCGCTTCTAATTTTAATCCAATTAAAGCATGCCCACCTTCATGGTAAGAAACAATTTGTTTGTCTAAAACAGAGTACTTACGTGATTCTTTCGCTGGTCCCCCAATTACCCGGTCAATCGCTTCATCAATAATATCAACAGTAATTACTTTAATATTTTTGCGGACACATAAAATTGCTGCTTCATTTAAAACGTTTTCTAACTGTGCTCCAGAGAACCCTGGTGTTCTTTCCGCAATTCGACGGAAATCAACTTCAGTTGAAATTGATTTATTCCGAGCATGTAAACATAAAATAGCTTCCCGTTCATTAATATCAGGTAATGAAATTTGAATTTGGCGGTCAAAACGACCTGGGCGTAATAACGCAGGGTCTAAAACATCAACTCGGTTGGTAGCAGCCATCACAATAACTCCGGTGTTAGTACCAAATCCGTCCATTTCAACTAGTAACTGGTTTAGGGTTTGCTCATTGGCCCCACTACCAATTGAAATTGTCCGTTTACGACCAACAGCATCAATTTCATCAATAAAAATGATACATGGAGCCGCTTTCTTAGCGGCACCAAACATTTCCCGAATTCTTGAGGCACCAACCCCAACAAACATTTCTTCAAATTCAGAACCAGAAATTGAGAAGAATGGCACACCAGCTTCTCCCGCAACAGCTTTTGCTAATAAAGTTTTCCCGGTTCCCGGTGGCCCTTCCATTAACACTCCCTTTGGAGCACGCGCTCCCATTGTTGAATATTTTTGTGGATTTTTTAAATAATCAACTAATTCAACTAATTCAGTTTTTTCTTCGTTAATTCCCGCCACATCAGAAAAGCGAACATTTGATTGAATTTGACGAGCTTTATTTTTTCCCATTGAGAATGGATTAGCACCACCCATTCCACCAGAAGCTTTTGTTAATCTAACCATTAACCAAATTGAAACCCCAATTAATAATACTCATGGGACAATTTGCACTAACGCTTGTTCTCAATATGGAACAAATTCACGATCATAGGTATTAAAACCACCATTTAAAGTAACACTTTTTGCAGTGAAACTTTCTATTCAACGATTATGATAGGTTACTTTACTAGGGTCTGATGGATCAGTTGTCGTGTAATAACTGAAAGCATCAAAACTTCCACGGTCTCATTCTGATGAATATTTAACAACAACAGTTTTACCACCATCTTTATATTTAATTTCACCTTGAACAACAACAGTATTACGACCAACAGCGGCATTCACTGAAATTTCATCCATTTTTTTGCCATCATAATTACCCGTCTTAACTATTTCTTGCATTTTTCCTTGATTAATTTTTGTGACATCTGATCTCATCCAAATAAAAATCATTAAGATAATTAAAGCAATAAAAATTAAGCTTAATATAATCCCTAGTCATAATCTCTTTTTGTTCATATTTTTTTTCCTTCCTAATGGTAGAACCTATGATTTTCTTAATAACCAAACATAAAATAATTTAATAACAGTAATTCTAAACTATTTTATCATAAAATAGATAATAAATTTTTCTTTTTCATTAAAATTATATTTCTTGTTTAACATACATTTTTCACTTATATATGAGGGTTTGTGCAATTTTGCTCTTAATAAATCATTAATTGCAACAATTTCATTGTTTTTATCTATAATAACATAATTTAAACGAATTAACAGATTAATTTTTTCTTTGATAAAGATCTTTGTTAACTGTTTACCATTTAACAAGACATTTTTTAAAATTGCAGGGTCATTGGTTATCTTTAATGGTAACTGTTCAGCTTTTACAAAAAAAGTAAAATTATTTTTTGTTGATTCGGTAATTATGTGATTTTTTCAATGGTATGTTTGTTGACCATCCTCAATAATAACAGTTGTCAAAGCTAATTGGAACTTAGTTTTGATTTCAACATTTTCATAACTTTTTACTAAAAAGTATTCCTCATTGATTTTAATCATAATGTTTGGTTTTGGTGATGCTATTTCTTTCACAACTTCATCTAAAAATTTCCGTTTTTTATTAATAATTAAACTAATTAACTTAGCCATTTTAAAATAATTAAAAACAATCATCTTTTGTAATTTTAAATCAGTTATGCTGCTAAAACTAGGAACATTAATTTGACCAAAATTATCAATTAAATAGTCCTTGACAGCTTGTTTCAATTTTTCATTAGCATGATTTTGATTTTTCATTTCGGTTAGTAAATCTGCAAAATTGAAATTCTGAAGTTCGCTCCGAATAACATTTCGGTTATAAATTCCTAAAATATTAGTATAATCTAGCGCATAATTAATTTTATTATTATTTAAATACTCAATAATAAACTCCCGGCAAGTATCTAACATAATTCTTTTAATAGCTATCGTGTTTGGACTAAACTTTGAATAATAAATACTATCTGGACTTAACCCATAATGTTCAACAATATTATTGCGTTGCTTTTGTAAAATATAGGTTTCAATATTATCCATTAAATTGTGAGCTACTAAAACAGCACTACAAGCATGCTGCTGGGCAAGTTCAATAAAGAAATCATAACGAATATCCCGGGCAATTGTTTGAAAATTATGAGAAACTTGTTGATATTTTAGATAATCATCACTGCTAACTTCTTTGACATAATAAGCAATTTTATGACGGGTACAATAATCAATAACAATCTGATGGTCGATATCACTATCTGATCTTTTTTTATAATTAACAGCCCCGACAATGAAATTATTAATATCAAATTCTTTGTTTTGATAAATATTGTCCAGTAAAAACATACTATCGGGTCCGCCCGAGACAGCAATAATATATTTTTGATTCTTATCTAACATATCAAAATTCATCATCTTCCCCCTTATTTTCTAAACATCGCTTTAATTTCTTCGGTATAACTACCATCTTCATTATGTACAATAAATGGTGGTTCAATAATAACCCCTGGTGCCCCCTTAAAACGTGCTTCAATTAAAAAATTATTTGCTTCACTATCGCGAAAGGGGTGAATAAATTTAATCCTTTTAACAGCAAAATCATTGGTTGTTAATAAGTTTAAAACTTCATCTAATCTGGTTGCTCGATGAACTAGTACTAAATAACCACGGTTCTCGGTTATTTTCTGCGCTGCACTAATTATTTCTGGCAAAGTTAAGTGAACTTCATGGCGAGCCGGAATTAACAGTTCACTTTTTTCATTCAGTTTTGATTCTCCCACTTTAAAAAATGGCGGATTACAAATTACTAAATCAAATTTATTGCGGGCATTAACTTGGGCATAATGTTTAATATCATCATGAATAATTGTTATTTGCGAAGATTTTTTGTTTAAGTGCACATTATCCTGCGCTAATTGGGCTGCTGCCCCTTGTATTTCAACCCCCGTGATTTGAGCATTTGTATAGCAACTCAAAATTAATGGGATCACCGCATTATTGGTTCCAATATCAATAATTTTTTTAGTGCGGCTGTTTAACCGTGCAAATCTGGCTAGTAACACTGAATCAAGAGAAAAATTAAACATATCAGTTCTTTGATATAATTGTAAACCTTCAAAATCTAATAAATCATTTAATACCTTCATTTTATACCACCTGGTTAATTTTAATTATTGCTTGTTCTAAAATTAATTCCTTGTTAAAACTTCCCCCTAAAAGATTACATGCTGAAGAACATTCTTCAATAATATGATGTTTAATTGGTTTTAATAACGAGAGTATTTCTTTTTCATCTAGGTTATATTGTTCTCACTTATTATTCTTGATGACATTAGCAATTTCAGATAAATATTCATAACAGTTAATTGGTGTATAATCAAATAATTGGCGAATTAAAATATAATTGTTATTTTTTTGGTGAACAAGATTTTTAAAAAAAGCTTGCACAAACTTTTGTTTGGCATCATCACTCTCATCTTTAACCGCATTAAAATCATTTGTTAAAATAATATTTAAGCATCGTGATTTAATTGTTTCAATAATTCTGTTGCGTTGATTAGATAAAATAATGGCATATGTATTATCGGTTGGTTCTTCTAAAAACTTTAACAAAGCATTAGCCGCTTCTAAAGTTAGTAAGTCTCCTCCTTTAATAATATAGATCTTTACTCCTTTGTTTTCTAAAGCAGAGTAATTAAAAACTTCAATAATATTTTGAATTTCTTCTTTTTTAATACTAGTATTAAAATCACCATATGCTTTTAAATCATAATAAGTATTGTTTTGAATTCTAACACAATTTGCACAGTCACAATCAAAAGTCCGCTCTTTTTCACAAACTAAAAACATACTAAGAAGTTTAGCAAATTCATTTAATTTTGTTATATTATTTGATGAAATTATTAATTGATTAGGTAAAAGATTATTATTAATTTTTTCTTTTAAGATATTAAGTTTTTTTAAATCTGCTGGTGCAAAATTATTAATCATCATTTTTATTTCCTTGTAATTTTGTTAAAACTTCATCAATATAATATGACACTTGTTCTAAAACTTCATTAATTGATTTACGCGCATCAACTACTTTAATTCGGTCGGAATGTTCACTAATTAAGACTTGGTAACCTTCATAAACTTTCTCATGAAAAGATTGTTTTTCTAAATCTAAACGATCCATTTCATCTTCAAACCGTGCTTTCATTCTTCCACGAGCAGCTGTTGGTTCAATATCAAAAAATAATGTTAAATCTGGTTTTGTTGTTCCTAAAACAATTGATTGAACTTCATCTAACGTTCTAATTCCAAGTCCCCGGGCATAACCTTGGTAAGCAGAAGTTGAATCCATGAAGCGATCACAAAGAACAACGGCTCCTCTTTTTAAAGCCGGTAAAATATCTTCACTCACATGTTGTTTCCGTGCGGCAATATATAATAATGCTTCAGTTCATGGATTTATTTGTGAATTTTTTTTACTTAAAATAATATCACGAATTTGCTCAGCAATCTCATTGCCCCCCGGTTCTCTTGTTAACACAACTTCATAACCTTGGCTTTTTAACTTTTCTTTTAATAATTTAGCAATGGTTGTTTTTCCAGAGCCATCAATCCCTTCGAATGATATAAATAACATTACCTTCACCCCTTTATATATATTTTCGACCTTCTAAAGCTTGCTTTAAAGTTGATTCATCAATATAATCAAGCGTTCCCCCAATAGGGATTCCTCTTGCAAGCCTTGAAACTTTAATATGGTATTTTTATATAATATTTTTTAAATACTGAGCACTTACCTCACCTTCAAAAGTTGAACTTACTGCAATAATAACTTCATTTATTATTTTATCATTTAATCTGCTTTCTAATTCTTTAACTGTAATTTTGTCTGGTGTAATACCATTTTTAACATTTATTTCCTGGTTTAAAACATGATATAAACCATTAAAGATTTTAGCTTTTTCAAAAGTAAAAACATCAAAAACATTGGTAACAATACATAATTTTGTATTGTCTATTAAATTATTATAACAAAATAAACATTGATTATCTTTCATTTAATAAAAAGAAGTTGGACACTGACTAAATTGCTCTTTTATTTGGGATAATAATTCACTGAGATTGATATTAACATCTGGATTGATTACTAATTTATTGAAAATTCTTTCGGCTACTTTTTTTACCAATCCCTAAAATAGTTTTTAACTCTTCAATTATTTCATCATAATTATTCATTTTTATCCCCCTACTAAAATAACTTATTCAATAATTTTAATGTTGTCAAAAATTTCTTTACCATTTTCAATAGCTTCTTTATGCTCTTCATAATTATCAATTTGTTTTACTAATAAATCTTGATAAAATTCTTCAACATCAATAATTGAACTCATTGGTAATTTTTTAGCTTGTCGCAATTTTACATAATCATTTTTAACATCACTTCATTCTGTTTCACTTAGTGCAATAATAACAAAATCAAAATCTAGTTTCTGAAAAATTTTATTTCTGAATTCTCAATCACACATCTCATGACTAATTCAGTTAGCTTCTGGTTTTGTATTTGTTACAATGATTACTCCTTGATCAGAAGCAGCCACAAACTTAACATTATAAAAACTAATAATTTTTTCCAGTGGAATATCTTTGCTTTTTTCTTTAATTAAAGTTTCAAATAAAATTTCGTAACGTTCACGTTGTTTTTTTTCGGCGCTTACTAAAATATTTAAAATTTGTTGCATTGAATAATTAATATTTGAGAATTTATAGATGTCAATATTTGTTTTAACATTATCTTTAAATTTATTTAAATTATAAATATTTTCTGGTTGTTTAGGCTCCTCAACATTGTTTTCTTCGTGATCTTTTTTTAATGCTTCGATTTGAGTTACTTGTTGTTCTTCTTTAACTATAATAGGTTCATTAATAGGTTCATTAGACTCATTAATTTTTTGTTCTGGTAGTTCGGCAGTTTCAATTGTTGAAACTGGATTTTCAATGGTTCCTTCTATTTTAATTTCAATATTATTATTTTCTACTTCAGAATCTTCTTCATCACCAAAGGAAAAAATATTTGGTTGCACAAAATCATGGTGTATTTTAGGTTCTTCTTTAATTTTTATATCTTCTTTGTCGCTATTAAAATGTTGGCCATTATCTATTGAATTTTCTGCATTTACTAAAGGCTTTTCGTGATTTTGATTATCAAAATTTATTCCATTTATATTGATATTTTTAAATTTATTTTCAATATAATCAGTATGATTACCTGTAAGCTTATTATCACTAATTAATGTCAAATCTAAATCAGCAAAATCTTTTTTATTATTTTCAAAGATAGCTAATGCTTTTAAAAGAATTAATTCAAAATACATGTCTTGTGCTTTATTCATTTTCATTTTTACTAACATTTCTGTGAAAAGATCAATTAACTCTAATAATTCTTTCGCAACTAGTTTACTTGCAAAAATTTGTGTTTCTTCTTCTGATAGCACACTTAAAAAAACTGAATTCTTAGTTTGTTGATATTCAAAAATTTCTTTTAAAATATCTAGCATATTAATCGTTAATAGTTCAAAATCAGCTCCAGATAAATAAATTTCTTTGGCTTGAAGCAAAACGTTATTAGTTTGATATTCAAAAATTTCTTTTAGTAAACTTAATTTTTTCTGTTTTGAAATTGTTGCAAAGATTGTATTTACATTTTCAAGAGTTATTGCCCCATCAGAAAACATAATAACTTGTTCAAGAATACTTAATGAATCACGAGCACTACCATCTGACAATAAAACAATTTGTTGAATTGCCGGAATTTCAAATTTTACATTTTCATTTTCCAAGATTTTTTTAATATTACTTTCAAGTTCAATTTTTGATATTTTTTTAAAATTATATTTTTGACAACGTGAAATAATTGTCGCAGGAACTTTATGACTTTCAGTAGTAGCTATGATAAAAATAACATGATGTGGTGGTTCTTCTAATGTTTTTAACAATGCATTAAAAGCTGAGTTTGTTAGCATATGAACTTCATCAATGATATAAACTTTATACTTCATTTTAGTAGGTAAAAGTTGAACATTATTTTTAATTTCACGAATTTCATCAACCCCATTATTGGAAGCAGCATCAATTTCAAAAATATCAACAGATGATCCGCGATTAATTTCTACACAATGTTCACATGTATTGCAAGGATTACATTCCACTAAATTTAAACAATTAATTGCTTTAGCAAAAATTTTAGCAATTGAAGTTTTTCCGGTTCCCCGAGGCCCGGAAAATAAATAAGCATGTGAAAATGTATTATTTTTTATAGCATTTTTTAATACTGTTTTAATTTCTTTTTGGCCTATTATTTTATCAAAGTTATTTGGTCGGTATTTCCGATACAATGATATATAATTCATTTTATTCCTCCTAAAAGTTACTCTAAGATAATTTTACTATTTAATTCTAAAATTATCTATCTTAGTTTTTTAAAAAAGTCTTTCATAATTTTTTTTACTTGATTATTTTTTTCAGGATCTTTAACTTTGTGAATAGACATTTTTGATAAGTCAAAGGTATGGTTAGATTTAATGAAACCTGATTTTTCGTTTTCTAAAAAATAGCAAATATGCCTAATTCCAGCATTAAAAATTGCTCCTAAACACATCATACATGGTTCAACAGTTATTCAAATTGAGCAATTATTTAACTTATTAGTTTTTAACTTTTTACAAGCTGCGTTCAACGCTAAAATTTCAGCATGCGAAGTAATAATTTTTTTGTTTGTTTTATTACTACCTAGACCAATAATTTGGCGGTTTTTATCAACTACTGCCGCAGCAATTGGAACCTGATTTTTCTTTACTGCTTTCTGCGAAAATTTTAATAACTTCTCAAATATCTCATTTTCATGTTTCATTAATATCACCATAACCTTTATACCATAAAAAATGCCATTACACATAGTTCTTAGTCTTATGGCTGCTTCCTTCCGGACCTGACCAGTTTTGAATGTAACTATTGTAATGACATTACTATTATATATTATATTGTTTTACTTGCAAGGTTAATTTTTAAAAAATAAAATGTTTCACGTGAAACATTTTAACTAATTTTATCTGTCCCTAAGTAAGGTCGCAAGGATTTAGGTACTGTTACACTACCATCAGCGTTTTGACAATTTTCTAAGATTGCAGCAATAACACGATCAATTGCTAATCCTGAACCGTTTAATGTATGAGCTAATTTAACAATACCAGAATTATCTTTGTATCTTAATTTTATTCTTCTTGCTTGGAAATCTTTACAATTTGAACATGATGATACTTCTCGATATTTATCTTGCCCAGGCATTCATAATTCTAAATCATAGGTTTTTGATGAAGAAAATCCCATATCTCCGGTTGATAAGATGATTACTCGATAAGGGATTTCTAATAATTGTAGAATATGTTCAGCATCATTGACCATTTTTTCTAGTTCATTAAAAGATTCTTCCTGAGTTGTAATTTTTACCATCTCAACTTTATTAAACTGATGGAGACGAATGATTCCTTTTGTATCTTTACCAGCTGATCCGGCTTCTTGTCTAAAACATGGTGTATATGCACAATGGCAAATTGGTAAGTGTGATTCTTGTAAGATTTCTTCACGGTACATGTTAGTAACTGGCACTTCGGCTGTTGGAATTAAAAATAAGTTATCTTTTTCAACATAATAAGCATCTGCTGCAAATTTTGGTAAATTTCCTGTTCCATGCATTATTTGAGGTTGGACCAAAATGGGAGGAATTACTTCAACATAGCCACGTTTCAAATGCTCATCTAGCATTAAATTCATAATTGCTCTTTCTAACCGTGCTCCTAAACCTTTATAAATAATAAATTTTGATCCTGATAATTTAGTTCCTCTTTCAAAATCAATGATATCTAAATTAGTTGCAATTTCCCAATGTTCTTTAACATTATTTATTTTTCTAATATTTCCTCATTTTCTAATCTCAACATTATCATCCTCGCCTTTTCCAACTGGTACTGATTCATCAGGAATATTAGGAGTAACATCTAGAATTGCTTTAATTTTTTCTTCAACAATGGTTAATTTTTCATCTAGTGATTCAATAGTTTTTTTTGCTTCTAAAATTAATTTTTTAAGTTCATCAGCTTCTGATACTTTTTTTGCTGCCATTAATTCGCCAACTTTTTTTGAATTACTATTTCTAATTTCTTTTAATTTTTCAGATTTTGCAATTAATTTTTTGCGTTGATCAGATAAATCAACTAATTGTTTTAAGTATGAAAAATCATCTTGGCGATCATTTAATCTTTTAATAACTTGCTCAATATTTTCAATCACATATTTTTGGTCCAACATTTTTAATTATCTCCTTCCTCATTTTCTTAATCATTTTTTCTAATTAACTCACTAGCTTCTAAAACATCATCATTTTCTAATTTAATAATTTTAATTCCAGTTGTAGTTCGTCCAGAAACTGGAATCTGATCTAGTGCAATTCTAATTATATTACCATGTTTTGTTGCTAATAAAATATCTTCATCACCAACAACTGATTTAACAAATTTTAAATCTCCTTTTTTCTCGGTTAAAGCCATTGATTTGACCCCTTTAGTACCACGTCCAGTAATGTGATATTCTTCTAATAATGTTTTTTTCGCAAAACCATTGGTAGTAATTGATAAAATATACTTTGCATCACGGCCAGAACAAATTCCTATAACTTCACTATTAGGGCCATTTGATATTCCTTTTACCCCAACTGATTGGCGGTTCATAGCACGAATTTCAGTTTCATTAAAACGTATTACTTTTCCTTCACTATTTGCAATAATAATATCATCATTTCCCTTTGTTAAGATAACATCAACTACTTCATCATTTGCTTTTAATTCAATTGCAACTTTCCCAGTATTTCGAATTTGGTTAAATTCTAATAACTTAGTTTTTTTAATAATTCCTCTTTTAGTTACAAAGAATAAATTATCAGTACTTTCATCTAATTCATTAATAGCTAAAATAGACTTAATATTTTCTTTCTTATCAATTAAAATTAAATTGATAATTGGAATTCCTCTCGCTTGTCGAGAATAAGATTCAATTTGGTATGCTCGCAATTTATAAACTCTTCCTGTATCAGTAAAAATTAATAAGGAGTCAATACTATTAGCACTTATAATTTTACTTAAGACATCTTCTGAATTAGATAATCCGATTACTCCTTTACCGCCTCGATTCTGTGGTTTAAAAGTATCATTTGAGACTCTTTTTACATAACCATCTTTTGTTAACATAATTAAAATTTCTTCTCGCTTAATTAATTCTTCAGGATCAATTTTAGTTAATTCTTCCTTAATAATCATACTACGGCGTTCATCGCCATATTTTGTTTTAATAACTTCTAATTCTGTAATCATTAACTCTAATTGTTTTTCACGACTATTAATAAAACTATTAAGTTCAATAATTCTTTTTTCAATTTCAATTATTTCATCATTAATTTTTTGAACCTCTAATTCTAATAATCTTTGCAAACGCATTTCTAAAATTGCTTTTGCTTGTTCAACAACTAATTCAAAACGTTTCATTAACGCAGAAATTGCTGTTTGTGAACTATCGGACTTTTTAATTATCTCCACAACTTCATCAATATTATCTAACGCGATTTTTAAACCTTTTAAAATTGATAACCGACTAGTAATTTTATTTAATTCATAAATACTTCGTTTAATTATTATCTCAACTTGGTGTTCAATAAAATAATTCAGAATCTGTTTTAAACCCATAATTTTTGGTTGATTCTTATGTAAAGCTAAAATATTTAATGAGAAATTAGTTTGCAACGGGGTCATCTTATATAACTTATTTAAAATTAAAGTTTCTTGCGCATCTCGTTTTAGTTCAATAACAATGCGCACCCCATCCCGGTTTGATTCATCTCTTAAATCAGCAATTCCATTAATTATTTTTTCCCTAATTAATTCAGCAATTTTTTCTACTAATCGTGCTTTGTTAACTTGGTAAGGAATTTCTGATATTATTATATTTTTTAGATTATTTTTTTCTTCAATATTTATTTTAGCTCTAATAATAATTGAACCATTCCCAGTTTCATAAGCTTTTAATAAACTATTACCCGCTGTTATTAAAGCTCCTGTTGGAAAATCAGGTCCTTTTATAATTTTAATTAATTGAGCGGTTGTAATATCTTTATTTCTTGTAATAGCAATAACACCATTAATAATTTCATTTAAGTTATGAGGTGGAATATTAGTAGCCATTCCAACCGCAATTCCACTTGCACCATTTATTAAAAGATTAGGAAAATATCCTGTTAAATAAGAAGGTTCTCTTTCACTACCATCATAGTTATCATTGAAATCAACAGTTTCTTTTTCAATATCTTTAATTAACTCCCCGGCAATTTTACTCATCCGTGCTTCTGTATAACGCATCGCCGCTGGTTCATCACCATCTAATGATCCAAAATTACCATGTCCATCAATTAAAGGGTAACGATAAGAAAAGTCCTGGGCCATTCTAACCATTGCTTCATAAACAGAAGTATCACCATGGGGGTGGTATTTACCAATAACTTCCCCTACAATTCGCGCTGATTTTTTATGTTGTTTATCGTGGGTCATATTTAAATCCCACATGGCATAAAGAATGCGACGATGAACTGGTTTTAATCCATCACGAACATCAGGAATTGCACGTGAAACAATGACAGACATTGCATAATCTAAAAAACTAGTTTTCATTTCATCAGCAATATCAATTACTTTAATCTCACCATCATAATTTTTATTATCTTCTGCACTCATTTATTAATCTCCTCTTAATTAAATATCTAAATTCTTCACATATTTAGCATTTTCCTTAATAAATTTTTTACGTGGTTCCACATTGTCACCCATTAGTTCATTACATATTGCATTTGCTTCAATTGCATTATTAACAGAAACTTTTAATAATAAGCGATTTTCAGGATTCATTGTGGTATCCCATAATTGATCAGAATTCATTTCTCCTAATCCTTTATACCGTTGAATGTTAAAATTATTAATATTATCTTCTTTTCATCCTGCTTTGATTTCTTCTAATTCGCTATCTGAATAAGCATATTGAACCTTATTACCATGTTGAATTTTATACAATGGTGGTTGGGCAATATAAACACAACCTTCTTCAATTAAACCTTTCATATAACGATAGAAGAAAGTTAATAATAAAATTCTAATATGGGACCCATCAACATCAGCATCAGTCATAATAACAATTTTACGATAACGTAATTTTTTTGAATTAAAATTATCTTTAATTCCCGCTCCTAAAGCAGTGATAATTGAAATAATTTCATTATTTTCAAATACTTTAATTTGTTTAGCTTTTTCAACATTTAAAACTTTTCCGCGTAATGGTAAGATTGCTTGAAATTTCCGATCACGTCCTGCCTTGGCACTTCCACCCGCAGAGTTCCCTTCAACAATATATAATTCAGCAATATTAGCATCTTTTGTTTCACAATCTGATAATTTACCTGGTAACGAAAAACTATCCATAACCGTTTTTCGTCGTGTATTTTCTTTTGCTCGTTGCGCTGCAATTCGTGCTTTGAGTGATAAATTAATTTTTTCAATAATTTTTTTGGCATCATCGGGGTTTTCTAATAAATAACTATTTAATCCTTTCCCCACAATATTTGAAACAATTTTACGAACTTCCGTATTTGATAACTTCGTTTTTGTTTGTCCTTCAAATTGGGGGTCCGGAATTCGAACAGAAATAATACATGCTAAGCCTTCTTTTAAATCATCCCAATTAAACTTGTCATCATTATTTTTATTATTATTATTATTTTTATTTAAATTCTTAACATAATTATTAATTTCCCTTTGGATTGCTAACTTAATCCCTTCCTCATGGGTTCCCCCTTCATGGGTATTAATATTATTACAAAATGAAAAAATATTATCAGAGTAACTATCATTATATTGCAGACCAAATTCTACTTGAATATTATCCTCACTACCTTCAACATAAAAAATATCATTAACCGGTAACCCAATTGTTTTATTTAATTCTCCCACATAATCTTTAATACCATTATCAAATTGATAGGTTACCTTATTAACTTCATCTTCTCGCAGATCAGTTAATGAAATTTTTAAACCTTTATTTAAAAAAGCTAATTGTTTAATTCTTGCTTCAATAATTGAAAAACTAAAAATTGTTGTTTCTTTAAAAATAGTTTTATCTGGTTGGAAAGTAATTGTTGTCCCTCTTAACTCAGTTGTTCCAATTTCTTTTAGGGGTGTTAAAATCTTTCCCCCATGATGAAATTCAATTAAATAACTTTTATTATCTTTATAAACCTCTACTTTTAAATATTTACTTAAAGCATTAACAACACTGGCTCCCACCCCATGCAGACCACCAGAAATCTTATAAGTATTTGAATCAAATTTTCCCCCAGCATGTAAAACAGTAAAAACAGTTTCTAAGGCTGAAACTTTGGTTTTTTTATGAATATCAACAGGGATTCCTCTCCCATTATCTTTAATTGTAATTGAATTATCTTTATTTATTACAATATCAATTTGATCACAATAATCAGCTAAAACTTCATCAATTGAATTATCAACAATTTCTCATACTAAATGGTGTAACCCTCTAATATTAGTTGAACCAATATACATTCCTGGACGTTTTCTAACTGCTTCTAATCCCTCTAAAACTTGGATTGAACCTGAATCATAGTTATTATTCATAATACAAAGAACCTCATTTCCAATACAGTCATATTTTACCATTTTTAAGAGAAATTAGGTGTGAATTATCTAATTAATTTCTGCAATATTATTTTTTTTTATTATCAAAAATTAGTATCTAAATTATACAAAAAAAATCGTAAAAAATAAAAAAATAACTTATAAACAATTTATAAATTATTAATATGAACGAATTGGTAATACTAATTGTTGTAAACTTGGTTCTTCATCTGCGACAATAATTAAAGGCTTTGTTTCATCAATCATTTTAATTGTTACTTCTTTTGTTTTAAATGATTTTAAAGCATCTAAGATGTATTTTGAATTAAAAGTAATGGTTTGGTTAGTTCCACTTAAATGAAAATCTTTAATTTCTTCTTCGGAATTACCAATTTCTTGGGTAAAAGAAGTAATAAATACCTTATTGTCTTTGATTTTTAAGGTCACAATTGTGGTCATGGACTCATTTGATAATACACTAGCTCTTTCAATTATTTTAATTAAATCACGATTATTTAATGTCAATAAACTAACAAAATTCTCAGGAATTACTTTGGTTGTGTCAGGATATTTTCCCTCAATGATTTTTGATTGTATTATTGTATTATTTAAAATAATACATACAGATTTATCACTAATCTTCATTTTAATATCATCATTTTCAGTTAAAAGTTTACCAATCTCATTAATAAATTTTCCTGGAATAATAACATCAAAATCATTTTCACTAATATAATTAATTTTTTTGCATGCTAAACGAAACGAATCAGTTGCCGTAATTACTAATAAATTATTTGCTTTATCAGTTCGAATGTTTAAACCATTGAACACAATTCGTTTTTCTCTTTCCCCAATGGCAAAAGAAGTTTGTGAAATAATTTCTTTTAAAAGGTTATTATTAAAGGTAATTTCTTTTCCTTCTGTTTCAAATGATATATGAGGGTAATCTGAAGCATTTAGGGTATTTAATATTGAATCAAAATTATTAGCTTTAATTTTAACTAAACTACCTTCAATTGCTTCTAAGGTAATAAATTCATCTTCAATTTTGCGGATAACTTCGATGATAAATTTATTTTTAATTAAAATGCCACCTATTGATTTAATTACTAAATCCTTGCCCACTGGGATTTCTGATTTAATGGAAGTATCACCATCTGATGTAATAAAAGTAATTTTATCTTTTTTTACTTCAATTAAGATTCCTAGTAATGATGGGATTAAAGTCCTTTGTGAAATAATTCTACTTACTTTTAGTAATTCTTCTAATATTTTTTCTCTTTTGATATTTATAATCATATATTGCACCTCATAATTTCATATTTATATCTTATAAGAATATTATACACTTTTGTTATAAATTATTCTTTAATTTATTATTATTATAGTGTTGATATTGTGGAAAAATGATAATATCTTTTAATTTTTGTCTTATTAAATATTAAATTATTGAGTGGAAAACAATGTTATTTACTTTCAATCTTCTTACGAATAGAATTTACAAGTTGTTTGAATTCTTTATTTGTTGCAATTTGTTTTTCAACTTTTTTAACACTGTTCATAACCGTAGTATGATCTTTCCCACCAAATTCGATCCCAATTCTGGTATAGGGTTCATCCAGAATTGTCCGACAAAAATACATCGCTAATTGGCGTGCTTGCATAACATTACTAATTCGTGATTTACTCATCATTGCTTTAACTGTTATATTATAATGATCAGCAACAATTTGTTTAATTTTTTTTGGAGTTATTTTTTCATTATTTTGGAGTGGGGCATTTTTGAATGCTTTTTCAACATCTTTTAAGGTAATAATTTCTTCTGGTTTTTTGTTCATGATAGCTAAAAACAATAACCGTTTAATTGCTCCTTCTAATTTTCGAACATCACTATTAAAGTTTAAAGCAATAAATTCTAGTGATTCTTCTGAAAATAAAGCTAAGTTATTTTGTTGTTTTAATTTTTGTTCAAGAATTTTAATAGCTGTTTCAAAGTCGGGAAAATCCAAACCAATACTTAACCCATAAGAAAAACGAGAGATAATCCGTGCTTCAAAACCACCAAGATCATCGGGATATTTATCAGAAGTAATAACAATTTGTTTGTTTTTTTCAATAAAAGAGTTAAAAATATAGAAGAATAACTCATTAGTTTTATTTCGTTTGGCTAGTAATTGAATATCATCAATTAATAAACAATCAAATTTATCATAAGAAGTTTTAAAAGCTTCAATAACTTCATGACCCTGGTTTAAAATATCCATTGCCATTTTTCCAAATTCATCCGCTTTTAAATATTTTACTTTTTGTGTTCCGGGATAAATTTCATCAACTTTATTTTTAATTGCATGTAATAAATGGGTTTTTCCTAAACCGGAATCACCATAGATAAATAAAGGATTTCATTTTTTTCCCAGGTCAACCGCAACAGCTAACGCGGCTTGCAAGGCTTCACGGTTAGAATCACCTTTCACAAAGTTTTCAAAAGTATAATAATCATAATAAGAATTATCATCAGAACCAATTAAAGTATCAATATTGTTATTAGTCGTTGGGATCTTATTAATATTTTTTTCTAGTTCAAAAGAAATGTTATATTCAATCCCGGTTAATTTTTTTAGAATTTGTTTGATTTTTTCATTAAGACCTGCTTCAAAAACACCAATTGCAATTTCTGATTTTGTTGTAATTAAACAATTATTATCCGAAACAGTATAAATTTGGGTATCACTAATATAGTAGTTATATATTTCAGGGGGAATTGATTCATCACGTGATAAAATCTCTTTGACATTGTTTCATAACTCTTTTGTATTCATTGTTTCTAATTCACTCCAATTATTTATTCCAATAGTTATTATAAATAAATATGTGGAAAAGTCATAGTCTTTTTTTTAATCATCTCTTTAATTTCAAAGTTTTCCACAGGTAGTTAATAATTTAAAAATATGATAATTTCAATAATTATTGGCTATTTATATTCTTATTAACAATATTAACATATTTAGTATATGTTTATAACAATTGTGGAAAACTAATTATTTTTTGATATTGTTGATGTAATTAATTTTAAAAAATGTGGTGGATAAAAGATGACATTAATAATTTTGATATATAAAAATGTCTAAAAATAGAAGATTTTTTTGTTAAATTTAGTTTTTACTTGGTAAAAAGAATTAAAATGAAAATTAAAAAAGGTTTTTCAATTAATGATGTTAATATGCAAAATGAATTTTTACAATATAACTATAATCTTGTAAATTGAAGTGCTTTACCAGTGGTAATTCAACAAAATTCAGCAACAATTAAATTTAGTCAAAGATAGCGATGTTATTCCCCCAAAGTTAAATGGAGTGGTAAAGATGAATTAGAAGAAACATTTTTTGATCTTTATACAAAATCCCCTATCTAAGTCATCATACAGTTCAACAAATGATTAATATTGTTAATTGAAATAA